>CAYURP010000041.1:0-23283 GCA_964447175.1 uncultured Ignavibacteria bacterium | reverse complement strand
AGCACCACAACACAGATCCAATACGTTATCCCCTGGTTTCAAAAGCGATCTAAGATGAGGGCTGATTTGTTCGATAAATTCCTTTCGATTATCGTATGTGAATTGATTCGCGAACCAGTCAAATGGTGCAATTGGTTGATATTGTGTCATTTTTTTCCTCATCAGTTTTACTTGGATGAATGTTGGTTTAGCTGGCTAACATCTATTATATTGATCCCCATAACACCGCAACAGGGTTCAAGTGCCGTATAAGACGCCTTTGAAAATGGCATCTTTTCAGTCTTAACCTTCCAGAATCATGCTGTTGTGTCGGAATCGATCTTGAGATTGGCGCATTCATCATATCTCGGTGTCTTATACGGATCGCCATAAATACCTCTGTGATCACCTCAAAGGGAATCGATGGGGATGTCGGGGTGCCCCACAGCTCTGCTGTGGGCCAGCTGCCACATTTTTCGATTATCTTTGAATCACCTGCACCCATCATTCACCAATCCGAGACATCCTGAGTTATATTGCTTCTAACCCGTCCTCTGGGAAAACCTATTTTATTATATTGTAAGTGTAAGCATTTATACAAGCTTGTCAAGCGCTTTATAAGATAACTCTGAAAAAATGTGTTTTGACCAGCGTGTAGGTCAAGAGCTATATGCTCCTGAATTCTTTCGGTGTCAGGTGCACACGGCACCTGACCTACGGACTGGTTTACGCCAGAGGGACTTTTTCGGAAATCTACAAATAAATCCTTGACAAAAGCGTTCTAATTTGTTAAGCTAAAAGGATTAATCATATGTCACAGGCTGTAGATAAATTATCAAAAATCAATAAAAAAAGTAAATTCAATTCAATGGATCAGGATCTGAGAAAAGTTGCCCGGGATGAGAACATCTCATTGGAGCTTCTGAAAGAGGAAATAGACAAGGGTAGGATAGTCATTCTGAAAAACAAGGCTCACCCCCACATAAGACCAATTGCTGTGGGAAAAGGGCTCCGTACCAAGATAAATGCCAATCTGGGAACCTCACCTGATTTTGTCGATTTCAAAATGGAGCTGAAAAAACTTGAGATAGCCATAAAACATGGAGCAGATGCGGTTATGGACCTCTCTACCGGGGGAGATATCAGGAGTTTAAGACTTCAGATGCTAAAGAAAACATCTATTCCTCTGGGAACCGTTCCCATCTATGAAGCGGTTTGCAATCTGGCAAAAAGGGGAAAATCCTTAGAGGAGATGACTCCAGATGAGCTTTTCGATGTAATCCAAGACCATATTGAAAGCGGAGTGGATTTCATCACCGTCCATTGCGGTTTGACCTTAAGAGCTCTGCCGGTCATAGAAGGGAAGAAAAGATTAACCGGAATTGTGAGCCGGGGCGGCTCCTTTTTATACCGCTGGATGAAGCATAATAAAAAAGAAAATCCATTGTATGAAGAGTATGATAAACTTTTGGATATGGCTAAAGAGTATAATGTGACTTTAAGTCTGGGAGATGGATTAAGACCCGGCTCTGTCTCGGATTCCACTGACAGAACCCAGGTGGAGGAGCTTCTGGTTTTGGGAGAGCTGGTTCAAAGGGCAAGGGGAAAAGGTGTACAGGCCATGGTGGAAGGGCCAGGCCATATTCCCATCCATGAGGTGGAGGCTAATGTCCTGTTGGAGAAAAAGCTTTGTGATGAAGCCCCCTTTTATGTTCTGGGTCCTCTGGTCATAGATTGTGCTCCAGGATATGACCATATCGTATCAGCCATAGGAGGGGCAATAGCCGGGGCAGCGGGCGCAGATTTCCTCTGCTATGTTACCCCCTCCGAACATCTGACCCTGCCTGATCTCCAGGATGTCAGGGACGGAGTAATCGCCTCCAGAATAGCTGCTCATGCCGCTGATTTAGCTAAAGGTGTATATAAAGCGGAAAAACTGGATGAGGAGATCTCCAGAGCTCGCAAGGTTTTTAACTGGGACAAAGTGATTTCTTTGAGTTTGGACCCGGAAAAAGCAAGGGAAAAAAGAGGGAAAGTTAACGGAGACTACAAAAAGTGTGGAATGTGTGGGGAATATTGTGCTATGAGAGAAACTATATAAAACCTTAAGAAGAACTTTATCCCACAAAACCTGTTAAGGAAACCTGTAAAATGTCGAATAAATATCTGAAAATCTTAAAACAAAAAAAGGAGGTGAAGGTTTAAAGATAGAGCTTAATTTTATGAGCTATTGCTAACTTGATGAAAATTAACATCATTAAGGAGGAAAAAAGATGAAGCGCAATTTATTCATTTTCTTTATCCTGTTCTGTTTTGTGTTAACATCTTCCGTGGCTTTTGCTGCAAAGGCTGCAAAGGATGAGCAATCAAAGGTTAAACTTCCCTATGAGGATAATTTTGGTAAGCCGGATACCTGTCGGATAACCGTTGAACAGGACAAAAAGGATCACAAAGCTATGGCCACAGTTACCCTTTTCAACGATGAGAAGTTAGCCGCCATGACCATACCCTTGAGATTCGGCGATGGCAAAACTCCCATCTATTGCGATTCGGTGAGCTTCACCAAAACCAGAGTGGATTATTTTCAGCTGAAATCAGCTTTAATTGATACTGTGAATCAGACTGTCCTCATTGGCCTTATCGCAGACCTTTCAGGCAAAACCCCTGCTTTGAACCCGGGACAGGGTAACGTAGCATACGTGTATTTCACCTTGAAAAAGGATGCCAAGATGGGTGGAGTAAGCATTGATACCACCTTTATTAAACCCTCCAATAGCCTGAAGCTGGTGACTGAGACCATAAAAGACATTGTTCCCCTCTGGGATAATAAAATGGGACAAATCAAGTTTAAAACAGCCAAGTAATAAACAAAAATTTAGAATTTTAATCCCCTGAACTAAATGCTCGGGGGATTTTTTTTAATATTTTTTTCTGAAATCAGAAACAATGGAATAAGTTGCATCTATTGTCACAAAGCAAAGACCAGAATGACCTGCGATACCCAATACGCTATAACGTGTTATGCCCGTCTCTCCTGTTATGTACCGCATTCCGCTATTACTTTCTTATCTTTTTCAAAAAAACTCAAGATATTTCTTAGATCCGCATCCGGATGCTGATTAAGATTCTTGAAATTAAACTCTATTTTCCCCTTGGGGATATTCAATCTGTAGAAGCCCAATCTGTTATTCTGGATTAGGATCTTCTCTTTATTGAGAAATGGACTCAGTTCCCGTTTCAGCCTATAAATATATTTAGCCTGGTTATCCCCGGACTCCAGATCCAGTTTATGCAACCACCCTCCTTCTTTTGCAAATGTCGCCCAGGCTAATTTCACAAGATAACCGAAGCTTTTGGCTGAAAGGGTAATCCTTTGACCATCCAATAAAATTAGAAATCTATCCCTGACAGGCGTTCCCTCAAATAGTATTTGGGGGAAAGCTCTTTTATTAAACTGGAAAAAACTTTTCCCTTTTCCACCTTTACGTTTATCAAGAGCATCTTTTAGCCTCTTAGCGTGGGATTCAGGGATTAACTTTTCTAAATCATTCATCTTTGTGCTCTTAATCTTTTCAGGGGAAAAAAGGCCTGCTTTCACAAGCTTCCAGATGAAATCCCTTCCCAAACCTCGAAGCCTTAATTGAGCAAGGCTTAAACCGTCTCCACCAACGCCAAATTGAACTTCTAAACAGAGTCTTTTTAAAAAATGGATCAGATTCTGATCTTTATTCAATACTCGGGCTAAGCCCAAAGCGCTATCCAGAAGCCAGCTCATCTGCTGGGCAGCCTGGTTAATATATCCTGATCTCAAATTGTATCTTTGCTCCAGTTCCAAAGTGGTCATAGAGGAAATCCAATCGGAAAAGAGTAAACAGAGCTTAACCTTCCTCTGCTGCATATATGTAAAACTTAATCCGTTTCCGAGTAAAGCTTTTACTTTTTGATTGGAGATGCTTTTTTGTTGTACTCTTCTTCTTAGCTCCCTCTCATAAACTTTGTTTTGGATTTCTGCGAAAGAGAGATTTACATAGATGTCTTTACCATCAGCTGTGTCAAGCAGATCAAAAAACCAGGAGAGTTGGTCCAAATCCTTTTCTCCATTCAATTTGTTTATAATATCCAGAGCAGTCAGGATGGAGATCCCCTTGATAGCTATAGTCTTACCTAATTCAGTTGAAACGAGCAAATCTTTTCCTTCTTTAAAGAGGATCTTAAGATCAACCAGTCTTTCAACCCTTTCCCCTATTGACTTTTGAAATCTAAAATCAAGTCTATGGCTTAAAGTAGAGGGAATTAGATTCTCAAGCTCAGTTAAACTTTTAGCTGAACCAGAGGCGATAAAGTCAAGGATTAAGTAGTCCATTTCAATCTGAGCTAATGCTGGCAGGAGTTTTTCCTCTTTACCCTCCACATATTCCTCCCACAGGGAATCGAAATGGAATTGATCGTAAGCCAGGATAATAGATCTTCCGAAATCCTTTTCCAGCTTATACCTCCCCGCTCTACCTGACATATTCTCATATTCTGCCCAGGAAATAGGAGTAAGCACCCCTTTATTCGAATATTCGCCCACCATATATTTCTGAGCCTCAATAAAAACGGTTTTGGCAGGTAGATTTACACCCATGGCCAAAGTGGTTGTGGAAAAAATCACTCGGATCTCACCTCTCAGGTAGAAATCCTCGATTAACCTTCTCTCGTCCAGCGATAAATCAGCATTATGAAAAGCCACTCCTGAATTCAAACAGAGGATCAACTTCTCCATCAAGGTGGTGGGCTCCAGTTCATTCAATTCCTCCATAGCGGAAGTAGCGGGAGGAAGTTTTGCACTTTCAGCAAATATCTGGGCGCATGTTTCAGATTCTAATTTACTCTTTAAAAAAACCAATACCTGTTCCCCCTTTTGAATTAACTTCTCCAGATTGGAGAACAGAACCTCCTGAGGTTGTTCAGAGGTCAAATCTACTAAGTTTTCCTCCCCCTCCTCTTGAGAATTGTATTTGCGGTAAACAAATCTTCCCTCAAGCAATATTCCTTGCAAAAGCTCAACTGGCCTAGACTTCTCGATTAGCAATTCCGCATCCAGCCAAGAGGACAAAAATTCTGCATCCTTTAAAACAGCAGAGAGCCCTAAGATCTGGGGATGGTATTTAGAGCAAAGAATCTTGGTTAAAGCCAATTCCAGGCTGGCCCCACGAGATAAATCACCGATCATCTGAAGTTCATCCACAACGATCAGACTAACCATACAGAGAATGTCCAAATTTTTAATCAAAAGCTGGTTGAATTTTTCATAGATAACAATGGCCAGATCAAAATCGCCTTTCTCCAGATTAGAATCAAATTCCTTTCTATCTCGGGTGGAGATGATAACCTTAATTCCCAGATTCGAATATTTCCGACTGAAATCTGAAAACTTCTCCTCGGCAATGGATTTCAATGGCACCAGATAGATCACCTTTTTGCGGTGAAAAAGATTGACCACAGCTGCTAATTCTCCGCAGAAGGTCTTGCCCGATGAGGTGGGAGCGCAAATCACCAGACTTTTCCCTTCCAGGATCTTATAATCTTTAAGTGCCTGGATCTGAAGAGGCAAAAGCAGTTCCCCCTGATTTTTCTCCCAGGATTTCACTACCAAGGGTGGAATACCATATTTAACCAGATTAGATATTCTCATTTAAACCCCTCCTTTCATTAAAGGTTCAAAAAGAATTATAAGCCTTATTTTCTCTATCGTAATATACTGCACATTTGTTCAGTTGTCAAGGGAAATTTTAAGATTTTAGCAAAAAATATCCCCTCCTTTATTTTATTGAAAATAAATGACTTATGGAAAATAGTGAAGTGGGTAGTCCTATCTCCCTCTATGGAATTAAAGACAGATTCTATAGTTTGGTTTAGTTAAATTCTATTATTTTACAAAAATCCACATTGAGGATCACTCTTTTTATCAACAGGGTGGGGGACCATTTTTAAAAAGATAATTTACCAGATATACCACATCAACAATATCAATTTTATCATCGCTGTTGGCATCTCCAGCCTGAATCGGATCAGGGGCAGGACCATTCTTAAATAAGTAATTAATCAGAAACACCGCATCTGCTATGGTTACCTCCTCGTCTCCGTTAGCGTCTCCTCTTGTGCCCTCAATCTGAACATATTTGATGGTAACATAATCAAATCCTGATGTAGTGCCAGTAGCTTTTCCAGTAACATAGACATTGCCGGAGTCATCTGTTGTTATAGCCAGGCCAGCATCCTGTGAGTTAGCCTGCCCATTATATCTGGCCACCCATTCCTGGTTACCTTCGGCATCATACTTTACAGTAGCGTAATCATCAGCTATCAAACCGACATCATCACTCCATCCCGTTACATACGCATTGCCATTGTTATCAGCAGCGATGGCTTCGGTTCCATCACAGCCATCCGCCCAGGAATGATATGTAACATCCCAGAGTTGGTTACCATCAGGATCATACTTTACTGTAGCGTAGTCAAAGAGCGTTCCACTGTTACGCATCCACCCGGTCACCCAAACATTGCCTGAACCATCTGTGGCTATGGCCAGAGCGGTTCCTCCAGGGGATATAGTCAGTTCGCCCTTATATGTTTTTGACCAGATTTCAGTGCCGCTGGAGTCGTATTTCACAGATGCATATTTGGTCAAGGTTTCACTGTCGAAACATGAACCGGTCACGTAGACATTGGCTGAATCATCAAGAATCATGGAATAGGTAATATCACCTCCGCCCTCAGGTTCATCGTATCTTTTAGCCCACAACTCATTTCCATCGGAGTCATATTTAATCGTGGCATAATCGGAGCCGGTGCTGATCCCATTACTCATGCCGCTCACATATACGTTACCTGCATCATCCACGGCTACAGAATATGCTTTGTCACTGCTGTTTGCGGGTCCGTTATACCCGGCTACCCAGACCTGGTCGCCGTCTGGATTATACTTGATGGTAGCATAATCATAATCGGTTCCCGTGCCCTGACTACCTCCGGTAACATAGACATTCCCAGCAAAGTCTACTGCTATACCATAAGCAGCATCAGTTGAGCCTGTGGGCCCATCGTATCTTCTAACCCAGGCAGTATCCCCGTTGGCATAGTATTTTATGGTGAGATAGTCAGCATTGCCTCCGCTGCCCCTACTGTGTCCTGTAACATAGACGTTGCCAGAGCCGTCTATTGCCATGGCCAGAGCTATATCCGGTCCATTTGCCGGCCCATCGTATCTTCTCACCCAGGAAGTATCTCCATATGGATAATACTTAATGGTAGCATAATCCCAGTCGGTCCCATCTCCCTCACTCTGGCCGGTAACGTATACATTACCCGCATCGTCAACTGCCACGGCACAAGCTGCATCATGTGAATTCCCCGGTCCATTATACGTCTGGACCCAAACATCATCCGCAATCGTGCCAGCCCAGACGGGCAAAGCCCAGAATATCAAAGCATAAATCAAGAATGCCAAATTCAAAATCTGACATCTGGTCATAGTGACCTCCGAATCTTATGGTTAAACGAAAATTTTTTATCTATTAAAAAAAGCTTTTTATCGTAGATTACCTGTTGTTTAATATAATAAAAAATCTCAATTTGTAAATAACTTTTTTATAAAAATTTCCCCCCTTTATCAGATTTTTCGGGTCTTTTTAGTATCCTAAAAAGTGAACTTTAAGCGGTGCAGTCAATTTTTTACCCAAGGCAAAGTTGAAGAATAGCTCCCATTTGAAGTAAAGAGCTAATTTCATTCAAAAAATACTACCAAATTAAGCTATTTAAACTTTTCCCTCACGGTTATACTAAAGAGCAAAGGAAACATTTTCTAAAAATAACGCCTCTAAATGTAAATATTTACACGTATTTAAGCGATACTGATTCCAGGATTAAGATAAGGATTTACTCTTAAAGAGACCATTTTAAAAAAAGAGTTGTTTTTTATAACATCCAATTTTTAGTTGACTTAGGGAAAATGCACTTTTATATTTGACAAGGATAAAATATTGCGCCTATAGCTCAACTGGATAGAGCATCTGACTTCGGATCAGAGGGTTGGGGGTTCGAATCCCTCTAGGCGCGCAGGTTAGTTAATAGTAAACAGTCCAGAGAAAACAGTGGAAAGAATAACTGTTAGCAGTTAGCTGTTTTCCGTGAACCATGAACGTCCCCATCGTCTAGCCCGGCCTAGGACACCGCCCTTTCACGGCGGCGACACGAGTTCAAATCTCGTTGGGGACGCTTTTGTATATCAAGGATTTGCGGGGATTCAGGAATTAAAGAAATTCGATTTGTGCCTATTTTGTGCCTAAAAGTTAATGTCCCTTTTTCAAAATCGAGATGATTTGCAACTGATTGAAGGTGGTCGGGAGCCAAGTGGCTGTATTTCTCTGTCATTCTTATGCTGTGGTGTCCAAGAAGTTTCTGCACAGTTCTTATATCCACACCTCTCATTACCAGATGGGATGCATAAGTATGCCTTAATATCTTGAAATCAGTACTGGAAATACCTGCTTTTTTCATGGCTTTTTCAAATGTTCTCCTTATCTTATCCTTGTTGAGCTTTTCTCCGTCTTCCTGACAAAATACATATCCACCTTGAGACACTCTTCTCTGTTGTATGAGTACATCAATTATTCTGTCATTTATGGGAATGACCCGGCATCTGTAGCTTTTCGTATGCCAGTCTTCTTTGTTCTGGATAATGATCTGTTTTCTCTCAAAATCAATGTCAGACCACTCCAGATTAAACAGCTCGCTCTGGCGACTTCCGGTATAAATAGCGAGATACACGAGAGCGTAGAGCTTTGCTGGAGAGGCTGCAAGAATCCTGGTGATCTCTTCGGACGAGAGAAATTTCGGAACAACCGATCTTTTCTCTTTTAGTTTTTTTATTGCTTTACAAGGGCTTTCCCGGTTATAACCCCATTTGACAGCCTTATTGAATAAGTTGAAAATCGTGTTTAGCTCTCTGTTCACAGTAGACTCTTTGACCTCGGACGACCTTTCAATAATATAGGCTTCTATCATTTTCGGAGTTATCTCCTTCACTATCATTTCTCCGAAATAAGATAAAGCATGCTTCTTTAGGATCAGAACGTCTCTCTCGTATGACCTTTCAGATTTATTGACCCGGGAGTATTCGAGATACTCATCAGCAAGCTCTTTGAATGTAATGTTCCTTGTAGCTGCCAGACCGATCTCTTCCCGATCGATTCTCACCTCAACATCACTCAGGGCAATCTCAGCAATCCTCTTGGATTTGCTGATTCTTTTCCGACATCTTTTCCCTTTGTAATGATAATCGAGGTACCAGACTTTATTTCTCTTGAAAATTCTAGCCATCTTACAATACAGAAGCTTTTATCTTTTCGATATCCTCTGGTTCCTGAGCTTTATCCTTTATCCATTGTTCAATCTTGTCCCTTTCGAATCTGATGAATCGGCCGAGCTTCAAGAAAGGGATCTTTTTCTGACTGGTCAGGGCATAGATATAGTGTTTCTTGACCTGTAAGATATCACAAAGTTCCTCGATTGTCAAATATTTCTCCATCGATGTCCTCCAAGTCTGAGTAATTTCTTCCCAATGTTAAGTGACTTGATAAATTTATATCAATCATGTATTTTACTTATTCTTTTACTCAAATCTTTATTTTTACACCTAACTCATTATTTTTCAAGGAACTCTATTAAATAGGTACCGCTTATATAATTCATATTGAAAACGTCATCCGCATAAGCGAGTCGCACAGGGAACTGCGTGCATTGCTAATTGTCACTCCAATTTCCTTTCATTTTATTCACTTTATTTATTTATTCATTTAATTCGATTTAATCTAATCCCAAATATACATCCCGCATTTCTACCTAATCGTATAGCCAGTCTTGATCAAATGACTCATCTTCATCATCATCACTATTGTCATCGATCTCCTCTTCATCCTTATCTTCATTGTCCTGATCATCATCTTCTTCTTCATTCTCCTCGTCTGAATTCATTGCTATGTATTCTTCCCTTTCCTTCTGCATTTCTTCGAATTCCTCATCTATTACTGACCCGTGCTCATCTTCTGTTTCAGTCTCCAACTCATTTCTTCTCTTTTCTAGCATCTGTTCCATTTCCTCCTGCGTCTGCCTGTGGAGTTCTACGTTTCTCTTTATCTGTTCCTCGGTTTTTCTCCGGTTTTCCCTCTCAGACTCCAGCTGTTCCGGGGACTTGTACTGACAGGATCTCAGATCATCTTCTTCATCGAAAACTCTATATTCCTGGCAATTCACACAATCGGACAAGTCAACCATTTCTCCGGTTTTCTTGCAGGGGAAGGTTGAGGCTCCGCCCACATACGTGCGAGCGTAACGAGATTCTGTAAAGGGTCTCACGAACCGAAGTTTGGGACCGAACGGTGTGTAATAGAACGAACCAAACATGCTCACTCAACTCCTCAACTCATGAAGTTCTTTAATAGCTCAAACTTGACTCTGGGGTAATCCTGGAATGATATCTCCTTGTAAACCTTGGATTTGATCTCGTTTTGGGCCTGCTGATTCCGGCTGATGACTGTGCAGGTGGCGAAGGATTCCAGGTCACGCTTGACGTTCTCCATTACATGCGGATTGGTCGGGTCGAGTTCTATCTCCAGTGCATGGTATTTCCCGGCATCATCCAAAATGACCACATCTGCGGATTTTCCGTTAAGGCAATACTCCACAAAGGCATTTTTATTTCTATTCTGGAGACGGTCTGCAAGGATGTTCTGGAGGAATTTATGTTCGTCAGAGCCCTTGCCCTTGAGCTGAGTGGATTCATATTCAACGTGGACGAATTTTGCCCCCTTTTCTGTGAGCATCAGCATCTTCTTAGGGTTTCCCCGACCTCCAAAGCTGACAGAAACAGGTTTCTTGATGAAGCCGATTTGCTCCAATTCATTGACGACCTTACCCATATACCAGGGACTCCAGTCACCGAGCCTTTGCCTTCTCTCGCTCAATCCGTCGTATGGATGACCTTTAATATCCACAAGTAAGTTCTTGTGGGGATCCTCGACCTTGACCCAGCCCCTCTTCTGATCTTTGCTTTCGGCCAGATCCATTACTTCTATCTTCACGCCATCCTGGTTGCTTGGAACGTACTTCAGCGTGGCCAGTATTTCTTCACTTATTTTCTGCACCTGCTCTTCACTGACGGGATCATACCTGGTTTCCGGTATCTGAAACATGATCGGCTTGGGATATTCGAGCGACTGTAAAATTCCTTGCCTAAACGGGAGGACGGGGATCTGTTCTGCCTGCTTCTCATTAAGAACCATGAGCTCTGCGATCTTGTATATGGACCGGGTGTCGGCTAATCTGAGAACGATCTTCGTGTTTACGTTTCCAAGCAACTGGTAAGGTAGGCTTGAGGGAACTTGCTCGATGAAAACGAGGGACGCACCTCTTTTCCTTATGGTCCTGGTTAAGGTGAAAATGCTCGGCTCAACCAGATCTGTCCTCATCTCCAATTTCGGTGCACAGAATTTGCTTGCCTCCTCAATGATCAACAGATACTGCAATCTGTCGGAGTTAGCATGCTTCTCCTGATAGGAACAGAGCCTTTCGATTTTGAGATTGGTGTAAAGCAGCCTTAGATCGTCGCTCAATCCGCCGAGCCTGAATATCACTGATCTTTCGAAGAGCTTTTCTATCGGATACCCCTTTTCGCAGTCGAAGGTCTTGAGAAGAGGACCCAAGCCGCTGAATCTGTTTATCAAGGTCTCTAAGTAGCCTGATTGCCTCGTTCCCGCTTTGAACTCCATGGCCTGAAGTGCGCTGATCACATCGTTGACATTAGGATATCTTCCACCCCTTCCGTCAAACCATCCAAGTGCTTTGTAGACATTGTATGAAATGCTTCGAAGCAGGTTACAACTCCCATCTCTCAAATAGAAAAATTCCCTGAACATTCTGATGAGCCTCTCGATCCACTCCTCAACTGACATTCCGGTGGAAGGTTCAAAGGGATTGTCTTTGTCCTGATCAGGACGTAACGGCATCAAAGTTCCTTTGGGGAATACAGGGTAGAGCTTAACGTATTCATCCTGGTAGTCAAAAAAACCCATCACTATACCAACATGCTGAAGCTGTTCAGCCAATCTCATCATAAGCGTTGTCTTGCCTGAACCTGTCACACCAGCCAACAGAACAGGTGTTCGAAACGATGAAGTGCTTATTGCGACTTCTCCGCCAATTTTACTTCCCGCAACGACATTGCCCAAGGTCACGGAGTCGTTTCCAGCCTCGACTGGCCTGATATTAAAAGCCGGGAGGTCACTTATATCAAATCCTCTCTTCTGAAGCATCAGCAGAAACTGATCCCTCACATTAGGAATGTCATTAGGATTCAAAGCTACCCTCTGTAATCCTTTCTGAACAGCAGGATCCTCCCTACCTAAAAGGTCAGCGTAATGCTCGATCTGTTCAATGGTCTGAATATTCATTAGAAAAACAAATCATCTATTAGTTTTCTGATCCTCCCGGAAAGGGCAAGGGCCGTGACTAATGTCAATACAGGGATCACCCACCTGCCCGTTCCGGAAAGGACAAAGAGATGCCCCATCATATACCCGATGAATCCACCAATGATCAGGGACAAGGTTGGCCTCAAGCCTAAAATGAAAGCCATTGCTACCAACACAAGAATGAATTTCATCTCTTGAACATCCTGCTGAGAATAAATTTCCATTTGCATTTTTTGTGGTACTTTGCCTTGTTGTGAAACAGGGATTTTGCTCTACAAACTTCACACATAACCTCTGAGCAAACCGAACATCTATTGTCAGAAGATGATGAGCATATTTTGCAAAAAGTAGTTGCTGCCCCACATCCGCAAACAGCTGCCACCGGACCAACATGACCGCATGAAAGTATACTATCCTGAACATAAGAGAGTCTTTCTTCGGTTCCATGCTCGTCCAATCTTGTAGCGTACATCGTGATCTTCGCCAGCCCACCAGGATTCTTGTCAAGCTTCAATCTCTCGACTTTTGTGTGCTTCTTAAGGAGATCATTGCCTGTGAGCTTTTCCAAGAATTCATCTATGTCCATTTTTCGCTCCTTGATATTCTTGGCATTTTTCGCTTGTATTACATATCAAGCAATTGGATCTCTTCTGAATCCACATCACCTTGTCTCCCAGCACACCGTTCAAGAATATCTGCCTGAAGTTCCACTCTCTTCTCCTTCGTTTCATGACAAGGGAATCCACAGCTGTCAGCGCGAATCCTGCGACCACTTTTAAGATATCCTTTGATGAAGGTGTACAGCGAACCGCTTCTTCGGAACTTCCTACTGCATTGGGGAATGCACACCCAAAACAGGCATGTTTAGGCTCCTGTACAAAAACGTATCCCTGGTTCGCATCCCGGGAAGTGCCTATGAAAATGACCGGTATTCCAAGGGAATAATAAAATTCAGAGACGAAGGACCTGGTTTCATCGTTGTCCACACCGCAGATTACAACACCACAATCCAGGTCAAGATTCAGTTCGACAGCCTCTTGAAATGAAAAGTGGTAACCAATGATCTCGGCACCAAGAAATCCGCTGGCTGCCAGGTTTTTTGCCAGCTGAAATGCTTTGGGCTTGTATAGATCCTCCTTGAAGAACAGCTGCCTATTAAGGTTGGAGAGCTCGACGATGTCATTGTCAAATATTCTGATCTTTCCGACGCCTTTTCGAACCAGGCCCTCTCCCACTTCGCCACCGATACCTCCACCGCCTATCAAGTTCACTGTCAATTTCTTTAGCTGAGGCTGTTCGAACCCAGCGATTCCTTCCTGTCTGCCGGTTACAGGAGTCTCTGCTGGATGATTGGGCTTGAGTTCTGGGCACTTATACTTTTTGAATTTCTTCGATCTTGAAAAGGAATTCATTGATCTTCTTCACTCCTTTCCCAAAAACGAGGATTTTGAAATCGTTTGTTGTTGAGAAGAATCTCAGGAACCCGTCTTCGGAGAATATGCCACCTATGGCTTTATACCCACCTCTCTCCAATCTCTCCTGCGTTTTCATGTCAGTGGGAGAAGGTTTTGTCGCTGCTTCACCCTCTGCTGTATGATTGTGGAACCACGCATAAAGGCCATGGCCGTAATTGTCCAGTTCTGATAGGATTTTTTGAGAAGATGTTTGATCGGCTAGCACATAAAAACCTGATTGCTTGCTGAGCTGAGGGGCGAATACCCTGTCCAGAATAAGCGTTTCTTCAAGCTCTACACCCGTGATGTAATAGAGGGATTCCTTGTCCTTTTTTGATCTTTCTTGAGACAAAAGGTGCGAACATTCTCTCAAGAACAGAGAACCTACCACGTAGATTCTCTTTTTATCGGTCGCTTCATGGTCGAGTACCTTCAAACAAAGGCTCAGGTTCCTTTTCTCCTCAGAGCACCGCAGGAGCTCGGTCAAAATCCTTTCGGATTCATCCTTTTCCAGGTTTTCGCATGCCTGTTTCAGATCCCTGAACAGATTCTGAAAATCCTCCGCCAACAAGTTTTGACTTTTATGCACCCTTCGTCTGATCTCCCGAAGATCACGAATTTTAAGCATAATTCACTCCTTTCCTTGTGGCGTAGCTGGCAATTTTGAAGGAATCTTCGATGATCCTCTGAACTGCCATGATGGCTCCGTCAACGTCCTTGGCGAATCTCTTCTGGTTCACCCAAAACCAGCCGTTCCCGGTGTGGACAAAACACGACCACTTCGGATGTTTTTTCGCCTCTGCTGGTGGGTTGAATATGTAAACACAAAATACCTTCCCTTGCTGAACGATGTAGCCCTGAAAGCTGCCAAATGGGGTCCTGTAATATCCTTGATAAGTGTCCCCTGTCCTCTCCCATCCCAGCTTTTCCCAGAATGCCCTGGGCATACACCTAACCACACAGATATCGTTGTTTGAAGGCACATTTCTCTCGACTTTCTGCGCCTGCTTGGTCAAGAATCTGAGATTCATTTTAAATCTCCTTTTATTAAAGCAGTTAATGATTCAGGTGGCAGGGGTTCTTGCCCCTGCCACCCCCAACACATTAAGCCCCCGCGCTCATGACTGGTGATGCGTTCAGATCCTCGCCATCTTGAACCAGCGGATACAGATTTTCACGATCATTGAAAGAACTTTTTGTCCGGCTCGAGAGCACATACCCGCTAAGATCTAGTGATCGGAGAACGTCTCCTGGCGTTGTTCCAGGCTCAATATCGATCTGTTTGACTTCCTTTTGATTCGGATCTCCACCTTTGCCTGTGACGGTAATGGACAAATGTTTCAAATTGGCCGACATTTTTCTCACCTCCTTTCAATCCGCATCTCATATTAACATTTCCTTTTTTGCGCAGATTTATTGCTAATCTGCGTGATTTTTCTGCACAAAATCTTTTTAAATCTTTGTAACTAAATGGTAATCAATGGGTTGTTAATTTGGGTGGTTGAGTAACTCTAGGCTTGTGATAATATGGCTACTGAGAAGGAGATCGTGTCGGGGAAGTTTATAAAGGAGCTTTTCAGTAGTCAGGAATTTGTCAATTCTGCCTTAAAAGCAGCTGACGTTTGTCGCAAGGAAAAGAAAGAAACCGGTTTCAATATCATTAAGAGGATAGGTTCTAACCAAGCGTGGTTCACTGATATTGTTATTGGAGAAAACGACGGCATGAAGAGTGCAAAGTCCACTCAGACTCCTCAGTTCAATGAACATATGGTAAAGGATAACAAGAATTACGAGTTGGTTTTCATTCATTTCCACCCACGCCGCGATATTACCCCTTCAGAAGGAGACCTTAAGGTACCTCTACTTTATGGGATTCATCAAGATGTGATTGGCTGCCGGTTCAAACCAATACTTGGAATTGGTGTTGAACTCCACAAAAGACAAATTGGCGTGCCAATTCTGTTATACCAGATGAAAAAATATCCTGAGAATTTCGAGGAATTCGTTAAGTCAGTCTATAAAAACATTGAGAGGACTGCGGTAGAATACATATTACAAGATGATCTCTTTTCTGTCGCGTTCGGTAACTCTAAGAAAAAGCTTAAAAGACGAAAGAAAATAACCGCATCTCAACTGGTGCGTCACTCAGAATATCCTGACATTGTAGCTAGGGAGTTGAGAAAAGGAGGTTATTATAAAACAGCAGTTCTAAACATTTACCCGGATAGCGGAGTTTATGAGGAAGGACTAAAAGCGGCGAGTAAGTTGTCTTTCAAGGTAAAAAGATACAAATCGTGGGATGATAAATAGAAAAATTACTTTAGGTCTTATAAGGATTCTGTTATGGACCTAAGATGCTTTGCAACTCTGTGCCCCAAATTCGCTAAAGCTTTATCAGATAGTGTTAGTTCCTCTCCTTTCAATATTCGGTAGATACTTACCAAGTAGTATACTGTTTCACTACTCCTGTCTACTCTTATATTAAGCAACATTGGAATCTTTTGAGACAGCCAATTCCGTCTCAACTCATCTATTAGTGATGGAGAAAGTTGGTCAATATCATGTAGACAGTGTAAGAAATAAAATGTAGATTGCAGATCTTCTGTGTTATGTTGCCATTCGGTCATAATCCATTTGGATATCCCTTCTATGTTGATGCATTCTAATCTTTGTAAAATCGATAGAGACACTATTGCATAGAAAGTATTTTCTAATGTCGCCTCTTTAGCATAGGGAGACCTGAAGCCACCTCTTTGAACTTGCAAGTGCTTTATCCACTTGCTGTGAAATTCTGAATCTACCACATCCATCCTCCCCTGCGTTTGGAGTATTCGTAGTGCTTTATATGTTGAGAAGAGGCGGGGTTTTCCTCCCTTCCAATCAGCAAAACCACCAACATCTGTTTCACATCCCATTACCCACTTCGTCAATTCAGGGTCGTCATTCAAGGAATAGCCACAGTTGAAAAGTGTCATGAATCCATAATAAGAACAAGACATGCACGAAAAATCAGCGTTTCTAAACAATTTCACCCCATGATCTTTCGCCAGGTATTTCTTTATCTGTTTATCAATACATTCACACTCTATATTGCCTTTTTCAATTAAAGGCAAAATAGAAGACAAGAAAAAAAGTCGGTGTAAAAAATCCGTCAAATTCTGTTCAACTACCTTCTTAGACTTATTTAAGTAGAACACTATTCCTGCCACCAAACCACCGAATAAAATTAGTTCTTTAGAATCCACAAACCTGAAACCCATCCATCGCAAATCTAACTCCGGCATAAATCCTAATAACGCATTAACCAATATTAAAATGGCTGCAGCAAGTAAACACAGTCTGCCTGTAATTCGCAATAATCGAGAAATCATCACCAATAAAATCCTTGAGAGTTTCTCTTCAACTTTTTTCACCTTTTTTTTGATAACCATGAATAGATACCTCTCCCTAAAGTCTACAGCAGACTGTTCTCTCCCAAGCATTAATGGTAAGCCAAAAGCCAGACTTAAAAAAATGGTCAGAATAGCAATCTCGCTATCATCCACCCATGTCAATGTTTTAGACATTATTATTACCACACAAGACACAGCTGCAATGGTCAAACAAGACCACGAAATGGTCACCAAAGGAAGCCACGGGCGATTTTGTTTTTTGAAAACTGCACCTTCGGTTCCCATGGTGAGGAAAACCGCGATTAATACAGAGATCATGAAACCAATTGCGAATATCCAAAATATAGCATACACTTGAAAGATCAAAAAAATTTCTAATCGAGTGTACATAGTGGGTAATATCACGATTAGAATCGAAACTGCTGCAGCCAAGAAACTCACCAGGTATCGAAATCCAAGCTTTAAATAGTAACCTCTATCTTTCCAACCCGGCATAATTGAACTCCTCAGAGGGATTGCAAATGTGGCTCCTAAGTAGACTATAATGGCGTAAATGATCAGAACATACCACTGATCTCCTACCAGGCTTGGCCCGAAATTCGCAAGATTCACGATATCCAAATTCTTACTCGATAGAATGAAAAAAATAGAGAAAACAAAAATTCCAGCAGCGCCTACACCCAACCATATACTGGACTCTATCGAAGGCAACTTGGTTGCTCTCTCAATGTAATCGCTTGACTTGAAGGCTTTTGCTCTCTCTTTTTCTGTCGGATGTGTAGAAAAAATATAGTCATATAGCTTAAGGGCAGAACTTCTCAGCTTCGGGTTTCCTATGTGGTCTAGCACTCTGTACAGCATGGATTTAATGTTATTGCTCGCAAGACTAGCTCCATTCACGCCTTTCCTACCGCGAATGCCAAACAGTTCTCTCTTCAGAAAGGGTGGGAAGAATTGGAAGTACTCAAGTAAGCGTCCGAACATTGATCCACCCCATTCAGCCTTTTCATCACTAAGCAACTCAATTCTTTTATTCTTGGACATGAGAATTGACGCTCTTGCATCAGCTAAAAATTCTCTTTCTCGTGAAGCAGAACTATAAATCAGCTTAGCGCAGAAAAAGCTAATCAATACCAAGAAAAATGCATAATATGACTCAACAAAGATCGTTGCCTTTCCGAAGACGAGTGTTATAATTGCAACCAGAATGACGCTTAGACACCAAGGTGAAAAAAAGCGAACAAATGAATGTATCCAAGATAAGAATCCCAAGTCTCTGTTCTTAATATGGGAAAGCTCGTGCAGAACAAGATAATCTATAACAGGACCAGACGCCCAGTACTCTTGACCTTGAATCCTTCTTGTGATTTCTTCAAAGTTCGAAGGAAATACTATGCTTGCATTGTTACTGTTTCTACCGAAAACATGGGGTGCAATATTCGAGTAGGCTGAGAAATAAATTTGAGGATCTTTTCTTAACCCCAGCTGTGAAGAATACTTGCCGATTAAATCTCCTATAAGGTTTTTGATCCCAACTTGGTAGGTTGATTCTTTAACAACAAACTTTCGTCGAAAGAATTTAGGTATGGTTATATATGAATAAAGGGCCAGAAACGATGGGGCTAAGTGAAGGATCACAAGGGGAACATATTCAAGATCTTTTGACTCATAAACCTCCATTATCAGTATCTTGATCCCGATGAAAAGGCTTATCATAAAAGAGATAGAGAGCATTGTAACGGCAGTCGAAAGACGGAGAGCTGTTTCATGAGTTTGCACGATATCGTGCTTATCGGCAAAAGAAAAACGCAGAACAAATAAGATGATTAATACTAACCCTCCGTAAAAGGTCACTATTTCCATCTTCTTACTCCAAGCCTCACATCATTAAGAAATCCAGCTTTTCCCTCATCTCTCCTAAGACCTGATTCAAATCAGACAAAGGATGCACCAATCTTCCCAGCTCCCTTTGCCAGTAAGGCTCCAGGATGTCTAGCAAATCACCCGGGAAAAATTGAATGGTTCCTCTGAATTTGATTTGTTTTACGTCACATTTTTTCAAAAATAGGCTTCTTGTCTTTGCTAAATCTGGCTTCAATCTCAGAAGCTGCCAGACATCATAATAATCCCTGCATTTTTCCCTTTCGATCAGAGCCCTGAGCTTCTCCGCAAAAATCTCCTCAAGCGATTCAACCTTTAAGCTGAAGTTCGGGTAATCTGAATAGACCTGTTTGAGCTTACGTAACCGAATCTTATCCAATGTCTGTTCCTTGGTCACATCAAACTTTACCCAATTCCTTCCAAGCAAGGCATCATACTGTATCTTCAATTGCAGGTATAACGGATTGGTATGCTGGCTTTTTATCTTTAATCCGATTCCGCTTTTCTTTTCTACCCGGGATAGAGCTCCTTGGATCTGAGGAAAAACTTCATTCAAATCTTGTCCACTAAACGCAAAATCCAAATCCTCTGACAATCTCCAGATTTTGGGGAAATATATTTTTGACAAAGCTGTTCCGCCCTTGAAAACCAAATCAGGAATCCCGGAGATGCTGAACAAAAGCCACCCTAATACATAATCCTTCTCGATCATCTGTAGATTGAGATTTCTTTCTCTGGCTTTTTCCAGAAGTTCCCTTTTGTCGATCAATACATCCACCCCTCAGGATTGATTTCTTTGTTGATCAGAAGCCCCCATTTCGAATTATGCTTTCCCTTTTTAGGAGATAGCTTGTCCAGTGCAGGATACCCCTTTGAGGGCACAAATCCTTTGAAAACAAACTCATATTTCTCCAGCAAGCTTGTTTTATCAAGAATATAACCTAATCTTTTCAGGATCGTAACATTCCCCATTCTGTCAGCATAATCCCCAATTTTCCTGAAGTCTAACTCCTCGTGAGAAAAATAAATCGATCTTGCTACCTCATCGATCCCTCCTGCGTGTTCGGGATGGTCAAGACAATCAAGAATCGTCTTCTCTGGATCAGATATCTTGATTTTCCTACCTTCTATTTCAACCTGAGTGATTCCGAAAAACTTACTACTCTCCAGCCCGACAAAATGGTAATCGTTGTTGAGGATTTTAAGAGGTTTCTTCGCCTCTGTGGTGGCAATGAAAGTGGTGCTTGGGATCTGGTCAGACAGTCCATGATAATTCAAGGCTGACCAAAAGCCAATATAATACGGTCTAACAAGGTTACAAGCGATAACGAAATTGTGGACTATGAAACTATCTGCTCCCTTGACGCCTACATCTAAAGGGACAATAACATAAAGGCCTCTTTTAAGTGGTAAAACCCATTTCTTCTCAATCAGCGAATGCATTAATTCTTTTGTATTCTTCTTTACAATTCTTTTCGCATCCGCCAAGGTGAAGATATTCTTGTCTGCTCTTGCCAAAGAGGATATAAGAAAAGACTCCCTTTTATTCAATCCCTTTTTATATTCTTTTGTAGATAGCGGCATATTTTATCACCAATTACAAATTTATATAAATAGATTTAAAAATACAAGATTATTTTACGGAATTTTCAAAGAAAACAGAAAGGAATTTTGTGCCAAATTTGTGCCTAAAATAAGTCAAAACAAACCAAAATTCAGAAAGGGCGTTTCTTCGGTCTATTTCGGATTGTTTCGATTTAGTTCATTGTGTCTACTGGACTTAGAAAGTTTTCCGACAGCGTCATTTTGTAACTTGTTGTCTTTCTTAGTAGGTCGTTTCGCCCTTTCACGGCGGCGACACGAGTTCAAATCTCGTTGGGGACGATTTTAAAGCTTTTTTGGTGGATTAGATGGAAGTTTATACTTGGTGATTCTACTCTGTTATTGCCGTGTATATGCAAACAAAACAACGGATTATGGTTCTCCTTTGCTATTCCTCAATATGTATAAATCTGGTGGATTAGATCGCCAGGGAAACACCCTGATATAATCAAAATAAGCCCTATTCCCAGCATCTACTCCAATGGTTATACTATCAATTTTGGTAACATAATTTATGTCAGACCAGTAGAGGGAATCGTTGATATAGACATCTACCCCATCATCATCCACTATACATCTGAATTCATAATACTGAGCCTTGTAAGCAGATCCACCAGTATTCCAAGAACCGTTATAATAAGCAAAGTTCCAGTCCTTTCCAGCACCTCTGATACCAGTTTTAAAAGTGGTGGTATTGTCCTTTAGTCCCAGATAAACAGATGAATTTGAAACAACTTCTATCGCCATTATATTTGCTATAATCTCGACTCTTTGAAAGTCCGTATCTACAAAATGTGCTCCATATGTTTCAACAGCAGGCTCATTAAAGAATACAGCCTTATTCCCTTGTAAAATATGAACACTGTGCTCTGTAGGCATAGAAACAATATCTATGTCCACAGTAGACCCATCACATCTCCATCTATTTCGATAGTTAAGTCCGCCTATCGGATAATTAAAACTCTCCCAAAAAGAGTTTTCACCAGGACTTACCGAAAATATTTCAAAAGGATTTTTTTCTGGTTCATTTGCATTTGGGTAATCGTGATACAGGTAAACATAACTATTGACCCAACCATTCGAATCAGGCAGAGCCAGACTGTGATTTTTCCATAGAATTTTTGTATTCCAATGTCCCCATCTGGTCGTAGTTACCCTATCTTTTTCATTATCATCTACTACGATTCGCCAATCATTACCAGAGGGCAATCCGTAAGCATATGTATTGTTGGTCATATATTCAATAGTTTTGTATTGACCGAAAATAATATCTACTCTATGATTGGGATTTGAACCCCTACGAACAAACAACATACCATGTCCGATAGCTGATTCATCTGAAAGCTCTCTTACTGTCCAACTACTCCTGGTGGTATCATTTGAAACAAATTCGATTATCACTCCTGCAAACCATTCATTAGTATTCATTGCAACATCAGCTCTCGCACCTATAATTGTATAAAGAGCAAGGGTATCCCCCCTATTATGAGTGGTAGCTATACCAAGTCCTGCCTTTCCATAATACATTCTATAGTTACCCGATGCCGTAGCTGAAACATTAGTGCTATCCCAGTCATAACCATTCCACCACCAAATGCAGGCATCTGTCGAATCCATATTATTGAGTGTTCTATCGTATTTAATGCCCCCGCTAATATAAATCCAGCCAGGATAATTACCCGATCCTTTTAACGGACAGAAAATTTCAAAAGGACTAACTTCTGTGTAGTTTGCCGTCGATGTATCTGATAAAGCCAAATTTTCTGCGCTGTCCGCACATATATACTGATGTCCAGTTGTTCCCGCCACAGTTACTCCGTCAGCGTGATACCAGACAGAATCTGATACTCGACATTGGGCATACCACATCCCCCTTGATTCTACAGCCCTCCCGCCAAATATAGGTGTATCTATAGGTTTTTCAGTGCACCAATAGAAAACCAGATGAATAGTGTTAGTGGGATCAATTTCAAAATCCGCAAGATATAACCTTCTTAAAGTATCATCTGTCACATCCTCTATTGCAGTAGAATAAACAATGGTATCTATATCCCAAGTATTACCTCTGTCATTACTTTTAGCCCAACATATTTGATAATCCTTATCTTTCACATCCTTCATACTTCTATAAACTATGAAAATAGTATCACCCGACGTATCCGCCTCGAACATCGGATAGGTGGCATGAACCACCACAATCGAGTCCAAAGCAGACCAGTTTTTTCTATCGCCGCTTTTTGTATACCACAAAGCATTTGCACCATGTCCTCCCCACACTATCCATGTAGTGTCCGTAGAATCTGAACCGCAAACAGGATACGAATGTGAATCATGGCTTGTTCTAAGAGCTTGGATAGTAAGTCTTTTAGGATCAGGATAACGTCTATTGGTAATATCTACTTCACCATAATAAATTTGCAAAGAACCCTGTTCGGCATTGGCAAGATAAGTATAAAATAATTT
>CAYURP010000040.1:0-25087 GCA_964447175.1 uncultured Ignavibacteria bacterium | reverse complement strand
ACACCCAATGATTCGGAGTATCTCTGGTCTCCAATTCCCGACACTCCCTCTGATTCCTGTTTGATCCGGATATCTAGCAAGGCTGATAACCCCATCTCAGTTTTAAGCGATGGTTTCTTCACCATATTGGCTGAAACCACTGGAGTAAAAGAGGAAAAAAAACCAGAAAATCTTCCTGAGAAGTTCGTTTTATACCAGAACTATCCTAATCCTTTTAATCCTTCCACCAAAATTGAATTTTCTCTACCAGAGAGAGCTCAGGTAAAGCTGGAGATCTATGATATCACCGGAAGAAGGGTGAAGAAATTGCTGGATGAAGCACTTTCATCCGGGCACTGGTCCATTGTGTGGGAGGGAGAGGATGATAAGGGAGCCGAAGTAGCAAGCGGGGTATATTTTTATCGATTGAAAACCTCCCAATACACTCAGACCAGAAAAATGGTTATCATTAGATAATTTCTCATTTTTATTTTAACTATTCTTTTATTTTCACTCAATTTTAGTAGTAAGGTTAAAATTTACTTTTTCCGAAATTATTAGCTCACAGCAAGAAATTCAAGAAGCATAAGGGATTGCATTCTTTTTGGGTTTCCACAAAAAACTTAATTGATATCCATAAAAAAGGTAAAAAAAGCTTTACAAAAGATTTATTATTTATATTATATATATTCCAAAAACAGGAGAGATTATGGATGATAAGATAAAGCTAATTTCTGGTAACTCCAACAGGTCACTGGCAAAAAAAATAAGCGATTATCTGAAGGTGCCTTTATGTGATGCCGAGATCTACCGATTCTCCGACGGGGAAATAGGAGTGAAGATAAATGAGAACATTCGGGGTACGGATGTTTTCATAATTCAATCCACCAATGTCCCCGCAGAGAACCTTCTGGAGCTTTTAATTCTTATAGATGCAGCCTCTCGGGCTTCAGCCCAGAGGATAACCGCTGTTATTCCCTACTTCGGGTATGCTCGGCAGGACAGGAAAGACCAGCCCCGGGTTCCCATCACTGCCAAGCTGGTAGCTAATCTGATTGTCACCTCGGGTGCGGACCGGGTTCTGACCATGGACTTGCATGCGGCTCAGATTCAGGGATTTTTTGATATTCCCACGGATCACCTTTTCTCCAATCCGGTTTTCCATGAGTATCTTGCTAAACATGAGTTTAAGGATCCAGTAGCAGTTTCGGATATCGGTAGTACCAAGATGGTAAGAGCTTTCGCTAAAAAGATCCGCGCTCCTCTGGCCGTTCTGGATAAAAGGAGACCTGTTGCAAACCAGGCCGAGGTTCTGAATATTATTGGAGAAGTGGAGGGGAAAAATGCCATTATCCGGGATGACATGGTGGATACAGCAGGAACCTTAACCCAGGCTGCTCAAGCCCTGTCAAAAAAAGGCGCCCAAAGCATTATTGCCTTATGCACCCATCCGGTGCTATCCGGAAATGCCATTAAATTGATAGAAGAATCCCCTCTCCAGAAGGTGGTGATAGCTGATACTATTCCCACAGACGGGAAAAATCTCACCAATAAATTTGAGGTTATAACTGTATCTCATCTATTTGGTGAAGCTATTAAACGTATACATAATGAAGAATCGGTGAGTATTTTATTTGAATGATTTTATCAGGAGTAAAAGAAGATGAAGGATATTTCTTTGCATGCGAAAACAAGGGATAAAATAGGAACTCAGGCGGTAAAGAAACTCAGAAGAGACGGGATCATCCCGGCTGTGATCTATGGTGCCGGTGAGAAATCCATTCACCTGGAAGTGGAGGAGAAAACCTTTCTAAAACTGATAAGATCAGGTGCATCGGAGAGCGTAATCCTTACATTGAAAATCGATGATGACAGTTCCAATAAGAAAAAGGTCTTGATCCGTGAGATCCAGCATGATCCTGTATGGGGAAAGATCCTGCATATCGATTTTCAGCACATTTCCATGGAGAAAAAGATCACCATTTCCGTGCCGGTTCACCTGGTGGGCGTGGCAGCGGGTGTGGCAGATGGAGGAATACTTCAGCCCAGCATAAGAGAGCTGGAGATAGAGTGCCTACCGAGCGACATTCCAGAGAGAGTTGAGGTAGACGTGAGCAATCTTAAAATCGGAGATGCGATCCACGTTAAGGATATCCATCTGGAGAAGGCGACCATTCTAACTGATTTAGATGGTTCTGTGGTGAGTGTGGTTCCGCCAAGTGTATATAAGGAGCCGGAGGTCAAGGTAGCTGAGGAAGAAGCAGCCGAACCTGAGGTGGTGGGCGAGGAAAAAGCTGAAGAGGGTAAAGAGGAAAAACCGGAAAAGGAAGCCAAAGCTGAGAAAAAAGAAGAGCCCAAGAAAAAGGAAGAGTCTAAACCTGAGGAGAAAAAAGGGAAGAAATAAAGGGAAAATTGTTGTTTTAATATTCTGTAGGGGATATATTAGGCTAAGAGTAAAAACTCTTAGCCTTTTACTTTAGACACCTCGAAAGGAAGCTGTCTGAATGGATGTACTGTCAGCGATAATCTCTTTCTTCTCGTCAAACCTGATAGATCGCATTAGAAGACTTTTCGCTCAAAATTTCAAGATAGAGATTCTGGTTTGCCAAGAGTCGCCTCCACCTGGCGAGTACTCCTTTTTGTTCCAAAGACTAACGGATATAGGAGGGCCGGTCAAAAACGGACATCCGGATCACAATGCAGTAGTTCGCATTCATTTCAAAATTGTAAACAGGGCGGGTAAGGTTTTGGCGCTGAGAGATATGGCATTGGATGTTTTCTTCGACAACCGTTGGATGCACACTCTTCCCCACCACTGGATCTCATTTCGAGGCGACAATAACTGGGTGTCCTTACACCAAAACATGCCTGATTTTCTAAAAGAATCTTTGAATATGCAACCTGATGAAGAGCAGACCCTTAAAGTAGCCTATTCGCTTAGAGCAACCCGTTCCCTTGATGGGATAAATGTGAGATTGAAGGCCAAGGACTCTCGGAATAAATGGAGCCGAGGAGAGAACTGGGTGCCAAGGCACCCTGATTACTGAGGTATACGCAAAATGTGGTAGTCAACTATCATAAACAAAAGGATTACCATGAAAGGTTTAGTTTTAGCTGGTGGGTTGGGGACCAGGCTTCATCCTTTGACTAAAATTACCAATAAACACCTTCTGCCAGTCTATGACCGGCCTATGATCTTTTACCCTTTGCAAACTTTGATTAATGCGGGAATTAAGGA
Source organism: uncultured Ignavibacteria bacterium (assembly GCA_964447175.1). Lineage (GTDB taxonomy): Bacteria > Zixibacteria > MSB-5A5 > MSB-5A5 > SM23-73-2 > CAYURP01. Next base: position 21,870 of record CAYURP010000040.1, on the reverse strand, counting down.
CATTATGATCGTAACCGGAGGGAACAATGCCGGTGATTTCCTGAGGCTTTTAGGCAACGGAAAGGAATTTGGCTTGAAACATCTCCATTATACTTATCAGGAAAGAGAAGGCGGGATCGCCGAAGCAATGGGTCTGGCTGAGCATTTTGCCGAAGGCGAAAGAATCGTAGTGATATTGGGTGATAATATTATCGAATGGAACATAGTCCAGGCGGTTCGGGAATTCAAACGCCAGAAATCGGGCGCTAAAATAATGATAAAAAAGGTGAAAACTCCCAAAGACTATGGAGTGGCTGAACTCAAAGGTAATAAAATCACGGGAATTGTCGAAAAACCTAAAAAGCCCAAGTCCAAATATGCCGTTCTCGGAATTTATATGTATGACAACCAGGTCTTCGACGTAATAAAGACTTTAAAGCCTTCAAAAAGAGGGGAGCTGGAGATAACCGATGTGAACAATGCCTATATTAAAAAGGGCAATTTGACCTACTCCATTTTAAAAGGTTTTTGGGCTGATGCCGGAGCGTCCATCGATGCTCTTCTGGATGCCAATAGCTTTGTTGCCAAACACGGAGCCAATAAGAAAATATAAAGAAGGGAAGAAATATGATCGAGGGTGTTAAACAAAAAAAGCTGAGGGTTATCCCGGATGAGAGGGGAAGGTTAATGGAGATACTGAGGTCTGATGATGATCTGTTCATCAGATTCGGTCAGGCATATATGACCACAGCTTACCCCGGTGTGGTTAAAGGCTGGCACTATCATAAGAATCAAGTGGATAATTTTGTCGTGGTTAAGGGGATGATCAAACTGGTATTATATGATTCCCGGGAAGGCTCGCCCACTCATGGAGAGATAAATGAGTTCTTCTTAGGAGAGCATAATCCCACCTTGATCCAGATACCTAAACTGGTCTATCATGGATTCAAATGTGTGTCCCAACAGGAAGCCATCTGCATCAACTGCCCCACCGAAGTTTATAATTACGAGAAACCGGACGAATACCGGATCGAGCCTCACACGAGAGAAATCCCCTATGATTGGGAAAGAAAGGACGGCTAAATGAAGATTTTAGTCACAGGTGGCGCTGGATTCATAGGGTCAAATTTCATCAGATATATCCTGTCTAAGTATCCCCAATATAAAATTATGAACCTGGATAAACTGACCTATGCCGGCAACCTGGACAATCTTAAGGATGTGGAGAATAACACCAATTATCAGTTTTTCAAAGGGGATATCTGTGATTCAGAATTGTTTGATAAATTGTTAAAGGAAGAAGTTGATGCTATAGTCAATTTTGCAGCAGAGACCCATGTAGACCGAAGTCTTTATGATCCGGGAGTCTTTGTTAAAACCAATGTCTTGGGAACACAGGTTTTGCTGGAGGGATGCTTAAAGCACAAAATCCAGAGATTTGTCCAGATCTCAACAGACGAGGTTTACGGGAGCTTAGGTGAGAAGGGGAGCTTCACTGAGGAGTCTCTGCTTTTGCCCAACAGCCCCTATTCAGCCAGCAAAGCAGGAGCTGATCTTTTAGTTCGTTCATATGTAAAGACCTTCAATTTGCCAGCCATCATCACCCGCTGCTGCAATAACTATGGCCCATATCAATTCCCTGAAAAATTGATACCTCTTTTTATCACCAATGCTCTGGACAATAAGGAACTTCCCATCTATGGAGACGGGCTTTACGTCCGGGACTGGATTTACGTAGAGGATCACTGCAAAGCCATCGATTTTGTTATTCACAAAGGAAGGATTGGAGAATTGTATAACATCTCCAGCCATGTGGAGAAGACCAATCTGGACATAACCCGGGTGATTCTGGAAAATCTTGAAAAACCTGCATCTCTTATCAAGCACGTTAAAGACAGGCCTGCTCATGATAGAAGATATTCACTGAATGCAGATAAGATACGGAAAGAGCTGGGCTGGAAACCGGAAGTTTCATTTGAACAGGGGATGCAGTTGACCATCGACTGGTATATGAAGAACAAAGACTGGTGGCAGAAGATAAAATCTGGTGAGTATCTGAAATACTACGAGAAGCATTATCTAAAGTAGGGACAGTTTTTTAAACCTGTCCTGGACAGACCGTAAAGGTCTGTCCCTACTTTGCCAGGAGGCTGTTTTAACAATATATGTAACTTAAAGGTTGCGGCTGCGAGTCAAAAACCTACGAAAAAACCTTGACAATAAAGGCTCACCTGCTATAAATTAAGGTAGTTTACGGACGGCATTAAGTCTCTGACAGTTGAGGGGAATTTTCTGATAAAGCCCTTGATGTAGGGACAGGTTTTTCAAACCTGTCCTGGGCAGTTTCAAATGTGGTGGACAGGTCCCCCGACCTGTCCACAAAGATCCCTTGCCAGGTCAGGGGACCTGGCAAGCATCAAAGCTATATAAAAGGAGGTGGTGAATTAAAAGTTCTTTGATCGATTCAGCCAGAGGGGGAATAGTAAATACAAAGTTTGATATTTTCTGAAAGGAGAATAGAAAATGAAATTCATAGTAATATGTATTTCGGTTTTGTTTATCATCTTATCTTTTTCGTTTGTGTTAGCTGAAGTTCCAAAAATGATAAATTATCAGGGGAAGATAACGACACCTCAAGGAGCTTTGATCGACACGACTATTCAGATGACCTTTGCAATCTATTCAGATAGCATTGGGACCGATTCCTTGTGGTCTGAAGCTCAGGATTCGGTTAAAGTGGAAAAAGGTATTTTCAGCGTTTTATTAGGTGGGGTAAATGCTTTACCAGACACGGTCTTCACTGGTGAAGTTAGATATCTGAGCGTAAAAGTTGGCGATGATTCTGAGATGACGCCAAGAAAAGCAATTGTGAGTGTAGCGTATGCTTACAAATCAGAATATGCAGATACGGCTGAGTATGCCCAGGTGGCTATGAGTGATGGTGATTGGGACCCGGATACTTCAGGTATTAACATCTACCGCCTAACTGGCAACGTCGGCATCGGGACACCGAATCCGCAAGGGAAGCTTGACCTTAATGGCTCCTTTGCTGTTGCAGGTGACGAGGGTACTTCTGGCCAGGTTCTCACAAGCCATGGTCCTGGAACTAATCCTGTCTGGACTGAAGTAATAGCAGTTCCAGCAGACAACTCAGTCTCCCAAGCAAAACTGAAAACTGTGATAGGAGAAGTATCAACTACTATGGAGTCATCACTTTTGGCCTTACCAGGGGGTGAATATGGATTTTATCCACAGTTTAAGACTTCGGGTGATATAGGAGTTGGAGCTATAATGTTGGGTAGATTTACTTCGAATATAAAATCGAGTTTTGAACCTGATCATATGAATTTACCAAATTATTCTACAATAATTCTCCTTTCGGAAAGAGATAACGGTACACTATATGCTAGACAACGGTATGTTACTTCTTCGGGTAAAGACTATTGGATATTCTTCCTTATAGACAAAGATACCAAGGGTATTCTGGCAGGTTATCAGGCTCCTGATCATCCCTGTTATGGTTCTGGTGGTGATGAAAATGACATACCTCATCCATTTGGAAGTTATGACCCTGAAAAACACGAAGTGATTTTAGTTGATAATGAAATTTTGCCAGAGCTAAAATCAAAAGTAACTTCAAAAAGAAGCTTACTCACGATTATTAACGAAGAATATGAGATAGATTTTGATTCTGAGCCGGTCTATGAGCCAAGAGAGATTATTGAGATAGATGAATATGGAGACAAAGAGGGTGAGATTCTGAAAAAGATCAAAACTCCTGAATGGGCTAAGATTCTGATTGGAAAAGATGAAATATATTTAAAGAGAAGATTGGTGGAAACTTTGCCTGATTATATCTCTTACAAGAAACTAAAATCTAAATCTGAAGTTGTTGCAGAATCTAAAATTCTGAGTATAAATGCAGGGGTTGAAATCGAAGGACGATCACATAGTAAATAAAAAGGTTAGCAATTCATATTACTGGAGTGCGAAAACTTGTTTTCGCAAAAAATAGCAACAACAAGTTGTTGCACTCCAAAACATAAAATCGCACAGCGGAGGGTTTCGCACTCCGTATAAGGGGGTAGCCGCAGGCTTCAGACTGCGAGAATTTTTAAAATAAACGCAACCTAAGGGTTGCGGCTACCTTAGCATAATGAATAGTGTAAGGTCAGGTTTTCCAAACCTGTCCCCAAATGTTTTTGCCAGGTCAGGGGACCTGGCAAGCACAAAACGGTCATTGCGAGTCCCAATAATATCGGGACGAAGCAACCTCAAATAAATAAGTTCAATGAATTGAAAAATTACATCCAGAAACAAAAGCCCAATAAATTGGGCAACTACAAATTTCACGGACAGACCTGAAGATCTGTCCCTACACCAAATCCTTTGAAGATGACAAGCACGAAACCTGATAATCCGTAAAAACAAATATGAGCGATGTTTTTATCACAGGCGCTAACGGGCTTTTAGGTCAGCATCTGGTGGAGGTTTTCTCCCAAAAGCACCGGGTCTTTGCATCAGATCTTCATCCTGGCCCTTTTTTTTCTAACCCTGATGTGAAATATGAACCACTGGACATTCTTGATAAAGAGAAACTTGATTTCTTGATCTCCTCATTTAAACCTGAATTAATAGTCAATGCTGCTGCATATACTGATGTAGATGGCTGCGAGACTAATAAAGAAAAAGCCTGGGAGGTTAATGTTGAAGGCGTTGAGAATCTAATAGAAATCTGCAGAAAAGAAAAAATAAAATTGGTTCATCTCTCAACTGATTATGTATTTGACGGTAAGAATGGACCTTATTCTGAGGATGATCCTCCCAATCCCATAAGCTATTATGGTAAATCAAAACTGGAGGGTGAGCTCAAAATAAAGGAGAGCGGGATCGATTATATCGTCGTCCGGACTAATGTTTTGTACGGTCTGGGTGAGAGGATAAATCCCAATTTTTTCACCTGGGTTTTAGATAAACTAAAAAAAGATGAAAAGATCAAAATAGTAACAGACCAGCTCAACAATCCCACCTTAGCTTTTGATTTGGCCAAGTCTATCCTGGAATTGTGGGAAACAAAATATGCCGGGATAATAAACATTGCAGGATCTGAGTATCTTTCAAGGTATGATTTTGCTCAAAAGATTGCAGAGATATTCGATTTGGAAAAAGATCTGATCTATCCCATTAAAACTGAGGATTTGAAGCAGATAGCACCTCGCCCCAAAAAAGGAGGACTGAGAATCGATCTGGCAAAAAAAACTCTTGAAACCGATCTTTCAAATATCAGTAAGGGGCTGGAACATCTGAAAAAGAGACTCCGAATTTGAAAGAGCTCAGGTAAAAGATCTTCTATCTTTAATTCTGATCGCAGCTTAGAAACAATAAATCTCTTCTATGATCTTTAACCACCTCAAGTTAAGACCCTTCCTGAGAGATTTTCCAAACCGATGGAATAGTAAAGGGAGGTGTTTATTCTCATCAACAAATCAAAAATACTATCCGTAAGTTTTTCTTGACAAACCATTTTTTTGTTCTATTTTGAGTTGGTTAAAATGATTAATCTGGTTGTCGGTTTGGGGAATCCCGGAAAGGAATACCAGAACAACCGACATAATCTGGGTTATAAGGTGATTGACGAGTTAGCCAGAAGAAAAAGAAAGGCTTTAAAAGCGGGAAAAGGAGACTATTATTACTGTAAAATTGAATCAGACGGAAGGGAGATTTTTTTGATAAAACCCTACACTTTTATGAATATCTGTGGCTGGGTGGTGGTGGATTGTATGGCAGATTTTAACATGAGGCCGGAGAATCTTCTGGTACTGTGCGACGATATAAATATACCCTTGGGAAAGATCAGGATAAGGGAAGGCGGAACCGATGGAGGGCATAAAGGTTTAAGATCCATAATATACCAGCTCAACACTCTGGATTTTGCGAGATTGAGGATGGGAGTGGGGGTGCCTGAGGCAGGTGTGGATTTAGAGAGATTTGTGCTGGAGGATTTTCGAAAAGATGAATTGGAAACAGCCAATAAAATGATAAGTCAGGCTGCAGATGTCACGGAAAGCACCCTGAGTTTGGGAATCAAGCAGGCTATGAACAAATATAATTGAGGAATTTAAGTAAATATATATGAATTTGCCACAGGAGGTTGATATTGAGAAAATATGAGACCACTTTTATTCTGGACCCCTCTATGGGAGAGGAGAAAATTGAAAGCGAGATAAAGAGAGTAAGCGATCTTATCCAGGGGCATGGCGCTAAAATTCTGCAAAACGATCGCTGGGGCATGAGAAAGCTAAGTTATCCCATAGCTAAAAAAAATCAGGGTTACTATGTTTTTATACTTTTCGAAGGTGAAGAGAATCTGCCCAAGGAGCTGGAGAAGTTTTATGTTCTGAATGAGAGTTGTCTCAGGTTCTTGACGGTAAAATCGGAAACTGAATATGCACCCGAATCCCAGCCCAAAGAGAGAAGCACCTCCAGCAGGGGAGCTGAGAATTTAGAATAATAATAGCCTATACGGGAATGATTCAGGGAGAAAGAATATTTAAATGATGGATATAAAAAAGGAGTCAAGATTGGTAGATGAGCTGAAAAGAAGGAAAAGCTGCAGGTTCTGTGAGCAGAAGATTAAGATTATTGATTATAAAGATGAAAGATTGTTGAGGCGGTACATCAGCGATCGGGGAAAAATTTTACCCCGAAGGATAACCGGCAACTGTGCCAGGCATCAACGCCAGCTCACCATGGCTATCAAGAGGGGACGACACCTGGCCATGCTTCCTTTTACCGCAGAGGTTACCAGATAAAGGAGCGAAATTGAAGATAATTTTAAGAGAGGATCTGAAGGACGTAGGGAAATGCGGGGAAGTAGTTGAGGTTAAGTCCGGCTATGCCAGAAATTATCTGATGCCCAGAAACTTAGCCATCCCCGCAACTAAAGGAAATCTCAAGGCCATTAAGGAGGTAGTCCAGCAGAAAGCCCAGAGAGATAATAAGAGCAAACGTAAAGATGAGCGGCTAAAAGCCGAGATAGAGAAAATTTCAGTTACCGCTGAGGTGGTGGTGGGTGAGGAGGATAAAGTCTTCGGTTCGGTAACCACTCAGAACATAGCCGATCTTTTAAAGGTCAAGGGATTCGAAATTGACCGCCATAAAATTGAGCTGAAGGAGCCACTCAAAGCCCTGGGAGTTTATACCATCCCCATAAAAATTTCCCCTGAAGTGGAAGCTAACCTTAAACTCTGGGTGGTGAAGAAAGAAAAGACCTGATTTTTAAATAGTTACGACATATGAGCATGGTTCAGGTAAAAATAAACGGTTTAGCTTTGGATATGACTACCAATTCTCCGGTAGTGATCTTAGCCTCTTTGGATTCCGAGGAAAAGCTTCTCCCCATCTGGATCGGGCATTATGAAGCCTGGGCTATTGCCATGGAGCTTTCCGGAATTAAATCCAAAAGACCTTTGACTCACGATCTCTTGAAACAGGTGATCAAATCCATGCAGGGCCAGGTGAAAAAGGTTGAGGTGACCCAGCTTGTCAATCAAACCTTCTATGCAAAAATCCACGTTGGCCATAAGGGTAACTCCCTGGAGATAGACGCTCGCCCCTCAGATTCCATTGCTTTGGCCTTGAAGACCGGTGTTCCCATCTTCGTGGCTGATGAGCTCTTTGAGCTTAAGGGAAGCGGGATTAAAGATCAGGACTCCTTGAGGGAAAGGTTGAAAAGGCTGAACCCTGAGGATTTTGGAAAGTATTCTTTGGGATAGAATATTACTCTCTGAAACCGGAAAACCTCTTTGTTAACAAGAGTTTTAAGTGTTTCCCTTACCCGGAGCAAATAGTAAAAAAGTTTTTTTTATTTATTTACTCACTTCTGTTTTATTTCTGCTCAGCGTTCCTGCAGATGCATTTTCCTCCCAGGCGAAAAAAGAACTGAACCAAGCCTTAAGTTATTATTCCGATGAAGCATATTCGGAGGCTCTGTCGCATTTTGAAAGTTTAGCTCATAACTTTCCCCGGGACTCCCACTTTTCAATTTTCAAGCTGATGATTGCCAGATGCCATTACCATCTCCAGAATCTTACCCAGGCAGAAAAATCCTTTAAAAGTTACTTAAAGGAATTTCCCCAGAGTCAATTTTTACCTTTGTGTCATTTTTACCTGGGAAATATAAAATATATGAATGGAGAACTTCTGGGCTCAGCCTCAGAATTTATCCAGGCATACGAGGAAGGTGAAAAAGAAACCAGAAGATTAGCCTTTGAGTCATTTTTGCCTCTTTTAAGAAGTCACCTGGATCAAACTCAGCTCGAAAAATTGGCTCAGGATAATAGGCATCAAAAGATCCATTCTGAGATTCTTTTCTGGTGGGGAAGGAAGGAGTTCAATCTGGGTAATTATTCTCAGGCTGAAGGGATCTTTCAAAACTATCTTCAACTCTATCCCCGGGGTGAAAGGGCAAAGGAGGTGAAAGAATATTCACAGAAAGTATCTCACCTGCTTGAGGAAAGGGTGAACATCGGGGTTTTAGCTCCCCTAACAGGACCTTATGCTGAGTATGGGGAAAGTATGATCAGGGGCATAAAATTAGCACTGCGGGACTCAGATAAGAAAGTGAAACTTTTTGTGAGGGATACTCAGAGCAATCCAGTCCAGGCTACTCTGGCAGCCAGAAGTTTAATAGAGGAAGACAAGGTATCTGTTATTTTGGGAGCCCTGAGAAGTGAATGCACTATTGGAGCTTCTGCCACAGCCCAAAACTCAGGAATTCCTTTGATTACTCCCACGTCAAATCAGGAAGGAATCGCTGATTTAGGTGACTTCATTTTTCAGTTCTCACCCAGCACCCAGAAAATCGGGGAAAGATTAGCTCAGTTTGCGGGAAAAGACCTCAAGATAAAAGAGCTTGTGATTTTATCTCCTGATGATTCCTACGGAGAAAATGCCACCTTAGGATTTGAGACAATTGCCAGAGATTACGGGATAAAAATCTTGGCCAAGGAGGCTTATACGCCTGGAAGCACAGATTTCTCCCCGCAGCTTAAGAAAATAAGAGAGATCCTCTGGTTAGGTAAGATGGAAAAAGAAGGTGGTTTTGATTCCACAAAATACCTGGATAGATTCGGAAAACCTATACCCAAATCAGATATACCGGTTGAAGTGGATGGATTTTTCTTGCCCATTTACCCTGATGATGTGGCATTAATTACCCCTCAGATAGCGTTTTTTAAAATTCAAGCCAGGCTTTTAGGTACTGAAGGCTGGGGAGATGAAAAAAATTTAGATATCTCCCAGCAATTCACCCAGGGTGTAATTTTTGCTTCGGATTTCTACATAGAGGAAAATAACTCTTCTGGGGATAGTTTCAAAAAGGATTTTGAGCTTTCATATAAGAAAATGCCGGATAAAGTCGCTTTTTTGAGTTATGATGCAATGAGAATGCTACTGAGCTCCCTGAAGGATGCTTCCTTACCTGAAAGCATAAAGGATAATTTACTGAAGATAAAAAGGTTTAAAGGCATAAGCGGTGAGATAGATTTTGCTCCTAATGGCGAGAACACCCATATCGGAATATATTCATACCAGGATGGTGAAATTAAAAGACTTAAATAGCCTAAGCTATTGTTTTTTTTAAAGTTTTATATTATATTGAAAAGTTTTTGGAGGGTAATATATTGTGACTGAGGAAAAGGAGAAAAGGGTTGCCTTGAAGATACTTATCGGGGATAAGCAAAAGGACGTAACCTATGATGAGCTCTGTTTATCCAATAACTTAGCTCAGGAAGCCCTGGTTAGGCTTCTTTTGAAAAAGAAGATCTTCAAATCAGAAGAGCTTCTTAAGGAAATGGAACAGGTTCGTAAGGAAAGGTATCGCTCTCCGGGTGAATCGCCTGAAAAGTAATAAGTTGAAAAATGCCGATGTCAGATATTTCTACATTGAGATGGAGCTCTCACCCTTTTAAGAGGAAAAAGCTAACATCCTTATTGGTGGTCCTCTGTCTTTTGGCTGTGTGGATCAGTGTTTATCTTACTACTTTCAGCGTCCTGATGACTGTAATCTCTATTATAATTCTTTCAGGTGCCCTATTACCTTTTTTTCTGCCAACCAATTATGAGCTCACCTCGGACAGGATAAAAGTGAGGTTTTTATTTAGCCAGAAGGAGAAAGAATGGAGTCATTACAGGAGTTTTTACGTGGATAAAAACGGAGTTCTGCTTTCCCCTTTTGAAGGGCCATCCAGGCTGGAGAATTTCAGAGGGATATATATCCGGTTTGACCAGAACAGAGATCAGGTGGTAGAATTTGTGAGTTCCAGAATTAAAAAAGACGAGGTGAGGAAATGAGCTTCAGAGACATGTTTTCCTTAAGTCCTGCATCTCGGGGGGAAAAGCAAAAGCTGACTCCTCAACAGGAGGAGATCCTGGATAAAATAGCCAAAAAAGTAGTCCACTGGAAAATGTCGGTTCCAGCTATTTTATTTCTTGAATCGGTAAAGCCTTTGAATTATATTGGCTCTCAAATGATGGCATTTTTTGAGCCTTTTGTTCAAACCGTTTTCTCCTGGAAAGACTATGAGGAGTTTAGAAAAATGATGGAGGAAAGGGGCACAATTGAGCTTCTGCTTCTGAGAATAGAGGAATTTGAGGCAGAGGCTGAAAAGAAGGAAAAAGAAGAGAAAAAAAGACTAAAAGAGGAAAGAAAAAGAAAAGGAAAAAGGAATCTTTGGCAAGTTCTTCTGGGAAGAGAATAAATTTAAAAGGAGGAAAGAGCTTATGAAAAAGCTTTTTTTAATCTGTCTTGTGTCAACTTTTACTGGCCTCATTCTTCTTGGCTGCGGATCCAAGGAGGAAACAGCTGAAAAGGAGAAAGCCCCGGTTATGGGAAGACCTCTGGAGGGCAAAAGAGTGGTGATGATAATAGCTCAAAAGGATTTTCGGGATGAGGAGCTGCTTGAGCCAGAGTCCATTCTGGAAGATCAGGGAGCCATTGTGACCATAGCCAGCACCACAATGGATTCAGTTAAAGGAATGCAGGGAGAGGAAGTTTACCCGGATATGTTAGTGGGTGAGATAAAACCCGAAGAGTGGGATGCGGTGGTTTTTGTGGGAGGTGCGGGAGCCTCCCAGTACTGGGACGATTCCACAGCCCAGGCTATTGCCAGGGGAGCCCTGAATGCTGGGAAAGTCGTGGGAGCTATCTGTACTGCTCCGGTAACATTAGCCAATGCCGGATTGCTTCAAGGGAAAAAAGCTACCTGCTGGCAAACGGAGGCCGAGAAATTGAAAGTTAAGGGCGCAGAATATACCGGAGCTGAGGTGGAACGGGATGGAATGATCATAACTGCCAGCGGCCCTGATGCAGCTATATCCTTTGGCTTGAAATTATCAGAGGCCATGCAGGAAAAACCAAAGGAAGAAACGGAAACACCTGAGGGGATGTAGAGTTTTTTTAATTGAAATGCTGTAGCTGTGAAAAAAGAAGGGACAGACCTTCAGGTCTGTCCAGAGATATTATGTATCAAGGAGAGTCAATGTAAAAAGATAAAGGACAAACCTAAAGGTTTGTCCCTACGTTTTGAATATTTGTCTCAGGAGCTATTCCTGACATAGTTACAGAAAGGTTACAAAACTAAGATTTGATTATTAAAATCAGAATGGAGGAATGAAAGGAAGAGTATGAAGGAGATAAAGCCGGATGAGATTAATGTAATTTTGGCTACTGATTGCGGCAGCACTACCACTAAAGCGATATTGATTGAACGCAAGGGGGATGAATACAGGTTAATTGTCAGAGGCGAGGCCCCCACCACGGTGGAGACTCCTTTTGAGGACGTGACCATGGGGGTTCTGAATGCCGTTGGTGAAGTGGAAGAGTTGACCGGCAGGAAGCTTCTGGACGAAAAAGGTAGGATAATCTCCCCGGCCAAAGGCAACGAGGGAACTGATTTATATATCTCCACCTCCTCAGCAGGAGGAGGACTGCAGATGATGGTGGCAGGTGTAGTCCGGAGCATGACCGCAGAGTCAGCTGAACGAGCGGCTCTGGGTGCGGGTGCCATTGTTATGGATGTGATTGCCTCAAATGACAAAAGGCTTCCGCATCAGCAGATTGAGAGGATAAGGCATCTGAGGCCGGATATGATTCTACTTTCAGGAGGAATAGACGGCGGGACCACCACCCATGTGGTAGAATTGGCAGAGCTTATTTCCGCGGCTGATCCCAAACCGAGACTGGGAACAGGATACCGGCTGCCGGTTATTTATGCCGGGAACAAGGACGCCAGGGATTTCGTCTCCAACACCCTGAATGAAAAAGTGGATTTGGATATAGTGGACAATATCAGACCTGTACTGGAGCGGGAGAATCTGATGCCGGCCAGAGAAAAAATCCACGACCTTTTTATGGAACACGTGATGGCTCAAGCCCCTGGATATAAAAAGCTTATGACCTGGACGGATGCGCCCATCATGCCCACTCCCGGGGCAGTCGGTTTGATCATCAAAACCATCGCGGATATGGAGAAAATAGAAGCGGTGGGTGTGGATATCGGGGGAGCAACCACCGATATATTTTCAGTTTTTCAAGGTACTTTCAACCGCACGGTAAGCGCGAACCTAGGAATGAGCTATTCTGTCTCCAATGTTTTCGCTGAGGCGGGATTGGAGAATGTAATGAGGTGGGTCCCATTTCATATGGATGAAAGGAATTTAAGGAACAGGGTGAAGAACAAGATGATCCGTCCTACCACCATCCCCCAGACGATGGAGGAGTTGATCTTTGAGCAGGCCATAGCTAAAGAGGCTTTAAGATTAGCCTTTATCCAGCACAAATCGTTTGCCACGGTCTTGAAAGGAATCCAGCAGCAGAGAACCATAGCCGATGCATTTGATCAGACAGCTGGAGGGCTGACTTTGGTTAATATGATGAGCCTGGAGATGCTGGTTGGATCCGGAGGGGTCCTGTCCCATGCCCCTCGACGGCAGCAAGCTGCTATGATGTTGATAGACGGGTTTTTACCTGAGGGAATAACCAGGCTGGCTGTAGATTCGATTTTTATGATGCCTCAGTTAGGTGTTCTCTCGACACTCCATGCCAAAGCAGCCACCCAGGTTTTTGAAAAGGATTGCTTGATACATTTAGGGACCTGTATTGCTCCTGTGGGGGAACTCAAGGAGCCCAGGGATATTCTAAAATATCAATTCGAGATGCCCAATGGCGAGAAAATCGAGGGGACCATAAAATTCGGGGAGATGAAGAGAATCCCCTTGGGATTGGATGAGAAAACCGGATTACCCTTAATCTGTAATGCCATTTTAGATCCTCTAAAAGGATTTGATCTGGGAGATGGAAAAGGGAACAAGGTGGAAAGGGATATCTCCGGTGGAGTTACCGGTATTGTGATCGATGCCCGGGGAAGACCATTTCACCTGCCAGAGGACAATAAAGCCCGGGTTGAAAAACTCAAAGAGTGGATGATTGCTTTAGATATTTATCCCAAGGAGAGTTTGGAAAGGTTATAAGTGTTTCAATAAAGAGGAGAAGATATTTAGTAAACTGAGGAGTATTTAAATGGGTCATGCATATACGCCCGGTTTAAAAGTAACTGAAAAGATTTTGGTGAGGAAGAAAAGGATCTTACCTTTAAAAGGTGAGGTGCTGGTAAGGGTTGGAGATAGGGTTGGTTCTGAAACCGTGGTAGCCAGGACGCACCTTCCTGGAGCTGTTGAACCGATTAATGTGGCTAATATTCTCGGTCTTCCACCAGAGGACGTGATCCATCAGATGCTTAAAAAGGAGGGTGATCGGGTTAAGGAAGGGGAGGTGATAGCTAAAAGCAAGAGCTTTTTTGGTCTATTCACTTCCGAATGTAAATGTAAATCTGAGGGGACCATTGAGAACATATCCAGTATCACAGGTCAGGTTTTGATCAGAGGGAATCCTCAGCCGGTGGAGATCAAAGCCTATCTGAATGGAGAGGTGGTGGAGGTTTTTCCGGAGGAAGGTGTAGCGGTGAGCACCTGGGGCTCCTTTATCCAGGGGATCTTTGGAATAGGCGGGGAAACCCACGGCAAAATTAAAATGGTTTCCCAGAACAACACCTCAGTTTTGACCGAAAAGGAGATAGATAAGGACTGTAAAGGATGTGTCATAGTGGGCGGAAGCCTGGTAACTGCAGATGCCATCAAGAAGGCAATTGCGGTTGGAGCTAAAGGAGTGGTGGGAGGTGGGTTCGGTGACAGGGAGCTAAGAGATTTTCTGGGGTATGATTTGGGTGTGGCTATAACCGGCTCCGAAGATTTAGGAATTACCCTGGTCATAACCGAGGGATTTGGTCAGATAAATATGGCGGAAAGGACCTTTGAGCTTCTGAAATCAAAAGAGGGCCAGGAAGCTTGTATAAATGGAGCCACCCAGATCAGAGCAGGAGTTATCCGTCCTGAGTTGGTTATTCCCTTTGATGGTGATGTTCATAAGAAAGAAGAAAAGGAAGAATTTGAAAACATTGGTCTGGAAATAGGAAAACCCATCCGGGTAATACGGGAACCTTATTTCGGGAAATTAGGAAAAGTAGTAGGACTTCCGGCACCTCTGCAAAAGCTGGAATCCGAATCTTCTGCCCGGGTTCTGGAAGTCGAGTTTGTGGACCAAACCAGAGCTATAATTCCCAGAGCAAATGTGGAATTGATTGAGGATTAAATTTTACTTGACATCTGAAATCGTATGTTATAAATTCTCTGAAATGTTTTTAGAGTGACCATCGGATTTTCGAATGAATTTTGTCAAAGCTTATAAAGACGAGATTTTGTTTTGATTCAAGTATGAATAAGACCACTTCTCTAAGTGGTCTTATTGTTTTGTAAAAGGAAAGGATATGAAATTCACGACTTTGTCAGGAAGTTTGCTAAAGTTATTTTTGTTCGGGTTGGTTCTATTTTTCATCTTCTCATTTAATCCCCGGGCTTTTTGTCAGGATACCACAATAGTTACAGACTCCATTCCACCTGGACCACCCAGTAATGTGGTAGCCAAAGATACTCCCTATGATCGAGGCAGAAGCATTACCATAAACTGGGTAAAATCCGCAGATGATGGAGGGGGTGCCAATGATGTTAAGGGCTATGAGATTATGAGGGCTACCCAAGTGGATGGAGATTATGAATTGATTGGCAATACTACTGCGGGCGCCCAGTATTTCATAGATAACGATGTGAGAGATAAAGTAAGTTATTTTTATAAGATCAGGGGCACGGATGGAACAAACACTTCCGTATCGCTTCCCAGCTTGGCTGCAATGTCTAAGCCCCAATGGGTTAACCTCAGGAGGACAAATATCTTCATTTTTGTAGTAGCTTTAACCTTTGCCATACTCTACTATATCAACCGGGCTAAAGCAGGAAAGGAACTTTTCATCAGAAAGATCGCAGGTTTAGAGGCAGTTGACGATGCGGTAGGGCGAGCCACCGAAATGGGGAGGAAGATATTCTACATTCCCGGGATCTCGGATATGGACAACATGCAGACCATTGCGGGCCTGACCATTTTAGGGCGAGTGGCTAAAGTTGCCGCAGAGTATGAAGCCAGGCTGGAAGTTCCGGTTTCCCGATCCATGGTCATGGTTAGTGCCAGAGAGGTTATGAAGGAAGCTTACTCCAATGCCGGAAGACCAGATTCCTTTAATGAGGATTTAGTCTATTACCTTACCGATGACCAGTTCGGTTACGCCGCAGCTGTAGATGGCCTTTTCGTGCGGGAGAAGCCGGCTGCCATATTCCTGATGGGTCAGTTCTATGCGGAATCTTTGATCCTGGCCGAGACCGGAAACTCGGTGGGAGCCATTCAGATAGCCGGAACCGCAGCTCCAGCTCAGATACCTTTTTTCATTGCTGCCTGTGATTTTACCTTAATTGGAGAGGAGCTTTTTGCAGCTTCGGCTTATCTCTCAAAGGATCCCAAGCTTCTGGGAAGCTTGAAGGGACAGGATGTGGGCAAGGTCATATTCTTGGCAGCAATCATTTTAGGGGTAATCCTTTTTACCTTCAATTTGATGGATATAGGTCCCTGGTTCGCTGTGGGTTAAAAATTTAAGGAGATAGAAAAGATGCGTAGGGAAGTTCCATTAATGATCTGTGCAATAGTGGGGTTCACTTTAATCATAGTCTATTTTGTCCCCCATCCTCCTTTTTCTGATATGAGAGATCTCTTCTCGGATTGGTTCAGTGTGATTGCCGCTTTTGCTATATATTTAGGGATCTTAAATCTGTTGAAAAACAGCGTAGATAAGGTTTACAGAAAAAGATCGGGTTGGGGTTTCAGCATCGTGACTATTGCCGGATTCGTTCTTTTTGTCTTTATTGGTCTTTATGAGGGGAGCGATTTTGGCGAAATCGGAACCAGATATTATTGGCTTTATGACCGGATATATTTCCCTTTGATGGCAACCATGTTTGCCATCTTAGCCTTTTTCATCGGCTCTGCTTCCTACCGTGCTTTTCGGGCAAGAAACGTGGAGGCTACTGTACTATTGTTAGCTGCTTTCTTTGTGATGTTAGGTAGGGTCCCTATTGGTTATTATCTTACCTCCTGGCTGCCAGAAGGTTGGAGGATGAGTGATGTGGCTAGTGCCATCATGACATACCCCCAGATGGCTGGGCAGAGGGCGGTTATGATCGGGATCGCTTTGGGGATCGTATCTACCTCCTTGAGGATCATATTAGGGATAGAGCGAACTTTTCTGGGAGGAGAATAACCTGGGAGGCTATGATATGGGATTTTTTGAAAGATTGATAAAAATCGATCGCAGGATCATCTTTACCTTCATCGCGGTGGCTATCGCACTGCCTTTGTTTTTTAACGTGAGTATGTATGTGGAAACTACGCCTGAGGTTGTGGGGATCTTCAATGCAGTCGACAGCTTATCTCCGGGCTCCAAAGTTTTGATGTCATTTGATTATGATCCCGGATCCATGCCAGAACTTCAGCCTATGGCGGAATCATTCCTGAGACATTGTTTCTCACGGGGACTGAAAGTCATACTAATGGGTTTATGGCCCCAGGGTCCGCTTCAGGCTAATTGGGCTTTAGATATCATCTTGAATGAGCCGGACATAAAGGCTATGAATTTGAAATACGGGGTGGACTATGTTAACTTAGGTTATACTGCAGGAAATGAGGTAGTAATTCAGAGAATGGGGTCAGATATACATGCGGCTTTTCCCGTTGACTATTACGGGACATCACTGGATGAAATACCTCTAATGAGAGGAGTGAGAAATTTCGACAACATTGATTTCGTATACAATCTTTCAGCGGGTTATCCGGGAACAATGGAATGGGTTCAGTTTGCAGCAGACAGGTTCCACGCTGTGCTGGGTGCAGGAAATACTGCAGTTCAAGCCCCACTGATGTATCCCTATCTGGGCAGAAAACAATTGGTCGGAATCCTGGGAGGGATGAAGGGAGCTGCTGAATATGAGGTATTGGCAGAAAGGCCTGCCAGAGCTGTTCGTTATATGTTTTCTCAAGGTATCTCGCATGCGGTGGTGGTATTTTTTGTGATAATTGGTAACCTGGCTTATTTTTTCACCCGTAAGAAGAAAGAATCTTAGGAGGTAAGAAATGCATCCCAGCCCGGATATAGGAATTTGGATCGGAGGACTTTTGACACTTGGGATTTTCTCTTTTCTTTACGGGGATAATCCTTACTATAAATTCTGCGAGGCGTTTTTTGTGGGAGTATCTGCTGGTCACTGGTTTATCACTTTATTCTGGACCGTCTTTATACCTAAACTTTTGGGTAATATCGGAATCGCTATTCATACTTTTAGGACTGATGGATTTGCAGCTGGGATGAGCGACTATATGCACTGGAGCTATATTTTTGGAGGAATCCTGGGATTTTTGATGATTTTGAGGCTTTTCCCCAAGATTGGATGGATATCCCGCTGGTCTTTAGCTTTTGTGGTGGGAACAACCGCAGGTTATTACTTCATAAACTATTTGGTGAGCAACGGATTGATGCAGATTCAAAAAACCATCTTACCCTTTACTTCAATAGGTAATATAGTGTTAGTAGTGGGGACATTCTGCGGATTGATCTACTTTTTCTTCTCCAAGGAGCACAAGGGTGCTTTCGGGGGGTTAGCTCGAATCGGAATCTGGTTTCTGATGATAACCTTCGGTGCCTCTTTCGGGTACACTGTGATGTCCCGAATGTCATTGTTAATTGGAAGAATGGACTACCTTCTGGGCAACTGGCTGGGATTGATTGGCTAAAGATTTTTAGGTATGAGAAAATTCATAATCTTCGTTTTCTTGCTGCCTTTAGTTTCGATTATATTTCTCCCTTTCAATAGAATATCAGCTCAGGAAGTAGGTGATGTTCCAGCTCCGCCAACCCAGGTGAAGGCATTTGATACCCCCAACGATAACGGTCACTCCATAACCATAAGCTGGAAGCTTTCAGCTTATGATGGAGCGGGCAAAAACAATGTGGTGGCTTATGAGATCTTGAGGTCGGATTCTCCGGAGGGTGAGTTTGAAATCAGGGGGATAGCCCCTGCCGGGGAAAGCATATATGAGGATCAAGGGGCTAAAGATAAAAATAACCCTAACTACCTGCCCAGCCACAAGGATTTCTACTATAAGGTCAGAGCAAAAAGTGATGGTATCTATTCTGATTCAGAACTTTCTCCTCCTACTCAGGCATATGGTCAATGGTTTCATACCGGTAAATCTGCAGTTTTCGTGGCAGTGATAATCTTCTCCGCTTTTGCCATTGCTTTCATAAACTTAGCCAGAAAGGGTAAAGAGCTATATATTCGACCCCTGGCTGGAATCGAGGCTGTGGATGAGGCTATTGGCAGAGCTACGGAGATGGGCAGACCCATCCTCTACATAATAGGTCTGGGCAGCGCAGATATGATAGCCACCATAGCTTCCTTTACTATACTGAGCCGGGTTGCCAAGAAAACTGCTGAGTATCAAACCCCGATTTTAATTCCGTGTTACGACTCGGTGGTTATGGCTGTGGCACAGGAAACGGTAAGAGCTGCTTATCTGGAAGCGGGTAGACCTGATATGTACAAAGAGGAGAATATATTCTTTTTAACCTCCATGCAGTTCGCTTATGTGGCTGGAGTTAATGGTATAATGCTCCGGGAAAGACCTGCCACCAATTTCTATTTAGGAAAATTTTACGCCGAATCTTTAATCCTGGCTGAGACAGGTTCAGTGGCCGGGTCCATCCAGATCTCAGGAACAGATGAGATCGCTCAGATTCCCTTCTTTGTGGCAGCTACGGATTACACCCTGATCGGTGAGGAGCTTTATGCTGCTTCCGCCTATCTGGGTAAAGAACCAGTGCTTTTGGGAACTCTCAAAGGTCAGGACTGGGGCAAGGCAGTGGTAATAATATCGTTAATTTTGGGTGCTTTAGCTGCCAGCTTTCATTTTCAATTTTTCCTGAACCTTTTCAGTGTCCAGCTTTAATAGGAGAAAATAAGTGCGCAGAGTATTGCCCTTCACCATTGTTTCAGTAATCGGATTTTTCATGCTGATTCAGTATTTCATACCCAAGGAGGAGTTTGAGTGGATTTATGAATGGACCTTAGATTGGATCATTGTCATAGGCTGTTTTGCCATGCTTCTGGGGCTTTACAGCTTAACCTATGTCAGTGTGAATAAGGTCAGAAGGAGGACCTCAGGTTGGGGATATAATCTGATTGCGTTGGGGGGGCTGTTTTTCATGCTTATTGTAGGTTTTGTTCCGGGTCAGGAGAGTTTGGTACGGGGAAGCACTTTCATGCACCTTTTTGAATATGTTTATATTCCGGTCCAGGCTTCCATGTTCTCCCTTTTAGCCTTCTATATCGCATCTGCCGCCTACCGGGCATTCAGAGCCCGAACAATTCTGGCAACCATCCTTTTGGTATCTGCTATAGTCATTATGCTGAGATTGGTCCCCTTAGGTCCTTTGTCAGGTATTAATCAATGGCTGGCGAATTTTATTCTCACCGTCCCGAACATGGCAGCCAAAAGAGCTTTCTGGATAGGGGTGGGGTTGGGAGCCACAGCTACCGCGCTTAAGATTATGTTAGGCATCGAGAGAACTTACATGGGAAGGGATTGAGAATGGAAGATAAGACAAAGAATCTTTACGACCGGATGATGAACCTGGATAGGCGTTGGGTCTATCTGGTGATCGGAGTGGTGGTGGTGGTCACCGCCATCGTTCCTTTCAAGGTGCCCATGTACATCACTCCTGAGGTGAGAAGTGTTTATGATTACATTGAGAGTCTGGAACCGGGGGATGTCTTGATGATAGGAGTGGACTATGCTCCGGAGGTTATGGCTGAGCTTCACCCTATGAATTATGCCATAACCAGGCAATGTTTCAAAAAAGGTATCAGGCTTCTTTTATGCTGTCTGCATCAGAACGGGCCGGGTATGGTGGAACAGGTGATAGCTCAGGTATCCAAAGAGTTCAACAAGGTGAACGGGGTGGACTATGTTTATCTGGGATACAAACCCTATCCCGGGATTACCATATTGGCTATGGGCCAGAACTTCAGGATTCCCTTTCCTGCGGATTACTATGGCACACCTCTGGATTCTATGCCCATGATGAGGAATATGACCAATTTTGACGATGTGAAAGCCATAATCAACATCTCCGGAGGGAGCGGGACAGAATACTGGATAAACTACGCTAATGGCCGCTACAATGCTAAGCTGGCTATTGGAGTTACAGGAGTTATGACCTCAGACTATTATCCTTTTCTTCAATCTGGCCAGATATTTGGCTTGATTGGTGGTATGAAAGGTGCAGCCGAATACGAGTACCTGGCTGAAAAGGCAGGATATATTTCCAAAGAGAAGGATCAACTCTGGGCTTACAAAAGCATGCCCATTCAGACCACGACCCACATTGTGGTAATACTTTTCATCGTATTGGGGAATGTAGGATATTTTATGTCCAAAAAGAGAAGATAGGAAAAAAGCATGGGAACGCATGATATAGTATTCAATGGCATTGCAGCTTTTTTGACAATATGCATTTACACCTTTCTTTATAAGGATAATCCTTTCTATAAATTTGCCGAGCACCTGGTGGTAGGGGTTTCAGCCGGATACTTTGCGGTGATTTTATATTTCAACGGATTCGTACCTAAGCTGATCGAACCCTTAAAACAGGGTCAATACTGGTATATATTCCCTGGAATTTTGGGAATTATGATCTGGACCCGATTCTCCAGAAAGTGGTCCTGGATCTCCCGTTTTTCCCTTGCCTTTTATATTGGCAGTGGATCCGGGATTGCAATTCCCCTATATCTGCAAAATTTTGTTATAAGACAATTAAGCGCCACCATGCTTCCGGTCGGATTTTCCAGCTGGCCTCTAATTACCAATATCCTGATCATAATCGGTGTGTTCTGTGGTCTAACTTACTTTTACTTTTCCCATGAGCACAAAGGAGCTTTCGGAGCAAGTGCCAAAATCGGGATCTGGACTCTGATGGTCGGTTTCGGTGCGGGATTTGGCCTTACAGTTATGGGCCGAGTCTCGCTTCTGGCTGAAAGGGTGGTGTTCTTAAGGGATTACTTTAGCGATCTGTTTAAATTTTTGTTTTAACATTAGTACTTTAAAACATCCGAAATGGATTAGGTTTTTATCAAATTCATGCCCTCTTTTCTTCTTTATTCGTCCTCCTGGTTTGATTTCAATCGAATTAACGTTTTTATTATTCTGGGGGCTTTCTTTATCTTCGTCATCTATTTTATCTGGCAGGCTAAAGCCGGTAAATCGCTTTTCGTTCGCAGGATTGCAGGTTTAGATGCCATCGAGGAGGCAGTGGGGCGAGCTACAGAGATGGGCAAGCCAAT
>CAYURP010000039.1:0-26104 GCA_964447175.1 uncultured Ignavibacteria bacterium | reverse complement strand
CAAAAAGAGAAGATGAACGGAAAAAGACAGAGGAAGGCAAAGCTGCTGCAATTTTAGGTTATATCCCTTTTATGTGCTTTGTTCCCTTGATCAAGATGAAGGATAATCCCTTTGCGCTAAAACATGGCAAACAGGGTCTTATTTTGTTCATAGTTGAGATTATAGCTGTGTTATTTCTTTTGCCTAAAATATCGGATTTCTTCTGGAGCGCGGTAATCATAATCTGCGTCATATTGGCTCTGGTAGGGATTTTAAATGCGGTACAGGGGAAAAGCTTCACAATACCTTACATAGGCGATTGGGCGGATAAGATGAATATCTGATGGGGTAGGGGAGAGGTTGAAAAATGGTCACTTATGGTTTATTCTAAGGGGGTGTCTTCTATTCTTAAAACAGGTGTTCTTGATCTGTCAAGTGTTTCCTGGAGTAACCTAAAGAACTTTTATCTTTGTGGAGGTTGATGCTGACTGAATACATGCAATGTGAGAAGCTGAAAATGTTGAAACCAATTAGAATAACAATATTTGTGTTTTTTCTTCACCTGGGTTTATCATTAAGCCTGCGGGCACAAACTCATGAAGTAGTATCACTCAGCGATTCCATTGGACCTGTTATCGACAGCCTGGAAAAACAGACCTACCACCTTTTCCCAGAGGTCAAGGAGTTTCAGAAGGGGCAGATCGTCCGATTGTCAGAATCAAAGTTCCGACTGGATTATGGATATCAGGATTTAGCTGGAACTCATTTCGTATCCAGAAAGCTCTCAAAAGAAGCTGTGGAATTAACCCAGTTCCACGCGAAGCTATGTGAAGATTACAGGGTACTTTCTAAGATTGAAAGTAGAACACCAGATGTTGAGGCTAACTTATTGTACAAACTGGCACTTAGATATGCCTCTGAAACACGATACGATTTTGCCGCCACTCTTATTTCCCATCTGGTTGAATTCTATCCAGAAACGCCTCAGGCTAAAGAAGCTGAGAGATTGCAATCAAGCATTTTCAAAATTGCAAAAACCAGGAAGGCATTGATCTTCAAAGGTTCGCTCCTCGATCATTCCGGACGCACAGAGCTTTTGATATTTTCAGGCTATTATGGGCTATGGCTGGGAATTGCTACCCCGATTTCCCTGGAGGCTAACTCGCCTCAAGCGTTCTCCTTGGGACTTCTCTTGGGTGGCCCGGCCAGTCTATGGATAGCTCATGAAATGACCAAAGATGCCAATGTCAGCGACGCAAAGGCTACTATCATCTCCCTGGGAGGGCATCTGGGAACCTGGCAGGGGATAGGCTGGGCTGTAGTCGCTGACCAGGAAGCTGTGAATGTCATCCGTTTAGGAGAGGTCTCTGGTCTTTTAGGCATCGCTGCTGCTGCACATCTTTCTAACCGAATTGAATTCAGCGAGGGACATGCAGCTTTGACCAGCTCGGGTTTAGAGTGGGGCGCATGGTTCGGATTAGTCTTTGGTGCCATTGCTGAACATGAGGGGGACGATCTTTTAAGGGATATGCTCTTGGGGACTGATATCGCCATATTGGGAACTGGGATTCTGACTAAGGGTGTAAAAATGAGTCAGGCTCGGGTTAGGTTCATAAATTTATGTGGGGTTTTTGGCACAGTTGCTGGTTTTGGCATAGATCTGATGGTTGAAGCTCAAGAAAGTTCCACGATATTTGCTATTGCCGGGGCAGGAAGCGTAGCTGGTCTGGCTGCAGGAGCAAATCTTACCAAAAATTATGATAAGGACAGGGAGTTATCTCAATCGAACTTTGAATTCCCTAAGTTTTCATTTGTTCAAAATCCGAACAATAAAAAAGAGCTAATCCCTGTCATCGGCTTCCAGTTAAAATTTTAGCTATAATTCCAAGTTTTTTTAGGTTTTATGCACAAATATCTTGACAAAAATGGCAATTAGATGTTATAATGTTAACGTAATTAAAGAGAAAATGAGTGATTACTGACAGAGGGTAGAACCGTTATCCTGAAAAGAAAGGAGAAGAATATAGATCCAACCAAGAATCTGTAATGGTTTCAGTGCTGTTGAAATGATTTTCAACAGAAAATATTTAGTTTTATATAAAACCCCGTCGTGGGACGGGACAGGAGAGAAAAAATGAAGAGCACTAAGCTATATGTAGGTAACCTGAACTATGACCTGGATGAGGAAAAACTAAAAGGGTTATTCTCCGAGCACGGAAACGTGTTGTCTGTTCAAATCATTGGAGGAAAAGGATTTGGTTTTGTAGAGATGGAGACTCCCGAAGCAGCCCAGGCTGCAAAAGATGCGTTAGATGGAGCCGAACTGGATGGTCGGCAGCTTCGTGTGGATGAAGCCAGACCGAAAAGATCATCCTTCGGTGGTGGCGGAGGAGGTGGAGGTAGAGGCGGAAGCGGAGGTGGAGGCAGGGGCGGCGGCAGAGGAAGGGATAAAGGAGGTTTCGGGAAAAGACGCCCCAGGTGGTAACAGGTAAGAATACCGCCTGATGTGAAAATTCTTATTATGAAGGGGGAATAGTCCTAACTAGTGATTTCCGGAAGACTTATTGTTTAACTGGAGTGTGAAGCTTAGCTTCATTATTTCTGGAGTAGTGATTATGTTTGCGTAAAAAGGGCACGAATGAATTCGTGCCTACAAGTTTAAAAAAAGGGGAGTGTAAATAACTGAATTAACTGATTTTTATATATTGTACTTCTCAGGTTTTAAGGAAATTACCTTTTTCCTATCCATCTGATCAAGTAAAATATACCACCTAATAAAGTAAGCATTAATAGAATCCCTACTGCTATCTTTAAAGCTTCGATCATTCTTTATTTAATGACTTTACACAAGGGGAAAGGTATTAGATTTCAAATACCCACATTTTATATAGTTGCTTCTCCTGAATCAGAATTCTCATCTTCAGGCTGGAATTGTTGTTGATCCAGTCTGATTTGAATATCTTTTTGCAGGATTCTCAGTTCCTCCAAGAGCCTCTCCATGTTTTCTATCATTTTTCCCATAATTAAAACCATCTCAGAAATTTCATTTTTTATCATTAGGAATTCCCATGGTGTAAAAATGATACTTCATTATAATCCTAACATAAAACGAATATCATGAGGGAAAATTTACACTTAAAACTAATGAGAGTAATAATATATTGGATGATAGGGAGATATAAAATAAGGATAAAACGTCCTATAATAGATATTATGTAAACTACTCATTTTATTTTTAAATATTTTTATTTTTATTATAATAAATCCTCTACCTCACTACTATATTTATTAATTTATTCGGAAGGTAAATTTTCTTAACTATCTCTTTATTTTTAATTATATTCTTCACTTTTTCACATTCTAAAGCCTTCTTTTCGACTTCCTCTTTTTCAGGGTTTACAGGAACATCGAATGTTGCCCTGAGCTTTCCGTTTACCTGAACCACTATGGTTACCATTTCCTCTTTAATTGCCTCAGGATCATACTCGGGCCAATTGGACTTGAATATGCTCTCTTTATGTCCCAGTTTTTGCCAGATCTCCTCTGCTAAATGAGGCGCAAATGGAGCCAATATCTGAGATAGTATCTCTATACAGAATCCGTAAACCTTAGATTCTTTTGGATCCAATGCCTGGAATTCATTAAGAAACTCCATCATAGAAGCTATGGCTGTATTTAGCTGAAGAGTATGAATGTCCTCCTGAGTTTTCCTTATGGTATAATTTAACTTCTTATAAGTATTTTTATCACTTGCACTTAACGTTCCATATTTGAAGTTTCTGTTTATATCCTCAAGTTCAACTTTTTGTGCGAAATTGTAGACTCTATTCAGAAATCTTGAAGCTCCAACCAGTCCCTCACCTGTCCAGAGCACTTCCCTTTCAGAGGGGGCTGCAAAATACATAGCAATTCTGGAAATATCCACTCCGTTTTTATTTATAAGATCCAATGGTGAAACCACATTACCCTTGGATTTGGACATTACATCCCCATGTTCATCTAAAACCATTCCGTGATTGAAAAGCTCTAAAGTTGGTTCATCCACCGGAACCCAGCCGATATCATTCAGGAATTTTGTGAAAAATCTGAAATATAGAAGATGCCCTGTAGCATGTTCCGCTCCACCGATATATTTATCCACCGGAAACCATCGAGACACCTTCTCCTTGGAAAAGGGCTCTGATTCATTCTTCGGATCAGTATACCTGAAAAGGTACCAGGATGAACAGACAAAGGTGTCCATTGTATCAGGATCCCTTAGCGCTTTTCCCCTACATTTAGGGCACTTTACCTCCACAAACTCTTTGACGTCTGCCAGAGGGGATCTTCCCTTGGGAAGAAAATCAATATTGCCTTTGGGCAGAAGAACCGGTAGGTCCTCTTCCGGAACCGGAACTATACCGCATTGGGAGCAATGGATCATGGGGATGGGAGCACCCCAGTATCTTTGCCGGGATACCAGCCAGTCCCTGAGCTTGTAATTCACAGTTCTTTTCCCCAGCTTTTTTTCCTCAATATAATCGTTTACCTTTTGGATACCCTCTTTAGACCACAAACCATCGAAAATGTCCGAATTGACCATAATGCCCGGATCAATGTATGCTTGCTCCATCTCCTCAACTTTTATTTTTTCTCCTTTGGGTTGAATTACTACTTTAATTGGAATGCCGTATTTCTTTGAAAATTCGAAATCTCTCTGATCATGTGCGGGCACGCCCATGACCACTCCCGTTCCGTAAGTGGAAAGTACATAACCTGCCACCCAGAGCTGAACTTTCTCACCGGACAGAGGATTAATAGCATATGTTCCCGTGAAAATCCCGTCCTTCTCCCCTAACTCAGCCCTCTCTATGTCCGATTTAAAGGCTGCCTTTTTTATGTATTCATCTACCGTTTTTTTCTCTTCTGAACCTATTTTCAGTTTTTTGATAAGTGGATTCTCAGGAGCAATGGCCATGAAGGTGACTCCGTAAATAGTATCAGGTCTGGTAGTAAAAACCGATATCTTTTTGTCTGTGCCTTCGATTTTGAAATCTATCTCCACTCCTTCTGATCTTCCGATCCAGTTCCTCTGCATTATCTTGACCGGTTCAGGCCAGCCGGAGAGTTTATCCAAGTCATTCAAAAGCCTTTCCGCATAATCTGTTATTTTAAAAAACCACTGCTTTAGATCTTTTTTCTCCACCTTGTGTTCGCATCTCCAGCAGGCTCCCTGGATTACCTGTTCATTAGCCAAAACGGTGTTACAATGAGGGCACCAGTTGACCAGAGATTTCGCTCTGTATGCTAGTTTTTTCTCAAAAAGCTTTAAAAACATCCACTGGGTCCATTTGTAGTACTCGGGCAGGCAGGTTATCACCTCCCGTTCCCAGTCATAGCTCACCCCGCATTTTTTGATGGTGGATCTGGAGACCTGGATATTATTCATGGTCCAGCGTTCAGGGTCGGCTTTCATTTTGATAGCTGCCTCCTCTGCGGGAAGGCCAAAGGCATCCCATCCAAAAGGATGAAGCACGTCATAGCCATTCATCCTCCTGTACCTGGCTACTACATCTCCGATGGCATAGTTTCGGAAATGACCGATGTGAATGTCGCCCGAGGTGTAGGCGAACATCACCAGCATGTAATATTTCTTTTTTGGTGGTTCAGGAGTCAGATGGAGTTTTTGTTCCTCCCATCTTTTCTGCCACTTCTCTTCTATCTCTTTAAATGGATATCCGGGCATTTTGTTTTTAGTCCACAGTCGGCGGACGGCAGTCTGCCGACATCTTTTATGGATATAATCGATAGAGCATTCTGGGAAAAGGTATGGTCTCCCTTATATGGGACAATTTACATATCCAGGTTAAGGCCCTCTCAATTCCCATTCCGAATCCGGAATGAGGAACCGAGCCATATTTCCTCAAATCCAGATACCAGTTATAGGCATCCAGAGGAAGCTTTTCCTCTTTGATTCTTTTAACCAGACTATGGTAATCATCATTTCGCTGCGAACCTCCGACTATCTCCCCATATCCTTCTGGCGCCAGAAGGTCAGCGCAAAGCACCAGATCCTCTCTTTCCGGATGGGGTTTCATATAGAATGCCCGGGCTTTTTTGGGATAGTTACATACGAAAACCGGCTTTTCATACATCTTTGAGAGAATCGTCTCATCATCACCACCTAAATCCGATCCCCACTCTATATTGCTTCCTTCCTTTCTTAGAATTTCAATTGCCTCATCGTATGAGATTCTGGGAAAGGGCTTCTCAATTTTTTCAAGTTTGGAGAAATCTCTTTCCAATAACTCAAGTTCCTTTCTACTTTTTTCCAGGATCCATTTAACTACATATTCAACCAGATTCTCCTGCAGCTTCAGGTTGTCCTCATGCTCATAATAAGCCATCTCAGCTTCCACCTGCCAAAATTCAGTTAGGTGACGCCGGGTCTTGGATTTCTCAGCTCTGAAAGTGGGACCAAAACAGAAGATCTTGCCTAATGCCATGCAGGCTGCTTCATTATAAAGCTGGCCGGTCTGAGCCAAGTATGCCTTTCCCTCATCGAAATACTGGGTTTCAAACAAGGTGGTGGCAGTTTCACCAATGGCTCCGGTGAGTATAGGAGCGTCCACCAGAACGAATTTCTCTTTATAGAAAAAATTCCTGATAGCATAGATCAGCTCGTTTCTCACCTTTAAAATTGCGTGCTGTCGGGAAGACCTCAACCATAGGTGTCGATGATCCATTAAAAACGCGGTACCGTGCTCCTTGGGGGTAATGGGATAATCCTGAGCTATCTGGATAATCTTCACATCCTTAAGTTCTAACTCATATCCCCCAGGTGCTCTTTTATCCTCCCTTGCTTCTCCCCTAACCTCTAAGGAGGATTCCTGAGTTAACTGATCATAAGTATTAAAAATCCCGCTGGACACAGAATCTTTGGTCATTACACACTGGATAATCCCGGTTCCGTCCCGCACCAGAAGGAAATGTATCTTTCCACTGGAGCGTTTGTTGTAAAGCCACCCTTTGATCACAACTTCCCCTCCCAGGTTTTTTCCTATGTCCTCAATATATGTGAAATCCAAGTTCATTTATAACTCAAATCTATTACTCAATTATATTTTAATTCGTCAATTTGGGTCAATGGTTTATCCAGGGAGTTTTTGTCAAACAAAAGTTTTTTTCTCTTTTATCATATGATTAATTAGAGCACCCAGAATGCTGATCAAAAAAGCCGCTAAAATAGTTTTCCAGAAATCCAGGACGTCAAATCCCGGCACCAGCCAAGCAGCAAGGTAGAGAATAAATCCGTTTATCACAATGATGAAAAGTCCCAGGGTGAAAAAGGTCAAAGGAAAAGTCATAAATATAAGAATCGGTCTTAAAAAAACATTCAGAATCCCCAGGATCAAACTGGCTAAAACCAGCGCTTTTAAGCTCTCAATATATACCAGACCGAAAAGATTGGCAACAATAAAAATGACTAAACTAAGTATCAGCCATCTGATCAGAAACATTTTCATTTTGTCCTCAAAGCTACCTTAGCCCCTGAATTGTAGTTTCTTTAAATTTAATACCATTATAATCTGGCTTTTTAACCAAGGTGGTTCCATTAGCAAATGCATTTATGATTCTTCCCTTCAAATCCTCTATCCAGAAAAAGGGTCCTCCATTAATTTTTATGCTCAGGGTCAAAGGGGAATCGAAAAGATACATCCCTTTTCTTTCCAGAACAAATGAATCGGAATTATCGTCATTTGAGGAGGAACAGATGGTAAAAGCTTTCTGGTATCCAACCTTCTGAGCAAGTTCTTCCACCAGAGGGTTGTACTTTCCAAAAGGGAAGGAAACAAAATCAACTTTTTTACCCAAATTGTCCTCGAGTTCCTCCAAGGATCCTTTTAATTCATACTCTACGTGTCTTTTTCCCAGTTTAGTGAGATCGGGATGGTTGACCGTATGGGAGCCAAAGGAAAACCCATATTTTGCCATTTCCTTTATCTGGTTCCAGGATAGATGTTTGAATTTTTTCCCCCAGTTCACATCCCACTCATTGTATTTTCCCAGATATCCGGTGATCAAAAAGATACAGGCGGAAAAACCATATCTTTGGAGCACGGGGAATGCAAAGTTATAGGCTGATTCGTATCCATCATCGAAAGTTATCAGAACCTTTCTGGAATCTTTGAAACTTTTTTTTCGGAATCGATCTTGAGACTGAAAAATCTCATCCGTTTTTGCTGATTGATAACCGTTTTCTTTGAGGTATCTTATCTGTTGTTCAAATTGCCTGATCTTCTGCCTGGTGATTCCCCATTCGAAGCGATCTCCGATTTTGTGGTAAACTACGATGGGGACTTTATAGTTTTTGTTTTTTTTGAAACGGACCAACCAGAAAAGATAAACTGTAATAAAGAGGGCTATTATGGTTATAACGGGGAGAAGAAAAAATAACATGGATCATTTCCAGTCAATTTTAGAAAAGACATTTTTTTCCACCGGTCCTAAGACCGTTACACTGAGTTTATCCAAATCAAGCAGCTGATTAGCCACTTCCAACACATCCACAGCTTTGACTTTATTAATAAGTGAGATGGTTTTATCCAGGCTGAAGTAATCCTGGAAAAAAAGTTCATTTCGGGCTAATCTATTCATCTGATTGGTGGTGGATTCTGCGGCAAAAATCAGCCCACCCTTTAACTGGTAGCAAGTATGTTCTAGCTCATCCCGGGAGATCTTTTTTTTCTTGATGGAGTGAAACTCCCTTAAGATCAATTTTATGCAAGGTATTAATTTTTCCTGATTGGTCCCCAGATAGATACCGAACACCCCTCCGTCCTTGAAGAAATCGGAGAAAGCGTATATGTTGTAGGCTAAGCCCAGCTCCTCTCTAATTTTCTGAAACAATTTGGAACTCATCCCCCCGCCCAGTATACTGCTTAATACCAGTGCCGGATATTTTCGGGGATCAGTGAAGGAGTAACCCGGAAAACCTAAACAGACATGGGTCTGAGCTGTTTTTCTTTTCCGTACCTTCTTGGTAGAATAAGGAATTAATTCTTCTTGTGGGACGTTTTTATCCAAGTTTTTTTGGTAGAATCTGAAACTTTTCTCCACTTTTTTTACCAGTTCCTGGTGATCTATTTTCCCCGAGGCTGAAATCACTACCCGGGGATAGACGTAGTTTCGATTAAGATAATCCAGCACCTGTTTTCTTTTGATTTTTAAAATGGACGGCAGAGTTCCGATGATTGGTCTGCCCAAAGGATGCTTTCCCCAGAGGGCTTCCATGAAAAGATCGAATATCAGATCGCTGGGAGTATCCTCTGCATCCATTATCTCCTCAATTATTACAGATTTTTCTCTTTTGAAGTCCGCTTGCCTGAAAAGAGAGTTCTTTAAAATATCGGAGAGGATATCCAAAGCTATGCCCACATGTTCATCCAGAACCTTGGAATAATAGCAGGTATGTTCCCTTCCGGTGAAGGCATTCAGGCTCCCTCCCACAGATTCCAAAGACACAGCGATATCCCGGGCGGTTCTTTTTTTGGTACCTTTAAAAACCAGATGTTCTATGAAATGAGAGATCCCGTTCTCCCCAGGTTTTTCATCCCTTGAGCCAGCATCCACCCATACCCCTACACATACGGACCTCACTTGAGGCATCCTGGAGGAAACCACCCGGATTCCGTTTTCCAAAACTGTTTTGCTGTAGTGAGATTTCATAATAACATTTCCCGACAAAAAATCAAATTTTGAGTTTAGAAATGAAGCAAGGATTTTTATTCTATCTTTTCTTTATCCCGTTGGAATCCGGTTTCAAACAAGCCTTTTTTGAGAGTTTAACCTTGCCGTCTGAGTCTATTCCGATTACTTTTACTTTCACCTCATCACCCATTTTCAGAATGTCCTCAACCCGGGACACTCTTTTGAAATCTAACTCGGAGATGTGAATTAAGCCTTCCTGACCCGGTAGGAATTCCACAAAGGCTCCAAAGGGCATAATCTTTTTCACTTTACCATTATAGATTTTCCCCACCTCAGGTTCCTCCACCAGTTTAAGGATCAGATCCTGTGCCATCTCTGCAGCCTTTTGATCAGGAGTAGCAATAAAAATGGATCCGTCATCTTCTATGTCAATTTTAGCACCAGTCTGCTCAATTATACTTCTTATGATTTTACCACCAGGACCTATAACTTCGCCGATTTTCTCTTGTTTTATCTTGAGGATGATTATCCTGGGGGCGTATACCGATAACTCAGGTCTGGGACGATCAATGGTTTGTTCCATTATATTCAGAATATGTAATCTTCCCTCTTTAGCTTGAGATAATGCCTGTCTTATTATTTCCAATTCCAAACCTGAGATCTTTACATCCATTTGAAAGGCGGTTATTCCCTTTTTGGTTCCGGTAACCTTAAAGTCCATATCGCCGAAATGATCTTCCAACCCCAAAATATCAGATAAGATAACCAGCTTATCATCTTCTTTGATCAGACCCATAGCGATTCCGGCAACCGGAGCTTTGATGGGGACTCCAGCATCCATCAAGGAGAGGATGCCTGCACAGACAGTGGCCATGGAGGAGGAACCATTGGATTCCAGGATGTCAGAGACCAGCCTGATGGTGTAGGGGAAAGATTCCTCGGAAGGAATCATGGGTTGAATGGCCCTTTCGGCTAAGACCCCGTGTCCGATCTCTCTTCTTCCCGGACCGCGGATAGGTTTTATCTCCCCCACGCTGAAGGGAGGAAAGTTATAATGAAGCATGTAACTTTTGCTTGATTCCCCTTCCAGATCATCTACCGTTTGCTCATCCATCTTGGTTCCCAGGGTTGTTGCCACCAGACTCTGGGTCTGACCTCTGGTGAAAAGGGCGGATCCATGAGTGCGGGGCAAAATTCCGACCTCACAGCTTATGGGTCTTATGACAGTGGGATCTCTGCCATCCACTCGAATTCCTGTTTCCAAAATCATTTTCCTCATATCCTCTTTTTCCAGATCCTCTAAGATGGATTCGATTTCCGGTTCGCTTTCCGGAAACTTCTCTTTCAGCTTCTCAGTGATTGTTTTCTTGAGATCATCCAGGATTCCTTGACGAATCAATTTGTCCGATGTGTGATTGGCTTCCTCAATTTTTTCTTGTGCCAATACCTTAGCTTCGGAAATCAACTCTTGATTCTGGGCTGGCATTTCAACTTTCATTTTGGATTTACCACATCTTTTCACCAGATCTTTTTGTATTTGAATTATCTTTTTGATCTCCTGGTGTCCCAGTTCCATAGCAGTTAAAAGCTCATCCTCTGAAACCTCATTGCAGTTTCCCTCCACCATGATGATATTTTTCTCGGTTCCAGCCATCACCAGGTTTATATCGCTTTGGTCTAACTCCGAAAAGGTGGGATTGACCACGTATTTCTGGTTAATCCTCCCCATTCTCACAGCTCCCACTGGATTCTCGAAGGGGATCTGCGAGATGCAGAGTGCGATGGAAGCACCATTTATACCCAACACATCGCCATCGTTCTCCTGGTCTGAGGATAAAACCATTACCATGATCTGGATGTCGTAATAATACTCATCGGGGAACAGGGGCCTCAGGGAACGATCGATTAATCTGGCGGAAAGGATTTCCTTTTCACTGGGTCTGCCTTCTCTTTTAAAAAAACCACCGGGGATTTTCCCAGCAGCATAAGCTTTCTCTCGATAATCCACAAAAAGCGGAAGGAAATTCTTTTTTTCCTCAGGTAATTCCTTAGCCCCCACAACTGCTGCCAGGATCATGGTGTCGCCGAGCCTTACCGTGGCAGAACCGTCTGCTTGCTTAGCTACTTTCCCGGTTTCGAAATAAAGAATTTTATCTCCTATTTCTAACTCTACTGTTTCCGACATTTTATCCTCACGACCTCTACTTTCTCAAATTAAGTTTGTTTAAAATTTCCCGGTATCGATTGATATCTTTCCTTTTCAGGTAATCTAGAAGCCTCCTCCTTTTACCCACCAATTTCAGAAGCCCACGCCGGGAACTGAAATCTTTGGGCTGGGTTTTCAGATGTTCTGTGAGTTCGTTTATTCTTCCGGTTAACAAAGCCAGTTGCACCTCGGTTGAACCGGTATCCTTCTGGTGTGCTTTGAAATCCTTTACGATATCCTGTTTCTTCTCTGAATCTTTGGACAAATCAACCTCCTTTTTTAAAGAAGTAGTTTTTTGCTATTTTTTCATCCTGCTCTATTTGATTTCTTAACTTCTCAGATGAATCAAATTTCATATCCTCCCTTATCCATTTTTCCACAAAAAGGCATACCCTTTCGGTTTTTTGCGCTGGATTAAAATCAAAAAGGTGAATCTCCAATGTTGGTGATTTTCCTCCAAAGGTGGGTTTTTTACCCTGGTACATCATACCAGTCCAGGTTTTATCCTCAATTTTAGCTTTTGCGGCATAAACCCCATCCGGAGGGAGAAGTTTTCTCTCCCCTGCTTTCAGATTTATGGTGGGATAACCCAGAGTCCCCCCCAGTCCCTGGCCCGGGATTTTCGTTCCCCAGATGGGATAACTGTGCCCTAACATTTTAATTACTTTAGAGAACTCACCGTTTTTCAACTCCTCCCTTATCCGGGAACTTTTTATGGGAAGGTCTGTATTTTTTACTGGAGAGATAATCTCCAATCCAAAACCATATTTACTTTTCACTTTATTTAAAAACTCAGGCTTTCCCTCCCGGTTTTTCCCAAAGGCATGATCGTAACCAATGATCAAATCACCTGCATTCAATTTCCCCACAAGTATCTCTTCCACGAATTGTCGGGCTTTCTGCTGTGCCAGATTTTTCTTGAAGTTGATTATCACTACCTGATCCACATTCAGCTTCCTTAAAAAATAGAGTTTCTCCTCCAGGGTAGTTAATATCTTGGGAGCGGATTCAGGAGCTACCACGCTTTGGGGATGAGGTTCGTAAGTTACCATAAGGCTTTTTCTTCCAGTTTCCTTAGCTTTTTGACACAATCTTTTAATAATGGCCTGATGGCCCAGGTGAACCCCATCAAAGGTTCCTAAAGTGACCATCGGTTTTTTTGAAACCGCTGAGCTAAGATTTTCTATGTCCAAGAAGACTTCCATTAAAATAAAACTCGTCTATACCTGAAAACCTTTTTTTGATTTTGAGAATCGAAAAGTTTATCTGAGGATACGAAAGAATCCCCAATAGCTAAAATTTCACCAGATTCGTCCTTGAGAATTACCTTTTCCCCCTTCTTAAAATCCTTTTCTACAGAGTCGATATGGACGGGTTTCAGCTCCACTCCGTTTTTTATCATTTCTATGAAACGGGTTTTAATCACCAGAGAGGGCAAATGTTCAAGAACGTCTTCTGTTCTCACTAACCAATCAGAAATTTTGTCTTTTTTATTTTTTACCGTCTGGAGACTTAAGGCTTGGCTCAACTCGAAAGGACCCACCCGGGTGCGGCAAAGCGAAAAGAGATGTGCTCCGCATTCCAATTTTTTCCCGATATCATAGGCCAAAGTTCTAATGTAGGTTCCGCTGGAGCAGATAACCTTTATGTTTACAAAGGGCAGATCTATTTTTTCAACCTCTATATGTTTTATCTTGATCTTCTTCAGTTTTTTGGGGACGTCCTTTCCCTCTCGGGCATACTCATATAGTTTTTTCCCTTTAAATTTCACTGCAGCATAGGAGGGAGTAAGCTGCCAGTGTTCGCCTTTAAATGACAGGATGGCTTTTTCTATTTTATCTTGACTCAGGTTCAAATTGTCTGTGATCTTTACGATCTCACCCTGGGCATCGTAGGTATCGGTTTCCTCTCCCAATTTAATTGTGGCTTGGTACTCCTTATCCCATTGGCTAAGGAACTGTACGATCTTGCATCCCTTTCCCAGGCAGGTTAAAAGCAAACCACAAGCAGCTGGGTCCAGAGTTCCGGTATGCCCAATTTTTCTATAACTCAATATATTTCTTAATCTGTTCACTGTATCATGTGAGGTGGGTCCTACCTCTTTGTTGATCAGAAGAAATCCGTGCCAGTCACCTTTTGACCAGCTGGGGATCTGTTTTCCTTTTTCTCCCATCATATTGTAAGACTCTGAGGATTTCTTTATTCACCTTCTTTTTTGCATCTTCAAAATCCTCATTCAGTGTAAATCCAGAAGCATTTCTGTGTCCCCCTCCTCCGAAATATTTAGCTATCCTCCCCACATCAATTGAGCTATTGGATCTTAAACTCACTCGCACTACTTTCTGGGAGGTCTCCAGAAAAAATGCCCCCACTACTACTCCCTCCAAAAATAAAGTGTAGTCGACAAATCCCTCGGTATCCTGAGGATTTACCTTGAAAGCCCTTATTAATTTATAAGTTATCGACAGGAAACAGTACTTGCCGTTCCCCAATAGTTTTAGGTTCCCAAGAATGTTGCCTAAAAGCTTTAAACATCCTTCAGAATGGTTGAAATATAGCTGGTCGTTGACGAATTTGGGATCTGTTCCCAATTGGATCAGTTCAGAACAAATCATAAGTGATCGAGCAGTAGTGTTGGAGAAACTGAACCTGCCGGTATCGGTTAAAATTGATGCATATAAAGCATTAGCAGTATTCAGATCAAAAGAGTAGTCTGCAGATTTCAGAAGATCATAAATAATTTCCCCTATAGCTGAAGCCTGGGGATCCAGATAGTTGATGGAACCGAATAGTGTGTTATCGGGATGATGGTCTATGTTTATTATAGTTGATCCCTTAGGGATCATATCTTTTAACCTGCCAATTCTGTTCAGGTTGGAACACTCCAGTACCAATACCAGATCCGGGTGAAAACCTTCAAAAGATTTTTTTATTCTCTTTCGGGGATCCAGAAACCTGTACCTGGAAGGGATTTCATCCTGATTTACCAGCATCACTTTTTTACCCCGGCTTAGAAGGAAATTACCCACAGCCATTTGCGAGCCTATTGAATCACCATCTGGAACCGTATGAGAAACGATCAATATATTGTCCTTCTTCAATATAAAATCCCGTATCTTTCTCAGCTGATCTGAAGACTTCGAGGAGTTAGCTTTCATCACCTTCCGCCTTTTTTTCAGATTGGGGATTTTCAGAGAGGCGTATCTCCTCCAACGCTTTTTCTATCCTGGCACTTTTTTCCAGGGAGCGATCGTATACAAACTTTATTCTGGGGGTATGTTTCAGTCTCATTTTTCTTCCGATCTCATGTTGAATAAAGAAAACAGCCCTCTGAAGAGCCTGGCTGCTTTTTAATTTATTTTGCTCATCTCCCAGAACACTGTAGAATATCCTGGCATTTTTCAGATCCGGGGAAAGCTCAACATCGGTTATGGTCACAAAACCGATTCCCGGGTCTTTTAATTCCCTTTGTATTATCTGGGAGACCTCCTTTTTGATCTGATCACCTACTCTGTCTTTTCTTTTAAACTGCATCTAAAAGATCTCAATTTGATAATCTAAAACCTCCACCCCATTTTCGCTCTCAATCTGCTGTACCACCTTGGAGAGAATTTCATTTATAAAACGTTTATCATTAGCTACGGTGCTGACCCCTAAAGTAGCTCGCTGCCACAGGTCATTATCCTCGATTTCAGCGATGGAGACATTGAATTTATTTCTCACCCGGTCTTTTATCCTTTTTATAAACTGGCGTTTTCTTTTCAATGATCCACTCTCCGCTAAGTAGAGTTGGATGGAGCAGGTTCCAATAACCATCCAATTTTACTCCTCTTTAGGACGAGGTTCTTTATCCGGGGTCAACTTTTTGGCTAACTGCGTTGTGTGGTATACTTCCAGAGTATCCCCCGGTTTAAGATCCTCATAGTTTTCCACTTTTATCCCACATTCAAAACCGGAGGAAACTTCCCTGACATCATCTTTAAACCTTTTAAGGGAGGATATGGTACTTTGATAGATAACTACCCCCTCTCTTATCACCCTTACCTTATCTCCTCTTTTCACTGCTCCGTCGCGGACATAACAACCGGCTATCTGTCCCACTTTGGGTATCCGGAAAAGCTCTCTGACTTGCAGGGTTGCGGTAATCTCCTCTTTGATCTCCGGTTCCAGAAGCCCTTCCAGGGCATCTCTGATTTCCTTTTCCACTTCGTAGATTACGGTATAAAGTCTTACATCCACTTTTTCCCGGGCTGCTATCTCCCGGGCTCGAACATCAGGTCTCACATGAAAACCGATGACTATAGCTTGAGAGGCCACCGCTAAAAGAACATCCGATTCGTTTATGGCTCCCACACCCTGATGAATTATATGTATCCTCACATCCTGTACCGAAAGTTTCTCCAGGGTCTCGGATAAGGCTTCCACTGAGCCAGCAACGTCACCTTTTACCACCAATCTTAATTCCTTTATTTTTCCCTCAGCTATCTGCTCGGAGATCTCCAAAAGACTTAGGCTTTTAAGTCTCCTGAAATCCTTTTCCCTCTGTAATCTTACCCTTCTCAGGCTGATCTCTTTAGCTTGCTGTTCAGTTTCTGTTACCATAAAGGTGTCTCCTGCCTGAGGAAGGCCTGAGGCACCTAAGATCTGGACCGGAGTGGAGGGTCCGGCCAACTTGACCAATTCACCTTTGTCATCAAACATAGCTCTTACCTTTCCCCAGTATACTCCGACCAGAAAAGAGTCTCCAATTTTAAGCGATCCATTCTGAATAAGAGCTGAGGCGATAGGACCTCTTCCTCGATCCAGTTTGGACTCAACCACAACCCCGATGGCTCTTCTATCCGGGTTACACTTTAATTCCATCATATCAGCCTGGAGCAAAATCATCTCCAGAAGTTTGTCCACTCCTTCTCCGGTTTTAGCTGAGAGCTCCACAAATATGGTTTTGCCCCCCCAATCCTCAGCCAAGAGACCCTGCTTGGACAGGTCCCTTTTAATTGATTCCGGTTTCGCTTCGGGAAGATCGATTTTGTTTATAGCTACAATTATAGGAACGCCAGCTGCTTTGGCATGATCTATAGCTTCTATGGTCTGAGGCATAACCGCATCATCAGCAGCCACCACCAGGACCACGATGTCCGTTACCTGTGCTCCTCTGGATCTCATAGCAGTGAAAGCTTCGTGTCCCGGGGTGTCAAGAAAGGTTATCCTTCCATCGGGCAAATTGACGACATAGGCTCCGATATGCTGGGTAATTCCACCGGATTCACTGGCAATTATATTGCTTTTTCTGATATAATCTAAAAGCGAGGTTTTTCCGTGATCCACATGGCCCATTATGGTGATTACCGGAGCTCGCGGTATCAGGAGAGCCTCCTCCATTTCCACTTCCTCCTGTTCAATACCTACCTCCTCCATCTCCTCCACGTCAAAACCAAATTCCAAAGCCACGGTTTGAATGGCATCCATATCCAATCTCTGATTGATGCTGGCCACCAACCCCAGCTCCAGGCACTTGGAAATAACCTCAGCTGCTTTCACCTCCATTAAAGCTGCCAGCTCAGCCACGGTTATATATTCGGTCACCTGGAGGACCTTTGGTTTCTTCTCCTCCTTCTTTGAAACTTCTTCCTGGGGTTTTCTTTTGTATTTTTTTATCTTTGAGATGGTATCTATCTTGGTCAGGGTCTTTTTAACGCTCTGCTCTAATTCTTTCTTATCAAATGTCCGTTTGAATTTTTTTACTTTGAATTTTCGCCCTTTTTTACTTTCCCACTTTTTTAGATCCTCCACCTTCTGCACTTGGGTATCGTGGGCTTTGAGTCGGTCTTTAACCCTCTCCACCCTTCGGGAGAGTTCGTCTTTTTCCTCTCTCTCTTTGAGTTTGGTCTTTTTCCAGACATATTCTTTCTTTACCGCTTCCTTTTCCTTCTCGAATTTCTTCTGGATGGCAGCTAACATCTCCTGATCTACCCCACTCATGTAGCTTTTAACCTTGAAACCTAATTCCCTTAAGATAGTGAGCAATGCTTCACTGGAGATGTTGTATTCTTTGGCTACCTGATAGATTCTTTTCTTAGACAGAAAAATCACCCCCAGTTAAAACTTCCCCGGACATAGTTTCCGGGGAACAGGGAAAGAAAGAGTTTTCCCGACGGGGTTTAATAATCACAAGAAGAACACAGACTTTTTCGAACGAAAGTTTGGTTAAACCAAGTGTCTTTTTCATCATATGTATTTGAAGTCCTGCTTTTGTTAATTCTTGTCTTTTCTCTCTACTTTCTTGGGAGTTAGGTACTCTTTGGCTAACTCCACAAGTTTTTCCGCTTTTTTATCCCCCACACCCTCTATTTTAGTTAAATCCTCCAGTTTGGCTTTTAGCAAAGCCTGGACCGAATCGATTCCAGCAGCTATTAGTTTCTCTTCCATTTTCTTGCCTACACCGGAAAGGGAACTGAGCACGATTTTGGGTCCTTCCTCCAGCTTCTTTGTGGATTTGTGCTCAGATTCGCTCAATATATTTATCTTCCATCCGGTGAGCTTGGCTGCCAGGCGGGCGTTCTGACCGCCCTTTCCGATTGCCAGGGAAAGCATATCATTCTCCACCACCAGAGTCATGCTTTTTTCCTGTTCAAATACATCAATGCGGACGATTTTGGCTGGGGACAGGGCTCTGGTAGCGAAAAGCTGAGGATCCGGATGCCAGGGAACGATGTCGATCCTTTCGTTATTCAGCTCTCGCACTACGCTCTGGACCCTGGTGCCTTTCACCCCGACACAGGCTCCCACCGGATCAACCCGATCATCGATGGAGGAGACAGCTATCTTTGACCGTTCACCTGGCTCTCGAGCTATGGCTTTGACCTCGATTATCTTTTCGAAAATCTCCGGCACTTCCAGTTCAAAAAGCCTTTCCAGGAAACCATTATTTGCCCGGGATAGGATGATCTGAGGTCCCCGGGCGCTCCTTTGAACATCCAGGATCAATGCCCTGATCCGGTCTCCCTGTCTATAACGTTCCCTCTGAATTTGTTCCTTGGGGGGAACTACAGCTTCCGTCTTGCCTAAGTTTATGATCAGGCTACCCTTATCTATCTGCTGTACGTTACCGGTGACGATCTCCCCTATTCTGTTTTTATACTCCTCAAATATCTTGTCTCTTTCCGCTTCCCTGACTCGTTGGATCAATATCTGTTTGGCAGCTATTATGGCATTTCTCCCAAATTCCTCAAAGCTTATGGGAACATTTATCTCGACTCCCTTTTTAGCCTCAGGTTCAATTTTTTTAGCTTCCTCCAACGTTATCTCCATGTTTTTATCTGAAACCTCTTTCACCACCTTTTTGGTGGCGTACATATTGATCTCGCCGGTTTTCAAATCGACCTTCACCGAGATATTATCAGTGAAACCGAACTTCTTTTTGGCTGCTAAAAGAAGACCCGATTCCAATGTCTCCAGAACAAATTCTATATCCAAATTTTTTTCCTTGGTGATCTGGTTTAAGGCTTCAAGAATTTCAAAGGTGTCCATTCCGAACCTCCCTAAATTATTATCTTTGCCTTTTCAATTTTCTCAAAATCTATTACCTTCATTTCCCCCTCAGATTCCAGCCATAGCTTTTGATCTTTAAAATCCTCTATTTTACCTTCAATTACACTTTTATTATCTACGAGAGTTTTAAGAAAAACCTTTACATTTTCACCAATTTTTCTTCTGAAGTCAGATTCACAGACTAAGGGTCGGTCCAATCCCGGGGATGATACTTCCAGAGTGTATCTCTCTGGGAAAAAATCCTCCATATCCAGAGTCAAAGACAGCTTCTCCGATAGGGCTGTGCACTCATCGAGGGTGATTCCCCCTGGTTTGTCCACAAAAACCCTCAGGCTGGTGGTAGGTCCCTTTCCTTTGATCTCCAGGTCCACCAGTTCAAAATTCTGGTCTTTGACCAGGGGCAATACCATCTCTTTAATTTTATCCTTCAAGGACATATCCCGTTTCATTCTAATAGCCAAAAGAGTGGGATATTCCCACTCTTTGAATCAATAAATATAATAACTTAACTTGTCGAACGCAACAAAAAACTTAGAGGTTTTCTTTTATTTCTTTTAAGATCTTATCACACTTTTCTAGGGCTTCTTCTTTTTTAACCGGGATAATCTCCTTGGTCTTTCTTATGCATATCTCCACATTCCCCTGTTTAAGCGATTTTTCCCCGACATTTATTCTCAAGGGTAGCCCGATCAAATCAGCATCGTTGAACTTCACCCCTACCCTTTCGTCTCTATCATCCAAAAGAACCTCCATGTTTTTCATCTGCATTTTCCGGTATAGATCCAATGCCACCTCTTTTTGAGAATCCTGGGCAATATTGATGGGAACGATCTCCACCAAAAAAGGGGCTATGGGAGGAGGCCAGATTATACCTGCCTCATCATTGTACCTTTCCACTGCTGCTTGAGCAGTTCGGGTGATCCCAATACCGTAGGAGCCCATTATAAAGGGCTTTTCTTTTCCATCCTTGTCTATGAAGTGAGCTCCTAAGGAGGAACTATATTTTGTTCCCAGCATAAAGGT
The DNA here is from genome assembly GCA_964447175.1 of uncultured Ignavibacteria bacterium. Classification (GTDB taxonomy): domain Bacteria; phylum Zixibacteria; class MSB-5A5; order MSB-5A5; family SM23-73-2; genus CAYURP01. The sequence continues at coordinate 5,655 of CAYURP010000039.1, read as the reverse complement.
ATTTCCCACCTCTATTCCTTTAGCCGTTTTAAGCTTACCCTTGTGGCATTTGGGACATCCCTCTCCCTTTTCTGCCTCTCTTATATCTGCCACTTCATCTATTTTAAAATCCCTTTGCAGGTTGACATTAATCAGATGATGATCGTCCTGGTTGGCACCAGTAACACAGTTTTTCATCTCCTGAATCTCTTCATCTGCTATCAGCCTGACTCCTTTTAGACCAACAGGTCCGGAGAACCCGACTTCAGCTCCGGTTAACTTTAATATGGACTCAGGATCAGCCATCTCCAGTTCTATACACCCGATTTTATTTTTCAATTTGACCTCGTTTATTTGGCGATCTCCCCGGATCAAAGCTGCCACTAAATTCCCATCTGCTTTATAAATCAGGGTTTTGATCAGTTTCCAGGCCGGGATGTCAAGGAACTGGGTTATTTCCTCAACGGATTTTTTATCCGGAGTTTTCACCCTCTCCATGGATTTGAGTTTTTCCCCGAATTTCTTCTTTTCAAGCTCTATTGAGGTTGCCTTCTCCACATTGGCAGCATAATCACACTTGTCGCAGTAAAATATGAGATTCTCTCCTCCGTCAGTCTGAACTATGACCATAAATTCATGGGCTGCTTTACCTCCCATGGCTCCGGTGTCTGACTCTACCATTTTGGTCTCCAGTCCGCAGCGCTTGAATACCGCAAAATAAGCATCCACCATCTTCTGGTAGCTGATTTTGAAGCTTTCCTCGTCTGCATCAAAGGAATAGGCATCTTTCATCAGAAATTCCCTTCCTCGCATCAATCCGAATCTGGGTCTGATCTCGTCTCTGAATTTGGTCTGAATCTGATAGAGATTTAAGGGTAGCTGGCGATATGATCTTAACTCCCCTTTTATCAGATCGGTAACCACCTCCTCATGAGTTCCCCCCATGACCAGATCCCTTTGATGCCGGTCTTTCATTCTCATAAGCTCTTTTCCCAGAGTTACCCATCTTCCGGATATCTGCCACAGCTCGCAGGGATGCAGAACAGGCATAAGAATCTCCTGGGCACCAGCTTTATTCATCTCCTCCCTAACAATATTGGAGATCTTATTTAATACCAGTTGCATCAAGGGGAGATAGATATAAACACCTGCAGCCAGTTTTCTGATATATCCAGCCTTGACCAGAAGCTTATGAGAGATAATCTCCGCCTCAGCTGGAAATTCTCTTAAAGTAGGTATGTAGGTTTCAGTCCATTTCATCTTTTCTTCTTTATGGGCGGAGACAGAGCTCCGCCCCTACATTTAAATTCAAAAAATTTTTACTTTTGAACTTTTAATTTTCCTTATACCCCTGACCCGACTCGAACGGGTGCACGCGGCTCCGGAGGCCGCTGCTCTATCCAACTGAGCTACAGGGGCGTGTTTAGTTGTTGGTTGATAGTTAATGGTTGTTAGTACCCTGCACCTCCTCCACCGTTTATATCATCATAAGTTTTGTATGTCTGCCCAGATTTCATCTTGCTCTAAATTCAGGATTCCATAGGTTCTATTTTTAAGGCTGGGATTGCCTATACTTCCCGGGTTGAAAAGCAAGGTCTTGCCTTGCTTTTTATGACAGGGATTGTGGGAATGCCCAAAGATCAAGACGTCTAAGTCTTGTTCGAACTTTTTCAGAACCCTCTCTGCCAGATCAAGGGGAGCGCCCCAGCCATGAATTATCCCGATTCTTTTTCCTGAGATCTCGACTATCCTTTTATCCGGAAGGAGCTTCTTTACATCCGAATCGTCCATGTTTCCGCGGACCGCATAGAGCTTGCATCTTCCTTCCAGTTCCCTCAGAGTGTGGAGATTGGTGAAATCACCTGCGTGAAAAAGGATATCCTGATCTTTGATCTGGGACAGGAACTCCTCCGGAATTTTTTTATTCATCTCTGGAACGTGGGTATCTGAAATGACAAAGAGAGTCATCTATCTTTTCTTCTTTTTATGGCGATCTCTTCTCAGTCTTTTTTTTCTTTTATGAGTTTTAATTTTATGTCTTTTTCTTTTTTTGCCTGAGGGCATTCTTTTCTCCTTTTACAATGGCAGCTTGACAATTAAATTCTTGAATTCGTTAGAGGGTTTAAATACGGGAACTTTTCTATCCGGGACGGGAACTTCATCCCCGGTGCGGGGATTGCGTGCCTTTCGAGCCTTCCTTTGCTTGATCTTAAATGTACCAAAGCCTCGAATCTCAATGTTATTTCCCTGCTCCATCGAGGCCTTTATCGCATCCAGAAACCCATCCACTACCACCGCCACGTCGGTTCTGGTCAGTCCGGTTTTTTCAGCAACCTTCTCCACCAGATCTGCTTTGGTCATCTTACACCTCCTGATGTTTTAATGAGTTGAAACATTGATTTTTATCTACAGGTATCACAATTCTTTGAAGCGCAGGTGGAACAACTAACTTCAGATCCTGAGCTGACAAATTTATTACCCGCTGAGAATCCAAAGGAAGATAAAATCCTCTCCACCTTTTCCCTTTTGCATCCGGGGCAGGATATTTTTGACTGATCGGAACTTCTATGCAGAATTTCAAACCGTTTTCCGCATTTCTTACATATATATTCATAAATAGGCATCTTTTCTGGCCTTGCTTTTACTATTTATAGATATACTGCAGTCTGGGCATAAACTGGGTCTGGTCCAGATTAATCCAGCTATTCAGTTTCTGGGTTAAAAGATCGAAGAAGGTAATTTTCCCCTTTTTTTCCCTTATGGTGCCAGGAGGTCCTTCTATTCCTCCCATCTCTCCGGCGATTTTTATGGCATCTTCCAGATTGCCCAGAACATCCACCAGACCTAATTCTTTAGCTTGCCTGCCGGTGAAAACCCTGCCATCAGCGAATTTTAAAACCTCCTTTTTGGGTATTTCTCTTTGCTCGACTACTACATCTACGAACTGGTCATAGGTATCGTTGATCAGCTCCTGTAAAACCTTTTCTTCCTTTTCAGTCATGCGCCGAGCATAGGTGCCCATATCCTTCAGCTCGCCGGATTTTACCACCTCAAACTCCAATCCGATCTTTTTGAAAAGCTTCTCGGCAACCGGAAACTCGAATATCACCCCGATGCTGCCGGTTAATGTTCCCGGATTGGAAACTATGGTATCGGAGGCACAGGCAATATAATAGCCTCCCGAGGCAGCCACACTGGATAAGGAAGCAATCACTTTTTTCCCCTTCTCCCGAGCCTTGTTTATCTCCTCATATATCTCCTGAGAAGGAGCCACCAGACCGCCCGGGCTGTTGATGTGAAGGACGATTGCCGGGACGGAACTGTCACTGGAATATTTTTTAAGCTGTCGGATTACATCCAATGAGCTGGAGATCACTCCGTTAACTTCGATTATAGCCACCTTTTTACCCCATCCGCTCATTCCTACGTCAGCCCCACCGTAAAGACCCCACATTCCCACAACCAGGATTAGAAGTATCAACAAAAAACTTGCTACTATGATAATTCCTATAACCAGGTCTTTTCCCTTTGTCACCGGATTCTCTCCTTATTAGCGATATATTTTTATCTTATCTCCCACCCTTAGCTGGTTGGGATTTTGGGTCTGATTCCAGGTTATAAGATTTTTCAAAGACACCTGATAAATCCGGGCGATCCGCCACAGGGTATCACCTGATCTTATGGTATAATAAACAAGTTCCTGAAGCTGGTTTACCGTTGTTGTGCCTTTCTGAATCTTTAGTTTCTGTCCAGGCCTCAAAAGGCTTGCCCTTTTTATCCCATTGATCTGAGCGATTTTCGTGGGAGTGGTTTCAAATTTCTTGGCAATATCCCAGAGGGTATCCCCTCTTCTTACGGTATAGCTCATTGTCTCGGGAGTTGCTGTATCTGTTTGAGATGGTAGTTCAAGTTTCTGCCCTATGGAAATCTGATTCTGATCTCTCAGGTTATTTATACGGATAATCTCCTGAGGGGTGGTGCCAAATTTTCTGGCGATGTCCGATAAAGTATCCCCCTTTCTTACAATGTAACTCACCAGTTGTGAGGTATTCTTTTTCGGGTCAGGTTTAGCATCAGCAGGAATTACGAGTTTTTGTCCTCTGGAGATGAGATTCTGGTTTTTTAGATTATTTGCCTGGGCGATTTCATAAGGTGTGGTTTTAAAATAAGTCGCTATCTCCGAGAGGTTATCTCCATTTCTGACAGTATAGATTATCTGGCCTTTGGAACCAGTGGTATATTCATATGTTTTCTGTTTTATCACTGCTTGGGAAGAGGAGGAAAAATTGGGAATCTTCAGGTAATCGCCAGCATATATCCTGAATTTTTTGGAGAGGTTATTGGCTTGAATTATGGAGAAAGGTGAAACCCGGTATTTTTTGGCAATGGAGGATACGCTCTCACCTTTTTTTATCTTGTGAAAGAAGTATAAGCTCTCCTCCGGAATATTGTCATATTTCTGAGCGAAAATCTCTTTTGTTCCTTCAGGGATTCTAAGCTCAAAGTTTGTGTAGTTGGGTGGAGTTACCTCCCTTCGTAGTTTTGGATTTAGTTCTTTTATAGTATCTACTGGAACCTCCAGGACGTCAGCAACAGCTTTTAAATCCATTGCCTTATTCACTATGACCACATCCCACTTCAGGGGCTCTTCATATTCCACATCAAATCCATATCTTTTGGGATCTTTGGCAATTATGGTGGCAGCCATATAAAGGGGAATAAAGTTTCTGGTCTGTTTGTTTAAATTCAACTTCCAGAAATTATTTGTCTTCTGTTTTTTGATGGCGCTCTGTATCCTGCCTGCCCCAGCATTGTAGGATGCCAGAGCTAAAAGCCAGTCACCAAACGTCTCATATAGATCCTTAAGATAATTGGCAGCCGCATAGGTGGATTTGACGAAATCCCTTCTCTCATCATACCAATGATTCTGTTCCAACCCGTATTTTTTTCCGGTATAGGAGATGAACTGCCAGCAGCCCACTGCGTGAGCATAGGAATAAGCATGGGGATTAAATCCGGATTCGATCAGCGGCAGGTAAGCCAGATCCTGAGGCATTCCCTTTTCCTTCAAAATGTCCTTCATCAGATCTATGTATTTACCCGATCTACAGAGATATTTTCTAAAAGGCTCTCGGGCTACCGTTTGAAAATATACGATACAGTCCTCCACCCTTTCGTTCCAGACAATAGGCATATCATAGGTAATTGTTTCGGATTCTTTTTCAGAAGGTTCTTTAACTTCTTTTTTTAGTTTCCTGAAGTTGTCGACATCTTTGAACTTTTCCACAAAGGCATCCACTGATGTCTCGCTGGAAAGAGTACCCAGAGATAAAAGCGTCACCTTATAGTCTGCGGATATCTCATGCAGTAACTTGTTGAATTTGTCTACCCATTTTCCATCATCCATTTGGATATCAAGTTGCGAAAGTATATCTAAGGCTTTCTCGAAACTCTTTTGTGCCTCCTCCCATTTTCCCTCTCTGTTTGCAGCCACGCCCAATCCGTAGTAGTATTCAGCCTCCTTGAGATCCTGGACAGTCATCTGATCCACCAGGTTCAAGGAATCAATCACAGATGAGGTTTTTTCATTTTTTATAAGGGGAGTTTCGATCTGGGGCTTTATCAGCTCTCGAGAACAACCCGATAAAATAATAATCAAAACAGGTAACCAAACAA
>CAYURP010000038.1:0-26224 GCA_964447175.1 uncultured Ignavibacteria bacterium | reverse complement strand
TAAAAAGGTGAAAATATCATCTTAAGATTTTTTTGAGGAATCCCTTCGCCCGTATCCGAGATAGTTATTTTGACGTTGGTTTTCTCATCTTTTGTGGATAAGGTAATTTTCCCCCCAGAGGGCAAAGCCTGGATGGCATTCAATAAGATGTTTAATATCACCTGTTTGATTCTTTCAGAATCAGCGGTGATATTTTTTACTTCCTGATCCAGGTCCTGGTCCAGGGTAATATTTCTGGATTTCATCTCATTTTCTAAAGATCGGGCTACCTCTTTTGTGATTAGATTTGCATCCACCTGAGTCAGGCTTAAATCCTCCAGTTTGGTGTAAGCCAGAAAATCCGCCAGGATGTTATAGAGTTTATCCGACTGGGTGTGAATAAGATTAAGAAGCTCTACATCCAGCTCTTCCAGGCTTTCTCCCTTTTTCAATTTTAGTTGCTCTACAGCTGAGGAGATCGAATGCAGAGGAGTCCTGACTTCATGGGTTAAAATGGATGTCAGCTCCCGCAGGGTGGAGAGCTTCTCCATCTCCTTTTGCAGGGTGATATTTCTGCCCACAAATATCACTTTCAAAATATTCCCCTCATCATCCAGTGTGGGAATATAATTCAGGCTATAGATTTTGTTATTGAAGGGATTTTCCGACTCCAATTGTGCCGGACTTCTTCTTTTGATCACCTCGGGATCGGGACATAAAAAAGAAGCATCTTGATTATGGAGAAACTCAAAAAAATTTTCTCCTAATAAATTTCTCTTTATGGTTTTCAATTCCTGAACAAATGAACTGTTGACCTTTATCACTTTACAGGAAGAATCCAGCACGCATATCAACTCCTGCATGGAATCAAATGACGTTTCCCATTCTTTCTCCGCCTCTGATATTTTTTTGAAAAGGAGTGCATTATTTATGGCTATTCCCGCCTGATCTGCGATCATAGAGAGTAAGGATAGATGGCCCTGATCATACACATTCTCCCTCTCAAAGTTTTGAATTCCAATCACCCCCTGCACCTTGTTTCTATACTTGATGGGCACACCCAACCAGGATTTGGCTTCCTTTCCGATTTGTTTAAAGTTCGAATCCTTCAATTCCTGGGAGGTGGTTTGCTGAATTAAAAGGGGTTTTCCCAGCGAGATTATGTACTCGGTCAAGCCATTAGAAAATATCCTTTTATGTTTTCCTTTGTCTTTTCCGGTTTCAACATTTATCTTAAATATTATTTCGTTTTCTTCCTGATCAAACAGTGCGATATAGAAGTTATTGGTATCAATGAGCCGGGAGGTCTGCTCATATATTTTCCGGAAAAGATCATCCAGATCCAGAGTGGAGCTAAGTGCCTGTCCAATTTGATTAAGAATCGATAGCTCCGTATTCCTTCTTTTGATCTCCTCCTCTGCCCTTTTTCTATCCGAAACGTCGATTACAACGCACATAGTTGCAGGTTGGTCATTATGAGTAATCATCCTCTCCTGTATCTCTGCATTAAATATCTCCCCATTTTTTCTCAAAACCTTGACCTGGTGTTTGTCAGATACTTCCCTAACATTCTCAATTGTTGCTCCTTTTTCTTTGATCATTCCCCGATGCTCAGGTATCGCTATCTCCCAGAACTTCACCGTCTTCAATTCCTCCGGAGTGTAACCCAAAAAATCAACAAGAGATTTGTTGGCAAATTCAATTCTGTTGTTCTGGATGACACATATTCCCACCAGGGAGTTTTCTATTAGGAACTTATAAAAATCTTCAGATTCAATGGATTCCCTTTTAAATCCCTTGCTGTTTTGCATTCTTCCTCCTGTAAATCCTATTTACCTAATCCATTAGGATTAGCGTGAATCCTTCACGATAAATATAAAAACGATTATAAAGTAAAATCGCTTACATATTTACTGTGAAATACGTCCGATCATCCCCTAGTTTTTGAGAATACAAATACTTACTAATTTGCATTATTTGCATTAGGATTTGTTGTTTAAACCTGAAAAGGAGGATAAAAGATCAGGAGTTTAATTTAAAGGAACTAAATAAATTTATTTCAAGTTGATTTGTATAAAAATCAAAACCTATTCTATCTTAATATCTCAATCTGCTTTCGGCGATTTCTTTTTTACCGATATTCTTTTTTCTGAGCCTGTAACAAAAAATGAATTCACTTTTTTTAAGAAAACCTTCTTTTGTATTTCGGAATAGCCAACTATTATGCAGGCCTGCTTGTAACTATTTTACATTGTCCCCTGAGCCAAGGAGAATCATATTTAATGATTCCTCAACCTTAGATTTAACAGCAATGGGAATCTAATTTCATCACCAGGTGATGTCAAACAAGTTTTGAATAGGTAGGTTTAATTTGAATTTATTTCTAACCGATTTTAAGCATCTCCCGGATGGTACTATCGATGTCCTTTTTGGTGAATGGTTTTTTCATAAACTTTTTAGCCCCGGCATTTAATGCCAGCTGGATTTCCAGGGTTCCGATGTGGCCGGTGATTATCACCACCTTGGCATCCTGGTCTATCTCCAGAAGTTTCCTGGTTAGATCAATCCCATCCATTCCGGGCATGGAGATGTCAACAAACACCACATCGAATTTGTCCTTTTGATAACTTTCCAGTGCTTTTTGTCCATCAAGCGATGTCTCTCTGAGAGGAGATTGAGCTTATGATATTCCCTTTAGCATCATAGATTGTGTTGACATTAAGCTCCACATCGATTTTTCTTCCGGCTTTAGTCAGTATCTTTAGTTCTTTGTTCCTTAATCTTCCTATTTTCTGCCACTCCTGGAAAAATTTCCTTGCATCCTTTTTGGATTCCTCAGCATAGAGCTCAAAAACTGGTTTCCTGATGATTTCTTTTTCAGAATCTCCCTGGGTCTTCAGAACTGTTTGATTGCAGTCTAAGATTTTACCATCAGGACTTATTCTGTAGAAAAAGTCTGGAGAAGTATTGAATGCTGTTCTGAATTTCTCCTCAGATTGTTTAAGGGCTTCCTCCACCAGTTTACGATCTGTGATATCTGTTGCTATTTTCAGCAGGGCAATTTCACCTACATTTTATACTGTCAATCAAAAACTTTTGATCTCAAATAGAATTTGTTCCAGTTCGAAGTTGATTTTCTTTTGAAAGATATTGAATATGCCCCACCTTTTATTAAATTAGAGCTTACTCAGCCTTTTTTAGCTATCGGAATCAGTAAAAAAAAAATTCAGCAGGCTCAGATTCAGATTTACAGGATAAGTGAATAAACAATCCTTGTTTCCATCTGCATCAGCCCATTCCCAGATTAAAAAACCCAGTATGGCTGGGTAGCCAGCCGAATTATCCTAATGTCTTATAGCCACTCAACTTTTTGGTTGACATTCAGTTGTTTTTGAGTAAAATATTGATATGTATTAGTTTGGGATAAAACGATTAGCGAGACTATTTTAATTTACAAGATTTTGTAAAAACTTGAGGAACATATCTATTAACCAAGTGTCTGCCACTGTGGTAAACCATACCTGAGGGAGGTATACTATGAATCTCAAAACACATGCAGCAATAGTACTGAGTGCTGTAGTTATTACATTAGGTGCATGTTTGGTGTTGATTAGCTGTTCCAGCAACCAGCCTCGGCTGCCCGAAACGCCAGTCATACCAGTTACCAACACATATCATGGCGTGGAGGTTATCGATAACTACCAATGGCTGGAAAATGGCAACGATCCTGAAGTCCGTAATTGGGCCGAAGCACAGAACAAATACGCTCGCTGGGTATTAGACCACATTTCTGCTCGTGAAGCAATTGCCAGACGACTGCAGGAGCTGTATAATGATGCATCGCCGGAATACTATCGGTTCCAATACCACAAAGGTTTACTTTTCGCCATCAAGAGGCAACCACCAAAAGATCAGCCCTTGCTGGTCAAATTGGAATCGCCCTTCGATCTGAGCACCGAACAGGTGATTTTAGATCCCAATCAACTGGATGCTACAGGTAAAACATCAATCGATTTCTACGTTGTGTCTCCTGATGCACGAATGGTTGCAATATCGCTTTCCCAGAGCGGAACTGAGGATGGGGATGTTCATGTATACGATGTTGCCACAGGCAAAAGCTTTCCGGATGTGATTCCCCGGGTTAATGGTCCCACTGCCGGAGGTGACGTTGCCTGGACAGCAGACGGCTCAGGTTTCTACTATACCCACTACCCTCGCAAAAACGAGCGCCCGCCTGAAGACATGCGGTTCTACCAGCAGGTCTATTATCACCGGCTGGGCACGTCAACAGAAGAGGATACTTATGTAATTGGAGAGGAATTTCCGCGGATTGCTGAGATCGAATTCGAAACATCAGATGATTGCCAATATGTTTTAGCAATCGTAGCCAATGGTGATGGAGGAGAGTTTGCACACTATCTACTTGATTCCTCGGGAGAATGGAAACAAGTTACCCGGTTTTCGAATATGATCAATCGGAGCAAATTCGGGCCAGATAATTCGCTCTATTTGCTATCTCACAAAAACGCTCCCCGGGGCAAGATCCTTTGCCTCCCCCAGGGGGAAACGAGACTGTCTCAGGCCAATGAAGTGGTAACTGAAAGCGAAGTGGTTATCCAGAGTTTCCTACCCACTGCCACCAAGATTTATGTTCAGGACCTGGCAGGCGGACCCTCCCAGATTCGTGTGCTGGATCAAGCGGGCCATTTTCAAGAATTTGTACCCCTTATGCTGGTTTCATCGGTATGGGGGATGGTTTCTCTGGAAGGAGACAGTATCCTCTATACCAACGCCAGCTTTATAGAACCTCCGGCCTGCTACACCTACGAACCCACACAGGGAAAGTCCTTACGCACAGCTTTATATGTTACCTCCCCGGCGGACTTTAGCGATGTCGAGGTGAAGCGCGAGTTTGCAACCTCAAAGGATGGCACCCAGGTCCCCATGAATATCATCCGTAGAAAAGGCACCAGGCTGGATGGTAATAACCCAACCATTCTTTATGGCTATGGTGGTTATGGCTCAAGCCAGACACCCTGGTACGATCGCACCCTCAGTCTGTGGTTGGATCAAGGCGGCGTATATGTAATTGCAAATATCCGTGGGGGTGGCGAGTTTGGCGAGGAATGGCACAGGGCTGGCAACCTGATCAACAAGCAGAACGTGTTTGACGATTTTGCTGCATGTGCCCAATATTTAATTGATGCGGGCTATACCAACCCGTCGAAACTGGCCATCAGGGGAGGCAGTAATGGTGGGTTGCTGGTAGGCGCAACGATGACCCAACATCCTGATCTCTTCCGGGCAGTCGTATGCCAAAAAGGCGTTCTGGATGTGTTGCGGGTGGAGTTGGACCCGAATGGCGAGTTCAACGTTACCGAATTTGGCACAGTCAAAGATCCTGAGCAGTTCAAGGCGCTTTATGCCTATTCACCTTACCGCAATGTGGTCGACGGAATGCACTATCCAGACGTCTTGTTGACGGCCGACGAGAATGACGGTCGGGTCAATCCCTCTAATTCGCGTAAGATGGCCGCCCGTCTCCAGGTAGCAACCAGCTCAAAGGGCTATGTGCTGCTGAGAATGAGTTCCGGATCCGGTCACGGTATCGGTAGCGCCATGAGCGAAAACATTGCGCTCAATGCCGATGTGTACGCATTCCTATTCGATCGGCTGGGTGTGGATTTTAACTCACCCTAAATCCCTCTCTTGGAAAGAGAGGGACTAACATTCCCTTTCTCTTTTTAAGAGAAGGGGTCAGGGGATGAGTCCACAGAATATGGTTATGAAGAAAGAGATTTTTCAAATTGCCAAAGAACTCTGCAGGGAACTAAGGAAAATGTCAACCAAGAGTGAGCAATTATTTTGGCTTGTGGTTCGGAACAGAAAGCTATTGGGTAAGAAGTTTCTTCGCCAATATCCCATTTTCTTTAGGTATATGAACAAGAAAACATTCTTTATTGCAGATTTTTATTGCCATGAAAATCGATTGGTGGTGGAGATTGACGGTAAGATTCATAAACGTCAGAAGGAGAATGATGAGTTAAGGACATATATAATCAATAATTTGGGTATTGAAGTTGTCAGATTTAGCAATGAAGAAATTGAGAGAAATATTGAGAAAGAATTAGAGAAGCTTGAATGGATTCTAACTCACCCTGCGTCCCTCTCTTAGAAAGAGAGGGACTAACGTTCCCCTTCTCTTTATGAGAGAAGGGGCTAGGGGATGAGTCCAAAATAGATAAATAAAACTTGAGGATCAAACAAATAGTCTTGCATTATAAGATTTTTTGATGCTTCAGCAGTAGGAATTATCGAGGTTGACAACTATACTCTCAGCCCTTAATGCTAATGAATTGAGTAGATGCGGTTAGTAAAATGCGGAGAGAGGGGGAGCGAAAATGAGCGTTTTCGTAACCTGCCGTTTGGCATCATATTAAAGGCTAACAGTTTGATGTTAAAAGATTTGGCTTTTACGGTTGTTTTGAATTAGTTTTGGTTGTTTTGACTTAAAGATGGCACAAAGTTGACACAGGACTCTCTATAGCAATTTCCTTTTCGTGACTTTGTCGTTATATAGTCTTTTTGGACCGAAACCAATTCCCTTTTAATTTTTCTTATCTTTACTGTTCTTTTGGTGGTAACAGGAGTTCAAATCATGCTCCCGCTATTTTAAAGAGAAGAACTTACGAGGAACCTGACTTGAGTTAGGCTCAAATTGTTTCAATTGAAGTTGGATTTTCTTGGGTTTTTATGGGTTATGGTGGGCTACCACAAAGTTGAATTTTTTTGTCTCTCTTTACAGTAGCCCATTTCTTAATGAGTTAAAGAGAAGTTCAAATCGGATTCGAGCACCCCCCACCCCACTAATTCCATCATATCCTAGAAACAGACTGTTTTTTTAAATAATTTGATCTCAAAAATTTAAACAGGTTAAAAGGTTTTGGTTATTAGTTCTATTATTTGGTTTTAGTTAGTAACAATAAGATAATTAACAAACCTGAAGAATATTTCCCTTGACAGTTCAAAGGACTTAAGATTATTTAAAAATGAACTATTATTCTGAGTTACAACTTGAGAAGTCTTTTCTTAGATTTGACGCGGTTTTAGCAGAGTAAACTGAGATTTATCTAAGTTGAGCTAAGATGAATGCTAAAGGGAAAAAACAACCTTCAATTTTTCTCTTCATTGCCGTTCTGGTTCTAATAATAGGCGTTTGGGGCACTGTCAGATTATATGAACGGCCTGGACTTAAAGCTTTTATGGAAAAAACAGAGGCTCACCTTAAGATAATCCAGCTTCCTGTTGATGGCCAAGCCGTAAGGTCTGGCCTGAAAAGCGGTGACCTTCTTTTAAAAGTCGATGATAATCCAATTCAAAACGAAAGCGATCTGAACTTCTTTATAGACCAGAAAAGAATGAACCAATCGGTTAATTTGACCCTGCAAAGACAAGGTGAGTTAATCGACATAAGAGTCCCCTTAGAGAGAAGGAATGGTCCTTTATTTTTACTGGTCAATTTCCTGGCCGGTCTTTTCCTCTGGGGAGTTGGCGTTTTCGTATTTTTTAAAAGTCCCAGAAGCCGGATAGCAACGATTTTCTTAATCGCATCCTTTTCGTTTGCTCTGGCTTTGTTCATATCCTGGGAGGGTTTTCCCTATGGTCCCTATGGGTTGAGCTTCATTTTGCCCTTTTTGCAGATAATTGCATACACTCTTATACCAGCCCTGTTCTTTCATTTCTCCATTGTTTTCCCTCGCGAGGAGGAAATCTCAATCCAGAGAAAACATTTAATCCATGCTCTGTACCTTCCCAGTTTGATGCTTATAGTTCTGATGGAGATATTTTACTGGAGATCAATTTCAGCAAACTCCCTGTCTTTGTTTGAGGCATATAAGACCCTTTTTCTTTATTTCCGAATATATCTGGTGGCCTATGTACTTTTGGGTATTGGGGTTTTATATCAAACCTACAAAAATTTGGAATTTCTGGAGGATAAAAGAAAAATCAGATGGATCTTCTGGGGAATCGTGGTGGGAACATTCCCCTTTATTTTTTTACATACCCTGCCTGATGTTTTGTTCAATCGATCCCTTATACCAGAGATGGTCAATTATCTCTTTATGTTATTGATTCCGATCTCCTTTGCTTTCTCTATCCTTAGGTATCAGGTTATGGACATAGACGTGGTCATCCGCCGGAGTCTTCTATATTCCCTTTTAGCCGGGTTTATTGTGGGTATTTATCTTTTCGTAGTTGGATTATTAGGCCAGGTCTTCCACAAGATCACGGGATATCATGGGAATCTGTTTCTTATCTTAGCCGGTATAATAGCTGCTTTAATTTTCACTCCAGCTAAAAACAGGATAAGAGCATTTGTGGAGAGAACTATTTACCGGGTGAGATATGATTACCGAAAAGCTATCCAGAAGTTCATCCGTCAGGTTAACCTTACATTCACCCGGGATGAGCTTTTAGAGTTGCTTTTAAGAAAACTTGATGTTCTGCTGGCTGCCGAGCGAGCATTCATATTCCTTAAAGAAGACAAGTCAAGGGAGTTCAAAATAGCTAAATCGCTCGGTTTTTCTGAAGAGGAAGTAGATAAAGTCGAAGCGGGGAAAATAAATTTGCTCTCTGAATTGTTTAAAACCAAAAAAATCCAGGGAGCTAAAGGTTCCACCGAATTCAGAGAGATTTCAGTTTTGCTGGAGAGTCAAATTCTAAATGAATTTGAAATCAAGTTATCCTTTCCCATTATAGAAAAAGAAGAGCTATTTGGTTTTCTCTTAATAGGCAAGAAGAAATCAAAAGTCAGGTATTCTGCAGAGGATTTGGAGCTGATTTCCTTGATGGTGCAGGAAGTAGGTCAGGCTCTGCAAACTATCAAAATGAGAGAAAGGGTAATGGCTGAGAAATTGGAAAAGGAGAAATTGGAAGAGTTAAATAAACTCAGGACCAAATTTATTTCTAACGTCTCCCATGATCTGAGGACCCCTTTGACCTCAATTAAATTTTCAGTGGATAATATACTGCAGGGTGTGTGCGGAGAGGTTTCAGGGGAGAGCCGAAAAAATCTTGAAATGGTTAAAGAGAGCACTCTGCACGTTACCCGAATGATAAACAATCTTTTAACCTTGTCCATGAGTGAATCACAAAGGATAGTCCTAAATAAAGAGAAACTCCCTTTAAATCAGGTGGTGGATGAAGCCTGTGGGATTATGAAAATCGTAGCTGAGAAAAAGGACATTGACTTATTCAAAGATAAGTTTGGAAATACCTTTGTCTATGCAGATAAACACAGTCTATTGCAGATTCTTCTCAATCTTCTGGATAATGCCATAAAATTCACTCCCTCCCGGGGTAAAATTTCTGTTTCTGCAAAAAAGATAAAGGAGAAGAAAATGGTGGAGATCTCGGTTGCAGACAGCGGAGCTGGAATATTACCCCAGAATTTAGAAAAGATTTTTGAGAGGTTCCAAAAGCTTACGCCCAATGGAGCATCTGCAGAGAAGGGCTTGGGTATCGGGCTGGATATTGTGAGAAATTTAGTGCATCTTCACCAAGGGGAGATAAAGGTGGAAAGTCCCCCACCCGGAACAACTAAAGGTGCGAAATTCAGCTTCACCCTGCCGGAAGGCTAACCCAAGAGAAAGGTGAGTTTATGTCCCAGGAAAAGATATTGATAGTGGATGATGATCCTCAGATAAGAACCCTTTTAGCCAAGAGGTTGAAGTTTCATCAGTACCGGGTATCAACTGCTGAGGACGGAGAGGAGGGTCTGGATAAATTCAGAAAAGAAGGTGCGGATATGGTGCTTTTGGATATGATGATGCCTAAGTTGGATGGAATAGAAACTCTGACCAGAATGAAAAAAGAAGATCCCGAAGTATTGGTTATAATGCTTACTGCGTTTGCTACCATCGAGAAAGCAGTTGAGGCTATGAAAAAGGGAGCATATGATTTTATACCCAAGCCCTGTGAACCCGAACATATTCTCTTGACCATTCAAAAGGCTCTGGAAAGAAAAAACTTGGTCAGCGAAAAAGAATACCTGAAAGAGGAAATAGACAGAGAGTATGGCATGGTCTGGGGTGAAAGCTCTGAGATGAAAAAAATCAAGGAGTTAGTTCAAAAAGTAGCTCATACCAAATCCACCATTATGATCCAGGGAGAAAGCGGTACCGGCAAACAGGTGTTAGCCCGGGCCATTCATAATCTCAGCCCGAGGAAGGATAGACCTTTTGTCTATGTCAACTGCGTGGCATTATCAGAACAGCTTCTGGAGAGTGATCTTTTCGGACACGAAAAGGGAGCTTTTACCGGAGCCTACCAGAGGAAAAAAGGGAGATTGGAAACCGCTCATACCGGAACTGTCTTTCTGGATGAGATCGGAGATATATCCCCGGTGATTCAGACAAAGTTTTTGCATTTCTTAGAGTCTGGTGAATTCGAAAGGGTAGGGGGAACTCAGACTTTGTCTGTGGATACCAAAATAATCGCTGCCACCAACCAGGATTTAAACCAAAGGGTAAAGGAGAAAGGCTTCCGGGAAGACCTTTTTTTCCGTTTAAATGTTATCTCCATAACCCTTCCTCCCTTGCGCAAAAGAAAAGAGGATGTCCCTGCCCTAACCAGCCATTTCCTGCAGAAATTCAACCAGGAAATGAAAAAAAGAATAACCTCTATAGAACCGAATACCATGGAGATTTTTTTAACATATAATTGGCCTGGAAACATAAGGGAGCTCCAGAATGTCCTGGAAAGGGCAGTAGTTTTAGCACCAGGGAACACGTTCACTCCCGATCTTTTGCCTCCGCAATTGAGCCAGAAAGCAAAAGAAGAAATCTCACCCGGAATCCCATTGGATGAAGCTTTAAAGAAGTTCAAAATAGAGTTCATCTCCCAGACACTATCTTTAACTAACAATAACCAGTCCAAGGCTGCTAAACTCTTAGGGATTCAGAGAACTTATCTCAATCGGTTAATCAAAGAGCTGGGAATAGATACACATTCGACCGAGACCTAAAGCCTCGGCTACGCACTTCAATTATCTTATTGCCAAACTAATAGAGCAGGGCTTTAGCCCTGCTTTTTTTGTTATCTTTTTTGAGAAGTTAAGTAGCATGTACTGTTATACATAATTCAACATACCAGTCTAATTTTATATAACAATTTCTTCAAAAAACTAATCCACTAAAGAAATATCAAGTCTAATTCAGATCCATCTATCTTTTTCATTATTAATCAATTAGTCGATTCCATCACACTTTCTTAAATCTTTTTGCTGGATGGCATACAGCTTGCAATTTCTGTTTAGCGGTAACTTTCAAACGAGGTGAAAAAATGAAGAACAATGAAATGTTTCTTACGGAGTTCACGAAAAAAGTCGATATGCGTTTCTTTACCCCATCGCTTTATCAGTACCTCAGGGATTTCCTGGAAATAGAGAAGGTAAGACGACACAAAGATCAGTTTGTTATCAACACCTTTATCCCTCCGTTCCCGGGTGCTGCATTCGAAAGATTCCTTTCCACCTACTTCGGGACAAAGCAGAAAACCAAGATTCAGTCGGTTGACTTAGCGGTCACCAATGGATGTATTTTTAACTGCTGGCATTGTTATAATGCTGGACGGGTGGTGCAGGATCTTTCCACAGAGTCATTGCAGAAAATAGTCCAGCAACTACAAGATTTGGGTGCGATAGTGATCAACTTCACTGGCGGTGAGCCATGTCTCAGACACGATATCGTGGACATCTGTTCTTCTTTAAATGACGAATCATGCGGTATTCTTGCCACTACCGGATATGGATTTACCGACGATATTGCCAGGAAACTTCGCGAGACCCAGGTCTATTCAATCTCAATTAGCCTGGATAGTGCTGATGAAAAAGAACATGACAGAAAGCGTGGTGTTTTGGGAGCTTTCAGGATTGCGCTGAAAGGAATTGAGACCGCAAAAAGGTGGGGTTTTTATACTTACACCTGTGCAGTGCCCTCAAGGAAACTACTTGAGGAGGAGGATTTTCAAAAACTGGTGGAACTCAACAAAAACCTGGGTGTGGATGAACTTCAGCTGATAGAACCAGCACCTGCTGGAAGAATTACCACAGTCAAACTCGATTTCGGGGAAAAGGAATTCGAAAAGATATTTCAATATATGCGGGAGTACAATCACCAGGAAGACGGAATCGCCATATCCTCATTTGCGCATATGGAATCTCCAGAATTTTTCGGGTGTGGGGCAGGACAATCGCATATATACATCGATGGAACCGGTGAGGTCTCACCCTGCAACATGATACCTGTTTCGTACGGAAATGCAGCTTTAGAGGATCTGAACATAATTATCGACAGAATGCAATTGGATTTCAAGAATCCCGGTTGCGTTTGCCTGGCTCACCTTATGCAGGATTTCTTCGGGGAACACTCGAAAAAAAGGAAACCAGTCCCTGTGAATGCCATTCCTTCGATATCACTGCCCGGGGAGAAAAAACTGCCAAGGTTTTTTGAGATTCTGGAGACCAAACATCAGGAGGTAGCAGGTGAAAAGGAAATCGTTATAGGCTATGATGAAGCCAGTTCTACATATGAAGACTACTGGCTCTCAGTGGCCTCCAGACCCATTGATGAGCTTTTTGAGAAACTGAAAATAAAAGCCGGAGCCAGTGCCCTTGATTGTGGATCCGGAACTGGATATTCCACAGCCAAATTAGCCCAGAGAGTCGGAACAGAAGGCAAAGTCACGGGAATTGATCTCTCATCAGGCATGATTGAAAAGGCTCAAAGGCGAATTCAACGTCTTGGATTTTCCAACGTGGAATTCAAAATTGCTGATGTGTTGGAGAGCCTGAGGAAAATGTCTCCCGCATCATTTGACGTTGCCACGCTGACTTGGCTCATCGGTTATGTAGGCTGTCAGGAGATATTTCCATTGCTCAAAAATGTTTTAAGACCTGGTGGACTGGTGGGATTTGTGGCTCATCTGGATCGCTCTCCGTTGGTCCCCATCCAGGTATTTGAAGAGATCATTCGTGAGAAGCCAGAATCGATGATGAAGACTGTCAAGTTCAAATTCCCCAAAGATGCGGATGAGGTGCAGAAACAGCTGAGGGAGTCGGGATTTAAAACAGAGTGGATCAGACATGGGACTTTTGATTTTGTCTGCCAAAAGGGACAGGAAGTCTATGACCACGTTATGAAATCTGGCGCCGGAACCACGTTCTATTTTTCTCTCAAACCAACAGAGCGAGAAAAACTGGCAAAAGAATTTGTCCGTCGCATAGACAAAAGATACCGAAAAGTTCCACAGATTAACATCGTCCATGAATACGTAGCGGGCATAGCTATTTGTCAGGGTTGAGTAACTTCCTCTTTAGTAAGTACTTTTAGCCAGACCGTTCCTAACAAACAGTCTCAATTTCAGCGCAGCAGAATAATTTCTTATGAGAATGAATCTAACATAACTTTATCGACACATCCTTTCTCATCAAATCGTGACAAACCTGAGCGGAGTCAGCATCTCGAAGTTAGTTTGAGAAGAGTTTTTATGAAATGGGAATCAGTTGAAAACCCCTGTCAGGTAAGATTACTGCTCGCAGGGGACACAGGAGAGTCACTTTCGCAGTGACTTTGATAGATCCAGTATTAAACATATTAAGTTAAGTTCTCGGTTCTCAGAAGAAACTCGTGTTCAATTGGATGAATTCTCTCCATAAGTTTAAGCACATCGTTATAAAGAATCTTACATCACAGTCTAATTTTCTATAACATTTTCTTTAAAAACGTTCTTCTGCAAAAGCTGGTTAATCTGACTAATCCCTTTGTATCTTTTTTAATAATAATCGAATAGCTAATTTGCCCCTTACTTTTTTTGATCCTCTTTTTTACTGGCATCCTTGTTGCATTTACCCATTAGCGAAAACTTATAAGAAAGGAGGTAATTCAAAACAACCACATAGTTTCAAGAAGAAGGAGTCGACCTGGTAACATTCAAAAAAAAGAAAGGAAAACCAAAATGAGAAGTGAAGTGAATGCAAAGAATTCCATAAGCTCAGTTTCTACTAAAAAGGCCGTTAACAGTAACTTTCATAGGAGTATAAAAATGAAAAAGTCAATAATCTTAGTAAGCTTGCTGGGAATCCTGGGTATCTTTTCCCTAGCTCAAGCCCAGGTTGACACCCTGACCATACTTCACCTGAATGACACCCATTCCCATATTCTGCCCTATGGTCCTAAAGATTCCGAAGGGAACTGGACCTGGGGTGGAATGGCAAGGATAGCCACCTTGGTAGGGATGAATAAGATGTCTTTTAACAAAGTTATGCTTCTGCACGCTGGAGATGTTTTTTTGGGCGATTTTATGTTTCAAAAATATCTGGGCGTGGCGGAGCTGGAAATCATGAAAGCTTTGGAGTATGATGCTATGGCTGTGGGGAACCATGAATTCGATCTTTATCCCTCCACTCTGAAATATGTGCTGAATGAAGCGGGATTTCCGGCTGAGGGCTTTCCGGTTCTGTGTGCTAATCTGGACATCTCCAGTGACCCGGAGTTAGGATATTTTGTCCAACCATATACCATAAAGGAGTATGGAGATTTAAGGGTTGGCATTTTTGGACTTTTGACCGAGACCACCAACCAGATCTCCAACCCTTCACCGGTTGTGGTTCTGCCAGCTTTGGGAGAAGCTCAAGCCTGGGTGGATACGCTGGAAGCTCACAACTGTGATCTGATCATCCTTCTCTCACACCTGGGCTTTGAGTACGATGAGTTAGTTGCTTCTTCTGTCTCTGGAATAGATGTGATTGTGGGAGGACATACCCATACTGTGATTGCCTCACCTGTTCAGATCGGCAATACCTTGCTACTTCAGGCTGGAGAATTTGGGAGATATTTAGGTAAATTGACCCTTTATCTGAATGACAAGGATATCCAGAGCTGGGAATACGAGCTTCAGTCAGTAGATTCATCTATTCCCGAGGAGCCGACCTTAGCTTATATGATTTCTGGTTTAGCCTCCGGGGTGGAAGCCAATCCCTGGTTTGGTCCGGTCTACACGAAGGTGATTGCCCAGGTTGGAAACGAGATTAAAAAACCGTTAGGAGAGGGATTGTTCAAGGATACTCCTTTGGGGAACCTGGTTTCGGATGCTTTCAGGGATAAGACCAAAACAGACATCGTTTTCTATCCCCAGGGATTTTGCTCCCAGACGATTTATCCAGGACCGATAAAGGGTGCAGACATATTCCAGGCTATCCCTTATGGTTTTGATCCTGCCACAGGCTTGGGCTTTAAGCTGGCAACCTTTGAAACAGATGGTATGTCGATCATCTATGGCTTGGAGTTTGCAGTTTACAATCTTCCCTACATGGAGGATTTCTTTTTGCACTCCTCGAATTTCTCCTATGCTTACAACTCTTCCAATACTCCGGGCTCCCGAGTCGATTATTCATCGATCTCAGTAAACGGACAACCACTGGATCCTTTCTCAACCTACACCGTCACGGTCCCAGATGGGGTAGTTCCTTTCTTAAGTCAGATACCCGGCTTCCAGATCAATAATCTTGTGATCACAGAATATTTTATGTACACGGTGGTAAGGGACTTTATGATCTCGGCTTCAGAGGATGGATTACTACTCCAGGCTTGCAGGCGCTCACCATCTGCCTCATCTGGAAAATACTCTGTGTCCACCAGTTCACCTGTTTTCTACTTTACCCAAGGGAGAGTAATCGACCTAGCTTTGCTCTCCAATCCAGAGGACGGAGTCGTGGCTCTATCAGAAGTTGTTGACCTTTGTTTGGAAAATGGGTCAATCGATAATCCTGGAATTGCAAACAGCTTAAAAAGCAAGCTAAATCAAATACATCGCTTCCTACAGGGAGGAGAATATAATAAAGCCCTACATCACCTTGAGATTTTCCAAAAGCATGTCAAGACTCAATCCGGTAAGCATATCTCCTCTGAAACAGCAGGGAAGCTGATTTATCTGGCTGATAAGTTAAAGGAAAATATCTGGAATTCTCCTTTCATAGCTAAAGGAATTAAAACCAATACAATGCCTGATGATTTCCAGCTTTTCCAGAATTATCCTAACCCCTTTAATCCCCAGACAGAAATTGCCTATTCTATACCTGAGGATTCTTACGTCGAGCTCACCATCTATAACATAATGGGTCAAAAAGTTAAAGTATTGGTGAATGGGTACCAGAGCGCGGGGACAAGATCAGTAATCTGGGATGGCTGTGATCAGAGTGGAGAAAGGGTGGCAAGTGGAATCTACCTCTACAAACTTCAAGCAGGAGAATTAACACAGACCAAGAAGATGAGTTTGCTAAAGTGAACTATTCTCTCTTTTTGGGTTGCTGAGAAGCCCCCCTATATTGGGGGGCTTCTTTTTTAGATTATAAAAATAGATACACCCCTGTATCTTAAATTATAAAATTTTTGGTCAACCTGGTTAAGAAAGAAGATGATAGCTTTCCTAAGCTCTTGTCCCAGTTCAAAATAAATTTTCCAGAATTTTAGCACAGATGGGCATTACCCTTGCATTTGAAATTTAATGAAAAAAATAATTTAACTGAGGAGATCGTTATGAAGGTCATATTAATTTATCCGGATACAAGTCCAGAGAGCGTGATTCCCAAAAAGCTGATTAATATTGAACCGTTGGGACTGGAGTATCTTGCTGGTGCCATTCCCGAACACCAGGTGAAAATCCTGGATATGAAGATGGAAAATAATTGGCAAAATGAGATCGAACAGTTTCAGCCAGATGTAGTGGGCATCTCCGGTACGGTGGTCCACTCCTACCGGATGCTGGAAGTTCTGAAAAAAGTGAAAGAGCTTGATCCAAGAACCCTGACTGTTGTTGGCGGGACTCATGCCACTTTAATGCCAGAGGATTTTAACAGACCGTATGTGGACGTGGTTGTTATGGGTCATCGGGTTTTGTCTTTTAAACAGATATTGCAGAATTTCGAGCAAAGAAAATCTTTTGAGAAGATAGAAGGACTGGCTTTGTCCAAAGGAGGTAAATTATATTACACTCCTGTAAAAAAACCAATAACCAGTTTGGATCATCTCCCTATACCCAGAAGGGATTTGACCGAAAAATATCGCAAGGATTATTTTCATTTGGTCTGGAAACCAACCGCCCTGATAGTTACCTCAACCGGCTGTACCTATCAGTGCAATTTCTGTCCCTGCCCGGTTCTCACCCAGAGGAGATTTTTGAGGAGGTCTCCGGAACTGGTCTTGGAGGAGCTTTCTCAGATAAAGGAGGAATATATCTATGCCGGAGATGACAACTTTTTCTTTGATTATCAGCATGCTCTGAGAATATATGAGTTGATAAAGGATGCCGGAATCAAAAAGCAGTATTATATCCTGAGCCGGGTAGACCAGATAAATAGCCATCCGGACATTGTGGAGAAATGGGCAGAGATCGGATTGAAAAAAGTCTTTTTGGGTTTGGAGTCCTTTAATGATGAAGAACTTAAATCCTTGAATAAAAAATGTTCGGTGGAGAAAAACAATCGGGCAATAGAGATCTTACACAAAAATAACGTTGATCCTTTAGGTGCTTTTATCATCCAGCCTTATTATAAAAAAGAGGATTTCGATGCCGTCTTAGAGTATATGGATAAAATGAAGATCTACTATCATGAGTTCACCATTTTAACCCCTTTCCCGGGGACGGAATTCTATGATAAGGTAAAAGATGAACTATTGTTTACAGATAACCGTCTTTTGGATTTAACCCACTCTGCTCTACCTACCGAGCTCTCCCCAGAGGAGTTCTACAGACTCTACAGCCGACTTTATCGTAAGGCACATTCTCCAATTAGAGCTTTAAAGATCAAACCCACGGTTTCACCCTTTGCCAATTTTGGATTTTTAAGGCTTTTGCCGGGACTCTTTGAGTTATTCTATTCCAGCAGAAAAGCTTATAAACAAATGGTGCGATTTGGGAATAAGAGTCCCAAGTATTTTAAGGAATTCTTTCCATCTAAAGTATCCTAATTGTTGTTACTATTGATATCCAAAAAAGATAAGAATCTTACTCCTGGATCTGATCTAATATTTTTAAATTCTTTCCAATACTTAAAAAGTTAAAATTAATTTGTGAAACATTTGTAGAATTCATTTCACAGTTCCACATACAAATCAGGGCATATTTGCAGTGGCTTTTTTCATACAGCTTAAATCTTGGTAGTGTTAAGATAATATTACACACAGTCTATTTTTTTATAACAAAATCTAGGTGAATATTCCAGAGTAGAAAATAATCACTCAGAGCGAGCTTCTGTTATCTTCTTAATAATCAAGCATTTAACCGGCTGCGTTTGCTTTTTTTAATCTTCTCCCCCTGCTGGCATACCTATTGCAATTCCCCCTTTGTGGAAACTAAAACAAAGGAAAAAGAAGATGCGAAATTTAATGGTTTTTTTGATGGGATTAGGACTGGGATTGGTCCTTATAGCAGGAAGCTTTGGAAATTGTCAAGCAGATGAGAACACGGATATTTTCCGTGTGGATACTCTTTTGGCGGGTTCTGTAAAACCTCTTTTGACTTATTCGGATCAGCTAAATGAAGATTCAACAAAGAAGAAATTTTATGAAGATTTCATAACGGGAAATAATCAGGATATCAAAAAAGCAAAAAAGTTCTGCTTCCAGGCGAAACCCAAGCCGGAGTGTGGTTCATTTCTTATAACTGAGTTTGGATACGCATACAGATTCGATCACTCGCCGGACAACCAGCAGTATCTAACCTGGGAGCTCGGCTGGATGATAAATAGGAACAAGCGCACCGATTTGGGCGGCACTGTCTTGTTTGGCTTGGATCAGGACTTTGAAAAAACTCGTTTTGCATTTAAACCCAGATTCCGCTGGTGGTTAACTAAAACGGAAAGCCTGGACTTCGGGGCCGGGATATTATTGCCCGCAGGAAAGAATCACACATTTAAATCCCCGTCGTATGCAGGACACGTTAGCTTGAGCGTTGGGAACTACCTTGCCCTGACCGGACAAGTTGAGGTCATTCGTCGGGAAAAAAATAGCACTGATGTTGCCTGGTATGGTGGATTTAAACTTGGAACACCTGTTGGTGCTATCACTGGCACAGCTGTGGCTGTTGCGATAGGTTTAATCTCTTTGGCTTCGTCATTTCCTAGCGGACCAATATTATGAGGATAAGTGATGTTTGATTTATATGCTAAAAAAGTGTGGAGAAAGACTACGATGAAAAAGGTCATTTTTCTTACAGGAGCTACCGGCTTAGTGGGAAGTAATCTTATTTCAAGAATTCTGAAAAATGATAATACTTCAAGATTGATTCTGCTCATTCGGGGCGAATCTGACATTCAAGCTGAACGGCGAGTGGACGAGATACTTTGGGAAATGCGGGAAGAGATTGATTTTAACCTGGCAAAACAGCGCATCCAGGCGATCAGAGGCGATATCACCTTGGAAAGATTGGGACTCTCCAAATCTGTATATAAAAGAATTGCAAAAAAGATAACCCATATCATTCATTCCGCAGCAACGGTTCAATTTCAGCTTCCTTTGGAGTGCGCCCGTAAGGTCAACTGCGAAGGCACCAAGAATGTTCTGGAATTAGCTAAATCCGCTCAGAAAAATGGACAACTTCAGCGGGTGGCTTATATCAGCACTGCCTATGTTTCCGGAAACCGGGAAGGCAAGATTTTTGAAGATGAGTTAGACTGCGGACAGCAGTTTGACAATACCTACGAGCAAACGAAATTCGAATCAGAGAAATATGTACAGGGTCTAATGAGTGAATTGCCCCTTACGATTTTCAGACCGAGCATCATTGTGGGTGACTCCAGAACTGGCAAGACCACTGCGTTCAATGTTTTGTACGTCCCTTTGAAACTCATCTATCGGGGGATTATCAAAATACTACCGGGTTCTCGATACACGCCTCTGGACGTGGTGCCAGTGGATTTTGTCTGCGATGCTATCAACCATATCTTTTTTAACAATAATGGATGCGTGGGTAAAACTTATCATCTCACAGCCAATCAAGAAAAGTCACCCACCACAGGGGAGGTAGTCGATCTGGCTTCTGATTTTTTCAATCAGAAAGCATTGGATCAGTACACTCCTCAAATCAAGTTTGTACCGGCGGAGCTGTGTCATAAACTAAAACCATTTGCTCGTAGCCATACCAGGAGAGTCCTGCAAGCCATGGAGCCTTTTGAACCATACCTATCCGGAGAAAGAGCCTTTGATAATTTCAATACACTCACAGCTTTAAAAGGAACTAACATTACTCCTCCTGAATTCAGAAGCTACATCCAAAACATACTGCGGTACTGCATTGAGGCCGATTGGGGAAAGAGTTTAAAATGCGCAGCATAACACAATGAAGGAAATTACAATGAAAATCAAAGTCATCATAAATCCAAAATCAAAAAACTGCAGCCCCAGGTATCTGGAATCAATGTTGAAAGAAAAACTCAGGCAATATTATGTGGACATTGAGGATACTGCCTATCCTCAACATGCTACTGAAATTGCCAGGAAGGCAGTTGAAGAGAATGTGGATACGATTGTTGCAGTGGGTGGCGATGGAACAATAAACGAGGTGCTAAATGGTATCGTAGGCACTGATATTGCTCTGGGTATAATTCCTACAGGGACGGCAAACGATTTGGCTACATTCTGCGGAATACCAGAAGATCCGGACAAAGCTTGCGAAGTCATTTTAAACTGGAATCTGCAATCTACTGACGTAATCGAAGTTAATAATCGCTATTACGTAACTTCTGGAGGCTTGGGGTTCCCTTCAGAGGTCATCAGAATCGCCAATCGGATAAAGTATAAAAATATCATCGGGAAACTGCTGGGTCAACTTCTGGGAAGCAAGATTTATATCTTAGCTGTTCTCTATGCAATTTTGATGAAAAAAAGAAAAGAAAACTTTTTAAAGGTCAGATGGAATGGCAGCTCAATTTATGCTGATTCACTTTCGCTGATGTTGAACAATCAACCATTTTTGGGTAAGCACCTTTTGATGTCACCAGAGGCTTTAAACAGCGATGGCAGGTTCGATGTCTGCCTGATCGGAAATTCCAAAAGCCGTTTGCAGATTCTATCAACTCTTTTGAAGGTGACTTTTGGAAAGCATGTCCATTCCTCCTCAGTCAGCACCTGGCAGGCAAACAAGCTGGTTGTCTCAAGTGAGAAGCCTTTGGCATTTTTTGGAGACGGAGAAATAATTCAGCAGGGAACCCGGTTCAACATTCGGATTATTCCTGAAGCTCTGAAGCTAATTGTTCCAGCTCAAAAGGAGAGGTCATAAGATGCAGATCAAACTGATGATAATCATAGGCAGCCTGTTTACTTTCGGGGCATTGTTAATAGCATTGTCTCATAGGTTTCGGCAACCTGACTCTTTGAATAAAAACACGGATTGGACCAAGTATGGGATTTATCTTCTCCTCGTTGTTTCTTTGCTTACCCTGGCATATTCTTCCCGTTTGCTATTAGCCTTGATCTTAAGTGCAATATCAGTTGCAGGTTCTCTGGAGCTTTATCGAAATCTAAGACACAAAAGTGCATATCCCTTTGTTCTTTCTCTAACATTCTTTTTCTTTTTGATCTTATGTTTGGGGCATTTGCTGTTTCAGAACACAACCCCATGGTTTTCTGGTTTTGCATTTGTCTTTCTTCTGGTAGCCACAACTGACAGTTTCTCCCAGCTCTGGGGAAAACTCCTGGGAAATCACAAACTTTGTCCCGATTTAAGCCCGGGTAAAACTCGGGAAGGCTTAATTGGCGGTATCCTCTCAACAGTAGCTATCTCCTTGTTGCTGAAATTCCTGCTTTCGGGTGCAAATTCTTTACACCTTGTTGTATTGGCTTTGATAATATCTGCATCAGCTACTGGGGGAGATCTACTTTTCTCATACATAAAAAGAAGGATGGGAATTAAAGACTTCTCCGGCATTCTTCCGGGGCATGGTGGCATTTTGGATCGCTTTGACAGTCTGATATTAACCGCTCCAGTTTTCTATTGGACAAAATTTTTAATCTTCAGATGAAAGGAGGACCAAAATGAAAAAGTATCTTTACTATTTACCTCATATCTGGACCTTGATTGGATTGGCATTTGCAGCTTTAGCACTGATTGCCATGTTCGAGGGACACTATCACAGCGCTGCTCGCTTTTGCCTTTTGGTTTTATTAGTTGACCGAACTGATGGCACACTTGCCCGCCAGCTTAAGATAAAAGATAAATTCCCTGGTACCTCAGGTGAAATCTTAGACATTATCACCGACTTGGTAGGGCTCACCTTTGTGCCTATGATGCTTTTCTTAAAGCAAGGAGTATTTCTTCCTGGTTTTGGGGTATATCTGGTCGTTTTCGCAACTATGGCTGCCTCCTGGAAATACTCCCGAAAGGAGACTTTTCTTTCTAAGGGATATTCAGTGGGTGCTCCTCCTGTTTTCTTTTCCGTGTTTCTCTTCTACTTTTTGGATTCACCGGCGATTTATGCAACCATTTATACCGCTGTTTTGATCGCCCTGTGTATTTCACCTGTTAGATATCCCATCACCAGCCTGGTTACCACTCATTGGAAGCCGGGGTATAAAAGCATCACCAATTATCTGACCGCAGCCTTTTTCATACCAGTTTTCATACTTCTAAAATCTGCCCCTCCTGTGATCTACTGGATGATGCTTTCTGTAATTGGTATACAGCTTTTCATTTATCCTATGTTTTTGAGCATAGGGATAATTAAACCGGTATTTGACAGAACCTTTTAAAAAATGGAGGTCCCAAAATGAAGGCCATCTATAGCAAGACCATCGAGAAATCCTGCGGTTTTATATTTGCCCGCTGGTCCGCAGGAGCCAAGGCATTTGAGTATACCCTGCCGCCCGAACAGAGGGTAATTGAGGATCCCCTGGCAAAATATTATGCCGGGGAGATCGGAATGAAGGTAGTAGGATGGATGCAGGCGATAAACCCATCTGTCCGAAAGGCAATTGTCCTGCGAGCCCGATATATGGACGACTATGCCCGTGAGTGCCTGAATCAGGGTTTCCAGCAGGTAGTGCTTTTAGGCGCTGGTTATGACAGCCGCTTTTTGCGTCTGTCTGAATTCAAAGAGGCAAAGATCTTTGAGCTGGACTTGAATTCCACACAGGTAATAAAGAAGACTCTGACCCGAAGAATTTTAGGTAAACTGCCGGAAAACGTTACCTATGTGTCCATCGACTTCTCCCAGGACTCTATTACTGACAAGCTCACAAAAGCAGGTTTCCAAAGGCATAAGAAGACCCTCTTTATCTGGGAAGCTGTGACCCTGTTTCTGAACCAGGACATAGTCGAGGAGACTCTGGGGCGGTTAGCAGAGCTGGGAAGGGGCAACCGTTTAATTTTAGATTTTATTCCTCCTGAGCTAATTGATGATGAAACTGACTACAAAGGTAATCGAGAACTACTGAAGCTCTGTGCTTCTGTTCAGGAACCCTTGACCTTTGGATGTTCACCTGAGAAGATGAAAGAGATACTGTTTCGTCTGGGCTACAGCAACGTCAAAATCCTGAGCATGCGGGAGACAAACTGGATGTATTGTGGATCAGAGGACGTTGAAGACAGCTACTTCTTCGCCACCGCGGAGATCACCGGCTCTCCGGATCCTGAGAAATCTTTTATCAAGCAGGGGAACCTGTATGTGCCCGACAGGTCGGAGAAAGTGTTGGAGTGTGCCTAAAAGATATAAACCGTGCATTAGAAAATTACGCAGGTCGTTTACAGACACGACCTGCGTGATTTAAAGCTTGCTAAAATTATTCTGTTGTTGAGAAGTTAATTTTAGTAATAATAAAATAAGATACAATCAACCAAAAAGAGATTAAAAAAACACAGCGGAGAGGGAGGGATTCGAACCCCCGTTCCGCAATGCGGAAAGCGGTTTTCGAGACCGCCCCGTTCAGCCACTCCGGCACCTCTCCGAAAAAATTTTATATTCATTAAAACAACGGTTTTTCCGCCATAGGCGGACCCACCTCTGGTGGGCGAGACCGTCAGTTTCCACCTTGGGTGGACCCGCCTCAGGCGGGCAAGACCACTCCGGCACCTCTCCGAAAATACAATTTCATGTTCATTTCATTCAAACAACGGTTTTTCCGCCATAGGCGGACCCCACCTCCGGCGGGCGAGACCGCCAGTTTCAACCAAAGGTGAATCCGTCTCAGGCGGACATCTCTCCGAGAAATATTTCATATTCAACTCATTCAAACAGCGGTTTTTCCGCCATAGGTGGGCGAGACCATTCATATACCTATCTGAAAAATAATGCTTCATTGTACTAAATAAATTAAAAACGACAGAATTTACTTTGATATTTATAAAGACGCAAGGTTTTTTATTGTTTCCTCACTTTTTGTTGATCTCTTAAATTTCCTCTGCAAAAAAAGACGACCCTGCCCACTTTTCAAAAAGATTTCTCTTTTTCTTGCGACAATTTTATCCTGGTATTCTTCATAATAGAAGAGTTTGAATGGACGGCGAGCTTTAGTAGATTTTACTTTTCCCATGTTATGTTGATACACCCGTCTTTGTAAAAAGGAAGTCATACCTATATAGAAATGGTCATCTTTTTCGCTTAGTAAAACATATGTTTGGTAGGTTTGCATAATATAGCTTCGGGAATCCTTTTTAAAAGATACGATTTATCTGTCTTTCTTAATTTACTTCAAACACTGGTTTTTCCGCCATAGGCGGGCAAGACCGCCTCGGCACCTCTCCAATTCATTTTCATTCCACATTCTGATCTTCATATCTTATAAATTTTTTTAACTGCTCTAAGCCGGGCTTGAAAAACCTGAAACAGATCAGGGTGACACAGGCAAATATCACAAACCACTGCAGGGTTCCACCCAGGAGATAATATACAAACCCGTAAATGGTGGGACTGAGACACATAGAGTAAATGATCAGGCTGTATCTTGTGAAATCATCCTCTGTGCCTGTTTTTATACTGGCTTTTTCTTTTTGTTGATTCCCACCTGAGAAGAACTTTTTCCTGAAGAAAAAGACGAAAAAGACTTCGGTGGCGCTGACTATGAAAAGTATGATAAGCATAAGGTTTAAGCTCTTGATGGGGCTTGTGCCTATTCCTCTGTTTCGCAGGAAAATTCCCAGAATCACCAGAAGGGCAGGCACAAAGACGTTCATTATGATTCCCAGATAGATGGTTTTAAAATGAACCGACTCTGGATCAGGTCTTTTCATATTTTCTTTCATTTTCCTGTTTGACCTCTTCGGATTTTCTGAGCTGCTCAAAAAAAGCTTTGATAATGCTTTGGCATTGTTCCTCGAGAACTCCGGATGTGATTTTCACCTGATGATTCAATCTTATATCCTGGGGCAAATTATACAGAGAGCCGCAGGCACCTGCTTTGAGATCATACACTCCGAAAATTAACTTATCCAGTCTGGATAAGATTATAGCACCGGCACACATAATACAGGGCTCAACTGTTACATAGATGGAGGCATCTGAAAGTCTCCAGGAACCTAAGAAATTTGAAGCAGCTCCTATGGCTAATATCTCAGCGTGGGCAGTAGCATCATTCAGAGTCTCTACCTGGTTGTGCCCTCTGCCGATTATCTTATTCTGGTAAACCACCACCGCACCAACGGGCACCTCTTTTTTCTTAAGGGCTTTTTCAGATTCCTTCAAAGCTGCCTGCATCCAGTATTGATCCTGATTTAGATCTTGTTCCAAGAGCTTTCTCCTTTTGAAAATATCAAAAGATGCTGAATCTTTTAGCAAAGATACGCCCAGCAGGAGTCGAACCTGCAACCTTCTGATCCGTAGTCAGATGCTCTATCCAATTGAGCTATGGGCGCATATGATCTTTTTTCCCTCACAATACCCGTTTATTATACTGTTTGAAAATCCGATTTGCAAGTCAAAATAATCTCATTGGCATTAATAAAATCGGTAGCTTACCAGACTTTATAAATCCATGAAATTAGCTGGGCAGGGTGCCCAGCATGCGAGCTAAAATGTAGAGGAAAACTTTAGTTTTCCAGGGGAGGGGAAGGGTAAACTCCAGTGGATGGGAAGGGAAAAAAGGATACCAGAACCTAACTTAAGTTAGGTTCTGGAAAACCAATTTTATTATCACAGGTTGCCTGCCCGTTCCGGGAGACAGCTTGTGCTGCCTTATAGATGGAAGGCTGAAGCCTTCCT
>CAYURP010000037.1:0-26298 GCA_964447175.1 uncultured Ignavibacteria bacterium | reverse complement strand
ATTAAATGGTCTTTATGATCTGACTTTCAGGATCTATGATGTTCCCTCGGGAGGAGCAGCATTGTGGACCGGGAATTACAACGATGAAGAGGTGCTGGACGGATTATTCAATGTTATATTGGAAATCCCCGCCTCTGTCTTCAGTGGAGCCGAAAGGTATATGGGGATTACTGTGTGGCCCGACGCAGAACTCTCCCCCAGAACCAGGTTGACCAGTGTAGGCTATGCCTATGTAGCGGAGACAGCGGTGACCTCTGGTACTGATAGCGATTGGACTGTTTCAGGGGATAATATGTATTCTGCAGTATCTGGAAATGTTGGTATTGGGATCACGAGTCCAGGATCAAATCTTCATGTCAGAGACGCTGGAAGCTATGGGCAGATTACAGTAGATGGCTCTATAAGAGGCGCAGTGGTTTTTGGTGATAATAATGACGGAGCTGATGCCAAATACCATTATATTAGATCGGATGGAGAGAAGCTGTATATGGGCAAGGTCAATGATGCATTTAATGTCTGGTATAACTCCTTCGTAATGGATAGAAGCACTGGCAACATCGGCATAGGAACTACAACCCCCAGTGAAAAATTAGAGGTGGCCGGAAATATGAAAATATCAGGCACAATCACGGGTCAAGTTCCCGGTGTTGAGTACTCTAATGCAAGTGGGCTGGGAACTCAAACAAGTCTAAGTACATCCTGGCTCACTCTTAAATCGGTTACGGTTACTCATCCTGGGGATGGATACGTGGTCTGCATAGGAACCGGACATGCAGACTGGGATGTAGCATCGTTCACCGGCAACATCCAGGCAGGGTGGACCACCTCATCAACTGGAACTCCAGACTCATACAACCGTATCTCGCTTTCCGTTGCTGATGGAACCACATATATACCCATAACCGCGATTCACACATACTCAGTATCTGGCTCTGGATCCACTACTTTTTATTTCCGGGCTCAAATCTCTTCTGGATTATCTACTGATATGGACTTTTTCGAGGGTAGTGTAGTAGCAATGTACTTCCCTACTCACTATTAATTGAGTATATGGTTTTACTGAATGTTTTTTACCTGATTGCGAACGAAAGTGATTTTACATAATTTATCGAAACAGGAAGTGGGAAATGACCTTAAAACAAGAATGGGAGGTCGAAGAAAAGAATTAAGGTGATAGAGAGTAGAGAGTAGAAAGTAGAGAGTTAAGAAGATAATGACGAGCTTTATCACTGCTATAAAAGTATTCACCTTTAACTGCTTTAGCAGGGTTATTATGATCCTGCAAGTACAGAAAGGAGAAAAGATGCGGCGAATTTTGTTGGCAGCATCAGTTCTGGTGTTTTTTCTCGTAGGTTTGGCTTTTGCACCTACTGATCCCATTCCCCATATGATCAACTATCAGGGGATGCTGACCGATGATGGTGGAATTCCGCTGAATGGCAGCTATGATCTCACCTTTTCCATCTACAGTATTTCTTCAGGCGGGTCAGCCTTGTGGCATGAGACGCACAATGATGTACTGGTGGATAATGGTCTGTTCAGTGTAATTCTGGGAAGCACTACTTCTATCCCCTCTTCAGTTTTTGAGGGAGCTGAGAGATATTTAGGGATAAAGGTGGATGCCGATCCTGAGCTCACTCCCAGGATTCAGTTGACCAGTGTGGGTTATGCCTATATGGCAGAGACAGCTATATCTGATGGAGACTGGACGGTTTCAGGGGATAACATCTATTCTTCGGTATCTGGCAATGTGGGTATTGGGGCAGCGCCACCAACAGAGAAGTTAGATGTTGCGGGCACGGTTAAGATGTCGGGGTTCATGATGGCTCCGAGTGCTTCGGCGGGTTATGTTTTGACTTCGGATGGTTCCGGAGTGGGGACCTGGCAGGAGGCTCCCGGTGGTGAAATTGACGGCAGTGGCGGAGCTAATTACATTCCTAAATTCACCAGCGGTACCACTATTGGTAATTCAGTAATGTATCAATCTGGCAATAATATTGGTATCGGCACCACCGGCCCGACAGCACCACTGACCATTTACCCGGTTTCAGGTTATGATATTCTGTTTACTGGCGGTGGAAACAATGCGGATATTATGTCTGACCGACAATTCAATCTGGGCACCACAAACTCTGGTGTTTTCTCTATCCTGACCAATGGCCTGACCCGGTTGCGGGCTGAGGGTGATGGGGACATCGGTATCGGCACCACCAGCCCGGATGCTGTTCTGGATGTTTATGGCACACGGAACATCAGCGGTAGCTCAGACGGGATTGTGAATATTGGAAACAGTTCAGGTAATCATGTGACACTTGATAATAATGAAATCCACGGTAGGAACGGCAGTAGTGCAGCTGACCTGTACATAAACGATTTTGGTGGAGATGTCATGATTGCCGGACAGGGTAACGTGGGCATCGGAGTAATAAACCCATCGGAGAAGTTGCACGTCAGGGGAACATTGACGAAAACAGTGATAGATGGTAGCACCTTTGGAATGTTAGTTTTGGGAGATTACAATGACGCTGCAGATGCAAAGTACTTTCATATCCGATCCGACGGGTCAACCCTCACCATGGGCAAGATTAACGATGCATTTAATACCTATTCGTATTCGATTGCCGTAACCAGGGATGGGGATGTTGGGATCGGATTGTCAAATCCTACGGGCAAGTTGCATGTGACAGATAACACGACTCAGAGAACGCTTAATGTTACCAATAGCTACAGCGGAAGCGTTTTACAGGTAATTAATTTCGAACGGTCTCAAAACGTTCCTAGTAACAATGACATACTTCAGATCGTGGTACCGTCTGGCTCCAACGATGCTATGCAGTTCATTGAGTGTGAGCGCGGAAGTGATGTGGAGTTTAAGGTTAATGGGAACGGAGATGTATATGCAGATGGCAGCTGGCATACACCGGCTACCGATTTTGCGGAGATGATTGAGGTTGGCGCTGGAGCTTCCACTGCTGAACCAGGTGATGTGATGGTTATCGATCCCCATAATACCAGATCGGTTCTGAAATCATCCGGGTCTCGTTCAACTCTGGTAGCAGGAATATACAGCACTAAACCCGGGTTTGTCGCTTCTCCGAGAGAATGGGATAAGCCTTCTGCAGGGGATGAGGAATCCGAGACTTATAGCATGAAGGACATGGCAGCTGAATTCAATGAGATACCTCTTGCCCTGGTGGGAATCGTGCCCTGTAAAGTATCAGCAGAAAACGGAGCTATAAATCCGGGCGATCTTTTGGTTACCTCCAGCACTCCAGGACATGCCATGCGGGACGATGACCCCAAGGTTGGAACAGTTGTGGGAAAAGCTCTGGGATCGCTATCATCTGGAACCGGCATAATTCAGGTGCTGGTTATGCTACAGTAATTAAAATTAGTAAGTTAGAATATGTAAGCCCATCTTGTTATCGAGGTGGGCTTTTTATTTGTGATAATTCCCAACAGATGAAACGAATTTGTAGTTGTTTGATTCATCGAGCAGATTTGTAGTTCGCCGATTTATGCGCAGCACCTTGATGGTCAGATTAAATTATGCCTAATAAATTAGGAAACTACAATCTGAGCTAAATAACCCAATGAATTGGGCAGCTATAATAGTAGTTGTATTACCAGAACCTAACTTAATTTTAGTTCTGGTTTTACTAATGACTAACCATCAATTAGCATATATAAATCTGGATTCGTCCTAACTTTTTACTTGCCTTAAGGAAGAACTCCCATTTAATTAGACAGAAAGATTAACCCTCAAACCAATAGGAGGTTTGTGATGAAAAAGCTCCTTATACTTGCTCTCATAGTAGTTTTCATATCGGCTGCCATCCCCTGCTGGAGTGAGATTCCCCACCTGATCAACTATCAGGGGATGCTGACCGATACAGGTGGAATTCCCTTGACTGATACCCTGGATATCACCTTCAGGATTTACGATCAATCCTCTTTAGGGAATATGCTGTGGGACGAAACGCAAAATGATGTAGAAATTATCGATGGTCTATTTAACGTCAAATTAGGTAGTGTTGATCCCCTTGAATTGCCTTTTGACGAGGATTACTGGTTGGAGATTGACGTAGGCCCAGGAGAGATCTTAACACCTCGGGTTCAGTTAACCAGCGTGGGATATGCTTTTCGCTCAAAAATGGCAGACACAGCCTCCTATGCCATCCAGGCAGTAAGTGCGGAAACCGACAGCGACTGGACCATCTCAGGTAATGATATGTATTCTGCGGTCTCGGGTAATGTGGGCATCGGGACATCAAATCCTACATCGCCTCTCACAATTCAGCCGGTTTTAGGATCGGATCTCGAGTTTACTGGAGGTAGCTGGAATGCAGATATTATAGCTGACCGTCAGTTCAACGTCGGCACTCTGAATACCAGCACTTTTTCCCTGATGACTGATAATCAGTATCGGCTGTTAATCCAAGGTGGTGGCAACGTGGGCATCGGGACCATAAGTCCGGCTGCCAAACTTGAAGTCTACTACGACAACACTGACCCCAATTCTGCTACCATTGCCATAGACAACGGCACCGGCGTGCCCAGGCAGGACGTGCTTGATTTCAAATTCGGAGGGGTAACTGAGGCTCGGATCAGAAAGGCAACCAATGGCGACCTGTACATTGGTACAGAGGACAATAAGGGTTTCAAGTTTCAGACAAATGCAACTAACCGCATGACAATCGCCAATACAGGTGAGGTGGGTATCGGAACAGAGAGTCCCGATGAAAAGTTACACGTAAACGGTAATTTGAAGGTCACCGGTAAAATCAATGGAGCAATTGGTGTGGTTGCCATGGGTACCTACGATAATACCACGCTTCGAGAAGATTTGAATGTGGACTCCGTGATGTACGTGACTAATCATTACGAGATTTTCCTTACTGGCATAACCTACCATTATCGGAACTATATTACCATTGTGACACCAGTTGGTAGCAACCCTTATATGGTAAGCACCACGAGTGGGTCAGGAAAACTTCTTGTCTATTTCCAAGACAAAGACGGAAACGCTGTGCAGAGTAACTACTTCCACTTTGTGGTTTACGACAAAGAATGAGGATTTTAGAGTGAAAAGTACAAGGTAAAGAGTTAAGAGTTAAGATAAGACATCCGGTAGCCCACCTTGTTATCAAGGTGGGTTTTTTTACGCTTATTCCCGGAGGTGGGTAGGACAAGATCTCCTGACCTTGTCAGGTTGATTCTGGGTCAAAAGACCCGGAACTACCCGATAATATGTTTCCCAACAATGAAACGAATTTGTAGTTGCTCGATTTATCGAGCGAAAACATGTGTACCAATGCGGTAACACTAACTGTTTCAACTAAGAGTGGGATTATCACAGGTTGGGACAACCTGTGATACCGACAGAGTCATATTTGTAGTTGCTCGATTTATCGAGCCAATTTGTAGTTTACCGACTTATTGGCTATAATTGTGCCCAATAAATTGGGCAACTACAGATCCGGGTTAAAAAGACCCAATTGTCAAGATGTCGTCAAGACTCTTCGAACATATGTATAAATTGTCCAACTACAAGATTGAAACAAAGTCATAAACAATAGTTCTCTGTGAAACGTCAAAGAAGAAAAGTTGACTTTAACCTGATTTTGGCTTAGATTAATTGCTCGGTAAAAACCGGAATATGTTTTGATTACCATTTAAGCAAAGGAAAAGATTATGGATTTCTTATTCTCTGAACCACAAAATAGATTAAGAGAGCTAGCCAGAAGGATCGCACAAGAACACGTTCTGCCTAAAAGATCATATTATGACGAGACTCAGGAATTTCCCTGGGATCTGGTCAAAATCTTCGCTCAGGCTGGGCTTTTCAAATGCTATATACCCGAAGAATACGGTGGATCAGGTGGAGGAATCACAGATATGGCGATTGTCACAGAGGAGTTGTCCCGAGCCTGCGGTGGAATTGCACTCTCTTTTGCCGGCACTGGACTTGGAGCCTACCCAATTTTACTTTTCGGGAATGAAGAACAAAAAAGAAAATTCCTCCCCGATTTAGCGAATGGCAGTAAATTGGCTGCATTTGGCTTAACCGAAGCCAATGCTGGAAGCGATGCCTCAGCCATCCAGACTACTGCCCAGCTAAATGCAAATGAATATATCCTGAATGGAACCAAGCAGTGGATCACAAATGGGGGAGAGGCTGAGACCTATACCATTATTGCTATGACAAATAAGAAAAAAGGTGCCAGAGGAGCTTCTGCTTTTATTGTTGAAAAAGGTTTTCCGGGATTTTCTTTCGGAAAAAAGGAAAACAAGATGGGAATAAGAGGATCTACTACCCGAGAACTTATCTTTGAGGATTGTAGAGTACCTCAACAGAATCTTCTGGGCAAAGAGGGAATGGGCTTCATCATTGCCATGAAAACCTTCGATGTAACCAGACCGGGTGTGGCAGCTCAAGCTCTGGGGATCGCTCAGGGGGCGCTGGATGAGGCTTTAAGTTATGCCCAAGAAAGAATCCAATTCGACAAAACTATTTCCAGCTTTCAGGCAATTCAACACAAATTAGCAGAGATGGCAACTGAGATTGAAGCAGCCAGAGCTTTAGTTTATAACGTGGCTTTGTCCATAGACAAAGGGAAAGAGAAATCTTCAAAAAGATCCGCTATGGCTAAACTTTTTGCCTCAGACGTAGCTATGAGAGTAACCCATCAGGCAGTTCAGATCTTCGGAGGATACGGGTATTTAAGAAATTATCCCGTTGAGAAAATGATGAGAGATGCCAAGATAACCCAGATCTACGAGGGAACAAACCAGATTCAGAAAAATGTCATAGCATTAAACCTGATCAAAGAGAGGGTCAAAAGAGTTAAGAGTAGAGAGTAGAGAGTAGAGAGTTAAGAGGTGTGATGAAGAAAAAAAGAGAATGGAGATTTATCTATACTGGTAAGAACGATGCTTTTTTCAATATGGCTCTGGATGAGGCATTGTTGATCTTATCTGAGAAAAAAAATATTCCTCCTGTTTTAAGGATCTATCAATGGGAACCTAAAGCTATTTCCATAGGTTATTCCCAGAAAATCGAAAAAACGGTGGATCTAAAAAAATGCAAAGATTTGAATGTGGATGTGGTGAGAAGGTTAACCGGAGGCAGAGCGGTTTTGCATGACAACGATCTCACCTACAGTATTTGCGCCTCAAAAGACGATTTTGATCTATTGGGACAAAGTATAAATGAGACTTATAAAAGGATAGGTTTAGCCTTTTTGAAATCAATGGAATTTCTAAATATAAAAGGTGAATGGGAAAGAAAATCCTCAAGAGATATTGGATTGACCTCCTATGAGTTCTCAAAACCTTGTTTTTCATCCAGCATCAGATATGAGATCAAAGTGGATGGCAAAAAGCTTATCGGAAGCGCCCAGAGAAGATTTAAAGAAAGTTTTATTCAGCACGGTTCTATTCCACTGGGGAAGCAAAGCTTTGACCTTGTGGATTTACTACCGGAAATAAATGAGGAAGGAAAACAAAAAATGAAAACCAGATTGGAAAAGAATACTGTTTCCCTTCAAGATCTATTAACCCCAAATCTTGATATCAACCAGATTCTATCGTCAATAAAATCCGGTTTCAGCAGTTTTTTCTCTGTTGATCTGAAAGATAACGGTCTGGATACTGAGGAGTGCAGATTGACTGATAAGCTGATTCCCAAATATAGAAGCGAAAGATGGAGTTCTCTGAGGT
Source organism: uncultured Ignavibacteria bacterium (assembly GCA_964447175.1). GTDB lineage: Bacteria > Zixibacteria > MSB-5A5 > MSB-5A5 > SM23-73-2 > CAYURP01. Next base: position 18,576 of record CAYURP010000037.1, on the reverse strand, counting down.
AGAATGGAGTTTTGAAAAGCCGCAGATTCTCACGTTGATTCGCAATATATTGCGATGGAGTCAATCATCTATACCTTAACGAATTAATAGTCAATGAGTAACAAAGCTTTTTCTGATCTTCGCAAATACTTGCGAAAAAGCAACTTGAGGTATCTATACATTCTTTTGGTAACCTAATAATCCATTGATATTATTAAACTTAGAGAAAACTCTTTTTGAGCTGTGTTTTTTTGTTCTGGCATAATTTTTGAACTAAAAGTTACGATGCTAATTCCTCCTTCTTTAAAACCTCCGATTTTGCCCACGTTCGGAGTAAAGTTCGGACGTGGGCGGAATCCGGAAGTGATGAGGATGTCATTCGGAGTATGGATGGAGTCAAATTGATCTTAGAGTTTTACAAGTTAGCTTTTTCTCAATATGGAGGTGATAAGGGAAAAATCGACCATATAAAATGGCTTAGGTTAAAAACCACGGGAAAAACCTATTTTTTAAGATGGTTTTTGAGTTAAGATTTTGAAAAAAAATCTTGACAATTAAAGGTTGATTTTGCATTATAAAATATTATGTAAGATTAAGCTAATGAGCAGTTAACCTTAAATCGAGGAGGAGGAATTCGTTATGAAGGATTTTAAAAGGGTTAATTCTGCAGTAATTCTTCTTATATCCTTTTTCCTTCTGATCTGGTATGTGGTTTCCTTCGCTGGCACCACTGGTAAGATTTCGGGGGTGGTGGTGGACAAGGCGACAGGGGAACCGCTGATTGGCGCATCCATTATGATTGAGGGAACCAAAATGGGTCATGACTCCAAGGTGGACGGCTCCTACTACATCCTCAACGTTCCTCCGGGTAATTATAATATTACAGCCAAGCTTATAGGTTACCAGCAGGTGACAGTGCAGGGCGTAATGGTGAAAGTTGACGTTACCACAGAGCTTTCTTTTGAGCTTCCTGTAGGCGCGGTGGAGGTCGCCCCAATTATAGTTACCGGTGAAAGAGCCGCAATACAGAAGGATATCACCGCCAACGTCAGGAACATCGCCACCGAGCAGATCGAGAAGATGCCGGTGAAACAGATTGAGGAGATTCTGCGGACCCAGGTGGGATTCGTTACCAGAAACAACGAGATTCACGTGAGAGGAGGACGGGCAGGTGAGGTTCTTTATATTGTAGATGGTGTGGAGACTCGTGACCCTCTGGGAGGATTGGGACTGGTTAAAGGAGGAATGAATGTGACCGCATCCAATATCGAGGAGATCGATATTCTTAAAGGCGGGTTTGATGCGGAGTACGGAAATGTTCAGTCGGCTGCAGTTAACATCGTTACCAAGGAGGGAAGTAACAAGGTCACCCAGGGACATATTGAGTTTTTGACCGACGATTTTGGTCATCCCAGTTTGAATAAGTATTCCTTTAACGGCGACAGGTTGGAGTTCAGTTTAAGTGGTCCCGAACCACTTTTTACCAGATATTTATTACCTGCCTTGGGAATAAAATTCACCGGTGATAAGGTCTCTTACTTTTTGAACGCCAACGCTTACAAAACAGATACTCATATGGATATCAACGAATACGCTACTGCCACAACTGCCAAAAGGTTCAAGGTGGATGATATACTGGGATTTAACATACCCGAGAGAATGAATAACCAGTATTCCCTTGGATTGAAATTGTCCTATCGAGCCTCTCCGGACAAAAAGTTGGTTTTCTCCTACAAGCGAAATTTCGACAGATATACCCTTTTCTTCGATCCCTCTTCTGAAACCAGGGGAGATGTATCAGTGTGGACATACAGATATACTCCCAGTACCTTACCCCAGTTTGAGAGCAAAACCACCCTCATGAGTCTGCATTTTACCCATAATGTGAGCAAAAGCTCCTTCTATGAGCTCACCTTAAGCAGATATATGGCGGAATTCTTCATGGGACCAGGCGACCCTAATACACCGGGTGGCACTGTGATACCAGGTAAATTTCTTTTCTACTATGATTGGGAGAGTTTTATTGATGTTAATAAAAATGGCGACTGGGACAAAGCAGAGGAATATCTGGATGCGAATGCTAACGGTCGATATGATCCGGGAGAACCCTTTACTGACACCAACAAGGGTCAAAACGGAGTGTACGATCCGGGCGAACCCTTTACCGATTCTTACCCTTACAACGGTCAATATGATCGGGGAGAGAGCTTCGTGGATCTCCCCGGAGAAAATAGATGGAATAATGCTGAACCCTTCGTCGATACTGACAGCAATGGGGTATTTGACCCTGATAGACAGAGGGTAGCCTACGGGGCCGCTGGTATAGATGAACCTGAACCTTACTGGGACGGAGATGAGGTTTTAGGCGAGCCCTTTGAGGATATAAACAACAATGGTCTCTATGATGAGGGCATAGATATATTCATTACCGCCCCGGGATTGCCTCAGAATCATGACCTTGATTATGACGGGCAATATGATGGTCCCACTATCAACTGGCTTTTGGAGGGGTATCGGGATCTAAACGGAAACGGTATATATGATCCCGGAGAGCCTCATGTGCCCTTTATCGATTACAATAAAAACGGTATTTATGATCCTCCCAATAACATGTGGGATCCAGGTGAACCCTATACTGATCTGAATGGGAACGGAAGATACGATGGTATAGACGGTTTCTATGATCGAGGATATGAGAGACGCTGTTATTATCAGCATCGCAGATCAACGTTATGGACACTGAAATTCGATTACACCAACCAGCTAACCAGGGAACACCAGATGAAAACAGGTCTCCATCTGGAGTATAACCGCCTATATATGGCTGATGTGAGATATCCTTATTACGTCTACGACGGAATACCCGACGGAGCTCCCTGGCCGGATCATGGCATCTTCAGGGATTTCTATGATCGGGAGCCCATTCGCGGGGCCTGGTATATGCAGGATAAAATAGAATATGGAGCTATGATCGCCAAGTTAGGTTTCCGCTGGGATTTCTTCATACAGGATAAAGGTGTCACCCAGATCGCTCCTGATTCCACGGAAAATCCTTTGAGAACAGAAGTGGATGAATCACAGTACAAGATCTCTCCCCGACTGGGTGTATCCTATCCTATTACGGATAAAGCCAAAGTTTATTTCAATTATGGCTGGTTCTACCAGCTTCCTGAGTTGAGGTTTATGTATGCCCGCACCACTCAGGGAGCAGCAGGTTTGAAGCTTTACGGGAATTATAATCTGGACTATATGAAGCAGGTGCAGTATGAGTTGGGAATCCAGTATGCCATCTCGGAGAGCTATAAGCTGGACATTGCGGGATTCTATAAGGACTATTATGACCAGCTGAATACAGAAGAGATGAGATCGGGTCCCATAACCTGGGAATACTACATGAATATGGATTATGCCAGAGCCAGAGGTATAGAGCTTCAGTTGGATAAAAGATATGGCGGGTATGTTTCCGGTTACGTTAACTATCAGTATGCTTTCGCTTATGGTAAAAGCTCAGCCGAGGTTTCCAATTATTATGATAGATTCGAAGAGGGAAAGATTCCCATTCAAGAATTCCCCTTGGATTGGGATGTAAGGCACCAGCTCACTTTCAGCTTGGATTTGAGAATCCCACCTCAAGATCATCCCAGGATATTCGGTTTCAAGATGCCTGACAATTGGGGGATCAATGTCTTATGGCAATATGGCAGTGGATTTCCCTTTACTCCAGATGCCTCTTACCCGGGAATGCATCTCCGACTTAAAGAGCAACCTATGCCTAACTCCGAGCGAATGCCTGCCAACAGCAATGTGGATTTGAGATTCAACAAGGATTTCGAGTTGTGGAAGCTTAACTACTCTTTTGTGGTATGGGTCACTAATGTCTTTGACGTACAAAATATCTATCAGGTATACAGTACAACTGGAAGGGCGGATACCAATCAGAATAAGTCGAGCAGTGATTTGGGTGGACCTTTAGTATACTCCGGCTCGCAGATAGAAAATAATCCACTTAACTATGGCCCAGGAAGAAATATCCGTCTGGGCATATCAGTTAATTTCTAAAGAAATTGACTGGAGGAGTTTATGGATAAGAAAACTTTACTTGGATTTTCGGTCTTTCTGCTATGTGTTCTCTTGCTTCTCCCCATGGAGGAAGTTAAGACAAGAAACGTGCAGAAAGAATCTGCACCACAGGGAGCCTCCTGGACCCGATTCAAACCTACTCAGGATACACCCGAGGGTCAACAAAGAGTGCATAGAGTGGGGAACGTGTATTTCTGCGTGACCAACTGGGGTTTCTTTGGCAGCCAGACCAGAGACCTATATGAATCCATAGGTGGGTGTTTCAATCCCAATCCTGAAAAAGAGGTCAAGGCACCTTCATTTGAGATGCCTCCAAACTCGGGATTGGAGTACCTATTCCAGGGCGCGCTCTGGATTGGAGCAATAGTAACCAGTGAGACGGCAATCGAAACTCTGGTAACGGTGGGCGCCGATGGGTGGCAGTGGATGTATGAGATGGCACCTGCTATGGGATCTGAAGGTGCGATTATCGAGAGATCCACCAGAGCCTCAGTTTCCTGCTACTCCCCGGACGCTATCTCAGAGCAGGATATCATAGCTGTTTTTACCGATACTGCCGATGCCCCACTAACCCAATGGGATATCAGAACTGACTGGGATGAGAGACCACATAGACCTCTGGGAGTGGAAATCACTCAGAAAAGCTATAGCTGGAGCTACGCTTATGCTGAGGATTTCATTCTGATTGATATGACTATCAAGAACATAAACCCGATCAGAAGCATCGATAGCGTGTGGGTCGGTCTGTATATTGATGCGGACGTGAATCACATCGACGAGGATCCCTACGCCGCGGAACAAGGTGCACAGGATGATCTTTCAGGTTTCATAGATTCGACCTACTTGCCCAGCGGTAAGAAGGTTCAGCTGGCCACAGCTTATCTTATGGATAATGATGGCCAGCCAATATCTGGAAAATTTACTGCAACCAGCCCCCGAGGTGTATCTGGAGTAAGAGTAGTCAGAGCTCCCGATGCAGAGAAACGTTGCTTCAACTGGTGGACTTCAAATCAACAGGGTTATCCTAAGGATTATTCGCCCTGGTTGGAGGTGAACCAGAGAAGGTGGGAGGCGGTTAATCCCTATACTGCGGGCTCCAAGGATAAATTCCCGGACAATTGTCTGGGCACTCCAGGCGGAGACAGAAGCAAATACTTTGCCCTGTCTAATGGGGAATGGGATTTCGATCAGGTATTCACAGCAATATATGTGAAGGAGCATCCGGATGAAGGCTGGTTAGATCCTCCAGCAACAGAAGAGAAAGCACTCTGTCAGGGATATGATACACGATATCTGTTCTCTTTTGGTCAGTTTAATAGTATTGCGCCAGGAGAGAGTGTAACGGTAACTATAGGTTACATCGGGGGTGAGGATGTGCATGTGGATCCTTATAACAGGGCGAGGTATCTCCCCAATAATCCCCACAAATACTACGAGAATTTAGACTTCTCCGATTTCGCAACTAATTCTCTGTGGGCAGCATGGGTTTATGATAACCCTTTACCCGGAGAGGATACCGGTGATGGTATTCCGGATTTCAAAGGACCACCGCCACCTACACCTCCCCAGCTTAGTTTCGAAACCAGAGACGGGAGTATTAAGGTCATATGGAATGGAAAGGAAACCGAGATGGGCTATGATCCCTTTACTTTCCTACAGGATTTTGAGGGCTACAAAATCTATATGAGCAAAACTGGCCTTTCCACAGACTGGACTTTGTTGAGCTACTTCGATAGGGGAGATAATTACAACATTATGCTCCAGGATCGTTTACTGAACCCACCAGAGTGGATATGGCGGGAGGCTTCCATTTCCTTGGATTCCTTACGTAAAGTCTTTGGTTCCAGTTTTGATCCGCTACTTCATCTCAGCAAAAATAAAGCTTTTAATTACATTGCAGAGGTACCCGAAGATTCCTTAGTGTTCTGGGAACAGGCGATCGACACTCTGGGTCAGCCAATTCCTGACAGCTTTGATGTTAAATACATAATATGGGATGGAGACTCATTGTATTTCGAAAAACAGGGCTGGAACATAGGATTGCGGGGGATAAAGAGATATAAAGAATATGCTGATAGCGTGGAAGCGCGACTGATTCCTGAGAGTTTAATTGAAGACCGTTACTGGGATTATGAATATACTCTTGCCGGGCTTCTCCCCAGTCAGCCCTACCATTTAGCTGTTACTACATTTGATGTGGGCCACCCTCCCACCAATGTTCCGTCCCTGGAATCTGGAAGAAGTATAAACCAAACGTTAGTTTATGCTCTGGACTCTCCTGATTTGATACAGCAAAAGGAAACCAAGGTGGTAGTCTACCCCAATCCCTATCGGGACGACATGAGGGAAGAGTATGTAGAACTGGGCTCAGAATCCTACTCAGGACAGGGACAGTTTGACCGAAGAATTCATTTCATCAATCTACCTCCCAAATGTACCATCAGGATCTTTACCTTGGATGGAGATTTGGTACGAGTGATAGAGCATGACAGGGATCCAGCTGATCCTACTGCCACCCACGAAACTTGGGATATGATAACCCGTAACACCCAAGCAATTGTCTCAGGTATTTATCTGTATAGTGTAGAGTCAGATCAAGGTGATCAAGTAGGTAAGTTTGTAATAATAAAATGAATGAGAAATCAAGAAAGGAGAATCCTATGAGAAAGGCATTAATCTTCTTGATAGTAGCTGTGTTTCTCCCGTCTTTGTGCTTTGGTCAGGCAAAGGTGGGGACAGCAGGAGCCCAGTTCCTGGAGATAGGCGTCTCCGCCCGAGCCATGGGGATGGGGGAAGCTTTTTTGAGCATTGTGGACGATGCTTCCGCCCTGTATTATAACCCTGCGGGTTTGACTCAACTGGAGTCAAAGGAGGTTATGCTCACCCATATCGAATATCCGGCTGACATAAAATACGATTTTGCTGGATTAGTCTATCCTGCTCCTAACTTTGGAGGAGTCTGGGGTGTAGCATTTTATGTTTTAAATACCGGCGAGATTCCGCTGACTACTCCGGATCATCCCCTGCCTTGTGGAGTGAACTTTATTGCTCGGGATTTCGCTGCCGGTCTGAGCTACGCCAGAAGTCTGACCGACAGATTCAGTATTGGAGCCACCTTCAAGTTCGTCCAGGAAGCCTACGGGGATGAGAAAGCCACAGGATGGGCTGCTGATATGGGAACCCTGTATAATTCTGGTTTCAAGGGATTCAAAGTAGCCATGGTGATAAGCAATTTCGGTCCCGATTTTAAATTTCTGAAAGAGAGCTATCCCCTCCCTATGAATTTCAAATTCGGAGGCACCATGGAGGTTTTGAATAACCATGTTAATAAAACCACTCTGAATCTGGAAGGCAGTCACCCTAATGACAATTTGGAGAAGTATAATATTGGAGTAGAACACTGGTATAAAGATACTTTTTCTGCCCGAATCGGATATAACTTAGAATATGATACCGGAGGAATTTCAGTGGGTTTGGGAGTAAAACTCCCCTTGTCCTACACCAACTTGAAAATAGACTACGGATATCATGATTTTGGCTATCTGGAGGAAATTCATAAATTTTCTTTGGGTTTGACTTTCTAAGAAGGTGATGTATACAGAGTTTTCCAAGGAGGAAAAATGAAACACAAAACGTCTTTAATAATATTATCTTGTAGTTTGCTTCTGATTTTCATCTGGAGTTGTGGGGAGTTAGAAAAGGGAAGATTTCCCACCAATGCTCCACCTCAACTTTATCTGGTCAATATTCCCACTGAGGATGCATCTTTTACAATAAATCCCCTGGTTTATTGGTGGGGAACTGATTCGGATGGTAGAATAATGGAGTACCAATATCTGGTGATCCCGGAGTCTAAAATGGATGGGGAGGGGAATATAGTAGATCTGGGTTTGATTGCCAAGGATGCAAATGGGCTGATCGACTCACTCTTCGTGAAAGCCATAGAGGGGATCCCCCACACCGAATGGGTGGATACTTTGATCGCTCAACATCTGAACCAGGCTGGTTATAGAGCAAACCGGGACAGCCTGACTGCTGTGATTGATACTCAAACCTCAGTTAATCTGATTATGTTTGCCGAATTGGACACCACCATTTATGTCAATCAGTACTTCTTTGTGAGAGGCGTGGATAATGATGGAGCGGTTTCTAAAATCTGGAGATCTGAAACCCAGGGGGGAAATGTGTTCAGAAGGTTGTCCCGCAACAATCACCCTCCGAACACTCATATAGACACCGTGAAATTCGCAAAAACAGGTGTCTATTACTGTCTTCCCGAGACAACAATGACCTGGAAAGGGATCAAACTTGAATGGGAAGGCTCAGACTCCTCAGATTACCCCGGTAGTCAACCTGATTTTTATTACAAATGGGAACTTTATGGCCCCTTTGATGACACCGCTAACGCAAATCTGAATGTCATAGTGGATTCCTCCTGGAATGATGCAGCTGACACCAGATGGGTTCTGGAAACCTCGCGTACCTTTGTCAATCTGAAGAACTATAATGAGGAAAACGGTGGCCATCACGGATGGTATTTGTTTCGTGTCAATTCCCGGGATGATGCTTTTGTGGTGGACGAGACTCCAGCTGAGGTTTTTATTCACGTAGTTCATCCACTGATTGATTTCTGGCCTGAAAATCAAAGAAAAGTCCTGATGGTGGATGCAAGTATGTACGGTAGCAGAAGATCTTACGGTTTCCCCCAAGAGGAGAATGGCAGAATTAAGGTTTTGAATATTTATAATGGCCTATTTTCAGCTATTGCTGGCGATTTAGGTATAAGTTATGATATCTGGTATGATTCGACTGTTAGTGCCAGGAGCTTAAAAAATCCACCAAATGAGCTTTTGTTGTCCCAATATAAACTGGTAATAGTGTTGAATCATTGTGAAACCCCAGGCGTGGAGGGACCCTCATCCACTTCACGGGACTCAGGCTATGTTCAGTATACAAATTATCTGAACGTAGGAGGAAGCGTCTGGTTTTTGGGGTTGAATAGCTGGACCCTATTATCTGGAGGATGGCATGAAACTGATGCCGGTGCTCCACGTAGTGGTTTCAATGGTTTTCCCATACGGGCAAACTTAGCCAGATCATATTTCGGATTACTTAAAGTCTTCTACCCCAGCTGGGGTATGGGCAACAGAAACGACGAATTCATAGGAGCTAACCCTTTTCTGGAGGTTGCTGGTTTCCCCTATCTTGAATCTGATTCTATTAAAGTAGATACCGTCCTGGGCTGGAGACCAACAGAGCCATTAGTCCTTCCATTTCACAATGCTGTTCCCGAAATAGGTGCGTTAGTTTTATCAGCAAGAGCTGAGCGTTTGTATGATTTCGTTTCCCTATTCGGAATGAATTCTAAGTTGAACGGAAAACCCTGTGCAGCTAGATATATTGGATCTTCCTACAAAACAGCGGAGTTCTCTTTCCCCTTGTTTATCATAAAGGAGGATCAGGCTAAGGAAGTTATGAAGCTTATGATCAACTGGTTTCTTCAGCCAATAGCTTCTTGAAACTTATTCAGGCTTTAGTGAAAAGAGGTTAGATGATTTTTCTAACCTCTTTTTTTTTGCTATTTTATCAGATAAACTATCTGCTTTTCAGCAAGGAATCAGTTAAATTGAGCATCTCAACCGCTGGAGCAAAGCCCGGATCAATCTCCAATACCTTTTTAAATTGAGAAGCGGCTTCCTGCAATAGATTGGTTTTGGCATATACCAAACCCAGGTTAAAATGATAAACCGGGTTTTCAGGATCCAAAGAGATGGTGATCTCAAACTGGTTCAATGCCTCCGGGTATCTCCGGAGCCTGTCATATAATGTACCTAAATTGGCATGGGCATCTGCAAAACCAGTATTCAGTCCTATGGCTTTGAGAAAGCTTCTCTGTGCCAGGTTAAATTCCCCCTTTTCCGCATAGATCAGACCCAGATTATAGTAAGCATTAGCTTTGATGTTTCTCTCAGTCCACTCCTCTTTGGAGAACAGAGTTTCCAGATCGTAAACCACCACCTCTTCTCTTAGTCTGGGGCCTGTGATCTTCTGGTATTCTAAGATGGCTGAGTCAGCTTTACCCTCGCTCTGATACAGGCTGGCCAGAACGAAATTAGCATAAAGAAAAGTGGGAATTATACCCATAGCTTCATTCAGAGTTTCTCTGGCTCTGGCCAGGTCACCATTCTCCTTATAAGCTAAGGTTAAATTAATGTATGCCTCAGGATAATAGGGTTTGATCTGGATGGATTTTTGAGCATTCTCTATTGCTTTCTGATATTCTCCCTGGAGTCGATAAAGCACGGATAGGTTGTTATATGCCCTCTCGTCCTGGGGATCCATTTCCAGCTCCCTTAAAAACTCCTCTTCTGCTTTCTGGTATTGCCCCAATTTGAAAAAGACGATTCCCCTATTAAGATTCACTCTTACCAGAGAAACATCCTTTTCCAAAGCTTGATTATATTCCTGCAAGGCCTTTTCAAGGTTGCCCTTTTTTAAATATAGATTGCCCAAGCTGAAGTAGGAGGAAGCGTAATATTTTATATCCAGACAATAGAGATTGGAATTAGTCAAAAGGGAAAAAGGAACAAAGATGACAAAAAATGTTGAAAGGGATTTCAGGTTTTTTTTAATCAATCCTTGCGCCAGCCAGTAAATAGCATAAGAGGCAAAAACTATGATAAAGGGAATGACCGGCAGCCTGAAACGGGCATTTACGAAAAACAAAACCACAGTGACCATATAGGAGATCACAAAGATAAAAGGAAGAAATATCTTGCGTCTCTCCAAAAAGGAAATTGCGATTCCGGTTAAAGCCAAAGGACCTATGATCCAGAATCCTAAGGGCAGGATTCTAATCAGGGAGGAGTATCTTTTAAAGAAATAAATATCCTGGTTATTGCTTATCTCGATTTTGTTCCAGAAAAGATAGAGTTTTTTCAAAAGAAGTTTAGATGATTTAGCAGGTTGTCCCAGTATAAAGTCTAATCCTTTTTGGTAATAATATCCGGAGATCTGCGAGGGCTTGAGGTTTTTTCCGGTTTCCTTTTGAGCGGTGAACTGAAAATCCCGGTACTGCCAGTCGGCACCATAGAAAATGGCACTCATTCCGTCAGCTTGAGGATTGTTGCCCAGATAGAAATTTATACCTCCCTGGGAAGATATCAACACCAGATCTTTGCCCACAATGTAGTTCCTCAAAGTAACGGGAGCCACCAGGACCATCATCCCTAAAAGAAGAATCGCACAATAGGCTGAAAGCGTTTTTAATTTCACTCTACCTTTAAAACTTAGATAAATCCAGAGCCAGATGAAGGGTATGCAGAAAAGTATATTGGGACGGGTAATAGCGGAGAGCCCCAGGATCAATCCACAGATGAGCCACCTGTACTTTTTGGGATTATCCCTGGTGTTAAGTAAATAAAGGATCAAAAGAATATCGAAAAGGACCAAAAAGGAATCTAAAAGAAGTTCAGATTCAAAATAGATTAAGATTCCGTAGCTTGAGGCAATAAGGCTGGCGATTACCGCAACTGATCTGTTGTATAATTTTCTGGCTAAAAAGTAAACCAGTATACAGCTGAAAGATCCAACGATATGTTGAATCAGTCTGGGAATGAAGTAACCGTGACCAAAGAGTTTATATACTAAAGCGAGAAAATAAGGATAAAATGGTGCTCTGAAGAAAATCGAGGAACCTAACCAATTACCTGAAGCAATGTTTTGAGCCCAGACATCGTGATAGAGTGGATCCATTGTGGGAACATTGAAATGGGGATTAGCCTGTATCTGAAGCAGATAGATCAAGCGTAAGGCAAAGCTGAATAGAAAGATAAAGATTAGAAAATAGAATTCTTTTCTTTCCTTAACCCAATTGGACTTCATATGAAAAATATATCATCTGGACAAGAATTTGTCAAATTGATTACGTAAATCGAAATCTAATTTAGAATGGAGGTCTGAAGACCTCCGCCATATTTTGTCATACTTTTTTCGCTAACACAGGTCGGGACAACCTGTGATACTAAACGTGACAGTTGGTTGGGCAATTGGATTTGCCCAACCTGAAAAACATGGTGGCGGAAATCCCCGAAACGGGTCTTGACGACAATTCCGCCACCAACGAGAAATGTTAATCTCCAGAACCTGACTTAAGTCAGGTTCTGGCATAATATGGATTGGTTAAAAAGCCCTATGAATTGGGCAACTATAATGCTTTGGGAGTGCAAAAACTTGTTTTTGCTTGCAACAACAAAGTTGTTGCGCTCCAAAAGACTCCAAGACGTCAAATGAATTGGTCAACTACGAATCCAGTTAATATGCAAAGTAATGCATACATTACTAAGACTACTGCATAAAGACTATTTCATTCACTATCCAAAGACAATGGCTCTTTAGATTACAAAAATTACTGCTTTTTTAGTGATTTTCTAATCTTAATTCGTTCAACGATTTACGCTCTTGCCCAACTTGCATTTCGCACTCCTCCTTGAAGGAAATACCTGACATCTCTTTTGGCCAATGCGGCATAAGGATTGCTCAATCCCTTAATTGAGGGGATCACCAGAAAAAAAACTAATGTCATGAGAAAAAGAGTTGAGTTTGTTTATATCCTCCTGGTTCCCTTCATAATTCTGGGGATTAGTTTTCCAGCCCAAGCAGAGAAGATATCCCAGGACCTTTCCTTAAAACTTGAGCAGATTAATGAAAACGCTTACCAATCCTGTATTCTGATTCCCAATAATCAAATCGACACGGATTTGCTTAAATACAGGTTGTCGAGAATGAAGCCCACACGAAAGGTCAGGCACGAGTTGGTCATAAGCCGGTTAAAACAGAATGCTGAGAGCTCTCAATCTGACCTGCTCCAATATCTGGAACAGAAAAAAAGAGATGGTTCTGTTTATGGTTTCAGAAGTTACTGGATCACTAATGCCATCTCATTAAGAGCAACTAAAGAAGAGATCACAAGGATTGCCCAGAGATCGGATGTGGAAATCATCTACCCGGATTATCCCATTTCTCTTATTGATCCAGTTCCCGATCCTTCGCTTTCTCTGCAGGATTCCGGGGATAGAAGCCTGGATGCCATTGGGGTAAGAGAGGTGTGGAAAATGGGATATACGGGAAAAGGGAGATTGGTATGTAGCTTTGATACCGGTGTGGAGGGAACTCATCTAGCCTTGAGGGATAGCTGGCGGGGAAACAATGGCGGAAGTCTGGGATGTTCTTGGTTTGATCCTTTTAGCTCCTCCACTCCAACTGATCTGAAAGGGCATGGAACGCATATTATGGGAATTATGGTGGGCAAAACCGAACAGGATACAACCGGTGTAGCTTTTAATGCCCAGTGGATCTGTGCCGGGGTGGTGGATAGGGGTAAGGATTTTTCCAGTACCATCTCAGACATTCTATCCGCTTTTGAATGGGCTGTTGATCCGGATGGTGATCCGGAAACTTTTGATGATGTGCCCGATGTGATCAATAACTCTTGGGGAATTCCTTTATTAATCCATTCACCCTGCGAACAAACCTTCTGGCAGGCTATTGACAATGTGGAGGCAGCTGGCGTGGTTACTATTTTCGCTGCGGGAAACGAAGGACCTAATAGTTTAACTATCAGAACTCCTGGTGATAGAGTCTCCTCACCTCTCAATAGCTTTTCAGTTGGAGCAATCGATGCTAACACCTACTCCTATCCTGTGACGGATTTCTCCAGCAGAGGTCCTTCTGGTTGTGATTCGGCGACCATTAAGCCTGAGGTCTGTGCGCCCGGAGTTAAAGTGAACTCCACCTACCTCAACGGGACCTATAGGCTGATGAGCGGAACCTCCATGGCTACACCCTTTGTGTCCGGTGCTGTGGCTATCCTGAGGGAATATAACCCCGAGGCGACTGTGGAGGAGATAAAACAGGCCTTGATAAGTTCCGCATCTGATCTGGGTCCGGCAGGTGAGGACAACGCTTATGGCTGGGGTCTTATCAATGTTAAAAAAGCGCTGGAGCTGCTCCCCGCACCTTCCTCTCCCAGCGTTTACCTGGACAGCTTCTACCTTCAAATTCACACTTATTCCTCATCCCTTGATACAGCCAGCTTATATTTGAGCCTGGGTAATCTGGGCCAGAATGTTGAGGGCGTGACTATAACTTTGACCTCAGCTGATTCCCTAATCCAGGTTAAGAAAAACCTTTCATATATCGGAGATATAGTTACCAGAACGACTGTTTCTAATCTCTCTGACCCTTTTGTGATAAGCTATGATCCAAACTTGGCGGGTAACTATATAGCAAGCTTTATTCTGAATATCTTCGGTGATAACCCATCTTATTCAAAGGAAATGGATTTCAGCATTATGATTAATGAAAATTCACTTCTCTCTATTGGAGATCATAATATAGGAAATTTTGAATTTACCGTTTCCAATTTTGGAGCGTATGGACTGAGCAATTGGTCTTTTAATTCAATGGGAGGGAAGGGATTTGTGTATCCAAAGGACGGTAAGGATAATCTGTACGAGGGTGCCCTGATCCTGGGAACAAGTGCAAATCAGGTCTCAGATGGAGCCAGGGACTCGACAGGGTCGAGAGCCAATAAGGATTTCAAACCGATTCTAGGTCAAAACCTCCAGATTATTAATCCGGGTGTTGTCTCAGATCAGGATGGGATTGCCACATTCACCGATTCAAATGCCGTAAGTCCCATTGGGGTGAAAATAACCCAGAAAAGTTACTCCTGGGATGATCCAGGTGAGGATAGTTACCTTATCATGGAATATAGTTTTGAAAACATAAGTTCTCAGCTTATCGAGAATCTTTACGTCGGTTTGTTTTTTGATTGGGATATCTCTCTTTCCTCGCCGGATAATGACAGGGTAGGTGTGGATGCTTCTTTGAGTCTGGCATACCAGTATGATTTCAAGGAGAGTGTGTTTTTGGGAATTGCTCCTATAACTGACCAGGTAAAAGCGATTCAGCCAATCGATAATTCTCTGTGGCTTTACAATGGATTCACCAAAGAGGAGAAATACAAGTTCCTGTCCGGAGAGTATAATTTATTCCCGGATACCTCTGCCAAGGACTGGTCCCAGATCGTTTCTGCGGGTCCCTTTGATATTCCTATTGGGAATGAGATAAAAGCAGCATTTGTTATAGCAGGTGGCAGGACCTTGGAGGAATTAAAAGATAATGTTTCAAAAAGCAGAATTAAATACGACCAGTATGTAACAGATGTTGAGGAAAATTACACACCGGATCCAGCCCTTGATTTTCATCTGGAACAGAACTATCCTAATCCCTTTAACCTTGCCACCACCATACCCTTCACCATCCTCCCTCCGCCCGTTAATAGTTCACAGTCCATAGTTAATAGTGCCCCCCACACCACACTTACGATCTACAACATTCTGGGTCAGAGGGTAAATACCCTGATAGATGAGGAAAAAGAACCAGGATATTACCAGGTCACCTGGGATGGCAGGGATGAAAAAGGAAATCAGGTCTCAAGCGGGATATATTTTTACAGAATTAAGATGGGTAGAATTAATGAGGTAAAGAAGATGGTGGTGTTGAAATAGAGTAGAGAGTAAAGAGTAAAGAGTTTAATCCCCGCCCCGCCATAAAGGGTGGGGATTTTTTTGATTGCAAGATCATTGATCATTTTATAAGAATTGTGGGAATGTTGAAAATGCAAAAACAAGTTTTTGCAATCCAGTTACTGATTTCTGTCAACTGTTTACTGTTTTCCGTATTCTGTAAATACAATTTCCTTGCATTGAATCTTCCGATGGCATATATTTCAATTGGATTTTAAAATGGATCTGAAAATGAAAAACGTTGTTATTCTTGGCTCCACTGGCTCTATTGGCAGGTCTGCCCTCTCTGTTCTGGAGAATTTTCCCAAAAAGTTCAAAGTCTTCGGACTATCTACTAACGTTAATATCAAACTGCTACTTGCTCAGATTGTCAAATTCAAACCCAGGGTGGTTGTTGTTTTCGATCCTGAAAGCTTCAAAAAATTGAAGAAAGACCGCAGATTAAAAAGAACCGAAGTGTTATGCGGAATGGAGGGCTTAAAAAGCCTGGTCACATTTCCTGATGTGGATCTGGTGATTAATGCTCTGGTGGGAGGTGTGGGCCTTATCCCCACTCTGGAAGCATTAAAGGCTAAAAAGAATCTGGCTCTGGCTAATAAGGAAGTTCTGGTTATGGCTGGTGATTTGATCAAGAAGCAGGCTAAAAAAAGCGGAATCGAAATCCTGCCCATTGATTCTGAGCACGTGGCTTTGAAACAGTGTCTTTTAGCTGGGAAAGTAAATGAGGTCAAAAACCTTATCTTAACCGCATCCGGAGGACCTTTCTATAATAGCAAAAGGGATCTCCAAAATATAAAGCTAAAGGATGCTTTGTCCCATCCCACCTGGAATATGGGTAAAAAGGTAACCATCGATTCAGCTACTCTGATGAACAAGGGATTAGAGATTATCGAAGCGCACTATCTTTTCGATGTTCCACCGGATAGGATAAAAGTCCTGATTCACCCTCAATCAATCGTTCACTCTTTGGTTGAATTCGTGGATGGTTCGATAATCGCTCAGATGAGCGTTCCGGATATGAAACTGCCGATTAAATATGCCCTTTTCTATCCTGAGCGGGTGGGGGTGATGAATCTGTCCCTGAATTTACCCAAAACAAAAAATCTGACTTTTATGGAACCGGATCACAAAAGATTTCCCTCATTGAAACTTGCTTATAAAGCTTTGAAAATGGGTGGAACCGCGGCCTGTGTATTAAATGCTGCCAACGAGATAGCAGTTGACGCTTTTTTGAAACAAAGGCTGGGTTTTACCGATATTATACCTATGGTAGAGGAGGTTTTGAAATCGCATAAGGTGATGAAAAATCCTGAACTAAATGATATCCTTAAAGCTGATGCCTGGGCAAGAAGGAAAGCTTCTGATTTAATTGAGAAAAAACTATGATAACTCTTTTATCATTTATATTAGTATTAGGGATTCTGATTTTCGTTCATGAGCTGGGGCACTTTTTAGTGGCCAAATCAGTGGGCATAAAGGTCGAGAAATTCTCTCTGGGCTTTCCTCCCAGGATGGTGGGGAAAAAGATCGGGGATACCGAGTATATGATATCCTGGATTCCCCTGGGGGGATACGTTAAGATGGCCGGGGAAAACCCGGAGGAGGAGAAACCCACCTGGGAGCCCTATGAGTTTATGTCTAAATCCGTTTCCCAGAGAGCTATGGTGATCCTGGCAGGTCCGGTGATGAATTTCATTTTAGCTGCTTTTATCTTCTGGGGGATTTTCCTCTTTGCAGGTCAGCAGATAGTTCATGACGATAAAACAGAGATTGGCTTTGTAGGGGAGGGAAGCCCGGCTCAGACGGCTGGAATCGAGGTTGGTGATGTGATCCTATCTATTAATGAAAACAAAGTCGAAAATTTCAGTGAGATGGCGAATATAATTTACAAGCAAGTAGAGAAACCAGTCCTGGTGCAATGGAAAAGAGGGGAAGAAAAGCTTGCGGCGATCATTGTAACCCAGAAGGAGAAGGTCACAAATCAAAATGGCGAAACCGAGGAGGTGGGTAAAATCGGAGTCAGCCCCACTTACTCAACTATCAGGCTCAATTTCTTTAAATCCTTCTGGGAGGGAGTCAACACAGCGGTTTTCATACTGGTGGAGACAATCAAATTCTTAATTGCTCTTATAACAGGGGCTGCTTCCCTGAAACTTATAGGGGGTCCGGTTTTTATTGCTCAAACTGCCGGGGAGACTGCCCGAATGGGCCTGGTCAGCCTTTTTTCCTTTATTGCCATTCTTTCCGTTAATTTAGCCCTGGTCAATGTCATGCCCATACCGGTTCTGGATGGCGGGCATATACTCTTTTTGATCATTGAGAAAATCCAGGGAAAGCCTCTGAGTCTGAAGCAGAAGGCAATTATGCAGCAGATCGGGTTTGCCTTCCTTTTGTGTTTGATAATCCTGGTGACCTACAATGATTTCGCCAGATTGATCAGGTAAGATCACGCTTCTTAATCTATCCACAAATAATTCAATTTTCGAATCCAACAAGGATTAAATATCTGATAACAGTAAACCTATTTTTCCACCAAAATATAACTATTCAAAATTGACTTATATTATTCTTACCATTATGCAAAGGGTATTTATATTTACTCTTTTTAGAATTTGTCCCAATCTCTTTCAATATCTGCTCAATACTAATTAGGTTTTTTAAGTCCTCCAGATTAATTTTCATTCAAGCCTCGTCTAATAACCGATATGATCTCTGATTTCACTCTGTCCACTTTATCGCGATACATTAGCTCTTCATTCAGAGTTTCATAATTAGGAATAACTTTGACTTCGAGGACACCATTTACATTTCTCTCTATGATTATAATCTGCAAAGTAATCATCTTGTACTCCTTTAATCAATTATGGTCTAACAATGATTCATCTTGTTTTTTTATTATGCCATTGAATGAATACCATATAAAAGA
>CAYURP010000036.1:0-26452 GCA_964447175.1 uncultured Ignavibacteria bacterium | reverse complement strand
ATATGATTATCTATTATTAATTTAAGAGATAATTTCTCTTTGTCAAGAGAAATCTTGTTTTCTTGTCTTGGTATTGTGAAAAATGTTGATACTCTCAGAGGAACTGGAAAAAAGTATATTTAAGATGAGAATTGGAAGAATATTATATCTTGAAGGATCTCGTGACAATGAAAGAGGAGACGAACTCCTTTAAAAGGTCTGAGATCTCGGATGCGTCTTGAAAGCGTTCGTCCGGTTTTTTTGCCATGGCTTTTTCCACTATGCGGTCAAAGATAGTGGGTGTTTTATCATTTATGGCTGAGGGCTTTATAGGTTCCTCATTCAGGATGCTGTACATCAGGGAGTTTATGTCCTCTCCTTTGAAGGGTTTGTGTCTGGTTAAAAGCTCATACAAAACCACCCCGGTGGAGAAGATATCAGTTCTTTTGTCAGCCGGCTTCCCCTGTAGCTGTTCCGGTGAGATATAGCTGGGAGTTCCCACAGCCACACCGGATTGAGTCATGGAGGTAGCTCCGAACCTGGCTATCCCGAAATCCATAACCTTAACATTGAAATCATCCAGAACCATTATATTGGCTGGCTTTATGTCCCGATGGACTATTCCATTTTGATGAGCATAGGATAAGGCATCGCACACCTGTATTATTATCTTGGCAACAATTCTATAATTCAGTTCGCTTTTCTTCTTTATCAATTTCTCCAGAGGATATCCATCCAAATACTCCATAGCGATGTATTGTAAACCGCCCTCCTCCCCTACATCATAGATGGTCACGATATTGGGATGGGAGAGCCGTCCAGCAGCCTGCGCCTCCCGGATCAGGCGTTCCCTTAGCTCCTTGATTTCATCCTCTGATGCCAAGAAATCCAATCTGATGGTCTTCAAGGCTATCAACCGGTCAATAGCCGGATCCTCACCCTTATATACCGTTCCCATGGCTCCCTTACCCAAAGGCTCCAGGATCCTGTACCTGCCAAACTGGTTTAGCTCATTAATGGATGTGGTCTTCTTCTCTTCGGGGGTTTTCTTCTCCTGGTATATCTTATTAATAATGTCAGTGGAAGGTTTAGCTTCTTTCTGAATTACTACAGGTTCACCAGTTGCCTCCTGAATTGATAGTTTTGTGGTGCTTTTGGATTTTGTCTCCACCACTTCAGCTACTTCTTCTTCCTTATCCGGCTTTAGGATTATCTTCTCTTCGGTTTCCTTTTTCCCTTGAGCTTTTATGGTGGGAGTGGCGGCGAGAAACAGAAGAATCTCCAGAATGGGATAAAGGGGTTTGGTTAAAACGCCAGTGGAGGAGAAAAGAATGAAACTCAGATTAACCACCACGAAGAAAAACACGGTAAGTATAACCAGCCGGTAAAGCAGGGAAACATTGGGTAAAACCACGGCACAGAAGACTCCGATCAAGACTAAAACCAGAAGATCGAACCAGAAACTTACGGGAGTGAGGAAATTTTTATGAATTATGTTCTCCACCGCATTAGCAGTCCGTTCAACCGATGTCATTTCAGCGGAAACCGGAGTCCGGATTTTGGTTGCGTGAGATTCGGTTAAACCCACCATGACTATCTTATGAGCTAAAACTTGAGGGTCCACCCTGTCGGACAGGATATCCCAGGCAGAAACTTGGGTGAAGGTCTTAACCGGACCATTATAATTAATCAGTATCCTTCCTTTATTATCCACGGGAATGGGTATGTCTTTCAGGATTATCCTTTCATTCTCTATTTTAATCTGTTCATCTTTGGCTTCCAGATAATTTCTGGCTATTTGCAGGGACACAGAAGGATAGTACTCATTCTGGTAGTAAATCAAAAGAGGTTCCTTTCTGACCTTCTCGTCGATATCCTGGATCAAGTTAATATGTCCCACATCCTGAGCAGCCAAACCGATTTTCTCCGAAGGATAGAAAACCTGAAAAGCAGAAAGAGGGGATAACTTGTTTTGGCTGTTTTCTTTCAGTGCGGATTTCAAGACCCAGGACGGAGTTCGGGATTGGTTTAAACTTAACTCTGATAAGTTAAAGTAGATAGGGACTATCACGTTATCCACCTCCCCCATCAGATCAGCTAAAACCCCGGTATTTCCGGAGGTATCCTCATCCACATCCTGGGATAAAAAGATATCCATAAACACAACCTTAGGCTGCGAAAGAGAGATCGAGTAGATTAAATCAGCGATCCTATCTCTATGCCAGGGCCAGTCCCCAATGTTTTTCAGAGCTTTGTTATCAATTCCCACTATTATGATCTGATCTCCGGGAGATAAATTTCCCCTGAAATTGTACATCATATCCTGGATGCCCATATTGAGTTTTTCCAGCCATTGGGGGCTATCCCCGTAGAGCAGGACGGTGAAGATAGCTATCAGAAGGAACAGAATGAAGCCGGAAAATCTGTTTTTTAGCTTTAAAAGTGCACCCCTTATATTTTTATCTACCATAGTATAGTCTTTCAATTAAAAACTGGGGAAGCTTTGCCTTTTTCATCTTTTTCTGGGTTCTTATAATATCATATCCCACCCTTTTCAGCCTGGCAGTTTTTTCCTCATCATCATAGATCAAATAACACGCTCGGTTATCTCCATCCCGGGGTTGCCCAACCGCACCGATGTTAATCAGGTATTTGAATTCATTCTCTATTTTGACCGAGGTGTCCTCATGTAAAAAGCAGTGCTTGTCATCATATTTTTTTATAATAAAGGGACGGTGGGAGTGACCCACCAGGCAGACCTGTGCCTGGAAGAAACCGAAGTTCTCCTCTGCCTCGTCCAGATCGAATATGTAGTCCCAGCTTTGGGGATCTTTGGGAGTGGAATGTACCAGATGGAACATATTAAACCTGTTATCCATTACATATTCGGATAGAATCTGAAAATTTCCCTCGTTCAGTTTGTTCTTGGTCCATTCAATGGCTTCCCGGGCATACTGGTTAAACCAGCTGGTTTCCATCATATCCAGCGCAGCGTAGTCGTGATTTCCCATCAGAGGCTTGGTAGCTAATTTTTGAATCAGCTCCACGCACTCGTTGGGATCAGGGCCGTAGCCCACCGCATCGCCCAAAAAGAAAATCTTCTCCAGCTTCTCTTTTTGGAAATCCTCAGCTACTGCTCCCAGCGCCTCTAAATTGGAATGTACATCAGAGAAGAAGCCATACCTCATCTATCTATTCCCTTCCACAAAACGGAAAATAGATCGCCCCACCTGGATCAGATCATCGTTTTTCAACCTCTGGGAGTGAATAGGTGCCCCATTGAGTTTGGTTTTGTTCTTTCTGCCCAGGTTTACCAAGTAGAAACTTTCCTTCTGCCTGCTTATTTTAGCCTGGATTTTTGACAGGAAGAATCCTTTGGCTGTGATATCAGCGAACTTGGACTTACCTACGGTAATCACATCCTTGTCCAACCAGTATTTCTCAGTATCCGGACTCTCCAATCCCAAAAGAAGCGAGTGTCCCGACTTGCTCACCAGCTCTCTTTCTTTCCGATCCTTCTCCAGAAGCTCTTTTTGCTTTCTGGTGCGTAAGATCATGGTTCCATCCATATCGGTCAATTTCTGACCTTTGTCCGGCTCTTTGCGATAGACCAGATTGTACTTTCCTATGGTTATCTGATCATCCTCCTTCAATATCTCCTCGGTTATCTTCCTGCTGTTCACGAACGTCCCGTTCAGGCTTTCGTTGTCTATGATCACAGCTGAATCGGGACCAAACTCGATCTGGGCGTGCTTTCTGGAGACTCCCAGATTATCCAGGACTATATCATTGTCCGCTGTTCTGCCGATGGTGATCCTCTTTTTCTCGGTAACCACTTTCTCTATAACCTTATCTTCATATTTAACAATGATCTCCGGCATGGACGCCTCCTTTTAGATAAGAATTAAGATTATACTTGTCAACCCTTTTTCCCCATAATGCAAAACAATTAAATGGTTTAGGATTTAACCCATTTTATTATATTGTCGTCATCCAAAAACGAAACTTAATTCGTCATTAAGCCTATTTCTCAGCTTGCTCTTGGGTATCAGATAAATCTCCCATCATCCGATGAAAACTGCCCCGGCTATTTTGAGCAAATAGTTATTCCTATATGTTTATAAAATCTAAAAAGTTAAAGTCTTTTAAAATCTCCAGTTGCAAGTTTTTTCTTGACAAATTCTCTTTTTCCCTTTAATTGATCAAAAAAAGGAGTGCCTATAGAATTCATATCTGGTCTGGAAAAAAACTATGGAAGCTTAACAAAAAAGAATTCCTTTATGGCACTCAAATTTTAACTTTTTGCCGGGCAAACATTGTTCGGCTTTTTTTTGTTAACCAATGGAGGAAAGCGATGTTAAAGAGGATTTTGGCTGTTGCTTTATTATTTCTGTTGTTGTCTTCTGCCCTGACCTATGCTCTTATGCCCTACCATTTCTCTGAGCCTCTCTCGGGGCTTTCGGGCAATGCCATTGCTGAGATCGTGTGGGACGGTAAATGGTTATGGGCCGGAACCGTGGATGGAGTCAGCAGAACCTCCGACGGAGGCTTGAATTGGTATACCTACAACACCAAAAATGGTTTGTCCTATAATGACGTGACCGCCATGGCTGCTTATGACTCGGTTCTGTGGGTGGCGCTGGCCTATAATAAATTGCACCAGGGAGAATCATATCCTTTTGGAGGAGGTTTCAATAAAACCACAGATTACGGTAATACCTGGAAGAGAATCGAACCCCCCCAGGCGACTGATGCTTATTACAAACTGTCATTTGACATTGTCATAGTCGACTCTGTGGTTTGGGCAGCCTGTATCTATGGCGGGTTGATTCGCTTTTTTGACGACAATACCTGGGAGAACGTCTACGTTGACTCCTTTGCCCAACAAGACTTCGAGGAGGATAATACCGGCAACAACCTGAATAACATTTTTTTCGCGACAGCAGCTGACACCTTCTCACCTGATACCCTGTTTATCTGGACTGGCACCTGTGCCGGCATCTACAAATTTGTCTACACCACAAGCGACAGCGCTGACACGGTAATCAATTATAATTCTTTAGAGGATACCCTCTCCGGAAACTTTGTTTTTACCCTGGCTATTCAGAAATATGATGACAAAAAGATAATCTGGGTAGGAACCAGGACCGATTGCGACGGCGGTGTCTTTGATGCCTGCAAAAGCACAGATGATGGCCAAACCTGGGAGATCATCCCGGAACTGGAAGATTATGCCGTGAACAACTACGACTTCCAGGATTCGGTGGTCTGGGCAGCAACCAACTCCGGCCTTAAACGCTCTAAAGATTTAGGTGAAACCTGGGAAGTTCTCAATTTTATGGTGGATAAAGATCAACCCGACCAGAGAGTATTCAGCACCGAGTTCTACAGCGTTAGAGTGGTAGGGGACACGATCTGGGCTGGAAATGCAGATGGGTTGGTTAAAACCACAGATGACGGAGAAACCTGGAAAGTGTATCGTTCTTTTGTTCCCATTGGAGAAAAAGGTTCGGAGACCGCCT
Source organism: uncultured Ignavibacteria bacterium (assembly GCA_964447175.1). Classification (GTDB taxonomy): domain Bacteria; phylum Zixibacteria; class MSB-5A5; order MSB-5A5; family SM23-73-2; genus CAYURP01. Next base: position 20,951 of record CAYURP010000036.1, on the reverse strand, counting down.
ATGCCTATCCCAATCCCTTTTCCCCCAAACTCTTCACCCAGGTCACCAGGATACACTACAAACCTGAATCAGATGGCTATGTAACCATAAAAATATATGACTTTGCCATGAACTTAGTCAAAGAGATCCAAGCAGGTCAAAGAATGGGGGGAAAAGAATACGATGAGATCTGGAATGGAAAAAACGATCAAGGTGATATAGTGGCTAACGGGACTTACTTTTTCAAATTGGAAGCTGAAGGGCAGACTGAGTGGGGTAAGATAGTGGTGATAAAATAAAGGAGTTTTAAAATGTTAAGGAAATCGTTTTTTTACTTGGTCTTAATACTGTTTTTATCCCATGACATTCTATTAGCTGACGGGGGCAAAGCGGGTTATGCCGGAGCATTTCTGGAGTTAAGCCCTTTTGCCCGTTCAGCCGGAATGGGAGGAGCATTTGTAGGTTTAGCAGATGATGCTTCTGCACTCCTATCCAATCCCGCCGGTTCTTTCCAGGTGAGAAAGCCAACCTTTTTAGCTACCCACCGGAATATGGATTTGGATAGAAAACTGAACTGGGTGGGTTATTTGCACCCCATCAAGGACGAGGCTTCAATAACCTTAAGCTGGATCAACGTGGGAGTGGGTGAGCTTTACGAAAGGGATGATCGGGGCGATCTGGGAGAGGAGATCTCCGATTACCAGAACGCAGTCACCTTCAATTTCTCCCGCAGAATAGCTGAAAAATTGTATCTGGGTCTAAATATCAAATACATTCAGCATAACCTGGCAAACATCTCTGCCTATGGAGTGGGTTTTGATTTCGGAGCCCTAATTCTTCCCGTTCCCCAATTGAGACTGGGATTGGCAGTCCAGAATGTGGGCATGCAATATTCCTGGGCCAGCGGAGGGTACTGGAAGAAATTCAACGAGTTGGGAACCTCCAGCAAGGATGAGTTTCCGGTGAATTTCAAATTGGGAGCCTCCTGGTCAGAACTCGAAAACAAGCTCCTGGCAAGCATTGAAATGGAAAAGGACAATCATCAGAATGCCAGATTCAAAATAGGAGCCGAATATAAAATCCTGAAGCTTTTAGCCGGTAGAATAGGATACAATGACGGCTCTTTTGCCTTTGGAATCGGGCTTAAACAGGATATAAAAAGGTTTATTTTCGGGCTGGATTATGCGTATGTAACCAATGAGGTAGGATTGGACCCAGACCATGTGGTATCAATTGAGTGCAGTTTCTAATATGAAGAAGATCTTATTAATTTTTATTATACTTGTTCTTTCATTCAATTCATCTGAAGCCCAGTTTCCCGGGGAGGCAGAAACAGCGGGCGCAAGTTTCCTGAAGTTCGGAATGGGAGCCCGAGCCGCAGGAATGGGTGAAGCTTTCACTGCTATCTCTGGAGATATTTCCTCGGTCTACTGGAATCCCGCCGGACTCTCAAAACTGGATGGGGTCTGGGCGACTTTTATGCACAACCGATGGTTTCAGGATATCTCCACAGAATTTTTTGCTTCAGCCTTTAATATCTCCCAAAATACATTTGCCTTCAGTTTCACCGTCAACTCGGTCCCGGATATAGAGAGAAGGGAAACTGCCACCACCGAACCTTTAAGCTACTTCGATGCCCATCAGGTGGCTTTAGGTGCTGCCTGGGCCAGAGGATTTGCTAAAAAAATTGACCTGGGATTAACCTTTAAATGGCTCTATGAGAAAATCGATGTTCATACTGCATCAGGAATTGCACTGGATTTGGGGGGAATTTATTCCCTCAGAGATAATCTAAAACTGGGTTTGGCTGTTTTAAATCTGGGTCCTAAGATGAAGTTCGAGGAGCAAAAATATCCCCTGCCCCTGTTTTATAAACTGGGGGCTGTCTATTCCAATAAAGAGAGCTATCTTGATGGTCATTTCAATATAGCTCTGGATTTAGTAAAACCCGCTGATGATCCGCTCAGGGTGCATACCGGAGCAGAATATGAATTCCCTCAGAATTTCAACCTAAGAATGGGGTATGAGTTTGGTTACGATGAGAAAGGTTTTACCTTTGGACTGGGATTTAAAATAAGAAAATACAGCATCGATTATGCCTTTGTTCCCTATTCATCGGATCTGGGTAACACCCACAGGATCTCTTTAAACGTAAAACTATAATCTCTGGAGCTAAAGCAAATGGCCAAGTATAAAATTGCCTGGCTGGAAGGGGACGGTATTGGCAAGGACGTGATGGATGCTGCCAGAATAGTCCTGGATAAAATCAAGCTAGATGCAGAATACATACCCGGAGACGTAGGGTGGAAGTTCTGGTGCACCGAAGGAAACCCTTTGCCCGAGCGAACCGTGGAGATTTTGAAAAATACCGACTGCTGTCTTTTCGGAGCCATTACCTCCAAACCAAAAGAGGAAGCCGAGGCAGAGCTTGATCCGGGTTTGAAGGGAAAGGGATATGTTTATTTCAGTCCCATTGTAAAGTTGCGCCAGGAATTCAACCTGAGAACCAATTTAAGGCCCTGCAAGGCATTTCCGGGAAATCCTTTGAACTACCGGGACGATGTGGACATAGTGGTATTCCGGGAAAATACCGAGGATTTATATTCCGGAGTGGAGTTTCATCCGCTTCCTAAAGAAGTTATGGATGTCCTATTGAAGAATCATCCCCGTATGGCAAAATTCAAAAATACTTCTTTAGACGACATAGCAGTAAGCTTACGCATAGTAACCAGAAGGGCAGCTCAGAACATCATAAAAGACGCTTTTGAATATGCTAAAAAATACAAAAGGAAATCAGTAACCATAGTAGAAAAACCCAATGTAATCAGGGAGACATCCGGCTTGATGATCAGGGAAGCCAGAAAGATCGCCAAAGACTATCCGGGAATCGAGCTCTGGGAGACCAATATTGATGCCATGTGTATGTGGCTTATAAAGAATCCCCAGGACTACGATATCTTAGTTACCTCCAATATGTTCGGAGACATAGTATCAGATCTCTGTGCCCAGCTGGTAGGCGGCTTAGGATTTGCCTCATCCGGAAACATAGGGGACGATTATGCCGTATTCGAGCCCACCCACGGCTCAGCCCCCAAATATGCGGGCAAATACAAAGTCAATCCCATGGCAATGCTTCTGGCAGTAAGATTAATGTTAAACTGGCTGGGCGAGATAGAAAAAGCGCAAAGTTTGGAATCTGCAATAGCAAAGGTAATAAAAGAGGGCAAGGTAAAAACCTACGACATGGGTGGCACCTCCACCACATTGGATGTAGCTCAAGAGGTTGCAGCTATACTGAGGTAAATATTGATACTTGACTAGATCGTATTTTAAACGGACGAATCTCCAAATATCTATAATGCAAAAACGTAAAATTTACAGCTTTTGGTGTTAATAACTGATTCTTTAAAATGAGAAAAAAACTCAGTTTCACAGCCATTTTTTGTTTTATTGTCTTTTTTCTCTTTCTGCAGTCGGTTTGGGCGCAGGCGCCCAGGCGGGTACCTGAGAAAAAAACCGGCCTTCTCTGGTACAGGTATGATCAGGGGCTGAAGAAGGCTGAAGAGGAAAATAAAAATATAATGATTAATTTCTATTCCCAATGGTGCGGGTTCTGCAAGAAAATGGATAAATATACCTTTGCCGATGATGAGGTTAAGAAAATCCTTGAGGAAAATTTCATCCCGGTTAAAGTGGACGGCGGATCCAAAGCCCAATTAACTCTGGGCAAGGAGAAAATCACCGAAAAGGAACTGACATTAAAATACGGGATGACCGCTTTTCCCACGACTCTTTTTTTGAAACCCACCGGGGAAAAGATTCCCTGGGTTTACAATCCGGTAAGAGGTTATATCGGGGCTGACATTTTCTCCGAGGTTTTAAATTATCTGAAAGACGATCTTTATAATAAGATATCCTTTAAAGATTATTTAACCAAGAAAGAACAGGATAAAAAAGAAAAAAAGTGAACTCTTTCTTTTAGAGCCGCTTTCAAGATTCCTTTTGACAGCGGTCTTTTTTTATCTTATTATTACCTGCAATGAACATTAGAAAGATAATCATCGGATTGGTTTTGTTTTTTTTCTGCCTCTCCCCTTCCCTGCTTTCTGCTAATTATGCCGGGGAGTTCTTGACCCTGGGTGTCGGAAGCAAAGCCCTGGGTATGGGCGGGGCTTTTACAGCCATAGCTGATGACGCCTCAGCAGGATACTGGAACCCGGCTGGACTTTTCCAGCTCAAGACAAAGGAGCTTTTGCTGATGCATTCGGAAGTCTTTGGTTCGCTTCTTAATCACGATTTCATCAGCTATGTTATTCCTCGTAAAAAAGAAACCACAAATTCTGCTTTCGGTTTCAATCTGATGAGACTGGGAGGGGACGGAATTAAAATAACCGAGGTTCCCAATCCCAATTTGCCACCCAGCGAATCCAACAAGCCCTATGTGGTAGATGAAAAAAGCCATTCCGACTATGTTTTCTCATTTTCCTACAGCAGAAAAATCAAAGCCAAATTAGCCCTGGGGGGAAATGCTAAGCTAACATATCGGGATATAGCCGGGCACTCAGCCTATGGTTTAGGTATGGATTTAGGAATCCTGGCTCCGGTTTCCCGTTTCTTCACTCTGGGAGCAAGTCTTATGGATGCCACCACCACCTTTTTAGCTTATGATAACGGAACCAAGGAGAGCATCTACCCCACTTTGAAAACCGGATTTAGATTCTTTCAAAACATAAAAAACTTCGGATTAACGTTAGCCTTTGATTCCGACTTCAGATTCGAGGGCCGGGATTACGCAGCTCAAATCAATTTCAAGGATTTTTCGGCTGACCTGCATTACGGTGTGGAGATAAGCTATCTTCAAAAAGTGGCTTTGAGACTGGGATCAGACCAGGGAAATTTCACCTACGGGTTTGGTTTGAATACGGAAAAACTGGGGGCAGACATCGCTTTTCTAAACCATGAAGAGCTGGACAAAAGCTACAGAATTTCACTTAAAATCAAACTTCAATAAAACAAAATGATCAAAAAATTATCTTTTTGGCTTCTTTTATTTTTGACAACCGGAGCAATTATCCTCTCCTGTTCCACATCTAAGTTGGTTCAGGAGGAAAAAGACGTGGCTATTGCAAAAGTTAATGGAAATGTGATTTTTCTAAAGAGTCTACAAAACAAACTGGACGAACTTAAATACCATTCCACCTCCCCTGAGCAGGACCTGGAGGAAAAAAGGGAAGTTTTAGATAATCTGATTAACGATCAGATAATCAAACAGAATGCCCGGGAATTGGATTTATCTCAGGATTCGTTATTTCAGCAGGAAAAAGAAGAACATATGAAGGGATTTCTGCTGAGTTCACTTTACAGAAATGATATCACTCAGGAAATTTTAGTTACCGATCAGGAGATAGAACAGTTTTACTTAGAACACCCCGAAGAATACTATGTTATCCCGGACAAGGCTAAGGTGAGCAGAATCCTGATTAAAATAAATTGTTCCATCGGCTCACCTGATTGTCCCCAGGAGGAACAAAAGGCTTTGGATCGCATCTCCATGATCAGACAAAGGATCATAAATGGTGAGGATTTCGCACAGTTAGCCCGGGAATTATCTGAAGATAAGTGGTCCGCCAAGCGAAATGGTAATCTGGGATATATAAAGAGGATGAGCATCATTCCCGAGTTTGAAGACTTTGTATTCACTGCCAATTTAAACGAGCTTTCTCAGCCCATAAGAAGTCCTCAGGGGTGGAATCTTTTAATAGTCCGGGATAGAATACAGGGAGAAAAAAGCGAACTGAACCAGGAGGCAAAAGAAAAAACCAGAGAGTATCTGAAAAAAGAAAAGCAAAACCTGAAGGCTATGGAATACGTTGAAAACTTGAAAGAAAAAACCAATTTTATTTTTAACGAGTATGCTTTGTCCTGCCCTGATTCTTTGGTATTAGACAATCCCTGGGTTCTTATAGTAAACCATCAGGATACCATCTCCTATGAGTTATATCACTATATGTGGGACTTTTATAAATCTGACATAGAGGATGATTCTCTGCTTCTGGAGTACAAGAAAAGTATTTTGCTGAACTCCCACATGGTGATCAATCCGCTTTTAAGACAGGAGGCAAAGGAAAAAGGATATTTGAACCACCCGGAGTATATGGAGGAGGAAAACATGTTCACCTATACCTGGGTTGAGGAAAAGATAAAAACTGAGCTGGAAAACAAGATTAAGGCCTACCAGCCCACTGATGAGGAAATATACGATTACTATTTAGCTCACAGGGAGAGCTATCCCCGGGACAGCTCAATTCATGTGTATCATATTTTGTTTGAGGACTCCCTTTTAGCTGAAGAGATAAGGGAAAAGATCATAGGGGGAGCTGATTTTGTGGAGATGGCTGAAAAACACCATACCAAAATTGGGATAAAGGGAAACACCTCATACGATTTGGGATTCATCTCCGATCAGACCATGCCTGAGGAATTCTACAAAGCAGCAGTTCTTCTTCAGGAAGGACAGGTAAGCCAGATCGTCAGGACAGAATTGGGTTATCATCTGATAAAGCTGGTGGAGAGAACATCGAGCCCTCTGAATCCCTACAAGCCGGGAATAAGAATAAAGCTGACCAACCAAAAAGCCCGGCAACTAAAAAAGGAGTGGGAGGAGAAGCTGCGGGAGGGATCTGAGATCTGGGTGGATGAAGAGCTCCTGAAAAGCGTAAAACTAAAATAATATAAAAAGATTAGAATCCATCTTAAAATTGGAAATCTCCTTTCTAAATGAACTGAAAAGAAAGGCAATTCACCTCCTTGCCCTGGTAATCCCCGTAAGCTACTTCTTTTTACCTCAAACCACCGCCCTTCTGCTATACACACCTTTGGCTCTGGGATCGATCATAGTAGACCTAATCAGAATAAAGAAATATCATCTGGGGCGGGTACTTACCTGGGTGCTTAGACCTATTCTCAGAAGACATGAAAGGAGAGGGTTCACCGGTTCAAGCTATATCCTTTTGGCAATGGTTCTGAGCATTATTTTTTTTGAGAAAAGAATCGCCATAGCAGGGATTTCATTCATCATAGTCGGAGATGTGGCAGCTGCTCTGATAGGAAGGATATTTGGAAAGATAAAAGTAATAGAGAAAAAGAGCATGGAGGGAAGTTCGGCTTTCATTTTGAGCTGCGTTTTGATCGCCTGGGTCGTTCCCGGCCTTCCCTTCTGGATTGGGGTGGTGGGAGCATGCGTGGCAACAATAATCGAGGCATTGCCCCTGCCCATTGACGACAACTTCATCGTCCCTCTTTTCTCCGGTCTGGTAATGGAGATTTTATACCTGATTTAATACCCTCCGATTTCTCCTGAGCATATATCGAGTTATTATTAGATAATTTAACTTGACACTTCTTTCTTCTCCCCTAAATTCAGTAATAAGCTTTTTTAATTCATCTTTTAGGAAATCGGATTTGATGCTTTTAACTTTTTTGTTGAAAAGTCAAAATCTATAGATTTCTTACAGGAGATAAAATATGGATGATTACATCGATCTGAGAAGCGACACCGTAACCAAACCCTCCCCAGCCATGAGGGATGCTATCTTCAAAGCTGAAGTAGGAGATGATGTCTTTGAAGATGACCCCACGGTGAAAAAACTGGAGATGATAATAGCGGATTTACTGGGAAAAGAGGACGCCTTATTTGTCGCCTCCGGAACCATGGCCAATCAGGTCTGCTTGAGAACCCTGACCCGGCACGGGGATGAAATCATCCTGGAGGAGGACTCACACATCTTCAACTACGAGGTGGGGTCCGCATCCGCCCTGTCCGGACTGCAACTTTATCCCATAAAGGGCGAGCGGGGAGTGATAACAGCAGAACAGGTAAAAGAAAGAGTCAGACCGGATGATATCCACGCCCCGCCAACCCGAGTGATCGTCCTGGAGAACACCCACAATAGAGCCGGTGGAACAGTCTTTCCTCTGGATGAGATAAAAAGAATTTACAAGTTAGCCTCGGAATCCAATATAAAAATGCATCTGGATGGAGCAAGATTGTGGAATGCCGTTATAGCTACTGGCATTCCTCTTCACCTTTGGGCAAAACCCTTTGACTCGGTCTCCGTTTGTTTATCCAAAGGATTGGGAGCTCCCATAGGATCGGTTATTGCCGGCTCCGGGGAATTTATCAGAAAAACCAGAAGGGTTCGTAAAATGTACGGCGGGGGGATGAGACAGGTGGGCATTATAGCTGCTGCAGGGATCTATGCCATCGAGAATAATTTTAATCGTATGATGGAAGATCACAGAAACGCTAAACTTCTGGCTGAAAGATTAAAAGATTTAGAGGGATTGAAAATCGATCTGGAATCCGTGCAGACCAATATAGTAGTTATTGATATATCAGAGACAAAAAAAACAGTTGAGCAATTCCTTAAGGATCTGAAGGAAAAAGGGGTTTTGCTGGTTCCCTTTGGCAAAAACAAAATAAGAGCCGTTACCCATCTGGATGTGAACAGAAACCAGATCCTGGAGGCAGTAGAGAAGTTCAAAGAGATTCTACAGAAATAATTCGTAAAAACACAAATAGGTAGAGACCCCGGATTGTCCGAACCTTCAGAGTTTGAATATCTTACCTGGATAACAGCAAGTATAGCAATTTTTGTGGTAATTTCGGTTTACCTTTTAATTTGTTCAGGATTTAATCTAAAAAACACTTGACAAAACCATAATTTCAGATTATTTTAAATTTAGATTAAAATCCATAAGAATTTTCTTCAGTTTTTAGTTGGAGGTATAATATGAACCGATTAGCATTTGTTTTAGGTGCTATCCTGGTGATATTAATTTTATCTTTGACACCAAACGTGATGGCCCAAGATCCTGACGATCCCGGAGACCCGGATACTCTTTATTTAACTGCAGGAGGAAAGAGGTCGTTAACAGGCGATACCTTATTCATCTGTTCTGACATTTCTCCTCAGGATGTGATAATCTATGTGAATTACTGGAATGATGATTCTATTGCTGCGTTTTGGACTCCTTTTATTGATACCTGTAATGGCCCTCCCTGCAATGCTGATCTCGATTCGTCTAAAAACAACTTAAGCCAACTTCCTAAATGTTTTGAAGGAAGCAGGGTGGAAAATTTCGAGACACTTGTGGGCAAATTTAAGTACTATCCACCAAACTTCTACTTGACTGGTGCGGTATACACTTGGCCTCCTTTGCCTCCTGGTGATGGACTCCTGGCCACTCTAACATTCACCGTATTTGATACTGGAAGAATCTGTCTGGACACCTGTTTCTGGCCTCCCAGCACTGTACTTGCGTTCGTGACCCCCCAGGCCGTCGGATATGCCCCTGTTTTCGAAAAGAGGACTTTCGTGATCTCTGATTGTCCCTACACTTCAGGTGATCCCAATTATGATGGTATCACGAATATTGCTGATGCAGTCTATCTGGTAAACTATATCTTCAGAAGTGGCCCTCCCCCCTGTGTGGAGAAATCAGGAGACATGAACTGCGACGGCGAAGTAAACGTAGCCGACATTGTCTATTTGGTGAACTATCTTTTTAAAAACGGACCTCCGCCAGAGTATTGCCCCTGACAATCTATATCGCGTAGGGGCGGAGCTTGTCTCCGCCCGGTTGGTTATTGGTATTTTGTTAATAGTGGTTAGATAAATTCAAAAACAAACAACCCGAAAAAAAACTCAAAAATATTCTTGACAAATACAAAAGTCACATTTATACTAAGCATAGTTCTTTGATAACATAGAAAAAATTTGGTGCCTTAAAGGGTTAAAAGGGAAGGCGGTGAGATTCCGCTACAGCCCCGCTACTGTAAAAGGCTACGAACGCTTTTAAAAAACCACTGTCCTTTTATAAAAGAGGATGGGAAGGCAAAGCCAGTAGGTCTGAAGCCTTAAAGTCAGTAAACCTGCCAGATTTTTTTCAAGCTCTTGTTTGACCTTCGAGGGAAAGGTCTGGAGTTAATGACAAGAACAAAAATCCCAGCTTTCCTGAACGAAGGCTGGGTTTTTTGTTTTCAATTTGATAAAACCTAAGATTATGAAGCAAAACATAAAATTCAAAGTATTTCTTGTTTTTCTAATTTCATTTTTCTTATTCACATTTTTTTTAACCTCTCCCCTATTTGTAGGTGAAGCCATTTCCCAATCGAATATTAAGATTCAAGGATACATTTATGATCAGGAAACGGGAAACCTAGTCCCGGGAGCTGAGATAAAGATTATAAACACAGGCTACCGAACGACCAGTAACAACAATGGATTTTTCATCTTTGAGAAGCTGCCGGTTGGTTCCTACTGGCTGGAAGTAAATTCCCCGGAGTATGAGAAAAAGATCATCTCTGATGTGGAAGTAGTGGAAGACATCACCAGAAAAATAAATATCTGTCTTAAAAGAAAAACCTATGTGCTGCCTCCCATTGAGGTAACTGCAGAGAGAACCCCAATATCCTCTTCGACTATGGAAGTGATGGATAGAGAAAAGATCAATAAACTGCGGGCGAATACAGTTGCAGAGGTGTTGGAGACAATCGAAGGAATATTCGTTCAGAAAACAGGCACCATGGCTGGCAGGCATGAGATCTCCATAAGAGGAAGCTCCCCGGAACACGTTCTGGTTTTGATAGATGGTCAGAAGATCAATCCCACGTCAGATGGTAGGGTGGATCTGAACAGCATACCTCTGGACATGGTGGAAAAAATCGAAGTGTACAAAGGAGGCGCCTCCTTTAAATACGGGGCAGATGCATTGGCTGGGGCGGTGAATATCATCACCCATCCTCAGACAATTTCAGATGTGACAAAAGCAAAAGCTAAAAACTACCTCGGTAGCTGGGAAAGCGATATCCTCAGCTTCTCCCTGAAAAACCCCTCGGTCATAAAGAATCTGACCACAAATTTATCCTATACCTACCAAACCAGCAAAAGCAATTTTGAATATGATGATCCCAAAAAAGGAAGAACTGAAAGAGAGAATGCTTACAAAAGAGGATATAATTTCTTTCTGTCCGGCCTGTATGATTTTAATCCTGAAACCAATCTGGGTTTTTCAGCTCAGTGGTACAGGTCAAAGAATGGAATTCCCGGGGCAACTTATCAATTGACCAAAAGCGCTCAGCTCAGTGATTCCAGGAGATTTTTAAACCTCAAATTCAAAAAGAAGTTAAGCCCGAAAATCTACTCAAATGCCAGATTAGGCTTCCTTCGTTTTATCCAACGCTTCAAAAGCTCTCAGGACAGGGTAAGATATGATACAGAATACAAAGATGATATTTTGGATTTTTCACTGGAACTGGAATTTTATTTTTTCCCCAAAAATAGACTGGAGCTGGGAGCTGAGCTTCAAAAGGATATGCTGGATCACCAGGATTTCCTTCGTCCTAATCAGAGCATGGGCCAGATCACAAGACAGATCCAAAGCATATTTCTGACACAAAATCAAGGTCTGGATCTTCCCCCATGTCTTTTCTTTAAAAACCTGAATTTGAATCTTTCTCTAAGATATGATGATCCAAAGGAGCTTGAAGATTTCACCTCCCCCCAGATAGGGGTAACATTATCCCGGGGAACAAAAAGCAAAATTATCCTCAGAGGAAGCTATGGCAAATCGTATCGCCAACCTTCTAATAACTCCCTTTTCTGGAAACAGGACGTTTGGTCATCTGGGAACCCAGATCTTTTGCCTGAGAAATCGGAAAATTACGATCTGGGAGGGGAAATGGGATTCAATCTCTTCCCGGGATTTAATTTAAATGCAGGGATTACCTGTTTTCATTCTTTTGTTTGGGACATAATAGTCTGGAGGAGAAGGTTTGACGGAATATATATGCCGGTGAACATTTCCCAGGCTAAGATCACGGGCCACGAGGATTTCATAAGATTGAGTTTATTCCAAGATAAAATCGAGATCAATTATCAGAATACTGTAACTGAAACCCTGAACAAAAGCGGTGACAGAATCTATGATGGAAAATTCATCCCATTCAAGCCCCACTATGTTACCAACTTAGAATACCGGCTTACATACTGGATTTTCCAGCTCTCTCACAAATTAAGATGGGTCAGCGAAAGATATACCCTGGAGGCTAATACCAAAAAGGAGAACCCCTATCATTTGGAGGACTTGAGCTTTGGTTTAAAAAAGAGACTTTCCCGGTGGGAGGTGAGATTTGATGTCCAGGTAAAAAACCTGACCAATGAGGAATATATCCTGATACAGAATCATCCCATGCCTGGAAGGGAATGGGGCATAAACCTGGAGATGATTTATGAAATAGATAGATAATTTAAATTGGATTTACAGTTAGAAGCTATTCAATTTAAAAAGTAAGGAGTATTGAAATGAAGAGGAAAATCTTTCTAACTCTTGTTACATTAGGTATCTTGATTAATTTTGCTTGGGGAACTGACCCCACTGTTTATGTAATCAACAGTTTGGGAGAAACTTTGTCCAAGGTCAATTTAAGGACCAACATGGTTACCAATGATTTCCTGACTCTGGGAACTGCGCCCTTTTGTGCTCCCAACCAGATTATAGTACACAACAAGCTATTTACCACCACCTGCTATGTAGTCAATTCCATAACCTCGGAGATTCAGATAATCGATTTAAAAACTGAGACTACTATTGGGTATATAGATATGGGGGAGGGACGCAATCCTTTCTGGATGGCTTTCTCAGATCCCGATACCCAGTATGCCTGGGTTACCTGCTCCATGGTGGATTCCCTTTTTAAAGTGGACGTGATAAACAGAAATCTGGTGGCTGGGTATCCCATCGGTGTTTGGCCTGAAGGTATCCTGATATTGGATAGCTTGGCTTATGTCTGCATATCCGCTTTTGATATTAATACCTATGTGTATGGTCAGGGTAAGGTGGTAGTGTTTGACACCAGGACCAATTCGATAATAAAGGAGCTCAATGTGGGAACCAATCCCCAATACATATCCCTGGATAACCAGGGAGAGATATACGTTTGCTGTAGCGGAGATTACTGGTCTGCGTGGGGAACTATCTATATCATCGATCCTAAAATAAATGAGATCAAAGACAGCATTCAGGTCGGAGGAAGTCCAGGCCAAATTACAATTTCCCCGGATGGTGTGGGTTGGTTGGCAGCTGGAGGATGGAGTTCAGATGGTCAAATCTATCTCTTTGACAGTGAGGCTGATACCGTGATCCGGGGAGCAGACAATCCCCTTGAAATTCCGGGTGATTCGGGGATTATCAGCTTGAGTAACTTCCAGGATTCCACTGTTTTTGCCTGTGCTTTTCAGGCTGATGAAATAATGAAGTTAGATACCTCAGGGTCGGTTCTGAAAAGATACCTTTTAGGGGATGGTCCCATTCATCTGGACTTCAACTATGCCTATGGTGATGTGAATGGTGATTTCCAAACAAGTATAGTTGATGCTGTTTATTTGGTAGGTTTCTTATTTAAAGATGGAAAAGAGCCACCTAAACCCGTTTGGAGGGCAGACCCCAATGCTGACTGCAGGATTAGCATATCCGACGTTGTGTATCTGGTAAATTACCTTTTTAAGGGTGGTCCGCCTCCGAAACATGGCTGTGTTCATTGGATTCCATAAAGATTAAAAGTCCCTTAATGTTTTACTTTAAGTCCTTATATAAACCGTTTTCAGCTAATTCTTTTAATCTTTGAGCGTATATTCTTAAGGCAAGCCTGAGAAGGAGGAAATAAGATTTCAGCTTGCCCCTGGCTGAGGGTAGTGGGTTGAGACTGATATGCCTCTTGCTAAGACACCTCCTTTTCTCAACCCAACTTCTCCTCAGCCTTTTATTTAATTATTCAATTCCATCAAATTTTCTTAATCAACATAAGCACCTGTGTTTGCCAGGATTTAATCTTTTACCTTTTTTTCTCTCAAAGGTTTCTCCATCCAGCAGGTTAAACCCGGGCTTGAAGGCCCAATCTAATACATTAACGATATCTTATTGTTTTTTACTATTGCGGGTTAGAGATTTTGAGAAGATAGTAGAAATAATACCTCTTTAAATGGATAAAAAAAATGGGAGTGGTGGAGGGGGGATGCCCCGAATCCTTCGGGGTGGCTGGGTTTTTCGCCAGCACACACCACTCCCAATCTCAACAGAACATCACGTTCAATTATGAAATTGAGCAATCAATGTGCCAAACACTAAACTTTCTGTCTGGCTTGAAGAATTACTTTAAGTCTCACCTCCTAGGATTATCTTCTGCTTTAAAAGATCCGTCCTAATCCCCTAATTATAATTTAGTTAATTGTTTGGTTTTGTCAAGTGTTTTTTGTCCTATTAAGCTCATCTGCTTAGAATCTCTGATTTTCAAACAAAGCTTTTATCTTAACCCTATGCAAAAGAATTCATCCTTACTGCAAAGAAAGATGATAAACTTTTAATCTACGGTCTTAACTTTCAGCCTAAATACAAAAAAAGCAGGGAGACCCTGCTTTTTTTGCAACATTTCAAACTCACCTACTTCACAGCATCTTTCAGTTGCTTGCCTGCTCTGAATTTCGGCACTCTGGCAGCAGCGATTCTGATGGTCTCCCCAGTCTGAGGATTACGACCCATCCGGGCTTTTCTCTTGCCCACGGTGAATGTGCCAAAACCAACAAAGCTAACTCTCTTCCCTTTTTTCAGGGAGTTGGTGATCCCATCCAGAGTGGATCTCAGAGCTTTGTCCGCCTGGGTCTTGCTTAACTTAGCTTCCCTGGCGATTTTCTCAATCAGCTCCTCTCGGCTCATCTATTCACCCCCTCTACAGGAGGTTAAAAGGTTCACGGTTTTTGTTAACGAGTTCAGAATATAATGTTTTAGCGGGTTTGTCAAGCATTATTTTTATTTTTTTCAATAAAAGCCCAGAAAATAGGGATTCTCATGAAAATGGCTTATTGCAATTTCAATCTGATTGGATTTCATATTATTATTTACTAAACGTCCTCACATTTTTAGACCTTTAAAAGAACATCTCTCTCAAACCCCCACGGCTTTTCTCTATTTTTACCTCAGGCAAGGCTTTGATGTTGATTCTGAAGTAGTATCCCCGTCTGTACCCCTGCAAAACCCAGGTAAATCTTCCCTCCCAGCAGTGCATATCCCGATATAATTCAAAAGTCTGCTCGGTGATTTTCTTCTCCTGGAAATCATAGCGATTCAGATAATTCAAGTGCCAGTTCTGGCTAAACCAGAAATCCAGGTTTGCACTTACCCAGTGTGTTTTGAAAACGCTTACCCCGGATCTGCTTTCGCTGTAACGGTGAGAAAGATTAAAACTCCAGGCTCTTTTTTCTTCTACCTTTTCCGTTTCTTCTTCACCTGAGGTTTTTGTCTTTTCAACTATTGAACCTTTTTTGCTGTACCGCAGGTCTGTGTCCAAACTGAAATTCTTCAACCTAAGGTGAGTCCAGTCAAGCTCCAGTGTTTTCTCGTTGTAAAGATCGTGAACCAGGGTAATACCTAAATCGATTCCCGGGATAGCGTTGGAGCGAAGGTATGAGGTGAGATAGGACCATTTACGATTTTGGGCCATGAAATTATAGGCGGTACTGGAATTGAGATTAAAAAGCTCAAACTTTTTTACCTTACCCTGATCCTCAGTTCTCATCTGAAACAGGTTACCCAGGGAGAAACGCAAGGACCTGGCTTTGTTACCTGAGCCTCCCCTTCCGGTAAAATCGCGATAATCATCGCTTTGGACTACCTCAGGCTGCCAGGAGAAACTCACACTGGGCGAAACCACATGTCTTAAACCGGTAACCTTTCCAATCTTAGGATAAAATGTTCCATATAGGTTGGTGTTAGCCCCAACCCCCAACGAAGGAACACCTCTTCGAGCAACCCTCTCTGCCTTTACTCCTTTTTCATCACTGAGATTGGTTCGTAAAACATAATACCAGGTCTCCGTGAGGCTGAAATTGGGGGAAAGGGTTATCCACTCCAAAAACCTCTGGGGAAAGGTAAGGCTCATGGAGTTATCCGCGGTGAGGTACTTTTTACTGTTGTAACCGGAGTCGGTTTTAGCTTTATAATTGTAATTTAAAAAACTCATGCCATACGATAGGTAAAATGAATGAAACCATCTTTTCTCTTCCACTTTCTGGGAATAGCCGAATGGATGAAATGAAGGGAATGTTATCCGCATCGTAGGAAATTGATGAATTCTGGTATCGGTGTCCAGATTCTGGTCTCTGCTTAAGGCAAGATAGACTCCTGCTCCCAGAAAGTTGGTGTTCAAGCTCACCTGCGATTTAAGGGATCTGTTTCTTCTTTCCTGGGGATCAAAGCTGAAATCCTTATAGTAGCTTTTATCGCTTAAAAAATTCCCATAAGCATTGAGACGGGTCGCAGGCGTAAGATTCTGATTGTGCTGAAAGGTAAAATCCCACCTGTCCCTTTTCACCCAGGTCAATCCCTCCCATTGAGATTCCCGGTTATAGGATCCAGCCACATTTCCGTTTAAAAGATACCTTACATTGTATCTCTCCCATCCCTTGATAATCCATCCTGATTTCTCGTAGAAATCAAAACTGGCTTCCATATCCCAGTATTCTGAGGCTGCCCAGTAATATCCTAAATTTCTGATGAACCTCTCCCCGGCCTCAAAGTTTCCCAGATCAAAGGTGAGAAACCCGGAATGCCTTCCCGGCTTCACCGGAAAAACGTAAAAGGGTATTGCCGCCACAGGTATATCAGCAATATACAATACCACCGGTTTCACGATCACCTTATCTTTGGGAATGATCTTCATCTTTTTAGAGGAGAAATGATAATGAGGATGCTTTCTGTCGCAGGTGGTATAAGTGCCTTTGTTAGCCAGGATCACGTCCTCTTCCACCTTTCTTAATTCCTCACCATAATAGAACCCTCCCTTAAAACCTGTTTTCCCAGCCTGGATTTTGCCCCTTTTGGTTTTTAAATTGTAAACCATGCTGGTTCCGGTTATCTCCTCGCTTCCCTCCTTTAACACAGGAAAATCTGCTATTTTCTCCTCCCCCTCCTCCACAGTTTTCATTCCTTCAGCTACCAGGATTTCCTTCTGGGTGTAATATTTTACACTACCGGCATCCAGAGAGATCTTCTCATGCTTCAGATTACAGTTTTTCTCTAATGTTATCAGATCCTGATCGATTTGGTAGTCTATTACCCCAGCAGAATATGTCACCGTATCTGCCCTTATAACGCTATCCTGGGATGCGGATTTGACAAGGGCAAAGTAGGTCCCTTCAGCTCCTCCGTCGATCAAAACCCTGTTCACCTTATTCTCTTTCAAGAATAAATCTATAGTGTCTCCTGAAGCCTCGTTTTTTTGCTCTTCAAGTGAATCGGAAAAATAGGGGAAGTATAAGCTTTGGGCATTTCCCATCACCTGTATCTCCTTTAATTCTTCCTCATCCAGAAGAAAAACTATCTTTTTGCCTGATAAATTACTTTCGGTATAATTGGAACTCAAGGAGTCTACCAGCTGACGATGGGTGACTTTAGCATTTTCCAAAACCTCGATCCTTTCAATTTTCTTCTCCACAAAATAAAGCTCCATCACGTCCCCTGAGAGTTTACTCTCCCTTTGAGCAGCCTGGGGATTTTCCTTTAAAATGATCTTATTTTCTCTGGTGAAAAGATCCGCTGCTCCGCAGAAAGCGTCCATCTTCTCCTTTTTTATATGGACGTTCCTCTTAGCCATGCCAAAAGCGGAATCCAGGAAGTATTCCATGGAATCAGCGGTGACCTGTATCATGCTGTCTATGACATCCTGGTAAAAAACAAGTTTAGGCTCTGGAGAAAAAACAACATATTTATCTGCCCGCTGGTATTCCGCATGGGTTCCTAAGATCACAGCATTTTCTTTTAAGCTCTTAAGCTTAACGTTTCCATGAGCTACAGCTTTTTCTGTGCTTTGGGTATATGTGATTCTATCCGCCCATAATGAATCTCCATTATCTGCGATGTTAACTTCACCCAGAAACACAACCTGCCCCGCAGTTTTGTACCACACAGCCCGATTGCCGGTCAGGTCAGTGGTCTTATGCCTGAATCTGACGTTACCGATCAGATTAATTATGAGGTTATCCTTTTCGATTCTCATCTCCGACTGATCAGCATGCACCAGCTCGATCACCTCAGATTCTTCAGCACCCTCAACTGATTGTGAGATCAACACAGAGATACAAAGAAGCGTTAACAGAAAAGCCAAGGCTTTATTATAGCCATTCCTTTTAGTAAGTCCCGTCATATATGTCAAATTTCGGTAAGTTCATCTTATTAAAATAGCCAAAGCCTATTAAAGGTCAAGGATTTTGATTTCTCCCTATGTTCTGAACTTGTCTCAATTCGTCCGTTGTTTAGAGCTTATTTTTTATTCTACAGATATATATATTTAGTTTCATTTTTTTCATCTTAACCAAAAGCAAACAGCAACTTAAAAATTGGGTGAAGTTTTCGCTTGACTTTTGGACAGATCACGTTGATATTTTATTTTACAATTTAGGGAAAGATATGAAGAAATTGCAGAGGACCATAAAGAAACCAACTTCATACTCAGGTGTGGGTTTGCATACCGGTAATCGCACCACCATAACCTTTAAGCCTGCTCCGGTGGATCACGGGGTCTCCTTCGTGCGAATCGATCTGGAAAAATCTCCTGAGATACCGGCGGACATCGATCACGTGGTGGACATCACTCGAGGAACGTCTCTGGGAATAGGGAACATGAAGATCTGGACAGTGGAACACGTTTTAGCTGCTTTAGCCGGGCTGGAGCTGGATAATCTTTTAGTGGAACTGGATTCCAATGAGCCTCCAGTGGGAGACGGTAGCTCCTTGCCTTTTGTTCAAACCATATTGAAAGCCGGGATTGAGGAACAGGACTCACCTAAAAACTATCTGGAGATCGAAACCCCTCTTTTCTATTCCGAAAAGGACAAGGGAATTGACATTGTAGCCTTACCCTCAGATGATCTCCGCATCACCTTTATGGTGGATTACAGAAATCCAGCCTTGGGTACCCAATACACATTCCTTGAATCTCTGGAAAAGGAATTTGTGAAGGAGTTCGCTCCTGCCCGAACCTTCTCCTTTTTACACGAGGTGGAGATGTTGAAGGATCAGGGATTGATAAAGGGAGGCGGTCTGGATAACGCCCTGGTTATCTGCGATATGGATATAAAAGATCCGGAGCTGGAAAGGCTCAAAAAAAGGTTCAATTTGAAGGATAAAGTATTTGTGGGAAAGACCGGGATTTTAAATGACGTCCCCTTGAGATTTTATAATGAGCCGGTCAGGCATAAGGCTTTGGATCTTCTGGGCGATCTGTACCTCATAGGCGTACCCTTGAAAGCTCATGTTATGGCTGCTCGCTCGGGTCATTCCGCTAACGTGGCTCTGGCGAAAAAAATCAGACAGCTTTATGAGAAAGAGGAGATCAAGAAGAAATACCAACTCCGGGATAAAAAGGCTGGTTACTTTCTGGACATAGATGCCATTCTTAAGATAATGCCCCATCGCTATCCTTTCCTTCTGGTGGATCGGGTCATAGATCTGGAGCCCAATAAAAAGGTAGTGGCTATAAAGAATGTTACCATGAACGAGCCCTTTTTCTCAGGTCATTTCCCCGGACATCCCATAATGCCTGGCGTTCTGATCGTGGAAGCAATGGCTCAGGCCGGAGGGATTCTTTTATTAAACACCGTGGAAAATCCTAAGGAGAAAGTGGTTTATTTTATGGGCATCGATGAGGTCAGGTTCAGGCGACCGGTTTTACCCGGAGATCAGTTGCGCTTTGAGCTGGAGATGCTTCAATTTCGCCGCGGGACATGTAAGATGCAGGGCAAGGCATTTGTTGAGGATGAGCTGGTAACCGAAGCTACGCTTATGGCAACCATAGTTAACAGGAACAGATAACCCTATTTTTTAAACTGGAATCTCTTCTGATGGATATACATCCCACCGCAATAGTTGATCCCCAGGCAGAGCTGGACGAGGATGTATCAATAGGCCCCTACTCCATCATCAACTCCGATGTAAAGATCGATAAGGGAACCCAAATCGGTTCTCATGTCCTGATCGATTCCGGAACCATAATTGGAAAAAACTGCCGGATCCATAAGGGAGCTGTTCTGGGCACTCCGCCCCAGGATTTAAAATTTGGGGGTGAGAAAACCTATCTAAAAATCGGAGACAACACTATAATCCGGGAGTATGCTACCCTAAACCGGGGAACCGAATGGAGAGGCGGGACTATTATTGGAAAAAATTGTTTTATAATGATCTATGCTCACGTGGCTCACGACTGCCTCATAGGTGACAACGTGATTTTAGCCAATTCCGTTAATTTAGCCGGTCATGTGGAGATCGGGGATTATGTTATAATTGGGGGTGTAGTTCCGGTCCACCAGTTCGTCAAAATTGGCTCCCACTCCATCATAGGGGGAGGGTTCAGAGTTCAGAAGGATGTCTGTCCTTTTATGATGGTTGCCGGATATCCATTAAAAACCGTGGGATTGAACCTGGTGGGCTTGAAAAGAAGAGGATTTCCGGAAAAAACCATCCATATCTTAAAACAGGCTTATAAGATCATATTCAGATCAAAACTGAACACCTCCGAAGCTGTGGAAAAAATAAAAAATGAGATGGAGCTGATCCCAGAAGTTAAAGAGATTTTAGATTTCATTCAGAAAAGCGAGCGGGGCATAATAAAATAGTAGTCGAGATTTTAAAAACTATAGGTTTGAATGTAAAAAAAGCCAAGAAGGCGAGGGGATTAAATCAGAAACAATTAGAAGATAAAGTGCTATCATTAAGGGAACCCAATGTTGAATATAAAGAAATGATTCCAAAGGAGATGTCGGTATCCTTTGAATCAAGGAATATATCTGAGGATGAGAAAGATATGTTCTGTTATTTGTTCAAAAAAAGAATAAACAATAAAAGAGGGAAAATGAAAAGGATTA
>CAYURP010000035.1:0-28577 GCA_964447175.1 uncultured Ignavibacteria bacterium | reverse complement strand
AGGGACGATGAACCGTTCGAATGGGTTAATGAAACGAAAATCGCACCCTGGATTATTTATGTATTAAAAAAATAACCTCTGGGTCAGGAGACCCAGGGCTACCCAAGAGGAGACCCAAAGCTACCCGTATCAATCGAACTTCAGACTAATAAGATTAATAGACAATAGGTAGAATTAGATGGTAATCCAAACGTCAGATTCAACGAAGTTCTATGGTAGTTTCCAGCCGCTGAGCATAGCAACTTTGAGGTTGAAACAAGGAGATAAAGAAAATGAAGACAAGAGGTAACAGGATGGAAATCTTAATCATAATTAATGATGCTCCATACGGAACAGAAAAAGCATATAATGCATTAAGAATGGCTATGACACTTCAAAAAGAACATAAAGAAGTGGAGATAAAAATATTCTTACTTGCTGATGCTGTTTTTTGTGCCATACCTAATCAGAAAACACCGAATGGCTATTACAATATCGAAAGAATGCTGAAATCGGTAATTCAATGTGGTGGTGAGGTAAAAGCATGCAATGGTTGTTCTGAAGCATGTGGAATAAATGAACTTATATTAATTGAGGGTGTAAAATTGAGCGATATGAAAGAATTTGCCCAGTGGACAGTTGAATGTGATAAAGTTTTAACTTTTTAGAGGTTGTTTTTTGCATATGGAAAATGTAATCGATGTCAAGGACCTGACAAAACGATTTGGGGAACTCGTTGCTGTTGATAACATTAGTTTTGAAATTAAAAGAGGTGAGATTTTTGGATTTCTCGGTCCGAATGGGGCAGGGAAGACCACAACTATAAGGATGCTTACCGGGCTCTCCAAACCCACAGATGGAAAAGCGTCCGTTTTGGGTTTTGACATTTTCGCCAGAGGCGGATCCGCCTTCGGTGTAAACTCAGAAATCGTGAAGGCAAAGAGGCATATTGGAGTCGTTCCGGAAATTTCAAACCTCTATGATGAGCTGTCCGCTATGGATAACCTGTTATTCATGGCACAGCTCTATGGTGTTCCCCGCACTCAGCGTAGAAAAAGAGCAGAAGAATTGCTAAAAACCTTCGGACTTTATGAGCGAAAAGATAGCCTTTTTCGCACTTTCTCGCGAGGTATGAAGCGGGCTTTAACAATTGCTGCTGCTTTGATTCATAACCCTAAAATTCTCTTTCTGGATGAGCCTACGGTTGGCTTGGATGTGGTGGCTGCCCGCTCTTTGCGTAATTTGATCGGCAACCTGCGCCAACAGGGAATAACTATCTTCCTTACAACTCACTACCTGGAAGAGGCGGATCTTCTGTGCGACCGTGTAGCTATTCTGGTTAAGGGACGAATAGTAAAAATTGATACCCCAAAAGCTATGAAATCCGTAGCTGAAGAGGAATCGATAATAGAATTCTCTTTTAATAGAGAGACTTCCAGGTTGATAGAAGAGCTGTCTAATAGACTCCCCGAAGTTAAAATAGCAGCAGCAAACCAGAATAAGATACGGATTTATGGCGGTGTCCCCTCCGACATATATGATAAAGTGTTCCAGCTGACTCAGGATAAAGGTATTGAGATAAAATCGGTGAATAGTATTAAGCCAAGCCTTGAGGATGCATTTATCAAGATTACGGGTTTAAGCCCGATGGTTATGACGATTGAAAAAGGTGGAAAATAGATGTGGCGCGATAGCTTACGAGGCATTTTCTATATTGCTTTAAAAGATATGAGGACATACTACCTCAAGCCTCCCGCGGTTAGTTGGGGTGTTGTCTTTCCTATTACCTGGATTTTAGCTTTTTACTTGAGGAATCCTCGTAGCTTTGAAGAGTTAGTGCCCGGGCTTATTGCGATGACTATTTTATTCAGCACCACCGCTGCCGAAGCGGTGGTTATCAATTTTGAGCTTCGGCTCGGTTCTCTGGAAAGATTACTCTTAGCACCCGTTAGCTTGCCCGCAGTGCTTCTGGGCAAGGTGTTGGGTGGAGCAATTTTTGGGTTTATGATGACATTTATAGTGACGACCGGGTCGGTAGTCATTCTCGGGCTTAATCCTAACCTACTTTATCTTATTCTAATCATTATTCCCTCGCTTTTAGTTTTTTCATCCCTTGGAGCTCTTTTATGCGTTTTAGTGAAGGAGGTATTTGAGGCTCAAACCTTGCTTAATTTACCCCGTTTCTTGATGATATTTCTTAGTGGTGTTGTATATCCTGTCTCAGCTATGCCTGTGGTATTGCAATATCTCGCTAATGTAATGCCGCTAACTTACACCGTTGATGGACTCCGTTACTCTTTTTCGGCGAGTTCAAGCATGATTGTTTTTGCGGATACTTTAGTGCTTATAGGATTCTTCATTCTTTTCATTTTCCCAGCAATAAAGTTGCTTTACAGAAGATTTCAATAGGATGATGCGATGAAAAAAAAGAGGAACAATGGCCACTTCGGACAACGGTGGATAAATGTGAAATTAAAAACTTTTACAAATTATCTTAGACAACTTATTTTATCTGCAAAACATTAATCAAGATGCCTGGGTCGGGAGACCCAAGGCTACCCAGACAAATGGAACTCTTGACTATAGAAAATGAGGAGATTTAGATGGTTATCAGGGAAATGAGTGAGGAGGATATAGGAGCTTGTGTTGATATTTCTCATCGGGTGAGAAGGGAGTCCTGGGAAAAATATGAAAAGGAAATCTATCCTGAAAAGCTTTTTGAGGAGGAGCTGAAACGCTATTCTTTTGAGACTCTGCTGCACTTTATCAAAAGTGAAAACTCCTTCACCTTTGTGGGTGTTGAAAAATCTGAAGTAGTGGGGCTGGCTATGGGCAGAGTAACCCAGGGCGGGCTTCTGGATCTGTCCTGGATATGCGTTGATTCCCTGGTTCAGGGTAAGGGAATCGGGAAAAAATTGATGAATAAAGTTATTGAATATGCGAAAAGCAAGGGCTGCCACAAGATATTTGCCTATACTTTTCCTGCTTTAGCCCCTACAGTCAGCTTTTATCTGCGATGCGGATTTGTGCCCGAGTCGTATTTCAGAAAACACTGGTACGGGCTGGATTTTGTTATGATGAGCAAATGGCTGGAATGAGAAATTAGATTTAATGGTTCCCTGGGTCAGGAGACCCAGGGCTACCCAAACGGAAACTTAGAGCTACCCTTTTTTATTCAGGAGAAATAGTTTACAAAGATTTAGTCTTTTAACAAGTGTAGGAAAAGATGAAAGATAAAAAAGATTTGATTGCTTGCTGCGGGCTTTATTGCGGGGCTTGCAGTTTTAAGGTTGCATTCGAGGAGAAAGATCATAAACACCTGCAGGATATGCCCTCCAAATATGATAAATATAAGGATGCTGAATTGGAGTTCTGTCCCGGCTGCAGATTGGATGCTCAATCCGGTGGATGCAAAATAAGAGCTTGTGCTGTGAGTAAGGATATTCCTCATTGCGGGGAATGTGATAAATTCCCCTGTGAATTGTTAATCGAATTTAATAACGATGGCATGCCGCACCATTCGGATGTGATTAATAATTTAAGAAAATTGAGGAACCAAGGAGAAGAGACCTGGCTGGCTTATAAGGCAAAGAGATGGGAATGCGAATGCGGTGCTAAACTGTCCTGGTATTTAAAAAAATGCACAAAATGCTTGAAACCAGTTAAAATAAATTATACTGTAAATGAAAAAGAATAGCCTTTTGAAGACGTTTTATGCGAAATAAAAATAGAAAAGGAAGCAAGATGATGGAAGATAAAAAGGAATTACTGGCCTATTGCGGGCTTTATTGCGGTGATTGTTTAGGGTATACGGGTCTGCTTGCCAAAAGGGCAAAGAGCTTAATGACGGTGCTGGAGAATCATCAGTTTGATCGGACTGCAAAAGCTGTCTTTCCCAAAGTGCTTAAGGATTATCACAGGTTTCATCAGATGCTCGGATTTATGACCGGTTTGAAATGCTCTAAAATTTGCAGGGAAAGGAAGGACAGCGAAGCCTCCTGCGAGATCAGGAAATGCTGCATGGACAAAGGTTTTTATGCCTGTTATGAGTGCGATGATCTTGAGACGTGTAATAAGCTCAAAACCTGGATGATGGGGCTTCATTTTGATTCCTGCATGAAGAATTTGAAAGCTATCAAAGAAATGGGGCTGGAAGCCTGGATAAAAAAGGGCAAACGACATCACTACTGGGATAAGACAGATGATTGACCATTATTTGAGGGGCTCTGAGGTTAATTCGCATTACGTTTTATTTGGCTTGCACAAACGTGTGTAATGACAAACCGCTGGGTCAGGTGTCTCATTCCTACCCGTATTTAAAGCTTTAGCTATGCTGGATAATCTATATTTAAAAGGAAAAAAGACAATCGTCAGGGATCTAAAAAGGGAGGATATCGAAAGGAGATTGAAATGGAAGCCATATCCTGATCCTTTGTACTATCATTATAACCGCCCTCCTTTGTCTAAAGTTGAAAAAGAATTGTGGTATATGAGGAAAAAAGAGGATCCCAATCTGGTCTATTTTTCTATTGATAATTTGAAGGGCGATCTGATCGGCTTTTTATCTCTTTATAAAATTGATAGAAAAAGTAAAAGCTCCTGGATGGGTATTTACCTGGGATATGAATATATAGATCAGGGATATGGGACCGATGCCCTTTTAACCCTGATGAATTACTACTTTGAGGAGTTAGGCTACGAGAAGCTGTTTCTGGATGTTGCTGCTTTGAACAAAAGAGCCATCAGATGCTATGAGAAATGCGGGTTCAAGCATCTCAGGACCAAGTTCAACCTTCACGATCCTCGAGCCCAAATCGATGTATTCTCAAATGATAGATTCAAGAGCGTGAGAAAATATTTCAGAAAAAAGGGAAAGGACATTCTGGTTCAGTTTGAGGAGATGGAAATGAACAGGGAGATATGGCTAAACAAAAAAGAGATTCCCAACAGATGAAACGGATATTGGAGTGTGAACATTTATGTTCACCTATGGGGGATAGGACGAGGTTTCCTAACCTTGTCATAGATATATTTGAATCGGAGCCATAAAGGCTCCGCTACGCGTAGAAGAGGGTTTATCCCTCTTCTTGTGGTCATGCATTTGCAGTTGGTTGGGCAATTGTCATCAAGATCCGTTCCGGGGATTTACCCAGCCTTAAAAACATGGTGGCGGAAATCTAATTCCGCCACCAACGAAGGATAACTAATGATTATGGCTGGATGGGAAAACGATACCCAGCGGATGAAACAGGAAATTCCCAACAGATGAAACAGATTTGCTAATTTTCGAAAAATCGTAATTATCTTATTGCATCTTGTTTCTATTGCGTTTAAATTGTAATATGAAAGATTAAACTCTTTAAACCAGGAGGTGTTTTATGTACTCCTCTAAAAATTATCTTTTAATCATCCTCTCTTTATTTGTTCTCTTTTTCTTCTCGTTTTCCGTTTCCTTTGCCGATCTGGTATACAAATCTAAAGCCAGTACTTCGGGAATTATGGGAATGGGTAAGATTGATATGGAAACTACGACTATGTTGAAAGGTGATAAACAAAGGCAAGACACAAAAACAAAATTCGCCGGAGCCATGACCCAGTTCATGCCTGGAGGAGGCGAGCAAAACCAGCTTACCATCACTCGACTGGATAAGGATTTGATCTGGACGATCAATTTGACCGAAAAAACTTACACCGAGATGACTTTTGACCAGATGAAAAAGATGATGGAGAGAGTGAAAACACAGGTGAAAGAAAAACCAGAGGAAGAGCCTGAGGCGAAACTCAAATTTGACGTAAAAAAGACCGGCCAGAAAAAGAAAATTGGCGGGTACGAGTGCGAGGAATACATTATAACCATGATAGCTGAAGGAAGGGATCCCCAGACCGGCAAAGCCCAGGAATTTGAGGTTCAAACAGATCTCTGGGTTTCCCCCAAGGTTGAAGGATACGACCAGCTTCAGGATTTCCAGATGAAGATGGCCCAGAAGATGGGATGGGAAGGGGGTCAATATGCGAATTTTGCGCAGGGTTTGGGCCAGTTCGGGCTGAATACTGAAGGGCTGGCAAAAAAGATGAATGAGATAAAAGGTTTTCCCATGCTTACCATGGTTAAGATGAAAGCTTCAGGCGAGGGAATAGCGGGATCTGAGGAAGAAAGAGCTGAACAGGAAGAACAGATGAGGAAGGCTATGGAGATGATGGGCAAGAAGGTGGAAAAGGAAGAGGAGCCAGGAGAAAAAGGGGTCATATTTGAGATGACCACTGAGGTAACCGAGATCCAGGCAAAAGGGGTAGCTGATGCGGAGTTCGAGCTGCCCGAGGGATTAAAAAAGCAGGATATGCTATTGCCAACCAGATAGTCCGAAGACCATATATATCTGATTAAACTGCAAATGTGACAGATGTCAGTCTTATAAAGAAGTAGAATTGCTCCAGGAGGTTCACTAAAAATAGCCTTTAATCCGATACATTATCAGGAAAAGATTTTTTTGATTTTAACAAATGGACTTTATGTGATTTCAGGGGGTTAGATGCGGAATACAGCTTTAGTTTTATCCGGTGGTGGCTCCAAAGGGGCATTTCAGGCTGGTGCTGTGAAATGCCTTCTGGATAGAGGGCTTAAGTTCAGCGTTGTAGCTGGTACATCGGTCGGGGCTTTGAATGGTTTGATTGTTTCCCAGGAAAAGCCTGAGAATGTGGGAGCTGAACTGGAAAAATGGTGGTTTAATATCCACAATAAGGACATATACAAGCCCCATAATTTTCTTAAAAGATTGCAAAGGACCTTCAGAAGTCTTTTCAGTTTTAAAGAGAGTCTTCCTGACATCATCCTGCCCGAATCAGCTTATGACAATTCCCCTTTAAGGGAACTGATCGACTCCTATATAGAATTGCCCAGGGTTAAATCAAACGTAGAGCATTTTTTAGTCTATTTCATCTCCCTCCAGACCGGAAAGCTTTACTGCAAGGACATAACTACGATAATGACCCAGGAGGAGGCGGTAAATTATATCCTGACCTCCGCTGTCATTCCCATGGCATTCCAGCCTTTCACCCATTATGTTTATGACCAGGAGATCGAGGACCTTCTGGGTGGCAAAAATAGCATCAAAACTCAGCAATATGTGGACGGCGGGGTAATGAACAAATCTCCGCTTAAGATCGTTTTCCAGTACGATGTGGGTACGGTTTATATCATCAATAACTTCCCCCGGTACCCCAATGTTAACAGAAAAAGCCTCTCCAAAAAGTTCAAGAACCTTTTCTCCGTGGGATTGAGAAGCATTCTGGATTTGGGACCCAATGGTTATTTTGAGCGGGATATTAAGGATGCTAAGGATGTCAACAATGATATCAAAGTGATGAGCGAGCTGGAGGAGGAAGTCTTTTCCAGGATCGAGGATAATGATCTCAAAGCTGAGATCGAAACAATTTTTGAAGACAAAAAGCGGCGTTTCGCCTTTCTGTACAGCCAGAAATCCCAGAGGGAGAAAAAAGAGATCCAGATAGTGGGGATCTACCCGGAAAACGAGATCGAGATATTCGACACCGAGTTCAAACCCGAGGATTCAAAAAAGCTTTTTGACTTAGGCTATCAGACTGCAAAAAAAACAGTAATATGATCGCTGATGTAAATTAGCTTCGGGAATTTCTATTCCAGAAGCATCAGAAGTTTCCGCTCATTTTTTGCTTGCTCTCTTATCATATTATTTCATATATTTGGATTAAGTAAAGTTTTGTAGGTACCCCGCAGAGTACGGGGTGCTTAAAAAGCACGAATGAATTCGTGCCTACAGATTTTACATATTGGGTTAAAATAAAGCTGTAAGAAAAATTAAAAACGAGGTAGAGATATGCAAGACATCGAAATTATCGGGAATACTAAGGTTGCCCGGGTGACTCTACATTCTGTGGATGACCAGCCCGGAATTTCAGCTGAACTTTTCGGGCAAATGGGGAGCCAGGGTTTCAATGTGGAACTGGTATCCTCTAATATCGTTTCCAAAGGCAAATCGGATATATCTTTTGTGGTGGCTGAAGAGGAACTCCCCGCAATTCTGGTTTTGATGGACTCGCTCAAAAAATCAACAAACGCCCAGAATGTGACCCACGATTCCAATGTAGCTTTGATCACCATCTCAGGCCACGGACTGATCCAGAAGCCGGGTATTGCGGGAAAGATGTTTAAGGCTTTATCTGATGCCGGTATTAACATTCAGATGATCTCCACCTCCCTTTCCTCCATCACCTGTATGATCTCAGATCAGGTGATCTCTGATGCAGTTAAATGCCTGGAAAAGGAATTCGAGGTAAAACCATATAAATAAGACCACGGGGTTTCCTTACAAAACCATCTGAAAAATCTTATGGCTCACCCTCATCTTTTGTCAAATGAAAAAACTATTCTTGTTCTGGTGGATATCCAGGAAAAGCTCCTGAAGATTATGTGGAAAAAGGAAGGGCTTGTCCTGAATACCAGCAAATTAATCAAGGCTTTTAAGATTATGGAGTTACCCATTCTTCTTACGGAACAATATCCCTAGGGAATGGGCAAAACTGACCAAAGCATCTCTGAACTGTTAAAAGAGGTTAAGCCCATGGAGAAAATCTGTTTCAGCTGTATGGGTAAAGACGAGTTCAGTGAAAGAATAAGATCCTCTGGAAAGGATCAGGTGGTTCTTTGCGGTACTGAGTCGCATATCTGCGTTCTTCAGACCGCTTTAGATTTACTTCATCAGGGCTATTTTGTCTATGTTCCCTATGACGGGACAAGCTCCAGAAAGGAATCCGATTGCAGAAATGCTCTGGATAGAATGCAAAAGGAGGGAGTTGTGATTGGCTCGGTTGAGTCTGCCATCTTTGAGCTCCTGAAGACTGCTGATTCCCCGGCTTTCAGGCAGATATTAAGGATAATAAAATAATTAAATCCTTTCTTTTTTTACTCTTCCCTAAAATTAATTTTGAATTTTGCATTTTAATCTTTGAATTCATTCAAAGGTTTTTTGATTATGCCATCCAGTACCAGATCTCGGTCATATTTATAAAGCTTCAGAGAGGAAAAAGATATCGAATCTTTGATCTTTTTTATTTCCCGGTCATTTACACTGCTTATTCCTTTGCCCATTATAAGGGGTGCAATGATAATTATCATCCGGTCAGCCAGCTTTTCTTTTAAAAATGAGGTTATTATCTTTGCACCTCCCTCAACTAACACCGAATTGATATTCTTCTTACCCAATTTAAAAAGCAGGTCTTTTAAATCGACCTGGTGAGACTTATTTGTATTGATGAATAATATTTCAACACCCCTTTTTTTAAACTGTTTAATCTTTTTGCTATCAGCTCTTGAAGTGGTAGCCAGAATGGTTTTAGTGCCTCTTCTGGTTTTGAACACTTTGGCTTTTAGCGGACTTCTCAGCTTGGAGTCAACTACAATTCTGAGAGGATTTTTGCCCTTGACCAGACGTACCGTGAGTTGAGGATCATCTCTGATGATTGTATTCACTCCCACCAGAACTGCCTGGTGAGCACTCCGCAGAAGATGAGCTAAACGACGGGAAGAGGAGCTGCTGATCCATTTGGAATCCCCGGTTTTTGTGGCAATTTTCCCATTTAGGGTCTGAGCGTATTTTAAAGTAACAAAAGGGAGATGTGTTCTTTTAAACTTCAAACGAATATGTCTTTTAAAATGTTCTATGTTCATAAAATTATTACAATTAGTTTGAAGACAATACAAATCCAAATAATTATAAAGAATCTGAAGGCGGATAGCAAAGATTTTGTGTTAAGTTTTTTTAATTATCGGGCGAAGACAGAGCCTTACCCTGACATTTTGCCTGCTTTTATTGGGTTAAAATCTATAAAATGTCTTATTCTGATTTAGCTCAAATACTATATATTAGCTTGATTCTTTTTTTCGTAGATATTATAATTTGGTTGACTCTTTAAGATAAAGCAAAGAAATCAATTTGATTTTGATCAAATTCTTAAATGTAAAAAGAGGAGGAGTTATGTTATCCAAATTATGGAAAAGGGGATGGGGGATTATCACAGTCCTGTTTTTGTTTGCGGTATTAAACCTTCCTTGTGCTTTAGCCTCTCAGGAGAGTGTGGTTTTAATAGCTATGGAAAAGGAGCTGAATCGCTGTTTTGATATGTTAAGTACGGTTCAACCTCAACCCCTTTACTTTCTGGGGTATGAGATAAAAGATATCGATGAAACCAGGATCTCATCCAGCCTGGGAACGATCACAGAGGATAAAAGAACAAAATCCAGATATCTGGACGTGGACGCCCGGGTAGGTAACAATCAACTGGATAATACCCATGAGATAAGAGGCGATTTCGATTATTCTCTATATATTCCCAGAGAGGTGGAAATAAGTGTTGAGGATAATGAGGCTGCCATCAGGCAGAGAATCTGGTTGGAGACGGAAACAAGGTTTAAGCAGGCTCAGGATAGATATACTAAGGTTCTGACAAATAAGGCAGTTAAAGTGGAGGAGGAGGATCTTTCCGATGATTTTTCCAAGGAAGAGCCTCAAACTTATCTTGAGGATCCGGTGAGGATTGATTTTGATCCCTCCCCCTGGAAAGAGAAGCTGAAGAAATTCAGCCAGGTTTTCAAAGAATATCCGGAAGTTCTTAACTCACAAGTCTTTTTAAATGTGGAATCTGTGAACAGGTATATTGTGAACTCTGAGGGTACCAAGATACAAACCGGTGACAAATACATTCGTCTCCAACTGTCCTGTGAGGGCAAAGCTGATGACGGGATGGATCTGAGAAGATATACCGGTTTCGATGCAGATGATATTAATAAACTTCCCCGGGATGAAGAGGTACTTGAGGCTATTCACAAAATGGTGAATGAGCTTCTGGCTTTAAGGGAAGCTCCTCTGGTGGAACCCTATGCTGGTCCAGCCATATTGGTAAATAGAGCCAGCGGAGTTTTCTTTCACGAGATTTTTGGTCACCGAGTCGAAGGGCATCGCCAGAAAAGCGAGATGGAAGGGCAGACCTTTGCTAAAAAAGTGGGGGAGAGGATTCTCCCGGAGTTCATCTCGGTTTACGATGACGCTACCCAGAAAGAGCATAACGGAACCTTTCTCAGAGGATATTACAAATATGATGATGAGGGGGTAAAAACTCAGAAGGTGACTGTGGTCGAGGATGGCGTGCTCAAAAACTTCCTGATGTCCCGCTCACCAGTGGAGGGTTTTCCCAAATCCAATGGTCATGGTAGAAGGGAATATGGAAGACAGGTGGTTGCCCGCCAGGGTAATCTGATAGTGGAATCCAAAAGAACAGTCTCTTATGACAAACTGAAAGAGATGTTGATTGAGGAATGTAAAAAGCAGGATAAACCCTACGGGTTGATCTTTGAGGATATATCCGGTGGATTTACCACCACCCAGAGATACGGACCTCAGACCTTTAAGGTCATTCCCCTTCTGGTGTACCGGGTTTACAGCGATGGCAGGCCAGATGAGGTAGTAAGGGGAGTGGATATCGTGGGAACGCCTCTGGCCAGTTTCGCCAAGATAATTGCCACCGGCGATGATTACGACATCTTTAATGGTACCTGCGGTGCGGAATCCGGCTGGGTGCCCGTTTCAGCCGTATCACCCAGTATTCTGGTCTCGGAGATCGAGGTGGAGAAGAAGATGAAAGGACAGGAAAAACCACCCATTCTGCCGCCCCCCCACAGGTAGTTGTTGGTAGTTAGTAGATTGTTATTTGTAAAAAATAAAAAAGGAGTTGAAAATGAAACAGCTCAAAGATAAAAGCCATCTGATTCTTTTCTCTGCCTTATTTCTTTTAATTTCTTTTCTTTTTTGGGGTCAGTTTTGTTTGGCTCAGTCACTGGAGAATGATGTTGTCTTTAGGGCGATGCAGGATGAACTGGATCGAACCATGAGCCAGCTTCAGATGGAGGACCTTGAAAAGCCCTATTATGTGAGCTATACAGTAAACGACTTTAATGCTCTGCAGATCAAAGGCGGATTTGGAGCATTGACTAAATCGGAGAGACTGAAGAGGA
Source organism: uncultured Ignavibacteria bacterium (assembly GCA_964447175.1). Lineage (GTDB taxonomy): Bacteria > Zixibacteria > MSB-5A5 > MSB-5A5 > SM23-73-2 > CAYURP01. Next base: position 16,555 of record CAYURP010000035.1, on the reverse strand, counting down.
GGTACTTGAATGTGGATTTACGGGTGGGTGATTATGCTTTTGACAACACGAATTTCTTGGCTGATTACTGGAGTATGTCCCCTTCCTATACTGCGATTACCCTGGAAGATGACTACGATGCCATAAGACATAAAATCTGGCTTTTAACGGATGGGGCTTACAAAAAAGCTCTGGAAAGCCTCTCCAGGAAAAGAGCTTTTGTGCAGAACAAAACCATAACCGACCTGCCCGAGGATTTCTCAAAAGAAGAGCCCTACACCTACAGTGAACCCAAAACATCATTGGATGTGGACAGCGCCTACTGGGTGGAGACGGTTAAGGATTTGTCAGGTATTTTCACCGAGTACCCATCCCTTAACGATTGGATGATCCAGTTCGAGAAAATGGCATCCAACCAGTACTTTGTCAACAGCGAGGGCTCGAAAAATCGTCAAGGTGAATCATTAATCACCCTGGAGGTGTTAGTTTCCACCCAGGCAGAGGATGGGCAGCAAATTTTCGATTTTGAAACCTATTATTTCAAAGATGGGAAAGATCTGCCGGACAGAGATAAGCTAAAAGCGGAGATAAAAGAACTGGCTCAGAGGACATTAGATATAACCAGATCGGAGAAGCTAACAGAATATGTGGGACCGGTGATCTTCACCCAGCAAGCGGCAGGTGAGCTTTTCAGACAGCTTTTTGCGGCTAATATCTCAGAGCCCCGCACACCGCTTTTGGGAGACGAGAGGTTTTCATTTATCATCCGGAAACCAAAATTGGCGGATAAGGTTAACCGCAGGATAATGCCTGAAATTTTAAGCATAAAAGACGATCCCACCATCTCTAAATGGCAGAACTCACCTGTGATAGGTGGATACGATGTGGATGATGACGGCGTTGCAGCTCAGCCGGTTACTCTGGTGGAGAAAGGTAAGCTGGTCGATCTTTTGATGAGCAGGACTCCCACTAAAAAGATCAAAGGATCCAATGGTCATGCCCGGGGAACAGTGCAATCCACTCCCAAGGGAAGGTCGACCAACCTTATTGTGACCTCCGAACAGACCATGAGCTATGACCAGCTGAAAAACCAGCTGATCCAGTATTGCAAGGATTCAGACTTAGAATACGGAATCATCGTTAAGAAACTGAAGGACAAAAACCTGGAAATGGAAGGATCCTCAGGCGTTTCATATTACATGGGCGGTCAACAACAGGAAAAGGAGCTCACTCCCCCTCTGGAAATCTATAAAGTGTGGGTGGAAGATGGAAGGGAGGAACCGATCAGAGGCGCTGAATTCGAAGCTGTTACGGTCAAGACCCTGAAAGACATAACCGAGACTGCTGACGACTATTATGTTTACAATTTCCTTTTAGGCCACGATAATGAACTTCCCGCTACCATTGTTGCTCCCTCGATTTTGATCGAGGAGATGGAGCTCAAGGAAACCGAAGCTAAAGCCATCAAGCCGCCTTATCTTAAAAGCCCTATTTCTGAAAAGTGATTTTTTGTTGTGGATGTAAACTGAACATTTGAGTTAAGTATATAGAAACCAGATAGGGAGGATGGATGAACTGTGCCAATTGTGAGGATAAGGAATGTTACCAGGGCAAAGACTGCTTTGGAATGGCAGATTCCTTAAAGGAAAAAAAGTGGGATGAGACCACCCTTAAGATCTTAAAGTTAGCCTCTGAGATCGAAGCAAAATACTATATGAAATACACCAGGTTAGAGGAATTGATACTTTTTTCCAGGAAAATGGATTACAAGAAACTGGGTATAGCATTCTGTGTCGGCTTTGGAAATGAGGCTAAAATCCTGCAAAAGCTTTTGAAAAAGCATTTTAAAGTAGAGTCTGTTTGCTGTAAGGTGGGAGGTGTGGAAAAGGAATTTTACGATATGCCAAAAATAAAGTGTGACAGATACGAGGCTATGTGCAATCCTCTGGCTCAGGCTATGATTTTAAATAAAGAGAAGACGGATTTGAATATCATCTTAGGGCTTTGTATGGGGCACGATATTCTTTTTACAAAATATTCAGAAGCACCAGTGACTACCCTGGTAGTCAAGGACAGGGTTTTAGCTCACAATCCAGTGGGAGCTTTGTATTCAAGGTATTATCAGAATAAATTGAGTCAATTTGAAGTTTAATTTTATATTTTTTCTTATTCCCAACAGATGAAACAGATATTGGAGTGTGAACATTTATGTTCACATATGTGGGTAGGGCAAGGTTTCCTGACCTTGTCAGAGGTACACCTGAATCGTAGCTGTAAAGGCTCCGCTACGCGTAGAAGGGGATTTATCCCTCAATTATTATGCATTTGGATCCACCTTGGTGCAAACTGGGATTATGATCTTTCATAAAAAATAGGTTTTATCAACAAGTGTTCTTTTTATAAAAACAAATCCCCCTTGGATTTTTCAGTACTAAATTTTCATCTTTTAGAATTGTTTGTATCTAAATAACTTCGAGAGCTTTTTTCAGTTTCCTTTTTAATTCATCAAAATTAGTATAAAATATCACAGTATCTACTCTAATATCAAAGGGTAATAATTTCACACCCTGCGTTTTATTATTTAGTATAATTATGTCTTTGTTTAGTATCTGTGTCATCCCCAACTCAAGGAACACATTGGGATTTCCAGTTGTTACTTCTGCAATTACAATCTTCGCTTTTTTAATCAAAGTATATATTTTGTCATCAATTTTTCGAGGTGTTAAATCTTCGTCTGATCTAAGGCATTCAATCTTTAAAGTGTTTTGAACCGTGGGTTTTATTGCTTCCGTGTATACTGTTTGTTCCATCTCATCCTCTCTGAAGGGCATGATGACAAAAGCGAAATCTCCTTTTGGGCTAATGTCTACTTCCCTGTAATACTTATTTTCGCCTGATTCCACAAGCTTCGCAGTATGAAGTCTCTTTTCTATATCATCGAGTCTTTGCCTGTTCACAGAATATCGTTGTTCTCTGAAGTCTGTATAATGGCCCTCCTGTATGAGAAAGCCTCTTTTGGTCAAGTATTCTATAGTTGTTAAAAGTTGTACATCTCTAAACTCTGTAGAGATCATAAGATCAAGAAAACTCAAGCTATTATTGGCAACTAACGCTCTATTGAAATGATAGAATATCCCCAAGATTTCTCTCTCGATCAAATCCCACTCGACAAACTTAGTGTATTGATAATTCCTGTAATTGTCTGTTCCTAAGCTAAGTGGGTTCCTATTATTCTTAAGCCATTTTATCAGGCATCTTCCAGCCATAACCAGTACAGTTGTAGAATCCCATTCAGTTTTCTCTTTAGGGTTTAATAAACTCCTAGTCATCTGAACCGTGTTTTTTTCTTTTCGATCTTGTTCCACATACATTACCTCAAAGACAAACTCATCATAATCAGCTCCGTTAGGTTGTATCTTTCTTTCTAAAAAAGTTATAGGTAATACGTTATTTGATGTTACGAAGTAAAATACCCAACCTTGCATGTCTCCAAATCTCCTTTTGAAAGATTTTCTTGTCAATTTTCAATTTATATCTAAAATTTAATTTGTCAAACAAAAAAGGGCAGAGACAAGCTCTGCCCCTACGCGAATAAAAATAAAAGGGCGGACACAGAGGTCCGCCCCTACATTTTTATAACAACTAATGACAAATTACTAATAACTAAAAACCGAAAGGGCGGAGATAAACTCCACCCCTACGCGATTTCATTCCAAAGCTATTTATTTTTTTGAGGTTTCAGGTTAAATCTTCTGGTATTTCTTTACACCTTCCACAAATAGGTTTCCGCCGTGGCTGTCCTGGGCGACTATTGCCGGGAAATCTTTTACGGTGAATCTCTTAATTGCCTCGGCTCCTAACTCCTCCCAGGCTACCAATTCTGCTTTGGTGATGGACTTGGAGATCAAAGCTGCAGCACCGCCGACTACGATGAAATATGCTCCTTTGTATTTCTTGAGCGCATCGGGCACGCTACCAGCCATTTCTCCTTTGCCGATCATACCTTTTGAGCCAGCTTCAAGAATTCGAGGAGCGTATTTATTCATTCTTCCCGAAGTTGTCGGTCCGGCTGACCCCAGGATTTGGCCTGGCCGGGTAGGGCTGGGTCCCACGTAATAGAGGAGCTGGCCTTTAATGTCAAAGGGGAGTTTCTCTCCCTTATCTAACATCTCGACCATTCTTTTGTGCGCAGTGTCACGGCCGGTGAAGATCTCACCTGTGATCAAAACCTTATCTCCGATTTTCAGACCCTCAATGTCTTTATCTGTCAAAGGTGTGTTCAATTTTATTGCTTCAGCCATTTTTCCCTCCATGTTTTAGCGATCAGGCTAAAAATCTATCTTTAATTTGACTAAATAATTGCTTCCTTATGCCGGTCGGAATGGCAACAGATGTTCACGCTTGATGGAAAACTTGCAATGTGACAGGGCATTACCTCTATATGCACATCTAATGCTGTTACCGTTCCTCCCAGGCCCTGGGGTCCCACTCCCAGCAGGTTAACTTTCTCTAAAAGTTCATTCTCTACGTCTGCATAGAATTTATCCGGATTCCTTGAGCCAATGGGTCTTAGAAGGGATTTTTTTGCCAGTTGAGCGCACTTCTCGAAGCTGGGTCCTCCGACGCCAATTCCCACAACAATTGGTGGACAGGGATTGGATCCTGCCTGCCTGACCGACTCGATTACAAAACTCTTTACCCCCTCGATTCCGTCAGCAGGTTTCATCATCTTAACAAAACTCATATTCTCTGATCCGCCGCCTTTTGGAGCCACTGTGATCTTGAGCTTATCTCCGGAAACGATGTCCATATGAATGACTGCCGGGGTGTTATCACCGGTATTTTTTCTGGTGATGGGATCGCAAATCGATTTTCTCAGATAGCCATCCTTGTATCCCTGACGCACTCCCTCATTAATCGCCTCGAACAGGTTGCCTTTGATGAAAACGTCGGCTCCCATCTCCACAAAGACGATTGCTGATCCGGTGTCCTGACATGCCGGGAAAACTCCCTCATCTGCGATACGGTCGTTCTCCAGAATCTGGGAGATGATATCTTTCCCTACTGGAGATTCCTCTTTTTTGTAACCCTCCTCCAGGGAGTTGATAACATCTTTGCCCAGATGGTAATTAGCGTCGATGCAGAGCTGTTTTACAGTTTTGATGATCTTATCGGGTTGTATCTCACGCATAACTCCTCCGATGGTTTATTTGGTTAACTCTATTATCCCTGAGACCATGTTCTTAATTCCCAGGGCAAATTCCTTTATTCTGTTTTTGCTTAAATAACCGGTGGTGGTAACTATCCTGTGTTCCTCGTCGATCACTGCTTCTGTGGGCTTGGCCATTACATGATTAACGCCTAAGTTTTCGAGCTTTTGGATCACTCTGGTATCATTTCCTGTGGTTAAAGTCAGGGGGGATTCAACTATGTCATTTAAAGACCCGGCGATCACCAGTGAAGCAAGACCGCAACCCCCGATCGGCTTTTTTCTTCTGAATATCTCTCTGATTATTTTTTTGGTCTGGAACTCAACTTTAAATAGATTGCTTTCTTTGTCCAGCTCTGTGAGATTATTTGTTATGCCTTCTCCGCCAGGCAAAATCAAAGCCAGGATTTTATCGCCTTTTATTTCCTCTAATTCCTTGATCTCTCCATTTAGTCTTGCGGATTCGTTCAAAACCTCTCTTTTTTGAGAAAGAACCTCCTGGGTTTTGTGATCTACTACCACTTTCTGGGATGTTTTGGGAGCTGCGAAAACGGTTCTATAACCATTCTTCTCTAAAAAGTAGGAGATGAGAACAGCTTCCCTCACATCAGATCCATCCAGAAAACCACAACCAGCTAAAACGATACAAATTTCTTTCATTTTCAAAAGAGCAGAATTATTCCTAAGTTATATAAAAAATACAGATGTCAGTTTCTTAGATGGAGCCATTGAGGTTTAACTTTGTGAAAAAAATAACAAAGATTGAGAAAAAAAGAGATGCATCTAAGCGTATATCGATACGATCTTTTTGTCTTTGCCTTTGCGCTCGTATTTTACCACCCCGGTGATCTTGGCAAAAAGGGTATTATCCCTTCCTATGCCCACATTATAACCGGGATAGACTTTGGTTCCTCTTTGACGCACCAGAATGCTTCCGGCTGAAACTGCTTCTCCCGAGAAACATTTAATACCCATTCTTTGTCCGTGGGAGTCTCTTCCGTTGCGGGAGCTGCCTACGCCTTTTTTATGTGCCATTTTATTCTTTCCTTACTGTTTGACAGATTTCGGTATATCCTTTCTATCCTCTGGAGTAACGGCTATCTTAAATGAGAGGTTTTCCTCTCCTTCCTTTTTATCTATTACTACGTGGCAATCGCCGGCGAATTGGCCTCTTAAAATCTCCTCAGCCAATGGATCCTCTAAAAACTTCTGGATCACACGTTTTAAAGGACGCGCGCCGAAAGTAGGATTGTAACCCGTCTCCGCCAGGAATTTCTTAGCCTCCGGGGAAAGCTCAAAGGAGATTCCCCTTTCAGCCAATCTTTTAGCCACGTCAGTTAAAAGTATATCAACGATCTCCATAATCTGGGGCATACCTAAAGGTTTGAAGACTATGATCTCATCTATTCTGTTTAGAAGTTCGGGATTGAAGGTCTTTTTCACCTGATCAATGATCTTTTCCTTCATCTGTTGATAGGAGGATTCTATATCATCTTTTTTGAACCCTAAACCCTTACCGGATTTTATCTCCCTGGTTCCCATATTGGAGGTCATGATCACCACGGTGTTTTTGAAATCCACTTTCCTGCCGAAGCTATCAGTTAACGCACCGTCATCCAGCATCTGTAAAAGTATGTTGAAAACATCCGGATGCGCTTTTTCTATCTCATCTAACAGGACTACCGAATAAGGTTTTCTTCTGACCTTTTCAGTTAGCTGACCGCCTTCCTCGTAACCCACGTATCCCGGAGGAGCACCGATGAGCCTGGAAACGGAGAATTTCTCCATATATTCGGACATATCTATCCGCACCAGAGAGTTCTCATCCTCAAAAAGGAAAGCAGCTAATGCCCGGCCCAGCTCGGTTTTCCCCACACCGGTGGGTCCCAGAAAGATAAAGGATCCGATGGGGCGGCGGGGATCACCTAATCCAGCTCTGGACCTGCGGATGGCCTTGGTTATGGCTGAGATAGCTTCCTCCTGCCCTACAATCCTCTTTTTGATTTCCTGCTCCATTCTCAGAAGCTTTTTGGATTCCTTCTCCTCCAACCTGAAAACAGGAATGCCGGTCATCTTGGAAACAACGAGAGCTACATCCTCTGCAGTGAGTTTCACTGTCTGTTTTTCCCGTTCCTCCTCCCATTTCTGCCTCATCTGCTCCAGTTCCTCTTTTTTGAATTTGAGATCATCTCTGAGCTGGGCAGCTTTTTCGAATTCCTGATTTTTTACTGCGTCCTCTTTCTTCTTCTGAATCTCCTGGATAGCTTGATCCAGTTCGTCGAATTCCGGAGGTTTGGTGTAAGAGCTCAGATGAACCCTTGAGCCAGCTTCGTCTATCACATCAATGGCTTTGTCCGGTTGGAACTTGCCGGAGATATATCTGTCAGACAACCCAACTGCGGCTCTAATAGCCTCATCTTTTATCTTTATCTTGTGGTGTTCTTCGTATTTAGGCCTCAATCCATTGAGTATATTAACAGTATCCTCGGAGTTGGGAGGATCTACCATCACCGTCTGAAACCTGCGTTCCAAAGCTCCATCCTTCTCTATATATTTCCTGTATTCATTCAGGGTGGTGGCTCCGATGCATTGAATCTCCCCTCTGGATAGAGTGGGTTTGAAGATATTGGATGCATCCAAAGAACCTTCAGCTCCGCCTGCACCTACTATGGTATGAAGCTCATCGATGAAAATAATCACATCTTTGGAGTTAATGATCTCGTTCATTACCGCTTTCATCCGTTCCTCGAATTGCCCTCTATATTTTGTCCCGGCTACCAGAGAAGCCATATCCAGGGTTACGATTCTTCTGTTCTCCAGGGTCTGAGGGACTTTGTTCTTTACTACCCTCTGGGCTAATCCTTCAACGATAGCGGTCTTTCCTACACCAGGCTCGCCTAACAGGACCGGGTTGTTCTTTTTCCTTCTGGAGAGGATCTGGGAGAGCCTTTCTATCTCGTTGTCCCTTCCAATAATGGGATCTAATTTACCCCTTCTGGCTAACTCGGTTAAATCCCTTCCGAAATGATCCAGAGCCGGGGTTTTGCTTTTCTTGCGTTTTTTCCCGAAGGAGGATGGTCTTCCAGCTTTGATATTCTTAAGCTCCTCATAGACTTCCTTGTAGTCAACATCATATTGAGAGAGGACCTGAGAAGCCACTCCCTCCTCATCCCTTAAAAGAGCTAAAAGCAGATGCTCGGTATCTATCTCTTTGGATCTTAAAGCCCGGGCTTCCTGAGCTGAAAGCTCCAGGGTTTTCTTTGCCCTTGGGGTTAGGGGAAGCTGACCCATGGTTAAGGTCCCGCCTGAGGGCTGAACCACATCCTCCACCGCCTGCTTGAGCTCATTTAAGTCTATTCCGATATTCAGAAGGCATTCAACGGCATATCCCTCTCCCAATCTGACCAAGCCCAAAAGGAGATGCTCTGTTCCTATGTAGTCATGTCTCAGTCGGGCTGCCTCATCGCGGGAGTACTCGATTGATCTTCGAGCTCTTTCGGAAAACATCTCGTTCATCGAATCTTCCTCGCTTTCAAAAGTCCTCCTTCATCATTAATTTACGAATAAATCGAAAAAAGTCAAAGGTTATTTGAAAAAAAAGAAATACTAACCTCTCAATTTTGTTCTAATTAGCTCTGCCCGAACCGCATCCCGCTCATTGGTGTTCATCTCCCGAGCATATAATTTCTGGAGATGGGCAGGTTGGGTTAAAAGCAGAAGCTCATTTATAAGGCCTATTGAAATATCAGCTAAGGTTTTCATCCCTATCCCTAATCTTATGGCGGATAGCAAATTCATCACCTCAGAGGAGGTCAAAACCCGAGCATGGGTTAATATTCCATATGCTCTCCAGATTTTATCCTCGATCTGTTCTTTAGCTTCCTTGAACAAGGTGGTTCTGGCATTGTGTTCATATTCAATGATCTGCTGGGTTACCCTTTCCAGATCTCCGATTATGTCCTCCTCGGATCTGCCTAAGGTCCTCTGATTTGAAATTTGAAAAAGGTTACCCAGAACATCCGTTCCCTCCCCATAAAAGCCCCTTACGGTCAGCCCCACTCTGGAGATTCTACTGATAACTTTTTCAATTTCGCGGGTCAGAACCAGCCCTGGAAGATGTACCAGAACCGAAGCTCTCATTCCCGTACCCACATTGGTGGGACAGGAGGTTAAATAACCGAAACTGGAATCGTAATCAAACTCCAGCGAATGAGCCAGCTCATCATCCGCTATATCTACTGCTTCCCAGCTGGATTTTATGTCCAATCCCGACATGATAGCCTGAATCCTGAGATGATCCTCCTCATTTACCATTATGCTTACACCCTCATCTTGGTCAATAAAAATACCTCGGGAGCTCTGAGCCTTTAAAAACTCAGGACTGATCAGATGCCTTTCCATCAAAAAGCTCATATCCAGAGCTGAAAGCTCAGTTGAGGTGCAAAAGCAACCTTGCTTCAGTTTTTCCGTTTTGTCTATGGCTGATTTCACGTAGGTCAGAACCTTCTCTCTGGTATCGGTGTCTGCCACCGGCGGGAAGGGAAAAGTGGTGATATTACGAGCTAATCTTACCCGGCTGGATAAGACTATCTCTGCACTTTTTCCTTCTCCTGAAAGCCAGGAAGCGGATTTTTTAACCAGATTATCAAACATAAGTATTATTCCTTATCCCGGGATAGAGCTTTGATCTTATCCCTGATTTGAGCCGCCATTTCGAAATTCTCGGATTCGATAGCTTTTTGGAGTTCCTCTTCCAATTTCTTTTCCTCCCTTATGGGTTTCATTACATCCCCGTAAGCCGGAGGGATCTTACCCCGGTGCAAATCCGATCCGTGAATTTTCCTCAAAAGGATTCTCAACTGATCCCGGAAAGCTTTATAACAATTGCCACAACCTAACCTTCCGGCTTTGCCGAAATCTGAGAAGGCTATTCCGCATTTGGGACAACGTTGCCCTTTAAGCTCTTTGGAATCCTTTAAAACTCCTTTATCCATAATGCTGGACAGGATTTCAGCCAGGGGGAAAGCAGATCCTCCCAGGGGGGAGTGAAATCCCTTCTTCTCGGCACACTCATCGCATAGATTCAGAGTTATCTTTTCGTTGTTTATTATCTGGGTTAGGTGAACTGTTGCCTCTCTTTTGCCACAATCCTGACAGAGCATAATTTTTCCTTTATTTTAAATTAAGTCGGCCTTCCCATCCTTAAGTCTATAGATTCTCTTGGCTCTTTGAGCCAGCTCCTGATTGTGGGTGGCTAATACTATGGCCTGGTTCCTTTTCTCATTCAATTGGGTGAAGAGCTGGTGTAGGTTATCCTTGTTCTCCTTGTCTAAGTTTCCTGAGGGCTCATCTGCAACCAGGATCTGGGGATCGTTTATTAAAGCTCGGGCAACTGCTACCCTCTGCTGTTCCCCGCCGGACAACTCACCCGGTCTGTGATCCTTTCTTTCCATTAATCCCACCTCAGCCAGAATTTCCTCTCCTTTTTTTTTAACGTCTTTCATCTCCTCTCCGGCAATGAGTTTGGGCATGAGCACGTTTTCCAGAGCCGTAAATTCCGGCAGTAGATGATGAAACTGGAAAACAAAACCGATGGTTTTGTTCCTGAAATGCGCCAGTTCCCTCTCGTTCATGGAGAATATGTCGGTTGAATTCAAACTCACCTTTCCTTTATTGGGTCGGTCCAAAGCTCCCAGGATGTGAAGTAAAGTACTTTTTCCAACACCCGAAGCTCCGACCACCGCCACCATTTCCCCCCTATATATACGTAGATTCACTCCCTTTAATACTTCCAGCCTTTCCGATCCGGTTTGAAAACTTTTGTGTATGTCGATTCCTTCTAAGATTACCCTATTTGGTTCCACATCCTTACTATAATTATTTTCGCCCGATTTGGCAATACTTTTAATCTAAATAGTTTATTGATTATAAAACTGCTGTTCTAATTTTGATCTATTCATATCTTATGGCATCCACCGGAGCCAGCTCTGATGCCCTTTTGGCAGGGTACAGGGCTGCCAGAAAAGTGATTCCCACAGCAGCAAATGCCACCAGGATGAAATCAAAAGCTCTCATATCTATGGGTAGGGAGCTGATGAAGTATATCTCCGCGGGCAGGGATATAACTTTAAAGGTTTCCTGAACCCAGCATAAGATAAATCCCAGAGCACTTCCTAAAACGGTACCGATTATGCCCACCACCAGTCCCTCGAACATAAATATTTTCATAATGGAAGGGGAAGTGGAGCCCATGGATTTCAATATTCCGATATCCTTTCTCTTCTCGATCACCACCATTATCAGGGTGCTTATTATGTTGAATGCTGCCACAGCCACGATCAGGCTCAAGACGATGAACATGGCGTATTTCTCCAGGGTCATCCAGGAGAAAAGATTTTTATGCATATGCATCCAGTCTAAAGCATAGAAACGATATCCCAGTTTTTTATCCAGATCCTGTGCCACTTTCTGTGCCTTATACAGATCATCTATTTTCACTTCCAGACCGGTAACTTTGTTCCCCAAATTTAGTAACTTTTGTGCAGATTCTAAGGATACGTAGGTAAGGGAAGCGTCGTATTCATACATACCGGTCTCAAATATCCCCTGGACTTTGAACTTGGTAGCTTTGGGCATAGTCCAGCCGCCCTCCAAATCCTCTTTATTTATGCTGAACAAAACCACAACATCATCTAAGGAAACGCCCAGCCTGTCAGCTAAAGTTGCTCCCAGGGCAATGCCTGAAAGCTCTCCTTCTTGTTCCGGTTTCAGCTTGAAGTTTCCAACTATTAAATTATCCTGAATTTCGGTGACATCTTTTTCCCGATCTAAATCAATTCCTCTGACCACGATTCCATCAGAAGCCTCCTTGGAGGAAATGGCAGCCTTAAAATAGATAAAAGGGGAGATGGCTTTAACGTGTTTTTCCTCCTTTATCAAGGGAATGAGCTCCTCGTAGTTATCAATTCCCTCGCCGTGAGTGGAGAAGATGCTGATATGGGCAGTGGTTCCGATTATCCTGGACCTCACCTCTTTCTCAAAGCCATTCATCATGGACAAAACGAATGTCAAGGCAGCTACTCCAATGAGCACGCCCAGCACGGAGATGACTGTAATGATGGAGATGAACTGGGATGATTTCTTTGACTTGAGATACCTTTTAGCTATAAAGAATTCGTAGGACATTGCAAACCTAAAGTGCGAAGCTTCAGCTTCGCTCTTTTTTCTGTTGGTGGCGGAATTGGATTTCCGCCACCAGGTCTTTAGGTTGGGCAAATCCAATTGCCCAACCAACTAATGAATAAAAATATCTAAAAACTATGAACTAAACACTATTCACTACAATTCCGGCCTCATTTGTGGGAAAAATATCACGTCTCGAATGGAAGAGGAATCTGTGAAAAGCATCACCACCCGATCAATACCTATTCCCAATCCGCCGGTGGGCGGCATACCATATTCTAAGGCTTTTAGATAATCCTCATCCAAAACCTGAGCTTCCTCGTCCCCCAAATCCCTTAACTTAGCCTGCTGCTGAAACCTCTGCCTTTGATCCAAAGGATCATTTAGCTCGGAGAAGGCATTGCCTAATTCCAATCCCCCAATAAAAAGCTCAAACCTTTCGGTCAAATCCTCTTTTTCCCGATGTTTTTTTGCGAGAGGGGAAATCTCCTGAGGATAATCAGTGATAAACGTAGGCTGAATTAATTTCGGTTGAACCAAATTGTCAAAAAGGGTATCTATTATCTTCCACTTGTTAGCTCCTTCTGCCACATTCAACTCCAGGTTAAACGCAATCTCTTTTAGTTCTTTCTCATCTTTACCAACTACATCCACTCCACCGATCTCCTTTATGGAATCCAGAATGGGTATTCGCTTCCATTCGCTGCTCAGATCAATTTCATTTCCCTGATAAGTTATTTTAGTCGAACCGAGAGTTTCTTGTGCCACATATATCAGCATTTTTCGGTAAAGATCCATTATCTCATTGTAATCAGCAAAAGCCTGATACAATTCCAGCATTGAGAATTCAGGATTATGATTTTTGTCCATTCCTTCATTTCTGAAATCCTTGCAGAACTCGTACACCTTTTCAAATCCACCTATGATTAACCTTTTAAGGTAAAGTTCATCTGCGATTCTTAGATACAAATCCATATCTAAAACATTATGATGGGTAATAAATGGGCGGGCAGAGGCACCGCCGTAAATAGGTTGCAGGATCGGCGTTTCAACCTCAACGAATCCTGAATCGTCCAGAAACTGTCTTGTTTTATGAATGATTTTGGTACGTGTTAAAAAGGTTTCCTTGACCTTGGGATTTACGATCAAATCCAAATACCTCTGGCGGTATCTGAGCTCTTTGTCCTGAAGCCCGTGCCATTTCTCAGGTAAGGGGCGCAAAGATTTTGATAAAATCGTGAATTCTTTAGCCCGGATCGATTTCTCACCCGTCTTAGTGACAAAGACTTTTCCTTCCACGCCAATGTGATCCCCGATATCAAAACAATCTAAAAGCTCGAATTTTTCTTCACCCACCTCATCGGATTTAACATAAACCTGTATTTTCCCAAAGCCATCCTGGATGTGGAAGAATGAACTTTTTCCATGTTTTCTTAAGGAGACGATTCTTCCGGCAGATTTAATTTCCTTTTGTTCTTTTTCCAGGGTCTCGAAATTATCCAGTATTTCTTTTGTGGAATGAGTCCTTTTGAAATGATAGGGATATGGATTGATATTCAGTTCTTTTAATTTTTTCAGCTTGTCCCTGCGGTGCTGCAGAAACTCAGCTAATTCTTCTAGCATTGCTTCTCCTTAGCTTTTAAATCCGATTTTCAATATAAAGGGGGCGATTCGGAGTGTCAAGGTTAATAATTCATACAGATTTTTGTGAATGGTTGTTCGTTGATAGTTTTCTGTTTTCTGTGAACAGTTTTCCGTTAACCGATCTACTCCCATTCAATAGTGGCTGGTGGTTTGGAGCTTATGTCATAAACTACCCGGTTTATACCTTTGACCTGGTTTATGATTCTATTGGAAATCTTTCCTATTAGATCAGGAGGGAGCTGCGCCCAGTCTGCGGTCATTCCATCTGTACTGGTAACTGCTCTTAATGCTGCAACGTTCTCGTAGGTTCTTTCATCTCCCATTACCCCGACTGATCTTACGGGCAACAAAACACAGAATGCCTGCCAGACTTTGTCATAATATCCGGATTTTATGAGTTCCTGAATGAATATCTCATCTGCTTCTCTTAGCAGGTCCAACTCAGTCTTGTTAACCTCACCTATGATCCGAACTGCCAATCCCGGGCCAGGAAAGGGGTGTCGCTGGAGTATTGTATCAGGAAGATTAAGCTCTTTTCCTATCAGTCTTACCTCGTCTTTGAACAGCTCTTTTAAAGGCTCGATCAATTTTAAATTCATAACCTCAGGCAAGCCTCCCACATTGTGATGGGATTTGATGGTGGCGGATGGACCTTTAAAGGAGATGGATTCAATCAAATCCGGATAGAGTGTGCCCTGGGCCAAGAAATCGACCTCTCCTATTCTTTTAGCTTCTTCTTCAAAAACCTCTATAAAAACTCTTCCGATGATTTTTCTTTTCTCCTCGGGGTCAATTACCCCTTTAAGCTCGGATAGGAATCTCTCAGAGGCATCCACAAAATCGAATTTCATATTCAGTTTTTTGAATGCACCGATAACCTCGACAACCTCATTTTTCCTCAGGAGTCCGTTATCAATAAAGATCGAGGTCAACTGGTCTCCGATGGCTTTATTGACCAGAACTGCGCAAACGAATGAATCCACTCCTCCGGACACGCCACAGATAACCTTTCCATTTTCTACTTCATCTTTTATCTTTTGCACGGATGTGGAGATAAAAGATTCTGAGGTCCAGATCCCTCTGCATCCGCAGATATTAAAAAGGAAATTTTCAAGGATTATCTTTCCGTTTTCAGTATGCACTACCTCAGGGTGAAACTGTAACCCAAAGATTTTCTTCTTGGGGTTTTTTATGGCTGCATAGGGGATGCTTTCCGTTGTTGCCAGGGTCTGATACCCTTCAGGAAGTTTTACCACGAAATCACCGTGGCTCATCCAGACTTTTTGCTTTTTATCCAGACCTTTGAAGAGGTCATATGAATCCTGGACATCAATTATTGCCCTTCCGTATTCTCTTTTTTTCCCTTTTTCAACCTTGCCCCCAAGGCTGTGGGCTATAATTTGTAAACCATAGCAGATACCTAAGATGGGGACATTCAACTCGAGAAATTTTTTGTCCAGTATTGGAGCATTCTCATCGAAAACGCTGGAGGGACCCCCGGAAAGGATTATCCCTTTCAGATTTCTTTTATCCTGGGGATCGATTTCAGAGTTGAATGGCAATATCTTGCAGAATACTTTCTGCTCTCTGATCCGGCGAGCGATGAGCTGAGTATACTGGGACCCGAAATCAAGTATGATTATTAATTCCTCTTGAGAATTCATTTTTTTATTTTTTTAAATTTATATAGGGATTGCTTCGTCGCTTACGCTCCTCGCAATGACAGCTTAGAACTTTCCATGTTACAATGTTATTACGTCCGAACCTCAAAACTCTTTTTAGTGTCATTGCGAGCGATAGCGAAGCAATCTCTGGATATATCAGGGAATTGATAACAAGAAATCTCAAATGATATCATAGAGATCCTTCCATTCCAAGTTAATACTATTAATCAATTCAATTTTTTTCTTTCTTGAACCACCTTTGATTTGCTTTTCTCTATTTATTGCGTTGTAGGGGTCTTGACAAATTTCATAATAAATAAGTTTTACAATATTGTATTTTTTTGTGAACCCCTTGCACATTTTATGTTTGTGTTCATACACTCTACGTTTCAGGTCATTGGTAACACCTGTATAGAGGGCTGTATTGTTCTTGTTGGTCATTATATAAATATAGTATTGTTTATCCATTTCTCATTTTCTTAGGGATTGCTTTGTCGCTTACGCTCCTCGCAATGACAATTGAGCTTGACTGATGTCATTGCGAGCGATAGCGAAGCCATCTCTCGATATTTCAAGGAACCTTCTTTTTAATTATAGTATTCTTTTTCCAATTCAGGTCATCTTTTTTTGGATAATCTATATTGTAATGTAACCCTCGGCTCTCTTTTCTGGCTAAGGCGGATAGGATGATCAGTTCTGCTGTGGTGGCTATGTTTCTTAACTCTATTACGTCCTCTCTTACCGGATTCAGTTTGAAAAACTCCTCTATCTCTTTTTGCAGATTTTCGATCCGAGCTTTTGCTTTTTTCAGCCTGCGGTTGGATCTGACTATTCCCACATAATCCCACATAAAGGTCTGAATCTCCTGCTTGTCGTG
>CAYURP010000034.1:0-28911 GCA_964447175.1 uncultured Ignavibacteria bacterium | reverse complement strand
CGGGAGGGTGGTAAAACCGTAGGTGCCGGTGTGGTCACCGATATCTTAGAATAAATATCTAACATACAAACAAATTGATGGCTATTGACGTCTTCTTAACTTTGAACACTAAAGAATCCATTTTGCAAAAAAAGACATGAATGGACAGAAAATAAGAATCTGGCTTAAAGCTTACGATCACAATTCCCTGGATAAATCTGCCAAGGAGATCGTAAGAACCGCTATTCGCACCGGTGCTAAGATATCCGGGCCAGTACCCCTGCCTACTAAACGCACGGTTTATACCATCCTGAGATCCCCTCATGTGGATAAAAAATCAAGAGAGCAGTTTCAGACCAGGATACATAAAAGACTTATAGATATATATAATTCCACCCCCCAGACGGTGGATGCTTTAATGAAGCTGGATCTACCCGCCGGGGTGGATGTGGAAATCAAAGTGTAGTTTTAAAATGAATGGAATTATCGGAAAAAAAATTGGGATGAGTCGAGTTTTCGATGCCAACGGCGATGTGATCCCGGTAACTGTTGTTAAAACAGGTCCCTGCAGGATCATCCAGATAAAAACCAAGGATAAAGATGGCTACGATGGAGTCCAACTGGGATTTGGAGAAAAAAGAAAATCTCTGGTTAATAAACCACTTTCAGGACATTTTTCCAAAGCTAAAATTGAGCCCATGCGGACATTAAGAGAGGTCAGATTGGAAAAAGAGGAAAAGGTGGAACTGGGCCAAGAAATAAAAGCTGATATCTTCTCTGTGGGAGAAAAAGTGGATATCTCTGGGATCTCAAAAGGATTGGGTTTTCAAGGAACAGTGAGAAGGCATCATTTCAGAGGAGGTCCCAAATCGCACGGCCAATCTGATAGGTTAAGAGCACCTGGTTCCATCGGAGGAAGCTCCTACCCTTCCCGGGTCTGGAAAGGCCAAAGAATGGCAGGGAGAATGGGGAGGGAGAAGGTAACCCTGAGAAATCTGGAGATCGTTGATCTGGATTTGAACAAAAATATAATTTTAATTAAAGGAGCAGTTCCGGGCAAGAGGGACTCAATTCTGATCATAAGAAAGACAAAAAGAGGTTGAACCATGGCCAGTACAACCCTTTATGACATAGAAGGTAAATCAGTCAGTGAACTTAAACTTAAGGATGATATGTTCGGCATATCTCCCAATCAGAATGTTATTTATGAATATGTAAAAGCTTATTTGGCTAACCAGAGGCAGGGTACGGTTTGTAAAAAGACACGCTCCACAATGAGAGGAGGTGGAACCAAGCCTTGGCGCCAGAAGGGAACCGGTCGGGCTCGAGCTGGAACCATAAACTCTCCTATCTGGGTCGGAGGGGGAAGAACCTTTGGACCTTTTCCCCGGGACTACACCTTTAGAATTCCTAAAAGAATTAAAAGATTGGCTCTGAAATCTGCCTTCTCCCTCAAAGCCAATGAGAATAAAATAAAGATAATTGAGGATATAACCCTGGATCAACCCAAAACAAAAAGTGTAGTTCAGATTCTAAAGAATCTGAATGTTTCTGATTCCAAGTGTTTGCTTCTGGATGAACCTCGGGATGATAAACTTTACAGATCCTGTAGAAATATAAAAAACCTAACATATAGAAAAGTCCGGACCGTTAACCCCTATGATCTTTTAAACTCTGAGTTTCTTCTTTTGACCCAGATGGGTTTGCAAGTTTTAGAGGAGGTGTTTGCCAGTTGAAGTTCCCCGGAAAAGTGATAATCACCGGCAAACTTACTGAAAAAGGAAACAGACTCCGCACTAAAGAGAACAAATATCTTTTTGTTGTGGATAAGGACTCAAACAAGCTGGAGATTAAAAAAGCGGTTGAAGATATTTTCAAGGTGAAGGTCAAGAAAGTAACCACCATGAATCAACACGGAAAACTGAAAAAGATGGGAAGATTCGAGGGGAAGCGATCTAACTGGAAAAAGGCCATTGTTCAGCTCATGCCCGGGGAGGGAATAGAAATTTTCGAAATGACTTGAAGCAAAAAATTTGATGCAGATTTGGAAGCTGTACTTTTACCGTTTCTTAGCTTTTATGAATATGAAGATATTTTATATGGAGATCTAAACTGCAGATTTCACCAAACAAACCCAAAGGATTTAAAAACGTAGTTTACAGTGTATAACATTAAGACTCAAAATAACTTTCGGGAAGAATACAATCTGCTTTTAATTAATATTTAATACTTTGGATTTAAAATGCCAATAAAGAAATTCAAGCCCATAACGCCATCTCTGAGATTTAGAACGATATCTACTTTTAATGAGATCACCAGAGCCAAGCCGGAAAAGTCTTTACTAAGACCCCTTAAGAAAAAGGGCGGAAGAAACAGTCAGGGAAGGGTTACTGTTCGGGGTCAAGGTGGTAGACACAAAAGATACTATAGAGTGATAGATTTTAAACGGGATAAACTGAATATACCAGCAAGCGTGGTTTCCATTGAGTACGACCCCAATAGATCTGCTAATATAGCGCTTCTGAATTATGCTGATGGAGAGAAAAGATATATTCTTGCTCCCCTGGGACTTAAAGTGAAGGATGAAATCGTTGCCAGCGATGAAGCTGAGATAAAGGTGGGTAATGCCGTGCCCTTAGGAAAAGTTCCTCTGGGGACTATGATTCATAATGTGGAACTTAAAAAAGGAAAGGGTGGACAAATAGCTCGGGGAGCTGGAGCTGTAGCTCAGGTGGTGGCAAAGGAAGGAGAACATGCCCATTTGAGATTGCCTTCAGGCGAAATAAGGTTGGTCAGGTTGGATTGTTATGCTACAGTGGGTCAGGTAGGTAATCTGGATCATGAGAACATATCCTTAGGAAAAGCCGGAGTATCCAGATGGCTGGGAATACGCCCCACTGTCAGAGGCGTAGCTAAAAACCCGGTTGATCATCCCATGGGTGGGGGCGAGGGTAAGTCCTCAGGAGGAAGGCACCCCTGCACCCCGTGGGGTAAGCCCACCAAGGGGTTCAAGACAAGGAAAAAGAAACCCTCGGATAAGTTGATTGTACGGAGGAGAAGATAGAATGGCCCGATCTCTTAAAAAAGGTCCGTTTGTAGATGAACATCTTTTGAAAAAGATAAATGCCTTAAACCAGTCCCGGGAAAAAAGAGTAATTAAGACCTGGTCCAGGCGCTCAACTATCATACCGGAGTTCGTAGGCCATACCATAGCCATACATAATGGCAATAAATTCATTCCGGTTTATATAACTGAGAATATGGTAGGACATAAATTGGGAGAGTTTGCTCCCACCAGAACATTCAGAGGTCATTCCGGAAAAATCACGGAAAGATCAACTTCTTTGAAATAACAGGAGAGACCTATGGAGGCGAAGGCTAAAACCAGATTCTTGAGAATGTCGGCAAGAAAAATAAGAAGAGTAGCAAATCTGGTTCAAGGTAAGAAGGTGGACGAGGCCTTGGATATTCTCACCTTCGTACCCAAGGTTGCTGCCATTCCTCTGGAGAAAACCATCAGGTCTGCAACTGCCAATGCACTTAGTGTAACCGGGACCGCGAAACTGAAAGCTGAGGATCTGTTCATCAAAAGGATTTTGATAGATGGGGGACCCATAATGAAAAGGATTCGCCCCACCGGAATGGGAAGGGCTTTTCGGATCAGAAAAAGAACCAGTCATATCACTATCGTCGTGGCTGAGGAATCAACCCCGGAACCCGAAGGTAAATAGAGGAGGAAAAATTTGGGACAGAAAACTCATCCGGTTGGTTTTAGATTGGGAATAATTAAAAGCTGGAACTCTAAGTGGTTTTCCCCAACTAAGGCGTTTAGCAGCACCCTGCAGGAAGACTTAATGATTAGAAGATACGTGAATACCAGACTGGAACATGCCGGTATTGCCAACCTGGAGATATTCAGAGCTCCTAAAAAGGTAACACTGGATGTTTACACTGCTCGTCCCGGGATCGTTATCGGCAGAAAAGGAGCTGAGGTAGACAGGTTGAAGGAAGAATTGCAGCTTCTGATCAAAAAAGAGATATCCATAAATATAATCGAGGTGAAAAGACCTGAGCTATCAGCCAAACTGGTAGCTGAAAGTATTGCCAAGCAGCTGGAGGGAAGAATTTCCTTTAGAAGAGCGATGAAGAAGTCTATCAGCTCAGCCATGAAAATGGGAGCTGAGGGTATAAAGGTTCATTGCAAGGGAAGATTGGCTGGAGCAGAGATAGCCAGAACCGAAAAGTATATGGATGGAAGGGTACCCCTCCATACTCTGAGGGCAGATATAGATTATGCTCAGGACACTGCTCATACCACCTATGGGTGCATCGGGGTTAAGGTCTGGATCTGTAAAGGGGAGATATTAGGAAAAGGTTCCCCAAAAGAGAAAGAGGAGAAACAGGAGATGATTCTGGAACCTAAGGGGAAAAGAAGAACTAGGAAAGGTAAATACTAATTTCTTGGGGGAGTGATACCCTATGTTAATGCCCAGTCGAGTTAAATACAGAAAGCAACAGAGAGGCCGCAGAAAAGGCAAAGCCAATAGAGGCTCTGAGGTGAATTTCGGAGAATATGGAATAAAGGCTCTGGAGCCAGCTTGGTTGACTAACAAGCAGATAGAGGCAGCTAGAGTAGCGCTTACCCGGCATATCAAACGAGGTGGAAAGGTATGGATAAGAATATTTCCGGATAAACCGGTTACTGCCAAACCGGCTGAAACCAGGATGGGCAAGGGAAAGGGTGCTCCGGAATATTGGGTGGCGGTGGTCAAACCTGGCAGAATTCTTTTTGAACTTGAGGGAGTAACACTTAAATTAGCTAAGGATGCTTTAAGATTAGCAGCTCATAAGCTGCCTATAAAAACCAGGTTCGTTGCCAGAAAAGAGGGGATCGGAGTTTAATCATGAGGAACCTGCAGCTTAGAGAGATGACTAAAGACGAGCTTCTGCAAAAGAAGCTGGAGATAGAGGAAGGACTTTTCAACTTAAGGATGCAAAAGTCGTTTAAGGAGATAGAAAACCCATTGAGATTAAGAACCTTGAGAAAAGATCTGGCCAGGATAAATACCATATTAAGAGAAGATGAACTGAAGATCAAGCTTTTATCTACTGTACAAAAAAAAGAGGAGACCCCGGAAAGGAAAGCGTTAGAGGAGGAAGATGTCACAAAGGAACAAAAGGAAGGTAAGGACAGGTAAAGTTATTTCCAATAGAATGCAGAAGACTATTGTGGTAGCTGTGGAGAGTTTACTCCAACACCCCCGCTATAAGCGAATAGTTAAAAGGACCAACAAGCTTTATGCTCATGATGAGAAAAATGAATGTAAGATTGGAGATAAAGTCAAGGTAATGGAGACTCGTCCCCTTTCCAAGTTGAAAAGATGGAGGGTCGTCTCCGTATTGGAGAAAGCCCGATAGAAAGATCAAATGATTAGAGAGTATACCAAGCTTAATGTAGCGGATAACACTGGAGCAAGGAAGGCCATGTGTTTCAGACTCCTGGGTGGATCCCGAAAAAGATATGCCCGGGTAGGGGATATCATTATAGTGGCTATCAAGGATGCCATCCCGGGAGGAGCAGTTAAAAAATCTGATATATGTAAGGCGGTGGTGGTTAGAACCACCAAGGAGACCAAAAGAAAGGATGGCTCTTATATCAGATTCTCGGATAACGCTGCGGTGATAATCGATGATCAGCTGGAACCAAAGGGCACCAGAGTCTTCGGGCCGGTGGCCCGGGAGCTCAGGGAAAAACAGTTTATGAAGATTGTTTCCTTAGCTCCAGAGGTGATTTAAAGAATAAGGGAAAGAGTATGAGGTTTAAAAAAGGTGATACGGTGCTGGTGATCTGTGGGGATGATCGAGGCAAGATGGGTAAAATTCTTAAGGTGGATCTAAAAAAGAGCAGAGCTATCGTTGAAGGTGTCAACTTCATCAAACGCCATACCCGACCCTCAAGCAGAAATCGCAAAGGTGGAATTGTGGAGAAGGAAGCATCGGTGAACCTTTCCAATCTTATGCTTTACTGTTCCAGATGTTCCTCCCCCTCAAAAGCGAGTTTTAAAATAGTTGAGAGCTCGGAGGGTGTGAAATCAAAGATAAGAATCTGTCGAAAGTGTGGGGAGATTGTTTGAGATGGCCCGACTCAAGGAAAAATATATAAAGGAGATAATTCCGGATTTCATGAAGAGGTTCGGTTTTAAGAACGTGATGCAGGTACCTAAACTGGATAAGGTAGTAGTTAATATAGGAGTGGGAGATGCTATCCAGAACATAAAACTTTTAGATGCAGCCATGCAGGATCTGACCTTAATTACCGGACAAAAACCGGGAACCAGAAGAGCTAAAAAAGCCATCTCCAATTTTAAGTTAAAAGCTGGAATGCCCATAGGCTGCAGGGTTACCTTGAGAAAGAATAGAATGTATGAGTTCATGGATAGATTGGTAAATGTGGCTATACCCAGGATCAGGGATTTCCGGGGAACACCTTCGGATTCCTTTGATGGTCGAGGCAACTATACCCTGGGAATTAAAGAACAGATAATCTTCCCGGAAATTGACTACGATAAGATAGAGAAGATTAGAGGAATGAATATATCGATAATTACCACAGCTAAAACAGATGAAATGGGATATGAGCTTTTGAAAGCGCTGGGTATGCCCTTTAGAAGTTGAATCAGAAAGAGGAAACCATGGCCAAAAAATGCCTGATTGAGAAATCCAAAAGATCACCTAAATTTGAGGTCAGACGCAGGAATCGTTGTAGGATATGCGGCCGCCCGCGAGGTTATATGCGGAGGTTCGGCTTATGCCGAATCTGCTTTAGAGAACTGGCCTTGAAAGGACATATCCCTGGTGTGGTAAAGGCAAGCTGGTAAAGAAGGAGAAATAGTATGACCCTCACCGATCCCGTAGCAGATATGTTGACTCGAATAAGAAATGCCTGTAAAGCTAAACACAAGAAAGTGGACATCCCCTCCTCCAGAATTAAAAAGGAGATCGCCCGTATACTTATGAATAACAAGTTCATCTCAAATTTTGTGGAGGTGGAGGATAACCGTCAAAACCTTTTAAGAGTTTTCTTGAAATACGATCAAGATAATCGAAGCTTCATATCCGGACTGAAGAGGATAAGTAAACCAGGCTTGCGGATTTACGTAAAAAATGAGAATTTGAAGAAATTTGGAAGAGTACTGGGAATTGTTATAGTTTCCACTTCAAAAGGGATTATGACCCACCAGGAGGCAAAAAACGCTGGTGTGGGTGGTGAAGCTGTCTGTCGGGTGTGGTAAAAATAAGGAGTAAAATTGTCCAGAATCGGTAAAAATCCCATTCCTATTCCTCAGGAAGTTAAGGTGGATATTCAGGGAAATCGAGTATCCATTGAAGGTCCCAAAGGCAAGCTGAGCCGGGAACTACGTCCTGAAATCAAAGTCAGCCTTAAAGATAAAGAAATAGTGGTGGAAAGGACCTCAAACAGAAGGTTTGATAGGTCCCTTCATGGATTATCCCGTACCCTTATAGCCAATATGGTAAAGGGTGTAACTCAGGGATATAACAGAGTCCTAGAAATCAAAGGCGTAGGTTACAAAGCAGAAATTAAAGGTAAAATACTTAGCCTGAGTTTAGGTTTTTCCCTGCCCATACTTTTCATACCTCCAGACGGTATAAAAATCGAGCTGGAAGGACCTACCAAAATTGTAGTCTGGGGAATCGATAAGGAGTTGGTGGGACTGGTAGCTTCACATATCAGATCATTTCGTCCCCCTGACACCTACAAGGGAAAAGGGATAAGATATCAGGAGGAGAAAGTAAGAAAGAAAGCTGGCAAAACTGCGGTTTAATCATGAAAGATAAGCATAAATTAAAAAGAAAAAGCTCAGACAGGCGGCAAAAAAGGACCAGAAAAAAAATCAGGGGAACCAGCCTTAGGCCCCGGCTTACCGTCTATAAAAGCTTGAACCATACTTATGCTCAATTGATAGATGACGAAAGGGGTGTTACCATTGCCGGTGCTTCAAGTCTGACTTCTGAGGTTAAGGAACTTGTTAAGAAAGAGGATAGTAAAACTGAGGTGAGCAAAAAGGTGGGATTACACCTGGCTAAATTAGCTCAGGG
The DNA here is from genome assembly GCA_964447175.1 of uncultured Ignavibacteria bacterium. Taxonomy (GTDB): domain Bacteria; phylum Zixibacteria; class MSB-5A5; order MSB-5A5; family SM23-73-2; genus CAYURP01. The sequence continues at coordinate 20,814 of CAYURP010000034.1, read as the reverse complement.
AAAAGGGCTCAAAACAGTAATTTTCGACCGGAATAGATTTAAGTATCATGGTAGAGTGAAAGCCTTAGCTCAAGGGACCAGGGAGGGAGGACTGAAATTCTAAAAACCAGAGAGGTAAAACTTGCCAAAATTTGAAACAGATACGGCAGAATTTGAGGAGAGATTAATCCATATAAACCGAGTAGCTAAGGTAGTGAAAGGTGGTAAGAGGTTTAGTTTTACCGCCCTGGTAACAGCAGGAGATAAAAAAGGTAAGGTGGGGATCGGGTTGGGAAAAGCTGGTGAGGTTTCCGATGCCATTAACAAAGGATCTGAAGCTGCCAAGAAAAACATGGTAGAAATCCCCATGGTCAATGGTACCATTCCCTATCAGATTGTGGGCCGATTCGGATCTGCCTCGGTGATTCTGAAACCTGCTTCTCCTGGAACCGGGTTAATCGCTGGGGCACCAGTTAGGGCTGTACTGGAGGTGGCTGGAATCCAGGATCTTCTCACCAAATCTTTGGGGTCCAATAATCCCCATAACGTGGTTAAAGCTACTATCAGTGGGTTTTTGTGTCTCAGGAGAATTATGGAAATCGATGATTTGAGAAAAAAAAGTGGTAAATAAAGATTTTTAACAGAAATAAAATGACAAAAGAGCTGAAGATAACCCAGATTAAAAGCGTAATTGGCAGTAACCAAAAACAAAGGCATACCATAAAAGCTCTGGGTCTAAAAAGACTTAATCGAAGTGTGGTATGTAAAGACACTCCTCAGATAAGAGGAATGATTGAAAAGGTTAAACATCTGCTTAAGGTGGAAGAGATCTCAAAATGAGAATCGGTCAAATCAAAAGACTAAAAGGTATACAGAAAAAGAGGAAAAGAGTGGGAAGGGGTCCGGGATCCGGACATGGCAAAACTTCAACCCGGGGACATAAAGGACAAATGGCCAGGTCCGGAGCAAGAAGAACACCTGGATTTGAGGGGGGACAGATGTCTCTGGTGAGAAGATTGCCCAAAAGGGGATTCACCAATATCTTTAAAAAGGAATATCAGATCCTTAACCTGGAATCCTTAAAGAAAATTAAGGATCAAGAACTGATCACCCCTCAGGTTTTGAAAAAAATGGGCCTGATAAGAAAAGAAGATGAACCTGTAAAGATATTGGGCAAAGGTGATATTTCTGTTCCCTTAACCATTCAAGCTAATGCCTTCAGCAAAAAGGCAAAGGAGAAAATAGAGGGCTGTGGTGGTAAGGCTGAGGTGATAAAATGATAGAAAAAATCCAGAACATCTTCAAAATACCGGAGCTGAGAAAAAGGATACTTTTCACCTTGGCTATCCTTGTAGTTTACAGGATAGGCGGGCATATTCCCACTCCGGGAATAGATGCCCACGTCTTAGCCGAGTTCTTTAAGCAAGCTCGGGGTTCTCTTTTAGGTTTTTTTGATATGTTTGTGGGCGGCGCCTTTAGCAAGGCTACTGTTTTTTCCCTGGGGATAATGCCTTATATCTCCGCCTCCATTATTATGCAGCTTCTGGGTGCTGTGGTGCCTTATTTCCAGAAGCTTCAAAAGGAGGGGGAAGAGGGAAGAAGAAAAATAACCCAGTATACCCGCTACGGCACTGTGCTCATTGCAGCAATACAGGCTTTGGCTACCAGCGTCTTTTTGGGAAGCCTGAATGTGGGCGGGATGTATGTGGTACCTAATCCGGGAGTACCCTTTAAGTTGATTACCATGATCACCTTTACCTCGGGAACCATTTTTATTATGTGGCTGGGTGAACAAATAACTGATAAGGGAATCGGGAATGGAATCTCGCTCATTATTATGGTTGGAATTATAGCCAGATTCCCCAGCGGGACTATAGATGAGATCAGAAGGTTGCTGCGGGGTGAGAGATACTTTATGCAGGAGCTGGTGCTTCTGTTAGTGATGATTGGGGTGATCGCTGCAATCATCCTGGTGACCAGGGCACAAAGGAAAATTCCAGTTCAATATGCCAAAAGAGTGGTGGGGAGGAAAATGTATGGAGGACAATCTACCCATATTCCACTATCCGTGAATACCGCTGGGATCATTCCCATAATTTTTGCTCAATCTATTATGTTCGCTCCCGCTACTTTAGCCCAATTCTTTCCGGGCAGTGAGATGGTGCAAAATTTCTCAACCTCATTCCGACCAGGAGGCGTGCTTTATTCTCTGGTCTATGGAATGTTGATTATATTCTTTGCATATTTCTATACTGCCATTGTATTCAATCCCGTGGATCTTGCAGACAATATGAGAAAGTATGGAGGTTTTATACCGGGCATCAGACCAGGTAAAAGGACCTCCGAGTATATAGACCGGGTATTAACCAGGATAACTTTACCCGGTGCGACCTTTTTTGCTCTGATAGCCATACTTCCTTACTTTATGATGCGAACCATGGATATTCAGTTCTATTTTGGCGGCACCGGACTTCTCATAGTAGTGGGAGTGGCGCTGGATACTCTGCAGCAGATAGAATCGCACCTGATTATGCGACATTACGATGGATTCATGAAGAAAGGCAGAATCAAGGTTAGATTTTAATTGAGATTAGTCTTATTGGGAATTCCTGGATCCGGAAAAGGGTCCCAGGCACAGCTTTTATCAGAAAGGTTAAAAATCCCTTGGATTTCAACAGGTGTTATACTCAGAGAGGAAGTAAAGAGAAACTCGGATTTAGGAAAAAAGGTGGATAGTTACTTAAGAAATGGGCTATTGGTACCAGACCATATCATTATGCAAGTAATAGAGAACAAAATCAAAGCACTCGAATGTGAAAAAGGTTTTATACTGGATGGTTTTCCCCGAACTTTGTCCCAGGCAAAAGGATTGGATAAGCTTTTAATGGATCTGGGGAAAGAGCTGGACAAGGTAATTAAACTGGACGCTTCGGAAAAAACTGTTATTCAAAGACTTTCCGGTAGATTAATCTGTTCTGTTTGTGGAGCTGACTATAATGTAGATTCCAAGCCCCCTAAAATTAAAGGGAAATGCGACCTCTGCGGTGGAAAGCTTTGTTCCCGACCAGATGACCAAAAGAATGCGATTTCACATCGTATAAAAATTTACAATGCGAAAACAAGATCGATCGAAGACTATTATAAAAAAAAGGGAAAACTTCAAGTGATTAATGGTGAGGTCGATCCGAAATCTATAGGGGATAAGATCTTAAAGGAGATCAACAGAGAATAATTATGATTGAGCTGAAGTCAAAAAGGGAAATAAATATAATTCAAGAGAATGGGAAAATTCTTGCTGGTGCTTTGAGATTTCTTAAAGAAAAGATGAGACCCGGGATGAAGACCAGGGATTTGGACATTTTGGCTGAGGAGTTCATCAAGAAACATGATGCTATTCCAGCATTTAAAGGTTATCGTGGATTTCCCTCCAATATCTGTGTTTCCATTAATAATGAGGTGGTGCATGGAATTCCCGGTGAGAGAATCCTTCAGGAGGGAGATTTGGTCTCTCTGGATCTGGGCGTTTTAAAAGATGGTTATTATGCAGATGGTGCCTTCACTTTCCCCTTGGGGGAAGTGAAAAGCGAAGCTCAGAGGTTGATTCAGATAACCCAGGATGCTTTAAATCTGGGGATCCAGAAGGCAGTTGCCGGAAAAAACCTTTCGGATATCTCACATGCTATCCAGTCCTATGTGGAAGGGAGTGGTTACTCTGTAGTCCGGGATCTGGTCGGTCATGGAATAGGTAAACGTATGCATGAGGAACCTCAAGTCCCCAATTTTGGCAGGCCCGGGGAAGGTCCCTTATTAAAGGAAGGAATGGTTTTAGCTATTGAGCCCATGGTAAACTCAGGATCCTTTGAGATAAAAGTTCTGGAGGATGAATGGACTGTGGTGACCTGCGATGGATCCCTCTCTGCTCATTTCGAACATACTATCGCCGTAACGGAAAATGGGGCTTTGATTTTAACGATCTAAAAAGGAGTTCATGGCTAAAGAGGAAACTATTACCGTAGAAGGCAAGGTCCTGGAGACTTTACCCAATACTTTGTTTAAAGTGGAATTGGAAAATGGTCACCAGGTCTTAGCTCATGTTTCCGGTAAGATGAGAAAACATTTCATCCGAATATTACCTGGAGATAGAGTCACGGTAGAGCTTTCCCCTTACGACTTAAGCCGAGGCAGGATTGTATACAGATATAAATAAAGGATGAGAAATGAAGGTGAGATCTTCGGTAAAGGTTAGATGTGAGAAATGTAAAATAGTAAAGAGGAAAGGGGTGGTCCGGGTGATCTGCCCCAATCCCAAGCATAAGCAAAGACAAGGATAAAAAGGAGGATTAAGTTGGCCCGAATAGCAGGAGTAGATTTACCGAAAGAGAAAAGGATCGAAGTGGGCCTGACCTATATCTATGGCATAGGTCTTTCCTCCTCTCAAAAGATATTGAAAAAAACGAAGGTGAGTCCCGATACCAGGGTGAAGAAGTTAACCGAGGAGGAAGTGGCTAAACTGAGATCTGTGATCGAGTCCGAATACAAGGTGGAAGGTGCCCTACGGGGTGAGATAGCCATGAATGTGAAAAGGCTTATAGATATTGGCAGCTACCGGGGTCTGCGTCACAGAAGAGGCTTGCCGGTAAGAGGACAGAGGACCAAAACCAATTCCAGAACAAGAAAGGGTCCCAAGAAAACCATCGGAACGAAAAGAAAAGCTGAAGGACCGCTTCATAAATAAAAAAGGAGAAAAAGTTGGCAGAGGTTGGTAAAAAGAAATCAAAAAAGAAGGCAAAGAAAGCTGATGTTTTAGGTGTAGCTCATATCCAGGCGACTTTCAATAATACAGTGATTACCATAGCGGATATGAAAGGGAATGTTTTAACCTCCTTCTCTGCTGGAAGACAGGGATTTAAAGGATCCAGAAAGAGCACTCCCTTCGCAGCCCAACTGGCAGCCAATTCCGCAGCCAGGGAGGCTTTGGGATTGGGAATGCGTAAGGTTCAGGTACGGGTTAAAGGACCTGGCTCAGGTAGGGAGGCAGCCATCAGATCCCTTCAAGCTGCTGGTCTGGAGATAACCGCTATCCGGGATGTGACCCCCATCCCACATAATGGGTGCCGTCCACCCAAGCGGAGAAGGGTCTAACTAAAGAGATTCGAGATTGAAAAGAGGAGATTGGAATGGCTCGATACATAGGATCTGTTTGTAAGCTTTGCAGGCGTGAAGGCGAGAAACTCATTTTAAAGGGCGAGAGATGCTATTCAGAGAAATGCGCCTTTGATAGAAGGGGTTATGCTCCGGGACAACATGGCCAGACCCTCAGAAGAAGAGGGTCTGAATATCGAAACCAGCTTCGAGAAAAACAAAAGATGAGAAGGATCTACGGGATCCTGGAGCGTCAGTTCAGCAATTATTTTAAGAAGGCTGATAAACAGAAAGGAATAACCGGAGAAAACCTCTTGAGAATGTTGGAGTGCAGGTTGGATAATCTGGTTTACCGGTTAGGTTTCTCACCTTCCAGAAACTCAGCCAGGCAACTGGTTCGCCACGGGCATTTCACGGTAAATCAAAAAAAGAATAATATCCCCTCTTATCAAGTTAAGCCAGGCGATATCATATCAGTGAGGGAGAAGTCAAGGAATCTGGAGATAATCCATGCAGCTTTAAAGGAAGCCCGGGGAGCAGATCTTCCATATCTCAGAGTAGATAAAGCTAAACTTTTGGGTGAACTTTTGGAGTGGCCCAAAAGGACCGATATACCAGTCTTAGCACAGGAGCAGCTCGTAGTGGAGCTTTACTCCAAATGATCTTTTAGGGAGGAATAGAAAATATGAAATGGAAAAGCCTCCAGATGCCTAAAGAGATTGGGGTGGATGAAGCCACGGTCTCTGATAGATATACAAAATTCATCATCGAACCATTGGAAAGAGGGTTTGGGATTACTTTAGGGAACGCTCTTCGCCGCACGCTTCTCTCTTCCATACAGGGTGCTGCCCCGGTAGCTATCCGGGTTGATGGGATATTACACGAGTTCTCTACCATACCTGGAGTTTATGAGGATTTAACTGAAATGGTTCTGAACATAAAAAGGATCAGGATTAAGCTTATTGGGGACGAGCCCAAAACCTTAGTTCTTGAAGGTCAAAAGAAGGGCGAGCTTAAAGCGAGTGATATTAAAACCAATGGGGACATAGAGATACTAAACCCTGATCTCCGTATCCTACAACTCACCGAGAATTCCAAGGTCAAGATTGAAATTGACATAGGCACCGGCAGAAGCTTCGTTCCAGCAGAACAAAACAAAAATCCCGATGCTCCAGTAGGAACGATTTTTCTGGATGCCATGTTCTCACCAGTGACTAAGGTGAACTTCGAAATTGAGAATACCAGGGTTGGCCACCGCACCGACTACGACAGGCTGATCATGGAGATATTTACCGATGGTAGTTTGACCCCGGAGGATGCTCTCTGCTTTGCCTCCAAGATTCTTAAAGATCATCTCCAACTTTTCATCAAGCTGGATAAGGAGATGGAGATGGCTGAGGAGGAGGTGGTGGATGAGGAGACCTTGAGGATCAGAAACCTTTTAAAGATGAGAGTGGATGAGCTGGAGCTCTCGGTTCGATCATCCAACTGCCTCAGGGCAGCCAATATCCAGACCCTGGAGGACCTGGTGCAAAAAACAGAGTCGGAGATGCTCAAATACCGTAATTTCGGAAGGAAATCGTTGACCGAACTGCAAAATATTCTGACTGAATTGGGGCTTCAATTCGGAATGGACGTGGAGAAATATAAGGAGCCTGAAAAAAAGTAAGGTAAATTTCCAATAAATAGATACAAGGAAAGCTAAGATAGTATGAGACACGCTAAAAGAGTTAAGAAGTTAGGAAGAACCAAAGAGCACCGAAAAGCCATGCTGGCTAACATGGCAGCTTCCCTTTTAGCCAATATCCAGATTAGGACTACTCTGGTTAAGGCAAAAGAGGTAAAAAAGGTTGTGGAGAAGCTTATCACCTTAGGCAAAAGAGGTGATCTCCACGCTCGTCGGTTAGCCTACGACGTTATCCGGGACAGAAAACTGGTAAAAAAGCTTTTCGATGAGATAGCTCCGGAATTTACCAATAGAACCGGAGGCTACAGCCGGGTTTTGAAATTGGGAAGGCGAAAAGGTGATGGGGCGCACGTTGCAGTGGTTGAACTGTTGATGAAAAAGCCGGTAGCTGTTGAGAAGGAGAAAGGCAAAAAAGAAAAAGGGAAAGCAAAAGAACCAGAAGCACCAGTAAAGAAGCCCAAAGAGAAAAAAGAGAAGAAAGAAAAAAAGGAAGAAAAACCTAAAGCAAAACCAAAAACAAAAGGTAAAAAGAAGAAGGATGAGGATTAAACAAAGAAAGAAATAAGTTCAGATTTTAACTTATTTTAAGCAGCTCATTTGGGCTGCTTTTTTATTTTATTAGTTTTTTTATTTTTTGAGAAACTTTTACCTGTCAAAAGTGTTAACATTATAGAAAAGGAAAATAATGTAGTGCTGGTGGCATATGGCAAAAACAGAATTAGCAGAGAGTGAGCCTCGATTGTTTCTGAGTATCTTTAACCAATACAATAAAAAGATTTTCAATTTTATCTACAGGATGACTCAGGATTATCATTTAGCTGAGGATTTGACCCAGGAGGTATTTTTAAGGATATACCAAAAAGAGCCGAATTTGAATGAACACCAGAATTTTCAGGGATGGATTTTTCGTGTTACCAGAAACCTGTGCTTGAATGCCTTGAGGAATGAAAGAAGTAAAATTTCTCATGAAAATGAGATGAGGAATGAGAAAGAGGGAGTTTGGGTAAAGGCAAATAATCCGGATTATGATTTAACTGCTAGGGAAACCAGGCAGGTGGTGAAAAAGCTTATAGCTGAATTAAATAATAATCAAAGGGAGGTTTTAATCTTAAAAGAATATCATAATTTTTCCTACCAGGAAATAGCGGAGATAACTCACAGTTCTGTGGGTGCTGTGAAGTCTCTGATTTTCAGAGCAAAAGAGAACTTAAGAAAAAAATTTAATGTTAACAGGAGATGATCTTATGAGCTGTCAAGAGATGAGAGAAAAAATCAGCATGAGGTTGGACGGGGAGCTAACGGAAAGTGAAAAAAAGGAGCTGGAAAAACATCTTAAAGAATGTCCCGCCTGCAGGGAATATGAGAAATCCTTGATTGAAATTTCCACTGAAATGAAACTATGGAAGGAGGTTGAGGTTCCCCCAAGCTTAAAGGAGCGTATTTTTACAAGAATTTTAAAAAAGGAGAAAAGGAGAGCAAAGGTATTGGGCATTTCCATTGGCTACTACAGAATTCCCGCTCCTTTAGCCTGGGCTGCTGTTTTGCTTTTTGCTTTTTTGGCTTTTCATCTGGCAAAAGACACTTTTCTTAAAAGAGAAGCTGTTACTTTGGAAACAGGATATGAGGTTGCCGCAGTACAGAAAGAGGAGGCAGTTCCTGCAAAGATTTCTATCACCTCAGAGGATATTATCAGTATGACCACTAATTATAAAAATATGAATCCATAAAGAGGAGGATTCAAATGAAGATCAAAAAAATTCAAAAGCTATTGTTTCTTATTCTCAACCTTTTCCTTTTTATTGTGCTTTGTTTTATGGATCTATGGGCTGAGGTCCGTGTTTTTGAGATAAACGTTCAGTCAGAAAAGTTTAAAGACGGTAAGCTGATGAGTGTGCCCGCCACTTCAGGCCAGATTAAATTGGTTGAGGATGTCTACGGTAAGTTTGTTGCTCAATTAAAGGGTGAGGATGTCGGAATTTTCGTGGCAGATGATCTAACACCTTTTCAGATCCTCTGGATAAAAGAGGATACATTGGAAAATCTGCCCGATGCTCGAATGGATATAACTGTTCGTTGCAGATTGACAAAAGAAGGGTTGATCAATCTGAATGGAGTTGTGGAGAAAAATGAATTTTTAGACCGAGGCGGAGAAGGTGAAAGGGCTTACAAATATAACTGGGAGAGAATTGACACGACCTTTCACGAAGGAGAGCAAAAGGTGCTGAGATTATATGATGATGGAAAAGGAAATGTATATTTCTTAAAATTACAGGCTAAAGTTGTCGGTGAAATCAAAGAGGTGGAGAAATGCCTGGCTATTACTATGAACTATCGTGCAAAAAGACTGGATACGGGGCAGGGACTTTGCAGAGTTGATAATGGTGTATGCATCTTACCCAACGATAACAGAGGAGAGTCTCTTAACTGGAGCTGTGGTCTTGAGTGCAATCCAAAAGCAAAACAAGGGAAAGAGATATCTCTGGACTTTGAGGGAAGCATAAGTGCGGATTTTATCTCAGCTGATGGAATCAAAGCAAAGCTGAAACTTAAAAGAAATCTATCTTTCCCGTATGAAGGTAATGGTGGGAAAATGGTTATACGAAGTTATGATATCCTTAAGGAGTTCACTTTAATCCAGGGTCAACCGGTGGAAATGCAGCTTCCTGAATTGCCGGAGGATTTCCCTTTCAAATTAGATGAGAGTTTAGTATTCACTTACAAAGGGGAGACCGCTAAGAAATAAATTGCTGAAATATTGGATATTTCTTTAAGGCAGCTAAAAAGGCTGCCTTTTTTTGTTTATCCAACCAGTGTTTTTTGTCTGGCTAATAAAAACCTTATCTGGTGATTTTTATTTTACTTTACAATCCGGTTTAACTTTATTAGATTTTTGAAAATGGTTAAGATTAAAAGAGCGATTTTGATTGTGCTGGATTCCTGCGGGATCGGGGAGCTTCCCGATGCTTTTAAATATGGAGACCAGGGCTCAAATACCATTGTTAATACAGCTAAAAAAGTTGGTGGTCTAAAACTTCCTAATCTTGAAAAGCTGGGCTTGGGGAATATAAATGATATCCCCGGTGTTGCTCATCAAAATAAATCCTTAGCCAGTTTCGGCAAGATGGCAGAGGTCTCTCCGGGCAAGGACAGCACCACGGGTCACTGGGAAATAGCCGGGTTGATCTTAGATAAACCCTTTCCTGTTTACTCTGATGGTTTTCCTGAAGAAATAATTGATGAGTTTGAGAAGGTAATCGGAAGGAAAATTCTATGGAACAAGCCAGCATCCGGAACCGAGATAATCGAAAAATTAGGGGATGAGCATATAAAAACAGGAAAGCCCATTGTTTACACATCTGCGGACAGCGTTTTTCAGATAGCAACACACCAGGACGTTATTCCGGTTGAAAAGCTTTATGATATGTGTGAAAAAGCCAGAAAGATTTTACAAGGTGAACATGGAGTGGGCCGGGTGATTGCCCGTCCCTTTATGGGTGCACCGGGATCATTTAAGAGAACGGAGAAAAGAAAGGATTACTCGTTGCCCCCGCCCGGGAAAACCATCCTGGATATCCTGAAGGAAAATGGCTATGAGGTTGTGGGAATCGGGAAAATTGGACAACTTTTCGCAGGAAAGGGCTTGACCCAATCCTTTCATACCAGGAACAACACAAAGGGTATGGATAAGCTAACAGAAGCAATGCAAAAAGAAATTAAGGGCTTGATTTTTATCAATCTTATTGATTTCGATATGCTCTGGGGTCATAGAAACAATTACCGGGATTTTGCCAGGGGTCTGGAGGATTTTGATCTCAGGTTGTCTGAGGTCTTGAATTTACTGTATGAAGATGATATATTGATAATCACCGCTGACCATGGCTGTGATCCCACCACGCCCAGCACCGATCACTCACGAGAATATGTCCCACTTTTGGTTTATGGAAAGAACATAAGAAATGGCATCGATCTGGGGACAAGAAAATGCTTCTGCGATGTTGCAAAAACCTTAGGAGAAGTCTTTAAAGTGAAAGGACTAAAAAATGGTAAAAGTTTCTGGAAAGAAATCAGAAGATGAGAAAAAGCTAATCCAGAAAGCCAAAGAGGCAAGGGCAAAGGCGTATGCTCCTTACTCCAAATTTAAAGTGGGTGCTGCTGTTTTAACCCAGAAGGGGAAAATCTATACCGGAGCGAACGTGGAATGTGCCTCCTATGGTTTAACGGCCTGCGCTGAGAGGGTGGCTCTTTATAATGCTGTTGTCTCCGGTGAAAGGGAGTTTAAAAAAATAGCTGTGGTTACGGATACTAAAGATCCTTCCACCCCCTGTGGACTTTGCCGGCAGGTTCTATCTGAGTTCGGAGAGGAACTGGAGGTAATCTGTGCCAACCTGCAAGGGAAAATCAGAAAGTTCAAACTAAAGGAACTTTTGCCATACGGGTTTGAAAAGGAATAAATCACAACCAAGAGAGTGATTGAACACATGCTCAATAAATTGAGCAACTACATTCCTGTGGTTATGAGTTGTAATTGATCAGAAGAATAATTATCGAGGAGAAAAAGATGGATATAGCCAGGATGATCGATCATACAATTTTGAAGCCTGAGACCTCATTGCCCCAGATTGAGAAATTATGCAATGAGGGCAAAGAATACGGTTTTTGCTCCATTTGCGTTAATCCTATGTGGATTAGATATTGTGTCAAAACTTTGAAGGAATCGAATGTCAGGGTATGCTCGGTAAGCGGATTCCCTTTAGGAGCAAATAAAAAAGAGATAAAGATAAAAGAAGCTGAGATGGCTTGCCAGGATGGGGCTGATGAGATAGATATGGTTATGAATATCGGCGCTTTGAAATCCGGTGATCTGAAATCAATAGAGGAGGAGATCAAAGGAGTCAGAGATGTTTTAGGTAAGCAAAGGATCTTGAAAGTTATAATCGAGACCTGTCTTTTAACTGATGAAGAAAAGATCAGAGCAACCAGAATAATAATGGATTGCGGAGCGGATTTTGTTAAGACTTCCACTGGATTTAATATAAAAGGTGCTACTTATGAAGATGTTAAGCTATTAAAAGAATTGGTAAAGAACAAAATAAAGGTCAAGGCTTCGGGCGGAATCAGGGATTACCCAACTGCACTTAAGATGATCCAGGCTGGTGCTGACAGGATCGGCACTTCCTCCGGGGTAAAGATAATCCAGGAGATGAGGAAACTTACTCAATCATAGAAAAGTTTTTGTATAAAAGGATTTTATGCGAGCTTATGATATTATCTGTAAAAAAAGGGATAAAGGGAAGTTAACAAAAGAGGAGATCGAGTTTTTCATCTCCGGCTTTACCTCAGATAATATTCCGACCTACCAGATGTCCTCTCTTTTAATGGCTATTTTTTTGAATGGTATGGACACCGAAGAGATTTTTAATCTGACCCGATCTATGATGAGATCAGGTGAGGTTCTTGATCTATCCACCATTCCGGGAATAAAGGTGGATAAACACAGCACCGGCGGAGTAGGAGATAAGATTTCTCTTATTCTGGCACCACTGGTAGCTGCCTGTGGAGTGAGAGTTCCCATGATATCCGGAAGAGGACTGGGACATACCGGAGGGACCCTGGATAAGCTGGAATCGATTCCCGGATTCAGAACCGATCTGACCCTTTCTGAATTCAAAAGGAATCTCTCTCAGGTCGGAGTTTGCATAATGGGGCAAACAGAGAAAATAGCTCCTGCTGATAAAAAAATTTATGCCTTAAGAGATGTAACCGGAACAGTCGACTCCATACCTTTGATTGTCTCAAGCATTCTTTCAAAGAAGCTGGCTTCAGGAGTGGATGCTATAGTCTTTGACGTCAAATGCGGTAATGGCGCCTTTATGCAGACTCAAGAAAAAGCAGAAGAATTAGCCAAAGCCTTGATTCGGATTTGCGGGAGAATGAAGAGAAAGGCAGTGGCTCTGATAACCGATATGAACGAGCCTTTAGGTCATGCTGTGGGAAATTCACTGGAGGTCATAGAATCGATCGAAGCACTAAAGGGAAAAGGTCCTGAGGATTTAATAGAGGTAACTTTAGCCTTAGGTTCGGAGATGTTGGTTTTAGGCAAAAAAGCAAAAAGTAAAAAAGAGGCTGTGGAAAAATTAAAGCAGGTAATTGAAAGTGGAGCGGGTTTGAAGAAATTTAAACAGTTAATTAAAACACAGGGTGGGAATCCCGATGTGATTGACAATTATGATCTTTTACCCCAGGCAAAATACAAAATAGAAGTGAAATCAGAAAAAACTGGTTATGTTAAATCCATTCAAACTAAAGAAATTGGATTAGCCTGCTGTAGATTAGGAGCAGGGCGGGAAAAAGTAGATGATCTTATTGATCCGGCAGTTGGGTTTCTGATAAAAAAGAAGGTCGGGGATTATGTTAAAAAGGGAGAATCCTTGGCTTATGTTTATGCCAATAGTATAAAAAAAGGTAAAATTGCTGTAGAGAATCTAAAGAGTTCATATCAATTCTCAAAGAATAGGCTTCGAAAATTAAATAAGGTTTTCCATAGATTAAATTAAAAATTACTGCTGGGCAGCATCAATAAACTATAATATAACTCATTACACTTCAATGTATTAGATAAAACTTTTGACCTTTTACTTTAAGGGATTTATAATGTTTTATAGATTTCTTTTTTGATAATTTTTTAGTTCAATTTAAAAGTGGAGTCTTTGTTTTTTTTCTGGGCTTTTCTCTACCACCCGGAATTTCACATCATCCAGAGAAGGGGGAAGGGGTTTACCCGGATGAAGATGGCAGTATTCCTGGGGTAGGGTCTTTTCGGTGAAGACGTCTGTGATTACCCTGTGGCATTTGTCAGTTGCCAGCTCGCCGGATTCCACGCAAACGGTTCTGAAATAAATACCTTCAGGAATCTCAAATTCCTCATCCGGGAGATCCTGGTGAGCAAACATCATGAAATCCGCCCAGACGGGCAGAGCTGTATGAGCGCCGGTGATGTTGTCACCAACAGGGGTCTTGTCATCAAAACCTATCCAGACTCCGGTGGTGATCTGAGGGGTAAATCCAATAAACCAGTTATCAGTGCACATATCCGTGGTTCCGGTTTTGCCACCAGCAGGACGCGAAAATCCTCTTTTTCTTGCCCCGAATCCGGTACCGTGTTCGTTATCTATTACTGTCTGTAGCATGCTGGTCATAATGTAAGCTGTCTGTGCAGATAATACTTCCTCTTTTTTAATTGGATTTTCCTCCAGAATGTTGCCAAAGCGGTCAGTAACTTTGGTGATAAATCTTGGTTCTACTTTTATCCCGTGGTTGGGGAAAATGGAATAAGCGTCGGTCAGCTGAAGTAAAGTTACCTCTGATGTTCCCAGTGCCAGGGAGGGAACCGGATTAATTGGCGTTTTAAGACCTAAACTCTTAGCATAAAAAGCTACCTGGTGAGGAGTAACCTTTTGCACCAGTTTGGCTGAAACCAGGTTGATGGAATGCATTAAACCCTCCCTTAAGGTAACAGGACCTCGAAAAATTTTATCGAAATTCTCAGGTGACCATTCCTTGCCATCATCTCCGATTAAGATTATGGGAGTGTCGTAGATTATATCCGAGGGCTTAAATCCATTGTCAATGGCTGCTGTGAATACAAAAACCTTAAAAGCTGACCCCGGCTGACGGGTAGCTTGAACTGCCCTGTTCCATTCGCTCTTTTCAAAATCTCTTCCTCCCACCATAGCCAGGAGATCCCCGGTCTTGTTATCCAGAGCTACTAATGCCCCTTGAAGCTTTTTGTAAACAGTTAAACTGCCGGTTGAACCCTCCACAGTGTCCGGGATGCTGGTTGTATACTGAGTATCTTTTAAGGAATGGGTAGTCTCAATGGTTTTCTGCCAGTTATCTATCTCTGCATATAACAGGCTTTCAGCGCGTTGTTGTAAATCCAGCTTCAGGGTGGTATAAATTGAAAGGCCTCCCCCGTAAAGTTCTTTTTCCCCGTACTTGCTCAGAAGATACCGCCGGATCATCTCAGCAAAATGAGGTGCATTTCCTGTGGTTTCGGGTTTCAGATTTATCTCCAGGGGGAGTTTTTTTAGACTGTCACAAAAGGAACTGGAAATTTCCCCGAAATCCCTCATGGAGTTCAAAACTAAATTGCGTCTGAAAAGAGCCAGGTGAGGATACTCCACCGGGGAATACCTGCCCGGTGCTTTGAGAAGACCCACCAAAACAGCACAATCGGATATGGTTAAATCCTCTATCTCCTTGTTGAAATAGATCTGTGCTGCTGACTGGATTCCGTAAGCTCCCTTGCCAAAGTAACATTGGTTAATATACATCTCCAGGATTTCATCTTTGGAATAGGTCCGCTCTATTTTTATAGCGGTGAGAGCTTCCTTGATCTTTCGGGAAATGGTTTTCTCCTGGGTCAGAAACAAGGTTCTGGACAGTTGCTGGGTTATGGTGCTGGCACCCTGAACTATTCTGAAGTGAGTCAAATTAGCCCAGAAAGCCCTGAGTATGGCATATGTGTTGACCCCCCAGTGATCGTAGAATTTTCTGTCCTCCACTGCTAGAAGTGCATCTATGAAGGGTCGGGGCATTTTCCTTAACGGAACGTATATCCTTCTCTCAGAATAAAACTCCTGGATGAGTTTTCCATCCGCAGAGTAGAGTTTGGTGATTAGATTAGGTTCGATATTGTGAAGCTGGGCTAAAGAGGGTAGGTCCTTTCGGTAGATATCATAGGTCTTCCAGATGACCAAGATCAAAATAAGAGCAATGAGAAGAACGAGGAGAAGGGTGACCTTCTTTTTATTTAATTTAATTTTATCTAATCCGATTTTTCTTAAAAACTGCATCTTCATTTAAAAGTAAATCCTTTAAAGTCTACGAGTCAAGCTAAATTTTGATTATCATAACTCCTCATATGAATATATGATCGGAGCCATAAAGGCTCCTCTATGTGTAGCGGAGATTTATCCCGCAGAATTAAATATCAGAATCGCGTAGGGGCGAAGTTCATCTTCGCCCTGTTTGTAGATGGTTGATTGGTAATTGGTGGTTAGACAAATAAAATCCATACGTTGGTGGTGGAATTGTCGTCAAGATCCTTTACCCGGTGATTTCCACCGCTCTTCATATGTAGGACAAACATTTCTATCTGTCCTGGATAGGCTGGTCATGCCTTAGGCAGATCCACCTCAGGCGGAAAAGCCTGTCCCACCAAAACCATGGTATCCTATAGGTTTCCGCTATACAATTCACTGGATTCATCACTGTATCAAAGGTTGTCAATCTGGCCTGGCTGGCAACCTATGAGCCAATGGGTAGTTCTGGGTCTTTTGACCCAGAATTAAATTCGTTGGTGGCGGAATTGGATTTCCGCCACCATGTTTTTAAAGTTGGGCAAATCCCCGGAACGGGTCATGATGACAATTGCCCAACCAACTGGGACCCAGAACCATATTGACAAGGTCAGGAGACCTTGTCCTACCCTATGGTGTACAATCTGTAGCGTCAGATTCTATGCCCGATGTAACAAACTTTCTTTTATTAGGTTAAATAAAAAGGAGTGGTGTTATCACCACTCCTTTTTGGTTGCAATCTGGTGTTAGTTTTATTTCATCAGAACCATCTTCTTGGTGCAATGATATTGGCCAGCTACCAGACGGTAGAAGTAGATGCCTGAGGCGACCTCTTCACCTCCGGTATTGGTGCCATCCCAGGTAATGGTATGATTGCCAGTCTCGTATGCACCCTCATAAGCCTTAACCAGTTGGCCAGCAATGTTGTAGAGCTTCAAGCTGACCTGGCAGTCTTCAGGTATGGCAAGGCCTATATTTGTGTTGAGGTTGAAGGGGTTAGGATAGTTGTTCATTAAAGCAAACCTGGTGGGTAAAACCTTAGTTGAAATTATGCTCTTCAGGGCTTGTCCATAGAAGTCAGCAGCCCTTACCTCCACCAGCTCAACTTCCTTAGCCTCAAAACTGAACAGGTCGGTGATGCCAACAGGGATGCTCTTGCCCTCAAAGCTATATAATAGTATTCTAAGTTCACCGTTGGCATCGTAATATTTCATGTCCATATCAGTGTGTAAAGTCAGGTTTTTGATCTCACCTGAATGTTTGAACACATATAGTTCTGCTCCGATACTGTCATTGCAAAAGTTTTTTACTTCGACCGAATCATTCCGGATAACCACATTTACATTGACCTTCTCAGTAGTTGGTTCCAACTCATGTTTGGGTGATATATCCTCCAGGATAATCCGAATCAAAAACACGAAGTCAGCAATGCTGGGATAGAATCCATCCTGATTCACATCGCTGGCCAGAAGCTGCATTTGGTAGTTGATGTCAAACACCTCATCGCCATAGATGAAGTAGTTGGCATACAGAACTGCATCAGCGATTTCGTAAGGATACTCGTTTAAGTTCAGGTCGCCAGTCCAGCAGTAAGCATCGCTGCAAACCTTGACCCCACCATCCTCAAAGGTGACGATATTGAAGATGGCATGGTTGGGATCGCCGGTCTCGCCAGGCCAGTCCACATCCACATACAGAGACTCTCCTGTTGCAGACGAGAAGCTGGGTGCTTTGAGATCGAAGTCGTAGTCAAACTCAAACTTCACCGGCAACAGCAGATCCTGCAGGTTGGCATCTCTGGCTACCTTAAATCTGAGCTTCAATAGCTCACCCTCGCCAGCCAGAAGCGGTCCGGTGACCCATCCATCCGGCATGTCAGCAATACCAATGATCTTGATCTTATAGGTCTCGCACTGCTGTCCACAAGGTAGCACACGAGACTCGAAGTACTGGAAGAAGTACTTTTTGGAATGTTCGTACTCATCCCAGTAGCCATCAAAGTCATCGATCAGGTCGCCTCTCTCAACATATAGGAAGGTCATCACAGTAGGATCATACTCGATATAGAGCTTGAGTCCACCGATGTCCACTGCGCTGAAGATGTTGACCGGAACCTCAGCCACGTCACCCGGGAACACGCAGTCCACGGTGCCGATGGTGACTACTGCGTAAAAGGACTCCAGGGTAATCATTGTACAACAGGTTTCAGCCACGCTGAACTCATCAAATATCTCCACGCAGACCATATAATCACCAGGCGTGCAGCCTGTGGTGTTGAAGTTTACATTCCATGGATTGCTGCCGGTGATGCTCAATGTACCGCAGCCGGTGCCGCGGAAAAAGACATTTGCGTTAGGATTAATTTCATCTCCTTCCGGATCAATGGCTGTAACATAGTATGAAACCGAAGCCTCGGTGTAACCGGTAACAGCAGCAGGACAGTTGATAACCGGAGGAGTAGGGGCTTTCCTTTTGATGGGGAAACACCTGGCTGTGAAATGAGGAGTGTAGCCAATAGCGAGTGTGTCCACATGGGTCATCATGTAAAATGAGGATATTTCCTTATCAATGCAGATACAGGTATCCGGCGAGCCAAAGGGCATGGTAAAGGTCATTTTGGCGATATATCCGTCACCTGGCATCAGAGGTGGCTCCATCATCGCAGTTGCACCTAAAAGAAACAGGTGGTTAGTTGGCCACAGATTTAAGTTTAATGCCATAACTCCCCAGTTTATCTGCTCAACCCTTCCCCCAAGATAGCATTTTGGGATTGCTCCCCCATTGTTTTTGGTTGGATCCAAATCTGTATAATGGCAAGTTTCAACAAAAGGATAGACCAGTGCTGCCAAGGCTCTTTCGTTGTAGCAGTTGATCGCTATCTTCACATCTCCACCACCTAAGGGATGCATAAAGATAGTATTTCCAACGACTCCCAGACCACTATCGGCGGTGAGATAAACTGAATCGATCTGTGCATTAGCAGATCCCAAAAGACATAATAAAACTCCTCCAAGAAGTAAAAGGATCCGTTTCATTTTTTACTCCTGGATTCTCCAGTTTAGTGAAATTGTCTTTTTATTTCCCGATTAACCTCTTTTATTACAAAAGGAGCTTTGACCTGTGTAGTTAAAGCTCCTTTTTCTTGCCCGCGAATTTATTTCATCAAGACCATTTTCTTGGTGCAATGATATTGACCAGCCACCAGACGGTAGAAGTAGATGCCTGAAGCGACCTCTTCACCTCTGGTATTGGTGCCATCCCAGGTAATGGTATGATTCCCTGCCTGATAAATACCCCCAAAGGATTTAACCAACTGGCCAGCTATATTGTATAGCTTCAAGCTGATCTGACAGTTCTCCGGTATAGTGAAACTTATATTCGTGTTGAGGTTGAACGGGTTGGGATAGTTGTTCATCAAGGCAAACCTGGTGGGCAGAACCTTGGTTGAAATGGTGCTCTTCAGAGCTTGTCCATAGAAGTCTGCAGCCTTTACCTCCACCAGCTCAACTTCCTTAGCCTCAAAGCTGAACAGATCGGTGACGCCCGAGATGCTCTTGCCCTCGAAGCTGTACACCAATACTCTCAGCTCGCCATTGGCATCGTTGTACTTCAGATCCATATCCGAAGTCGAAGTCAGGTTAGCCACCTCACCAGCATGCTTGAATACATACAGGCCGGCTCCGATACTGGTGTTGGAGTTACTTATCACATTGACTACATTACCCTGGGTAGTCAGGGTTACGTCAACCAATTCTGTTGACGGTGCCAGCTTGTGCTTGGGGGATATGTCCTCCAGGATGATCCGAATCAGGAACACGAAATCAGCAATGCTGGGATAGAATCCATCCTTATTCACATCGCTGGCCAAAAGCTGCATGGCATAGTTGATGTCAAATATCTGGTCACCATATATGAAGTAGTTACCATACAGAACCCCATCAGCTATCTCATAGGGATACTCGTTTAAGTTCAGATCTCCGGTCCAGCAGTAAGCATCGCTGCAAACCTTTACTCCTCCGTCGGTGAAGCAAACCAGAGGTAGGATATTATGATTGGGATCGCTGGTTTCACCGGGCCAGTTGACGTCCACATACAGTGTCTCTCCGGTTGGTGAGGAGAAGCTGGGTGCCTTGAGATCAAAGTCGTAATCGAACTCCCATTTCACCGGTAGGAACATATCCTGCAGATTGGCGTCCTTAGCCACCTGGAATCTCAACTTGAGCAACTCGCCCTGGCCCGCTTCAAGCGGTCCGGTAATCCAGCCGTCTGGCATATCAGCTATGCCCACAATCTTGATCTTGTAAGTCTCACACTGCTGTTCACAGGGCAGCATCCGGTGTTCGAAATACTGGAATATGTATCTGGGAACGTGATCATACTCGTCCCAGTAGCCGTCGAAGTCATTAATCAAATCACCTCTCTCAATGCTCAGGAAGGTCATAACCGCAGGATCATATTCCACGTAGAGCTTGAATCCACCAATTGGCCAATTGCTGGCAAAGTTAACTGAAAGCTCAGCCACCTGGCCTGGGAACACGCAATCCACGGTATCGATAAAGGCATTTATCTGGCACTCACAGGGGTTCACCACTAATTCCGTACTACAGGTATTCGTGCATCCATTGTCATCTTCAATGAATACCTTATAATATCCAGCCTCACTAATTTCGCCAGAACATTGAGTGTTAGCGCTGAATCCTCCTGGTCCGCTCCAGGAATAACTGACCATACCAGGAGTAGCGCAAAACTCCGTAGTAGATCCTTCGCAAACTACATTGCTCCCGGTGATGGAACATACCGGCGGGGCAGCGTTTTCGGTAATAACTGCCTCGCAAGAGTCCTTGCAGCCAGTAGCATTTATTGTTACCACAACCTTTTTAGTGCCTGGTGTATCATACCGGGCATGGGCAGTTCCCTGACCAGTAACAGGAGCAGGAGTCCAGAAATATGAAACTCCAGAAGAGGGATCTGAAATCACCTTGGCTGATGCCAGGGTGCTGTCACAGGTCAAGGTATCACCTGAACAGGTCAACTGCGGTTTTACGGATTGTTCGATGATAACTGCCTCGCAGGAGTCCTTGCAGCCAGTAGCATCTATGGTAACTACAACCTTTTTAGTGCCTGGTGTATCATAGCGAGCATGGG
>CAYURP010000033.1:0-29132 GCA_964447175.1 uncultured Ignavibacteria bacterium | reverse complement strand
ATGCGGCTTGGTCCTCACAAATTTCGGCTTGGCCATCTAATACCTCCAAAATTTTTATTTTCCGTTCTTTGAAAATTAATCTATCTTACCTCTGAATCAGCCCATGACCGGGATTGAACCGGTGACCTCATCCTTACCAAGGATGTGCTCTACCAACTGAGCTACATGGGCCAAAACTATATTCCTCTCACGATACAAAACCTCATTATAAATAATAATAAAAATTTGTCAAGTAATTTCTTTAATTTTTGTGAATTCAAGCTCTTTATCCACATTCAGATTATTCATCCTGACTATCCTTCCCGGGGTACCCACCACGGTACAATTATCCGGCACATCCTTCATAAAAATAAAAGTGTTTGCACCTATCCTCACGTTGTTTCCTACACGAATTGGTCCCAGAAGGATAGCACCAGTTCCGATCATTACATTATCCCCTATACTGGGATGCCTTTTGCCCTTGTGTTTGCCTGTTCCTCCTAAAGTCACGTTATGAAACAAAACACAATTATCTCCGATCTGTGAGGTCTCTCCAATCACCACTCCCATTCCATGGTCTATGAAAAAACCCTTCCCAATTTTTGCACCCGGGTGAATCTCAATTCCGGTAAGAAATCTGGATATCTGGGAAATCAATCTGGGAACAAAAGGGATTCCCAGGTTCCAGGGCAGATGGGTTAAACGATGAATGAATATGGCATGAAAACCAGGATAGAGCAAAAACTCAAAATTCCTGGCAGCTGGATCGTTTCGATATATCGCTTTTATGTCTTCAATAATGGGGATCATGTTACTCCCTTTTAAATGGGATCAACTTCAGCTTCCTCTTTGAAAAGATCCGTACTTAAGTATCTTTCTCCCGTATCAGGAATTATAGTCAAAACCACTTTCCCATTTTTTGCTTTCTTAGCTACGTCAAGTGCAGCAAATACATTTGCACCAGCTGAGATCCCGGCTAAAATCCCTTCCTCTCGAGCCAGTCTTCGGGAGGTGGAAATGGCATCCTCATCTGTGACCTGTATAATCTCATCCACATTTTGAGGATTATAGACCGTAGGGATAAAACCTGCTCCCATTCCCTGGATTTTGTGTTTCCCAGCTTTTCCTCCGGAAAGTACAGGAGAATCCTTCGGCTCCACAGCAATGTTTTTACAGCCATATTTCTTCTTCAGGATTTCTCCAGCTCCGGTTATAGTTCCTCCGGTTCCCACACCAGCTACGAAGTAATCCAGATTAAACTCTCCCAAATCATTAATTATCTCCTCAGCTGTTGTTCTCCGATGAATCTCAGGATTAGCTGAATTCTCAAACTGCTGAGGCTGGTAATAGCCATATTTTTCAACCAATTCCTGGGCTTTTTCCACCGCCCCTCTCATGCCCTCATTACCCGGAGTAAGAACGATTTCCGCACCAAAAAACCTAAGCAGGGCTTTTCTTTCCTGGCTCATGGTTTCAGGCATGGTGAAAACGGTGCGGTAACCCCTCACCGCAGCAACCATAGCTAAACCGATTCCGGTATTTCCCGAAGTGGGTTCTACAATGGTCATGCCGGGCCTTAAAAGACCGTTTTGTTCTGCTGACTCTATCATGCTTAAACCTATTCTATCCTTAATCGATCCACCGGGATTGAAAAACTCAAGTTTGGCTATAAGGGTAGCATCCTTTTTATCAACTAATCGGTTAATTTTAACAAGGGGTGTTTTACCGATCGTTTCAAGGATATTATTGTATATCGCCACCTCGCTCAGATTTGGAAATTTAAAGCAGATGCAGACTCAAGAAAAAAAAATGAACAATACCTTCCCCTGAAGAAGCTAAATTTCTCTTCATTTAATTTAAAATTAAAATCCTTCTATAATTCAGTTCAATAAGTCGAAATTACTATAAAAGTTATATCGTTTGTTAATACGCAAAACTGAAGCCAAAATTAGTGAATTTTTGAAAAAAATTCATATAATTTAATAATTTACAAAAGATCCAGTTTTATCCCAAAAAGACCAATTTCAGAGCAAATTCCAGCAAATGAATATCTCTCGCCTGAAAAAATCCAAATTTCTGTTCTTTAGGCTAAAAGCCTTTAAATTATGAAGAAAGTCGAAAAAAAAGCTGAAAGATGCAGAAACAGTTTTTCCTGACAAATACATTATATGTTAATCCGTATCATTTTTGAATTAAGACTAATTTAGTCTTAATTAATGGAGGTGTTTGGCTCTTTCCGGGAATTGCGTGTCAGCAATATCTTTTCGCAGTTTTTCTTCCAAACGGGTTTGTTTCGGGAAATTAAGAATTTTTCATAACAAAAAAGAACTAATAAAAAAGCATGAAAGAATTAAGCCAGATGGCAATCTAAAAATTCAGGGAGGATACTATGAGACATAAATGTTTTGCTCTGGCGATAACCATCGCTTTGTTTTTCTCATCTGCAGGGGTTTTTGCACAGGAAAGCCCCTGGCCTATGTTTCGGCACGATCTGAAACATACTGGCCGAATTAATTATACCGGTCCAGCCACACCTACTGTAGCCTGGACATTCCAGGTTAACGATGCTATAACCTCCTCCCCCTCCATAGGATTTGACGGAACCATCTACATTGGAGCTGGTGGTTATTATGACAGGTTCGGGTATAATACCGGAGGATATGATTCCAGCCTTTATGCCATAAATCCCGATGGCAGTCTCAAGTGGAAATTCAAAACTGGAAAAGGTAGTTATGCGGCTGGTATATTTTCTTCTCCCACTATTGGGCCTGACGGGACTATTTATTTCGGTGCCCTGGATCATTATCTATATGCTCTGGAGGATTCACTTACCTATGGGAAATTAAAATGGAAAAGCTTCGTGGGGCAAAATTCGGTTTATGCCTCCCCGGCATTGAATCAGGATAGTAACGTTTACGTTGGCTGTCTTGATTTAGGTTTTTATGCCTTCCGGGCTGAAGACGGGACTAAGAAATGGGGCTATACCACGGGATGGTGCATTTTTTCTTCAGCAGTCATTCTCGATGACGGCACCATTTATGTGGGTTCCAAGGACCATAATCTCTATGCTTTCGAGGACTCCATCACTTATGGTAAGGTGAGATGGAAATATCCCACGGGTCAGTTTTTTGATGGTCACCTGGTAGATTCCTCGCCAGCTGTGGGTGAGGATGGGACAATATACTTCGGCACCGACCAGTTTGGAGCCTTCGGACAGACGCCAGTTTCCATTGATACCAGCTTTTGGGCTGTAAATCCCGATGGCACTTTGAAATGGGCATTTGAGACCGGAAGTGGTGTGGAATCCTCGCCAGCAATTGGACCTGATGGCACCATCTATTTCGGGTCATATGACAGCTGCCTGTATGCGGTTATGGATAACGGTTACTATGGGATACTTAAATGGCAGTTCCGAACCAATGGTCCTATCGACTGCTCGCCCACCGTGGACGGAGATGGTACAATTTATTTCGGTTCCCGGGACTCCACATTGTATGCATTAAATCCGGATGGGTCCGTCAAATGGACCTTTCAAACAGATGCTGGCTTTGAATCCTCACCCACCATCGACGGTAATGGTTATCTCTACATCGGGAATTTCGATGGCAAGTTATATGCCTTTGGCACCGGCGCTCCGGATGTGGGAGTTTACTCAATCGATATTTCGGATATAGTGAAAAAGGACTCCACCTATCTACCAAAGGTCACTGTGAGAAATTTCAGGTCAACTCCACAGAGCTTCGATTTAGCCTGTGTAATAGACACTCAAGGCTATTATGTATATGGAGACACCGTTAATGGCTCTGGTGTAGCAGTGGGGGGATTTTCTCAAGAAGTTTTCTCTCCTTGGACCGTGGGACCAGATATCGGAGTTCACTACACTATAACCGTATTCTCCATACTCTCTGAAGACGATAATTTTTCCAATGACACCCTGTTTAAACAAACAGTTTCCTCTGAGTACAGTTCCATTAACCGGGGTGATGCTAATGCGGATGGCACAATAAACGTGGTAGACATCGTGTATATCTCTAGATATCTCTGGAGGTTCGGACCTGAGCCCATACCATTACAGGCTGGTGATGTCAATTGTGATGATAATGTCACCGTAGCAGATATGGTCTATTTAGTCAACTACCTCTGGAGAAGCGGCCCTCCTCCCTGCAGCTAAGACATTCAATTTAAATTTTCACATCACTTTTTCCTGAATAAAGAGTTTGCCAGAATCTAACTTAAGTTAGGTTCTGGCATTATTTTTCTTATTCTCCGTTTCTGATGGAATTGTCGTCAAGACCAGTTCCTGGGATTTCCACCATTTTTTTAGATTCTCTCATTAATTCATCTGTTTTTGTGTTCCGTCAGGTCTTGCTCGCCCTAGTGAGTGTGACCTGACAGATAGTTGAGTAGTTGAGTAGGTCAGGATCCCCTTGCTCCTGACTGCTTTTGCTGTCAGGTACCAGGACATTTGACCTACGAACTGTTTCCAAAAACGCAAACCCCTATTCCAATTCGCGTTAAATGTTGACCTATAGGTATCAGATCACACTCATGGTAAACCATGAGCAAGACCTGACACAACAAGAAAAGAAATTACAACATTAAAGCAGGAGACGGCGCCCGAACCCTTTTAAAACTTCTCTGTAAGATGTTGTCAGATGGGTTACTACAAAGAAAGACAAAAAGATGTCAACTTTGTGCTAGCCCACTATAACGCATAAAAACCCAAGAAAACCCACTCAAATTGAAATAAAATTAAAACAGCGGGGATGGCATGCACCACCCCTTGTTATTATGAATTAAGGAACCCCTATCCATATAAAGGTGGCGGTGTTATTACATACTAACTGTATAATTTCTTGATCTGACCAGTAGTCAACTTTTTGGTTGACAATCAGTTGTTTTTTAATAAATTACTAATAGAGGTTGACTTGGGGTTAAAATGATTGGTAGAACAATAACTCATTGCAATATCACTATCATTTACAAGATTGATGAAGTATAGGGTGAATAATTTATCGCTATAGAATATGTAGATGTTAAATTACTAAAAGAATAAATCAAAAATAAAAGCTATTGATAAAAGAGATTTTGAAACTTTCCACTCAGATAGCAAAGAGCAGGTAGTTCATCGATAAGATTCGAGAAAAAAATGAAGGTCTTTACTCTAAAAATCATCATTCTATTTTTGGTTTTGGCTTTTGTTTTAGATTATGTTTATTTTGGAATAACATATTTCAATAGTGGTTATGGTCACGAATGGAGTGGATTCGGTTCTATCAATAGAGTTGTTGAAGGGAATGCTCGAGCCCCAATGCAACATCGTGTTTTGTTCCCTTGGATTTATATGACTTTAGAGAAACTTCTGGGATGTGAGAATAAATCAGATAAGATTGCCTGGATCTATGAGCCTTTGAGAATATTGACTATATTTTTGGCTCTTTTAGGAATTTATTACCTTTTCTCTTGGATTAACATATTACAGACAAATTTGCCACGTAATTTCCCAATAATTGGGACACTTCTATTTTGCGCGTTGATTCCGCTCAGTTTCCTCTATGATTACCACGATCATTTTCTGGACATATTATTCATCAGCTTAGGTTTTGTGGGAATACTGAGGACTGACCGTGTGCTTATGTTGAATGGGGTTATCTTCTTGGGGACCTTGAATAGGGAAACGATTTTTTTAATTTTACCCGTGTTGAATTTACTTTACTGGAGTAAAAAGAAAAATATATTAGATTTAGTCATCCCCTTTCTTGTCTCTGGATATGCTTTGCTTATACCTCGACTAATCTATGGTGTTAAATATAGGTATTATGATCTATGGCAGGCTGGACGTAATTTAGACTTCTTAAACAAAATAGTAAAATATCCCCAAGAGATAAATATTACTAAAGTGGTTTTACCCTATTTCAATCCATCCTGGTTTTTCATCCCAGCGTTTGGCTTTTTGATTTTTTTAGCCATTAAAAACTTTAAAACAAGCCACATATTCTTCAGATGGGGGTTTGTCCTAATCTCTTTTTTTACAATATTTTCATTTTGCTTTGCTGTATTCGGAGAAATAAGGATATTTTCGTGGTTCTACCTAATCCTTATACCAATGGCTCTCCAGAATATGAGAATAACAGAAAACCTTGTCCCACTCGATGGTAGAACTTCTAAAAATCTCAATCTATCTGGAACATAATAAATCAAGCTTCATTTTTTAGAAAGAGATACTCCAACTCTCCACCACAATCATCCTCCCAGCTTTTTCCAATATTAAAATAACTGGTAAAAAAAATTCTGATTCTTTGAAGAAATTAGTTGAGTGAATTTTTGATCACGCACACAGTGGCAGAATATTTCATCTTGATGAGGTGATTGAAGGATATGATCGATCATGAGGAAGTTGTTTCTTTAGAACCTATTCATTGTCCAACTTTCCAGCGGGTATTCTCTTTCCTAAAAAGGTCTTTACACAAATCGATTAATTTGGTATTTTCTTGATACAAATATGGATATGGAACAAGAATCAGACAGAAAAAATCTGGATACTAAATTCTCTCTGAAATTTGACTTACTCATAGCATTTCTCTGGGGAAGTCTCACTTTAGCCCATTTTTTCTCCTCTTTTTTCCCTGAAAGCAGGCTTTGGGGAATTAACCACTTAGCTTATTTCCCTCTATGGATAAAGCTTAGTTTTACTGTATTGGGGCTATTAATCCTTCTGCCCTTGGTTAATTCAAGGATTTCTGAATACTTGAGCCGATTTTTCTCTCTTTTGTCGAGTTTTTTTAGCAAGAGAGAATTCTTCGGCTATTCTCTCCTAAGTTTAACCTTCATGCTCGTTTTCTGGCTTTTAAGAACAAAAACGCACTTCTTAGGGGATGGTTACTTGTGTATTTCTCAACTAAAATCTGAAAATTACTTTAAAATATGGCCCGAGCCTTTGGAGGTTTTTTCTCATCTCTATTTGTATAAACTTATCCGGCTCTTTTTTTCACCTTCTGCTGAATCCATGTACATAAGCTTGAGTATTTTTAGTGGTGGAGTTTTTATTTTCGTTTTATTTTTCTTAATGAAGACTCTTTCTCAAGATAGGTTTGATAGATTCCTTGTCTTTTCTCTATTTCTATTCTCTGGAGCAACCCTGCTTTTCTTGGGTTATAAAGAACATTATACTCTGACTTATGTGTGTATCTTTACTTATCTTTATTTCTCCCTGAGATATCTTCAGGGAAAGGCTAAAATTATCTTGCCTGCTTTTTTCTGCTTTCTATCTATAGGTCTGCATTTATCCTCGGTTATTCTTTTACCTTCACTTTTTTTCCTTTTCACCGTGAAAAGAAAAGAAGATGAGATGGTTTTCACTATGAAAAGGGTATTTTTAGGTGTTTTAATTCTGATTTTTCTTTCAGGTCTCTCAATATATTTCGTCTTGACTATGCATCCAGCATTCTTAGAGATTTTTGTTCCACTTTTAAAAGGAAGGTCGCTGGCACCTGACTACACCCTTTTCTCTTTTTCTCATCTCTTGGATATTCTAAATCAC
Source organism: uncultured Ignavibacteria bacterium (assembly GCA_964447175.1). Taxonomy (GTDB): domain Bacteria; phylum Zixibacteria; class MSB-5A5; order MSB-5A5; family SM23-73-2; genus CAYURP01. Next base: position 21,613 of record CAYURP010000033.1, on the reverse strand, counting down.
CACCTTCTTCTTTCTCCGGTTGGAGTAATTTTGCTTTTAGCCTTGAGCTTGACCTTTAAAGGTATGATAAAATTTAGAAGTCCAATCATAATCTTCTTGACAATAGTCTCCATAATGCAACTCTCATTTCATTTCTTTGTTGATCCTAAATTGGGAGCAGTTAGAGATTGGGACTTATTCTCAAATGTAACGTTAGGTTATTCTTTTTTGGGTGTTTATCTATTTGTAACTCTTTTAAAATCTAAAAGGCGTTCGGTGGTAATCTTGGCTTTCGTCACAATTCTCTCTACCCTCCCCTGGTTTCTATTAAATGCAAATACAGATAAATCAATTGATCGGTTCAAGAATCTTCTCGACTTAGATCCGAAACGCAGTCGAGGCAGCAGGTACCTCTTAGGTGGTTATTACTCTCAAAAAGGTAGCTCCAAAGAAGCCGATGATGTCATCGCTGGACTCTTTCAGGTATTTCCAGAGGATTCTCTAACTCGTGTGGCTCATACCTACATTGTAGAGGGTGACTATGATAAAGCTACAACATTTTTGAAAAAAGCGATAGAAATAAATCCAGATTTCGACCAGGCCTATGGCGAATTAGGGATCATTTACCTTAAGCGAGACCAAGTGGATGAAGCTTTGAGTGCGTTTGAAAGGGCTGTTTATCTGAATCCCTATCAAAAGATTTTTAGAGTGAACCTTGCCATCAGTCTACTTTTAAAAGGAAGATTGAGGGAAGCTTTGGCGCAATTCAAGAAAGCCGAAAGACTCGGCGGAATAGGAGCTGATGAGTACCATGATATCGGCTATATCCTATTTAAACTCGGAGAAATTAAAAAGGCTATAGAAGCTTATAAAAAAGCACTTAAGATTAACCCGGAGTGTCATTATGCTCATTATGGGTTAGGCCAAGTTTATTTTGCGAGAGATTCCTTGGATAAAGCTCTGGTTGAATTTAACCAGTTTTTACAGGTTGTACCCGATTATGCTCCAGTCTATTATCATCTGGGTCTGGTTTATTCTCAAAAGGGATTAAAAGAAAAAGCGCTTGAGAATTTTGAGTTGTTTCTAAGAAAAAGTACAGATGAAACTCAAAAGGAAAAAGTAAAGGAATGGATTAGAAGACTCCGTTCTCAGGATTAATGTATCGATTTTATGTATATTCTATCAGGTATCCTGCACACCTGAAATTAGGGTAGACCAGTGGCCTCTGCCATTGGTCACGACAAATTGGGTAGGACAAGGTCTCCTGACCTTGTCCTTATAGTTATCAGTGGAGTAGGTCAGGAGCCCCGTGCTCCTGACACAACAAGGAAGGCTATGTATTATTGCCTTTTACGAACCCATTTTAATCCTGTCGTGTTTTCAAAACCCCATTTTTTTAACAAAGTGTCTGCAACACCTGATGTCCTATATAGACGCATCTCATAGTTGCTACTATACTTTGAACAGACCCAATTCATTAACTCAGTAGCGTAGCCTTTTTTCTGATAGGAAATGTCGGATTGTAAATAATGTATTTCTATGTAGCCAGCATTGCTCCACACACTATATACAAGATAAGCGACTGGTCTATTGTTTTTCCGTAGTATCAAAACCTGAGCTTCCTGGTCAAGTGGTGGAGGCATAGTGATTCTAAGTGCATTTATTCCAGGATTACTTCGAGCCCAAGGTATTTCATCCCACGGAAAATCTCTAAGAATAATTTCTTGTATCATACAATAAATCCTGTGCTTTCATGAGTATTATCACACTTTTTTGTGTTCTGTCAGGTCTTGCCCAGCGGGTGTGACCTGACAGATAGTTGAGTAGATCAGGAGCCCCGTGCTCCTGATTTTTTGGTATATGTGTCAGGTCACACTCATGTCAAGCCATAAGCAAGACCTGACACAACAAGAACTAGTTAAATAGATAGATAAAGACTTTGATTAAACAAGTCAAGGTAATTTTCCTTCTTTTTAATGAAAGTTATTGTATTTGTCAAGAGTCCATCTGGAAACAAGAGTCATAAAGTTTTTTAATGGAAAATTACCACAGTATCCGGATCATCATTTATCGTCTTCATAAGCTGTCCTCTTACAACGAACTGTGGCAAAGAAGAAAATACATTCTCTCTTAGGGAGTTTATTGCGAAGGGGTTATGAAATAACTTCATTTTATAAACTATATTGAGATCATTTCCGATTTCTTTTGACGATCTCGCACAAAATATTGCTGCACTTAATCTTGGATGTTTTCTAAATAAACCAGAATCGTCTCGTTCCCACTTTGAGGACTTGGGATTATCTTCTTTCCATACCAAGATCGGCTTCCCGAATAGTTCGAAGTCCAAGCTATCTTCTGTAATTCTCCAATTCTCACCGCTACATAGGCCAATAATGAACGGGCACCCTGTTTTTTCTACGCCCCTATATTTTTTTATCTTTTCCTCAATTCTATTTCTAATCTGAGGAGAACCCACAGGACCAGAAAATCCAGGACCCATATAAGAACCAATTATAGGGTCCTTTCTGACTTTTTTCTTTCCATAAATTCTGAATTTGATTTTATAGCCCTTGTAGTCATAGAATATTTCTCGACTGTCATTTGGTAAAATACAATCTTGTTTTGGATCAAGTTTATCAAGTTCAGATTTAATAAAGGTTTTGACTTTTGAAGTTTTTAACCCAACTGGCAACCAACTCTCGATATTAACAGATATCAAAAAATAATGCTCAATCTCATTTAACTTGTTTAACAATTCATCAATCAATCTTTCTCTTTTCTCTAACTTAGGATCTATAAATACAGTTACGACTTCAAAATAAAAATTCTGTTTTGTGTTTTTAATATAGAAATCAATTTTGTTGTTACTTCCTGGAATTAATGGATGAGGGGATACGGTCCAATTTTCTTCAAAAAAGAATTGGTTCCACATCAGTTCAAAAAAAGTGGATAAATGTTCTCTATCATTCTTACTTCTAAATCTAGTTAGAAAATGCTTTTTCTCAGTCTCAGGTAAATTTTTGAACCATCTCTCTATCTGATTTTTAAATTTAATCCCTTCTTTTTTATCATTGAGTATCAAGGATACAAATAGCGGTGTGTACCAGGGACGTTTTGACTTTTTTGCCTTCTCTTTTTCTTCCTTTGTAAAAATTCTATTCATAGCTACACTATGAGATTATCACTTTAAAATTTATGAATGCCTACCAGTTCGTTATCTCGATTTTTGTGGGAAACATCCTTTATTCAATTTTTTCCTAGTCAAATTGATAATACTTTCTTTTGTGTTCTGTCAAGTCTTGCCCAACGGGTATGACCTGACAGATAATTGAATGGATAAATCAAAAAAGCGGGAGACGGGACTCGAACCCGCGACCAACAGCTTGGAAGGCTGTGACTCTAAACCAACTGAGTTACTCCCGCATGGTTAGTTCTACCTCACCACCCTACCAAAAAACTACTATCAACCATCAACCAATAACCATCCTTCAAATGGAGGGGAGAGGATTTGAACCTCTGAAGGCAATCGCCGACAGATTTACAGTCTGTTCCCTTTGGCCACTTGGGTACCCCTCCAGGAATAGTCCAAAGTTTATAAGTTTATTAGTTTAAAGGTCTTTTATCAAACGATTTTATCAGAGCAACTAAAAGAGTTAAAACCTCCTTGCTTCTTGAGATTAAATCTTCATAAACAATTTATCCATATATCTCTGCCTTAAAGCTAATTCCAAATAAGTTATTGTTTCTCCGAGAGAACCTTTTGCTATATATAAAAACTGAATGAACTCCTTTTTTGATCTTCTAAAACTTCCTTCCGCTATATTAGCTGGAATTGAATTGCTGCTTCTTAAAAGCTGAGGCAATAGAATATGCGATTCCTTTCTCGGGAAACTCTTTGTAACCTCATAAATTGTATCTGCTAGATCAATAGATTTTTGCCATACTACCAACTTTTCGAAGCCAAATACCTTTGATTCTTTTTTCAAACTTCTAAACTCTTAAACTTCATAAACTCTTAGACTGCTATGTTAGCCGATGAGAGGATTCGAACCTCCAACCTAGTGATTACAAATCACTTGCTCTACCGTTGAGCTACATCGGCAAAAATCAAACAACAAAATATATCAAAAAAACATTGCTTGTCAATATAAATATACGTTGCAAGAAGTCAATAGGCAGGGCACTTTGCCCTGGGTTATCTGTTTTTACTCCTCTCTGGTTTTATTATCGAATCTTAAGCTTGAAAAATTTGCTTATATTTTCTTTTTAATCTTTGGTCCCTCCGGGGTATCTTCGACTGTTATCCCTTTGGACTCTATCTCAGCTCTGATCTTATCTGCTAAAGCCCAGTCTTTACTGACTCTGGCATCTTCCCTTTTCTGGATCAGCTCTTTTATCTCCTCGGATAAAACCAGCTCCTCTTTTTCCAGAACCCCTAAGACCTTATCGAATTCCTTCATCTGGTTCAGTACTCTTTGGGCATCGGATCGTGATATTTTCTCCTCATCCATAAAGGTGTTTATATCTCTGACGAAATCGAATATTTCTCCCAGAGCGCCTGAGATATTTAAATCATCATCCAAATTTTCCTCAAATTTAGTTTTAACTTTGCTTAAAAGATCCTGCACAGTCGGATTATCCTTTTCACCATTAATGCTTTGCAGTTTATCCATAAAATCAAAAAGCCTTTGCAAAGCCCCTTTCGCACCCTCCAGACCTTTAAAGGTGAAATTAAGCTGCTGCCGGTAATGAGTGGAAAGCAAAAGATACCTCACTACCTTGGACGGATATCCCTTATTCAAAACATCTCTTAAGGTATAATAGTTGCCCAGTGACTTTGCCATTCTCCTTCCTTCTACCATCAAAAATTCGTTATGCAGCCAGAAGTTCACGAATTTTTTGCCAGTAGCAGCCTGGCTCTGAGCTATCTCGTTTTCGTGATGGGGAAAAACCAGATCCACTCCCCCGGTATGAATGTCAAAATGCTCGCCTAAGTATTTCATGCTCATTACCGAGCATTCCACGTGCCACCCGGGTCTTCCCTTGCCCACATCAGTTTCCCAGAAAACGTCCCCGTCCTTTTCATCCCATCCCTTCCACAGGGCAAAATCTGCCACCTCCTCCTTATCATATTGATCTGCGCTAACCCTGGCTCCCAGTTTTAAACCTTTGAGATTCATATGAGATAATTTCCCATATTCCTGATAACTGGGAATTTTAAAATATATTGAATTGTCCATTTTATAAGCATGCCCCTTTTCAAGAAGTGTCTCAACTAATTTCACCATATCTTTGACGTGCGCAGTAGCCTCGGGATATAAATCAGCCAATTGAATGTTCAGGGTTTTTACATCTTCAAAAAAAGCATCCTTATATCTCTGAGTGTATTGACTCAGAGGGATTTTCTCCTTTTGTGAGCCTCTTATAGTATTATCATCCACATCAGTTAGATTAACAACATGTTTAACCTCATAGCCTTTGTATCTGAGATATCTTTTGATCAGATCGGCCACAATATAGGCTCTGAAATTTCCCAGGTGGGCAAAATCGTAAACCGTAGGTCCGCAGGTATACATCCCCACCTTCCCGGGTTGAATGGGAACGAACTCCTCTTTAATTCTACTCAAAGTATTGTGAAATTTTAAAGTCATTTTCAAAGCTCCTTAGATATCGAAAAGTTCCAAAACAGCATCCGGCAGCTCAGTTATTCTATTAATTTTTGCATCCGGAACAATGGGGGTTGAATAATCTCTTCCTTCCTTTGGTATTAAAACAGTCCTCATCCCTACCTTCTGAGCACCTCCGATGTCCTCTTCCAGTCTATCGCCCACAAAAACTGCATAGTCCGGCTCAACATCCAATCCTTTCAGTGCAGCTTCAAAAATTTTGGGATGAGGCTTCTTATACCCTACCGCCGATGAGAACAAAACCAGATCAAAAAATTTGAAAAGACCGAATCTTTTTAGTTCCTTTAAATGGAATTCTTCGGGAAATATGGTATTGGAGATCAATCCTATTTTCAACTTTTTATCTTTGAAAAATCTCACCGTCTCGACCGCTCCCTTAATCAAGGTGATCTGGTCAGTAACTGGCTGGTAGTATTTGTTCATAAATTCGATGAAATTTCCATCAATTAAATTTAATCCCAGATCATCGAAAAGGGAAACAGCCATATTCTCGAAACTGATCTCTCTTAAGGTGTTGTTGGATTCGGTCCATCTTCTCTCAAATTCCCGCGATAGAAGATTCAGGAAATCATCATACTCGATTTCAGTCAAGTTTCGCTTTCTCAGGAAATCATAACCTTTCCGGGCACATCTCTGATTCAAAACATCCCAGGTTGAGTTCTCGAACTCGATCAGGGTGCTTCCCATATCGAAAAATATGCCATCAAGTTTTGATTTCATCTTTTACTCTTTTTTCTTAAAGCCATTTTGCTGATTCTGTCCAGCAATTCCGGAAAATCTATTTTAGCCTGTTTGGCTGCCATGGGAACTAAACTGGTAGCTGTCATGCCCGGCAAAGAATTAACCTCCAAACAATAGAAACTTCCTCTTTTGCTATATCTGAAATCCACCCGGGCATAATCCTCGCATCCTAAACATTTAAAAGCTTTAAGGCCAGCTCTTTGAATCTCTTTGGTTTTTTCCTCGGAAAGATCAGCTGGACAGATGTAACGGCTTTTCCCCTGGGTATATTTGCACTGGTAATCATATATACCGTGCTCCGGGATAATCTCCACAACCGGTAAAGGCAGACCATCCAGAATGGCCACGGTCAACTCCCTGCCATCGATAAATTCCTCAATAAGAATTTTGTCAGAAAATTCCTGTGCCAATTTTATGGCAGAGGATAGCCTTTCTTCTTTATCTATTTTGGAAAAACCCACCGTGGAGCCTTGATCATCTGGCTTAACCACCACTGGAAAACCCAACTTCTCTTTGACCTTTTTACCTATCTCTGAGATATCGGATAGGTCAGATGAATCCAGCAAAAGCCATTTAGGAGTCAGAATACCTTCCCGTTCAAAGATTTTTTTAGCCATCGATTTATTCATAGCTAAAGCAGATGCCAGCATACCCGATCCGGTGTAGGGTTTTCCAGTCATATCCAGAAGAGCTTGAATGGTTCCGTCCTCACCTGTTCCACCATGAAGAGCCAAAAAAATAAGGTCTACATCATTTAGATCGAAAGATCCTATGGTTTTTAAAGTGAGTTCCTGGCTTTTTCTCTGCAGTTCTTTTACGTCAGGAGGTTTGGATTTTATTCCCTTAGGTAAAAATCTGGTTTGATTCTCCAGTAACTTTTGACCCTGGGCAGTATCAATGGGAATGGCTCGGTGGCCCGTTTCCCGCAGACCCTGAACAATAGCTTCACCGCTGGCTAAGGAAACGTCTCTTTCAGCTGAAGTTCCTCCCATCAGAACAATTATTTTCAATTTATCTTGCATTAGGTATATTGGTTTTTCTTTTTCTAATAAAGTAGTAAATTAAACCCACGATAATAGCCACCCCCAACAATGTCAAGACTATTCTATTATAGATAACCAGAAACCTGTAAAGCTCTTGCCAGTTTTTCCCCAGGACCGCAGCGGTGATTATGATCATTCCATTCCAGAGAAAAATGCTTATCAAGCTGTAAATAACCATAATCCTGGTTCTGACATTTCCCACACCCGCAATCAGAGCCACACCGGATCTCACTCCAGTTAAGAACCTACTGGCTAAAATGACCCCATCGCCGTAACGTCTGAACCATCCCTCGATTTTTTCCAAAAACCTCAAGTTTAGTATTTTACCCTTGCCGAATATCCTTCTTCCCCTTTTCTTGCCCAGGTAGTAAAGGATCATAGCCCCGGTTAAACTCCCAGCAGATGAAAGAAGAAAAACCAGGAAAAAATCAAGTTTTCCCAGACTGGCAAAAAAGCCACCCAGAAGAATAACCGTATCTCCGGGATAGGGCGGAAAAAGCCCCTCGGTAACACAGCTGGCATAAAGGAAAACATAAAACCAGATGGCACCTTGAGTGGAGATAAGCTCCAGAAGGTTACCTGTCGTGGTAACAAGAAATTCAGGCATTATCTATTTTCCCCCTCCACGAGAACAACACAAATTGCCACTATTCCCTCGCCTTTGCCGGTAAAGCCCAATCCCTCCGTAGTTGTAGCTTTAACAGATACATTTTCTTCTTTTATATCCAAGGCCTCAGAGATGTTTTTTCTCATCTCATCTATATAAGGAAAAAGCTTCGGCTCCTGGGCAACGATAGTGGAATCTATATTTAAGATCTCAGCATTTTTATTTTTTACTTTCTCTTTAATCTGAGAAAGTATCTTTAGGCTGGAGATGTCTTTATACTTTTCATCCGTATCGGGAAAGTGTTTGCCCAGATCACCCAGATTAAGGGAACCCAGAAGAGCATCCCCGATAGCATGGCACAAAACATCAGCGTCGGAAAAACCCAAAAGCCCTTTTTCAAACGGAATCTCAACCCCGCCTAAAATCAGCTTTCTCCCTTTCACCAACCTGTGAGCATCATATCCCAAGCCTATTCTGAACATATCAAATCCTTATTCTCTCTCTCGAATTTCTACACTTTTATTTTTGAATTTTAAATTTTTAATTTTTCCTTTTCCTTAAAATCTCCTCTGCTAGTACCAAATCCTCTGGTGTAGTGATTTTAATGTTATCATAATCGCCTTCTATTATTTTTACCTCTATCCCTAACCTCTCTACCAGAGAGGCGTCGTCTGTTCCTATAAATCCGTCTGATTTAGCTTTTTCAAATGCATCCAGCAAAATCTTATAATCAAAGGTCTGAGGAGTCTGGGCAATCCATAATCTTTCTCTGTTTAAGGTGGTATGCACAGATCCGTCCTCAATTCTTTTCACCGTCTCCTTGATTGGAACCGCTAAAATAACTGCTTTGCATTCTTTACACATAGTAATTGACTCTGTTATTTTGGATGCCCTAACCAAGGGTCTGACTCCATCGTGAATCACGACTATGGATGTATTGTTTGGTACAGCTAAAAGACCTTTATATACAGAATCCTGCCGCCTTTCCCCACCTGAGATCACCTTTTTTATCTTCATAAAACCATATTTGTCCACTATCTCAGCTGAGCAATAGGTTAGCCAATCCTCGGAGACCACCAGAAGGATTTCATCTACTTCTTCACATTTCTCAAAGCTCTCCAAAGTATGAGAAAGAACAGGTTTTCCCCCGATCTCTATGAACTGCTTGGGGAGTTTGTTCTGAATCCTTTTGCTTTTCCCTGCTGCAACTATTATAGCTGTTACCTTCATCTTTTCATCCGTTTTATCTGTTTCATCTGTTGTGAATTAAATTAAATTATTAGCATAGCATCGCCATAGCTGTAAAATCTATATTTCTTATCCATAGCCTCCTGGTAAGCTTTGAAAATCAAATCCTTATTAGCAAAAGCAGAAACTAAAAGAAGAAGTGTGGATTTGGGAAGATGGAAATTGGTTAATATGGCATCCACTAATTTAAATTGATAAGGTGGATAAATAAAAATATCAGTCCAGCCTTCCCCGGGATCCAAGATTTTATATTCTCTGGCAACCGTTTCCAGAGTTCTGACCACAGAGGTGCCGACTGCAAATATTCTTCCCCCGTTTTTCTTAACTTGTTTTATCTTTTGAGTTGAGGATTGATTAATTTTATAATATTCAGACTCCATTCTATGCTGGCTAGGATCATCCACTTTTATAGGCCTGAAAGTTCCCAATCCCACGTGAAGAATTATAGGTATAAGAATTATTCCTTTTTCTTCAATCTTTTTCAGAAGCTCATCTGTAAAATGAAATCCGGCAGTAGGTCCTGCCACTGCTCCGATCTCTTTGGCATATATGGTCTGGTATCTTTTCTTATCCACAATTTCTGGTTCCCTTTTTATATAAGGGGGCAGAGGGATAACTCCGATCCGATCAACTATCTGGAAGAAATCACCATCATAGGAGAACTTTACAATCCTGCCGCCTGCTGGGCTTTTGTCTAAAATCTCACAGCTCAATCCATTTTGATCGAAAACTAATTTTTGTCCGATCTTGGCTTTGCGACCTGGCTTGACCAGAATCTCCCACACATCTTCTTCGATCTTTTTCAACAGTAGAATCTCAATTTTAGAGTCCTTGTTCTCCAGCTTTCCGAAAAGCCTGGCTGGAAAAATCCTGGTCTGATTTATCACCAAACCATCGCCTTTTTCCAGGTAATCAACAATCCGATAAAAAATTTTATGTTCTATACTTTCATTTTCTCGATGTAGGATCATCAGTTTGGAACGGTCTCGTTCTTCTGGTGGATACTGGGCGATAAATCCTTGAGGTAATTTAAAATCGTATTCGGATATTCTCATTTTTGTATTTTATATATTTAGAAAGCTTTATCGTCAAGATGCTTCGCATAAATCAGGTTATCACCACTTCAATACAAATTCACGTGGCTTTTAAATAAATCATTGGGTTATTTTTTTAAAAATATATTCAGCAAAAATAAAATTAAAGAAACCACCAGGCTCAATAATATACAGGTTCCCAGTGGAAAATAAAAATCGAATCCTTTTTTTTGAATATGAATATCTCCAGGGAATTTGCCTAAAAAAGGCACTTTACCTACCAGAAGCAACAATGCTCCCACCACAACGAGTATAATTCCGAAGAAAATAAGTATTTTCCCAAAGCCAGTAAACATAGATTATTGTAAAGTCTTAGTTTCTAGAGTTGGTTCTAATTTAGAAGCTGTTATTGTTAAAAATGAATTGCATCCATTCACAATCTGTAATTTAAACCAACAGAAATAGCATGTTCAGCATTCCCCTCGCTTATTCCTAATCTACCAGCCAAGTCCAAGTACCAATTCCTATTAAGCTTAAAATTCGTTTTTACCAGAAAACCCGCTCCATCATAAGGACCTGTGGTACTTAATCCAAACCAAAGGTCAGTTTTACTACCTGACGAACCTCCAAAACCCAGATTAAAATAGCCCCCTCCTGAATAAAGTGGAATACTCTCAAACATATGGGTAGAGAAATAAAATTTTGGACTTCCAATCCTCAAATGCCAGCTTGCCGAACGCTTAATCCACAACCTATCTCCTCTATGAGGTAAGTATTTCTTAGAAAAGAAAGGACCAATTCCGATACCAAATCGCTTCCCCTCAAACGAGATATTGGGATTAAAATAGGAATTTGCATAGGATTTTGTCATTTCCTCAATTTTTATCCCATAACTATACTTTTCATACTTATATTCCTCCCAAATTGTTCCCGCCTTCAATCCCACCTGAACTGGAGGTTTGAGCTTGTAGTCAACGGAAACTCCTATATCCTTATATGGTATATTTTGTTCGCTCGTTACTCCTTCACATCCCCGGGTGATGAAGGCATAAGAGCCTCTGCCAGCTGCAAACTTTATGTTCATCTCAGTACTATCTTCCTCACTTAGTGGCATTCCCACAACTAAAGGCAATAAGAAAAAGAAACCTAAATACTTAAGATTTCTCATTTTTCTCTCCTTTTACTTCTTAGAATATCTTTCCTTCTCGCTGAAGATGCACCCACAATATTTCTGACGGTATAGGTTCATCTCCTTGGCTAAATTCTTGCTTTCGTAAAATCCCGGTTTGAAATCCTCATAGTAAAACTCGATCCCTATATCTTTGCCTACCCTTTCACCGATTTCATTGATTTTGGAATGATCCTGATAGGGGCTGATTAAAAGGGTGGTGGTGAATCGATCATACCCTTCCTTTTTAGCCACCTCAGCTGTACATAGGAGCCTCATCTCGTAACAATGGGAGCACCTGTTTTCCAGATCATTTATCACGTTTTTAATGAATTTCTCCATCTCATAGGAATCCTGATAGATGATATTGACCAGCTCCTGGGACTCAAAATACCTTACCGATTCCATTCTGTTTCTGTATTCGGTAAAGGGGTGAATATTAGGATTATACCAGAAACCATCCACCTGGTGACCTTTTGATTTGAGCCTCCTTAAGGGATAAATAGCACAGGGAGCACAACATATGTGCAGAAGAATCTTCATTTTGTTTTAAAGGAGTTTTCCCTGAATGTCTTTATCCGGCTTGATCCCCAGATGCTGGTAAGCTAAGGAGGTAGCAGATCTCCCCCGGGGTGTTCGGTTTATCAAACCCTCCTGAATCAAAAAGGGTTCGTATATCTCCTCGATGGTCTCCCCCTCCTCACCTACAGCTACAGCCAAACTGTTGATTCCCACTGGACCACCTTTGAACTTTTTAATGATCACGTTGATTATTTTTTTATCCATTTCGTCTAAGCCCCTTCCGTCCACGTCCATCATCTCCAGAGCATCCATAGCTACCTTTTTATTTATCTCACCCTTGGCTTTGACCTCAGCGTAATCTCTGACCCTGCGCAGAAGCCTGTTAGAGACGCGAGGAGTTCCCCGGGACCTTTTGGCAATCTCCAGGCCGCCTTCTTCGGTAATTGGGATCTTCAGAATTTTAGCTGATCGGATCACAATCTTAAAAAGCTCCTCGGGCTGATAGAAGTCTAACCTTCCCACCACCCCAAACCTGCTTCTTAAAGGAGATGTTAAAAGACCAGCCCGGGTTGTCGCTCCGATTAAAGTAAAGTGTTTTAAAGATAGTTTGACCGAGCGAGCCGATGGTCCCTTCTCTATCATAATGTCTAATCTAAAATCCTCCATTGCCGGATAAAGGTATTCCTCCACTACGTGATTCAAACGGTGTATCTCGTCTATGAAAAGAACCTCCTTTTTCTCCAGATTGGTAAGGATGCCTGCCAGATCAGCCGGTTTATCTAAAACCGGGCCGGAGGTGGTCTTTATGTTAACCCCCATTTCCCGGGCAATAATATGGGCTAAAGTCGTTTTACCCAGCCCCGGGGGACCGTAAAAAAGAACGTGATCTAAAGCTTCTTTTCTTTTTCTGGCTGCCTTAATAAAGATTTTAAGGTTTTCTTTGATCTTGTTCTGCCCCACGAATTCATCCAGGCTAACAGGTCGCAGTGTTAGATCATATTCCAGCTCATCCTTTAATCTCTCAGGAGTGGTTAAACTCTTTTTGGCTTTATCGGGCATATTTCAAAGACCTCTTTATTAAATCCTCCAAAAAGAGTTTCTCCTCGGTTTCATCCTGTGCCCTTTTGACTGCTTCTTTAGCCTTAATCTTATTAAATCCCAAAGAGACTAAAGCCTTTATTGCCTCTTCCTGCAATATAAATTCAGATCTTTCTTTCTCGCTTATTTTCCTTCCTGCACCCAATTCCAATCCAGTCAGTTTTTCCTTCAACTCTACTATCAGACGCTGGGCGGTTTTTTTACCCACACCTGATATCGAGGTGAGCATATCCAGATCCTCGCTGGCCACAGAATTTTGAAAATCCTCAACCGAGATGCAGGATAGAATGCCTAAAGCCATCTTGGGTCCTATGCCTGAAACGGAGATCAGAAGCTCAAACAAATCCTTTTCGCTCTGGGTGGTAAATCCATAGAGCTGGAGCGCATCTTCCCTTACATATTGATAAGTCAAAATCCTGATCAGAGATCCCTTATCTCCTAATTTGTCATAACTGGACAACGGTATCTTAACCAAATATCCGATCCCGTTTACATCTAAGATCAACTGAGTAGGTGATTTTTCCACGAGCTTCCCTTCCAGATAAGCGATCACCTTAAGCTCCTTTCATGCATACAAACGTATACGAATCTCTTTGATTTTCTGAGCATGACACAAAGCCACGGCCAGAGCATCGGCTGCATCCTCCGGTTCTGGGATTTCTTTTAATCCCAGAAGATTTTTAACCATAAATTGCACCTGAGACTTGGATGCGTTACCTGATCCAACTGTGGACTGTTTAATCTCTCTGGGGGAATATTCCGCTACTGGAATTTTAGCCTGGGCAGCTGCCAGAATAGCCACCCCTCTAACCTGACCCATAACCATGGTAGCCTTGACATTCTTGCTGTAAAAAGCTTCCTCAATGGCAAACTCATCCGGTTTTGATTTTCTTAATACCTTTACTAAACCATCATATATCTTTTTTAATTTATCCTCTTGTTGAAAACCAGGATCGGTTTTGATTATTCCGTAATCAAGCAAGCTGATTTCATCGCTCTGCCCGGTTTTGACCAATCCATAGCCAGTGACCGAGCTTCCCGGATCAACACCCATAATCACCAGAACGTCTTTTTTGTTCATGCGCTCAACCTCTCCATCACCTCCACCGCAATGTCGAAGTTGGCATAGACTTTCTGAACATCATCGTGGTCTTCCAGATCCTCCATTAACTTCAACATCTGTTCGGCTTCCTTACCATCCAGCTTGATGGTAGTCTGGGGAACCATAGTAAACTCAGCTTGATCAAATTCTATATTTTCATCCTGGAGAACTTTTTTTACCTTTTCAAAACCCTCAAAGGAGGTGGTTACCTCATAGGAATCACTTTCCAGTCTGACGTCAAGCGCGCCAGCATCAGCAGCTATCATAAAAAGCTTTTCCTCATCAGCTTTTCCCTTGCTCACAAAGATCATACCCCTTCTATCAAACATCCACCCTACACATCCCACCTCCCCTAAGCTGCCATTATGCCTGGAAAGAATATGTCTTATGTCAGCTACGGTTCTGTTTTTGTTATCAGTTAAAGTTTCAATCAGAATAGCCACACCTCCAAGCCCGTAACCTTCATAGCTCACCTGTTCGTAGGTTACGCCGGGAAGCTCGCCGGTTCCCCTTTTTATGGCTTTATCGATATTAGCAGCGGGCATGTTCATACCTTTAGCTGCCTGAACGGCTGATCTTAGTCTAGGATTTGATTCTGCATCCCCACCACCGTCACGAGCAGCCACCGTGATCTCCCGGATCAGTTTGGTGAACATCCTCCCCCTTTGAGAGTCAGTTTTCTCTTTCTTTCTCTTAATCGTGCTCCACTTGGAATGACCGGACATCGTATACCTCCTTTTTTAACGATTCAAAGCGTACGTCTTTTCTAATTCAAGAGGTTTGTGATGCCCAGACTTCCTCTGAAGTAAATAGTGCTCACCAGATAATAAGTTGCTTCAACCATGGAACAATCCTTATCTTAAGGCAAAAGGCCTTTATTTATCCCCACTTACTAATTAATGCAAAACCAGGTAAAATGCAATAAAAAAATTAAAACAAAAAAGCCCTGAGGATTAATCCCAGGGCTAAGTCAGAAACTTTTTTTATTACTTAGACTCTCCAATGAAAAAGGTGAGTGTTGCAAAAAGAGTGATGTAATCAGAATTGAAATCAACCTCTACCTCACCTTCCTCATGATAGCCATTCATGGTTATTTCCATGTCTCCTTCAATTCCATCAGTTAACAAATGTGTAAAAAGAGCTTCACCTGTAAAAGCAATATTATCCGAGATCATATACATGAATCCACCGCCTATGTCAAGATATGTTTTACTTTCCGAGACATCCTGAGATCCCATAATGTTAAGTCGCGCAACACCATACTCAACGTAGCCGTCTAAATCTATAGAACCTTTGAACGTACCCAACCCCACACCCAATTTCAGAAAAGGTGAAATTTTTGAGCCAGTCAAAAATGAATACTTCCCGAACACACCGAAACTCGGAATCTTATAATCCCCATTCACATCCAAACCAGCCTCTGCACCAGGTAAAGACATTAGAATTTCTTCTTTAAACTCCCTTTCAGCCTCATCTGTCTTCATACCAAAATTCCGATGTGCAAAATTTGCGCCCATTGAGACGTTATCACTTATGAAATATTCCATATTAGCACCAAAACCAACTCCTGTTTCAGCCCCTCCCTTCTCCTCATCTGCAAAATCACCCATTGGCAAACTTACACCCACATTCCCGCTGATGGCAAATTTCCCTTTCATTACCTGCGCATACAATGAAGGACAAAGAAAGAGAAAGGAAAAAATCAGGAAAAAAGTCAAAATCTTTTTCATTTCTCTACCCTTTCTTAAAAGTTAAAATTTATGGTTTACTGAAGTAACTATATGTTTTTTTCGATTCACCTCCTCTCCCTAAAAATTTCTTGATCTCAATTTACTTTAGAATTTAGAAATTAAGAGAATTCTTGTCAAGGTTTTTTTGATAAGACAATTAAAATTTTTTAAAAGTATTTGTGGTTATTATGGTTATCGGGATTGAATCGTGAGAGTCTGCGTTGGCTGAGGATTAACCTGTTTACCCTAATTGAAAAGCTACAAAAATCACACAAAAAAAACCTGAGGTCTGCCTCAGGATTAATCTGTCTAGTTAATAATTAAAGATTTAAATTGATTTTTAAAGAATCTGTGGTGTTTCCACTCTTCAGAAGAAAAGGGTCAAGTTCAAAAACAGATTAATATAAGAACTACTATAATCTAAAATCTTTCTTTCCTCTTCTTCCTGATAATCGCCATCTGCCTGTGTCTTTGTGGTAACTTTGCCCGAGTTTCCATCTGTAGTCAGATGGGTGAAGAGCAATTCCCCTGAGATACCCAATTTATCGGAGAAACGGTACAGGAGCCCGCCCCCCACGTCTAAATAGATATCTCCATCATAGGAGGCATCTGCTGTTCGGTTAATTGTCATTGTGTATCCAGGATAAACCACATGGCCGGGCATATCAGCAGTTCCTTTTAATTTGCCCCATCCAGCACCCATCTTAATAAAAGGAGAAAAGTTGTTTCCCATAAAGAAATGGTATTTCCCGAATATTCCCAGATGGATGATGTTTTTATCACTATGGATATCAATTCCGGATGTATCCGCTTCCGGGATGGAATCGTGAACGAATATAATGAAATCATCTTCCAGGTCCTTGACATACATTCCGAATCCCTGGTATCTGAAATTAGCTCCCAGGGAGATATTATCAGTTACGAAATACTCCAGATTTCCCCCCAGCCCATATCCGGTTTGAGCTCTTCCCTTTTCTTTATCTGAAAAATCCCCCAGGGGAAATCCCAGACCGGAAGTTCCGCTCAGAGCAAATTTCCCTTTCATTGCCTGCCCATAAATAGGAGAACAAATCAAAATTAAATAGAATATCAGTAATAAAAAAAATGATTTTTTCATTTAATTATACATTTCCAAACTCAACCGGTAAAGTTATAAAACACCAAGAAAAATGTGTGGAAATTACATCCGACAAAACTATGAATAGCGTTACATACAAAGATATGTTTCTTGTCGAATTGTATAGGTTATTTTCCTTCCTCTTTGTCTCTTTTAGCCTCCTGGATTATCTTTTCGGCTAACTCCTTAGGAACCTCCTCATAATGAGAGAACTCACGAGAATGAAGTCCCCTTCCCTGGGTCATAGACCTGAGTGAGGTAGAATACTTGTAAAGCTCAGCCAGAGGTACCTGAGCCTTAATTTTCTGGAAATTGCCATCCGGGTCCATCCCTAAAATCTTTCCTCTCCGGGACGAGAGATCACCCATGACATCCCCCATGAATTCCTCCGGCACTTTGACCTCAACATTATATATAGGCTCAAGGAGAACGGGTCCGGCCTGAGAAGTAGCATTTTTGAATCCCATGGAGCCGGCGATCTTGAAGGCCATATCAGAGGAATCGACCTCGTGGAAGGAGCCATAATAAATGGTAACCTTAACATCCACCACCTTGTACCCGGCTAAACCCCCCTCATGCATTGCCTCCACAACTCCTTTTTCCACAGAAGGGATATATTTAGATGGTACTACCCCTCCCACAATCTTGTTCTCAAACTGAAATCCTTCTCCTCTGCCCTGTGGTTCCAGCCTTAACCACGCATCACCGTACTGTCCCCTGCCTCCGGATTGCCGTTTATATTTGCCCTGTGCTTCTGCCTTCTTGGTTATGGTCTCCCGGTAGGGAATTTTTGGTTTTTCAATCTCGGCTTCTACACCGAACCTGTTTTTCAACCGATTCACCACCACCTCCAGGTGAAGTTCACCCTGCCCGTAGATAATGGTCTGCCTGATGTCGCCATCCACCTCCATGATAAACGTAGGGTCCTCCTCGTGCAGCTTAGCAAAACCGGTAGCTATTTTCTCCTCATCCCCTTTGGATTTGGGCCGGATAGCCATGTTGATGGCTGGATGAGGGAAATCCATGGGGGGAAGGAGTATCTGTTTTTTTGGATCACATAGTGTTTCACCGGTATGGGTATTTTTAAGTTTCACAAAAGCACCCAGATCCCCTGCAGATACGATGCCGATCTCCTTTCTTTCCTGGCCATTCATGTAGTATATCTGCCCTATTCTTTCTGTGGTCCTGGTAGCAGGGTTATAGATATCGTCCCCTGATTTTATCTTGCCGGAGATGACTTTGAAAAACGAAAGCTCACCCACATGGGGTTCTGATACCGTTTTGAAGATTAAGGCGCAGGAAGGACCATCCGGGTTGATCTTTATCGTTTTCTCGCTTTTGGATTCTGGATCTGTACCTTTGATCTCAGTTGAATCCGAAGGTGCAGGCATGAACTCCACCAGATAATCCAGAAGGAGGTTTATACCCTGGTTTTCCAGAGCAGAACCGCAAAGCACTGGAAAGATCTTTTTCCCAATCACTCCGTTCCTCAGACCCTTTTTTATCTCCTCATCTGTGAGTTCGCCTTTATCAAAGAATTTTTCTAAAAGCTTATCGTCACTCTCCGCCACAGTTTCCACTAATTTTTCCCGATATTCCTCTGCCTTAGCCTTAAGATCATCAGGTATTTTATCCTCTCTTGTTTTTCCGTCCTTTTCAAAATATAATGCTCTCATCTTCAGAAGGTCCACCACTCCTTTAAATTGTAGTCCCTCTCCCAGGGGTATCTGGAGAGGAGTTACCGAGATTCCGAATCTTTTCTTAGCTTGATTCAAGGAGTTATAGAAGGTAGCATGTTCTTTTTCCAACTTGTTGATGAAAATCATCCTGGAAACACCATACCTTTGACAGATTTCCCAGACTTGTTCTGTACCCACCTCCACTCCGGAGAGGGCGGAAACCAGAACCAGGGCTCCCTCAGTTACTCTCAAACCTCCATAGACCTCCCCGATAAAATCAGCATAACCCGGAAGATCCACAAGATTGATCTTATGGTTTTTCCACTCCACGTGGAGCAGGGAAGCCCCAATTGAGATCTTCCTTTGGATCTCATCATCCGTATAATCCGAGACGGTATTACCATCATCCACTTTTCCCAGTCGATTGGTTGCTCCCGATGAAAAAAGAAAAGCCTCGCTCAGGGAGGTCTTGCCTGCACCCCCATGGGAAACCAATCCTATGTTCCTGGTTTGATCAATATTGTATTCTTTCACTAATCCTCCTTTGAATTAAAATCAAAGTTCAACCAGTATAATTAATCAATATTATTTGTCAATCAATCTTTTTTTCACAAAACAGAATCTATCTTAAACCTTAATTGAAATACAACTTAAAACCAAAAGATCTAAAGCTCTTTTATGTTTTTAAAACCTGATTTTGTGGATTGATTAAAAGGTAGGAAATTTAGACAACCTGACGGTTATTGTGTTCCTTAATGAAACTCTCATCTTGACCAATATACGTTAAGGCTTGTAAAAACTATTGGATAAACTTATTTTGTCCATACCTGCAACTGCTCTGGCAGTAAACCTGAATTGATAAAAGTTATGTTATTATTGAACAAAACCTTCTTCAATAGGTATATGCCACACTTGCAGGTGGTGAAGTCAAGAGATGTTGTTCCCCATCCCACCTCACCGCAATCCTGGCATACAATTTAGTTCCCTGTTCTATTCGTGGGGAAAATATCTCATTCCGGTCATTGGTATAGATCAACGTCCTTTTCTCCTGAGGTAAAATAGTTTCCTCCGGCTGGGTACTCGCCGTCGGAATCAGCTTGAAACTGTGGAAAAGATTCTGAGTGTCAAAATAGTACAAAGTAGCTATAATCGCTGAGAAATCCCTCATGGGTCTTCCTGCGAGATTCTGGACTTCGATTTTGAAATTGAGATAGAAAGGAGGACCTTCAGGGGGAACCAGGGGCATAAAATCCTGCCAGAAATATGGGGAGATTTTAAACTTGATATCATTAATAACAAAAACTGAATCTTTCTCCTGAGGAAACCTTTCCGCAGGGGGTATTTCCAAAAGATCGGTTTTTGAGGGAGGAATTGATCTTTCACACCCGTTCCCCAAAAAAACGTAGAAAAGCATCAAGATAATCAAGGTGAAAAGCCTACCATAACTTAGCATTAAATGTTCCTTTTGCTAATTGACAAAAAAATTTATTCTGATCCGGTTTTAGTTGTTTCCTCTGCTGGTAAATATCTCCTCTTGATTTGACCTATATCCAATATATTAAAAAAAATTTCATTGTCAATATAAAAGGGTTCTTTATTATTTCTTAATTTAGCATACCCTACCTCCAGACTGAAGGTTTCAGATCTTTTACAAAAAAGCAAGTTTGTGTGTCTAGCCACGATCTCGAGTTATCTGGAAGTTCCAGGAAGAGATTTTCTTTGAAATTTTGGAATTCTTATCCCATTATCTATTTAGGTTCTGGTAACCAGAGGGGTCGATTGCTTTTCAGATTTCAATACTAATTTCTTTCTGTCAATAATTTTCTTTTCCCAGGCCTCAAGGAAAATCTCCACCACGAAGGGATCGAACTGGGTTCCCGAATTATCTTTTATCTCCTTCACCCCTTTGAGCAGATCGCCTCTTTTCCTGTAGGGCCTTTCCGAGGTAATGGCATCAAAAGTGTCCACCACTGCCATTAATCTTCCCTCCATGGGAATATCTTCTCCTTTTAACCCTTCAGGATAACCTTTTCCATCATATCTTTCGTGATGATACAGAACATAGGGGTAAGCTGGTTTCAAGAACTCAATTCCCTCCAGAATGGTCACTCCCTGAGTGGTATGGGACTTCATTATCTCAAATTCCTGTTGGGTCAGGGGACCTTTTTTGTTTAAGATGGCATCAGGAACGCCTATCTTTCCTATATCGTGTAAAATGCTACCCATTCTAACTTCCTGGATTTTCTCCTCACCCCAATTCATTTGAGTTGCCAGGGACGAGGCCATATACCAGACTCTTTCAGTGTGTCCTCTGGTATACAGGTCCCTGGCTTCCACAGCATTAGCCAGAGCGGTCAAGGTATCAATATAAGCCTCCTTTAAATCCTCATATAGCACTGAACTCTCAATAGCCGAGGCAGCTTTGCTGGTTATGATGGAAAGTGATTGTAATTGGCCCCCTGTGAAGGGTGATGGATTATGGGTTCTTACCAGATTCACAGTGCCCAACACCTTCCCTTTTGCCATAAGGGGATGGCTTATCAGAGATCTTACCATGTTTCTTTGTTCTCCTTGAAAAAATCGAGTTTCCCCGGGAGTGAATATTCTGGGTTTAGCGTTTTTCACCACCCATTCGGAGACCGGATCTGTCCCGGCCAGAAATCCGTTTTTTAGAAGGTCGGGCGACATACCCAGAAATGCTTTTGGTCTGAGACGCTTGGATCTTTCGTCCAGAAGAAGAACCGAAGCCATATCCGCTCCCAGTTCTTTTATCACCAATCTCAAAATAAGATTTAAAAGATGATCCAGCTTCATGGTTGAGCCCATGGCCTCAGATATCTTGTACAGGCTAACCGTCT
>CAYURP010000032.1:22732-29819 GCA_964447175.1 uncultured Ignavibacteria bacterium | reverse complement strand
AGCAGAAATCTTAGGGGGGAATTGGACTCCACCTTGAATAATTATTTCTCGAAATTCTTTTCTCTTGCAGCTTAGCTGAAGCCGGTTGCATACTATCATGGATTTAGCTTCTTGAAAGGTTTCACCCCTTTTTCATAACCATCTATATCTTAAGATATTAGGACCAAGATAAAACTATTACACTCGTTGATTTTTAAACTCCCTCAAGGCATATTATTTGCTCTTTCTAAGAGATGGAAGAAATCTCAAGAAAAGGAGCAAGAGATGCTCACCAATGGTATAAAAAGAGGTTTTCCAAAAGATAGATTAAAAAAGATCAAAGAGCCCAAAGTCCATAAGGACGAGGGTGGATATTATATCTTTACCATAAATGAAGATGCTAAGGTTTATTTTGAGGATTTCTACACCTTTCTGGAAAATGCTGAGAAAAAGTGTCTTGCTGAGAAAAAACGACTTCAAGAGAAGATGACAGAATGTGATCCGCAGAAGATGGAAACTCTGTCCTTTTACAGGGCAAGAAAGTTATTAGTTGATCTGATTTTGAAAAATGTATATGGCTTTTACGAAGACTCAACTTCCTTTGCTGTGATTATGTCTCCCTGGTGTTTTGGAACCGTAATACTTGAGAAAATTGAGAACTTTAAGGAATTAATAGCTAAAGGAGAAATCAATAGTCCGGAGATCTCTGATAACCCGTATTTTATCCTCAAGTATATGGACGAAATCTTCAAAAAAACTCTTATGGAAATGCTGGATCTACCTGTGGAAGCTTTAAAGGTCAAATGGCAGTACACTGATCTTTTGAAACGCTACTCCAGGCTTTTGGCTGGTATAGTCACAACTCTTGAGACCATCCTAACCTGGGTAAAGGCTCACGGCACTTAGAACCAATCCCGCTTTTCAGTTTGATTTAAAACTCTCATACCTCTTCGCTAATGAGTGTTTCTTTAGTTTTTCTTCCTCATTCAGTAGAGGAAAAAAATATCAATATATCTTGACATTAATTTAAAAATATTTTAATTGTAAGTAGATAGGTTTAACCTGAAGGAGGGAGGTTGTTATGTCTAAAGTGATTATCAAAACCAACAAAGCTCCTAAAGCCATTGGGCCTTACAGCCAGGCAGTTACAGTGGATGAAAAAACATTGGTTTTTACTGCGGGGCAAATATCCATTGATCCTAAGACCAATGACCCTATCTCCGGAGGAGTGGGAACTGAGACGCGGAACGTCCTGGAGAATCTAAAAGCCATCTTAGAAGCTGCTGGATCTGGAATGGATATGGTTATCAAGACCACGGTTTTTCTTTCCTCTATGGATGATTTTCCTGTGATGAATGAGGTATACGAGCAATACTTCAAACAGAATCCCCCTGCCAGAACCACGGTGGAGGTATCCAGATTGCCCAAAGGTGCCAAGGTGGAGATTGATGCTGTGGCTTATGTGAAGGAGCAGGCTCAAAAAGGAGAATAAAGAATTTGAGGTTCAGAATTGTTCTGATACTCATTTCCCTTTGTCTTCTTACATATTGCCAGAAAAAACCCACGCCCTCTCCTTTACTGCCGCCAGATTTTATGCCTCTGAACCCGGGAAACTGGTGGGAATACGCCTATTACGATTCAGCGGATCAGGATTCGGTTTTTCTAAGGGAGGAAATCGGGGATACCATCACCCTTTTCGGTTTCAAAGGATATTTATACAGCTCAGATTTTCTGCCTTATTATGGTTTCATCCACATAAAAAGTGATACTGTTATTCTTGCTGACACATCAGACTATAACCAGAGGAGAATTCTTTTCATAAACAAAGCTGAGGTGGAGGCAGATTGGGAGCTTTACTCTGTTACCGGACAATATGAGGTTTTTGCTTATCAGGAAAAAGAGCCCCTTGATGTGGAACTAAAAAGTGGAAAGAAATACGGTGATTGTATAAAAATAGTAACCAGAGCTCATTTCCTATCTGGTGGTTCAGAGGAGTTGGGAAGCTATTTTTACGCAAAGGATGTGGGAATGGTTAAGTTCATTTTGCAACCCCTGGTGGGACACCCTCCCTACCCTTTTGAACTTCACCGGTATAATTTAAAATAATATTCTATAGCCAATTTCATTAATGGTAAGAATTATCGGAGTTCTGCTGAAAAAGAGTCGATCCCTTTTGTTGTCTTAAAGGAAAATGATAAATAAAATAATAAAGAACAGTCTTAGCTTACTTTTTTAATAATTAGCAATGGTAAAATAAATTGGAATTCTTTTAAGGTAGGGGCTATCTAAATTTTTCACTTTCCACAAAGTATTTCAAACTGGCTAATCGTTCTTTCCATTCCTCCCTGGAAAGAGATTTCTGATTTTCTCTGGTTTTCGCCGAAAGATTGTTCCATTCGGAATGGAGAAAATAGAGTTTGGTCTTTTCATTCTGGGGCAGGAAGTAGAAGGTGACCAGGGTCTCTCCATCCCAATTGCTCTTTTTCCAGGTCAAGGTGAGCCTGTGATTGGGAACCAAAGCGATAACGCAACCTTGTATATGGATAACATCCCCATCTTCGCTGGTATGGGATTCTGAGAACTGACCTCCCATCTTAGGTTCGATTTTCAAATTTTCCTCACCCCACCATTTTCGCAACTTTTGTTGATCAATTAAACTATCCCAGACCTTCTCTTTGGGTGCGTTGATATCCATCATAAACTCGATATTTTCCATTCAAACTGCCTCCGGACAGTTATAACAAATCAAATTTTATTTTCTATACTAACTGAAGAAATCGTTTTTGTCAACAGATTTTGTGGATGGATTATCAGAGATATTTTCACAAACATAATTTAAATTAAGGTGATTATAAAAGATCTGGCACTAAATTGTATAGTTTTTAATTAAAATTTCAAAGACATTTTGGTTTCTATGGTTATATCTAAACTCCATTTCTTTCAAATACAAGGGAAATTTTTTAAAAGAGACGCCATGATATTTAATCAGTCTTTCTTTAGCATAGCTCAAGAAACCCTCCAGGCCATTAATATAGATTTTTCTGGAAGAGAAGATCTTCTCCTGATCCACTCTAAGATGACGATAACCACAAAACATCAGAGCATCACACTCTCGGAATTTATCAGTATAGACTCTATAGCTCTTGCACCTTATGCAGAAATGACGATGATTTTTAAACAACCACTTCCTCAAAAAACGCCTTGCAGTATCTTCCGTCCTAACAATGAGTTGAAACGACTTTATGCTCATCTGCACTAATATAATTTGGCGCCAAATGTTTTGCCATTATCAAATATTAAAATCCCCTCATATATTAATTAGAGGTATGTTATAATCTTTTTTTAATAATTGATGCGAGAGAGACAGGAAATAAAAATGGTGATTATTTGTCTGGGGGTTAGTTTTCAGTTGTCAGTAGTTAATGTGGTCGAGGTTTTATACCTGTACCACGCTTAGGTTTGTTTTGATGCGTCGGAATATAACGAATGAGGATTCATTTTAATGGCAGTGATTAGCACAGGTTGAGACAACCTGTGCTACAGGAGAGAAGATTCTCTGGTGGATACGGAGCTCTATACCTACATTGTCTCCTTAACCAATGCAAAGGATAGTGGTTTGACCAGTGGCAAAGGCCACTGGTCAAACCAGAAAGAAGGGGGGGATGAATTCCCTGCCCTATGAGTGCTATTTCTTACTTTCTGCTGAAACTTGGACTTGAATAAAATAGAATTTAGGTTATATTATACCTGTGCGAAAAAAAAGGACAAAAGAAAACCGGATAAATCCAAGAAAACCCGGAGCAAAGGCGAAAAAGACTTTATCCGGTTCTGCATTATCTTTGCCTTGCTTCTGGTTATCCTTTTACCCTCATTTAGTTATTTTGTGGTGAACTCTGATATAACTATGGGCACTCTGGAGAAGTTCACTGCCTGAATCTCCGGATTTCTTCTGAACCTTTTACAGATCAAGACAACAGTGAACGGTAAGCACCTCAGTTCGGGTAACTATTCCTGCGCTATTGTGGCGGAATGCACCGGTATTTTCGAGATGATGATTCTTCTGGCTGGTATTATTGCCTATCCCACCAGCATCAGAAAGAAACTCTGGGGAATTCTTTTGGGCTGCTCGATTTTATACGTAACTAATATTATCAGAATCATCTTGATCGTTGGGGTAGGTAACTTCTCTGTTAAAGCCTCGGAGCTGATCCATCTCTGGGTATGGCAGGTTATAAATATTTTGATCGTTATCGCAGTTTGTCTTTTCTGGATAGAAAAAGTGGTGAAACATGAGAGAAAAGCTTCTCTGGTTCATAGCTAAATTTCTCATAGTCTCTTTTATACTATTTGCCCTTTGGCTTTGGAAATTTGAGGGAATCTATTTGTTTTTTCTGAATAATGTGATATATAATATTCTGACTTTCTTTACCCTGAAAATCAGATACTATTACCGCCACACTGAATTTTTCTACAGCCTGATTCCCTTCATTTCCCTGATGATCATAACCCGGGGGGTGGAGCTGAAGAAAAGAATTCTTTATCTGGTGGCAGGATCTGCCGTGATCATGGGATGGCACATATTTTCCTATGAAATGGTCTATGAGTTCTACCAGAGGTACCTGAACCGGCCCAGATTTTTAGAATTCATTATGAAGCCGTTCTATCTTTTCAGCGCAGCACTGCCTTTTATCCTGTGGCTTTTGTTTCTGAGAGAAAACCTGTGGAGGCTGTTTCAAACACAAAAGGCAGGCAATTGAAATGAATTTGATATAAAGATTGGGATTCAAATGAGAAAAGTAATAATAATTTCTATTTTAATTCTCGTCGGGATTTGCTTTAGTTGCACAAAACAGAAACATGTTTTCAAATCAACACCCACAGCAGAATACTATCCCTTAAGGGTGGGTAACTTCTGGGAATATCGGGATAATTCAAATTGGTATGAATACCATCTTAGAAAAGAGGTAGTTGATTTCTGCCTGATACAGGGAGGCATACCAGCATACAAAATTAAGTATCTTAGAACCCGTGCAGTTTTTCAGGATACGTTTGAGTATGAAATAGAACGGTTCACTTATGAGGCCTTTATCGATAATGAGGTTCGGGAGCTATATGACTTAAATGATACATCCAATTATGAAATTATGCTAAGATTCCCTATTAAAGTGGGAGATTCATGGCACAAGCCTCCCGAGTACTCTGATTCAATGGTTGTGATTTCTTTTTTCTACGACTGTGTTACTGCAATCGAAGATGTAGTTACACCTGCGGGTGAGTTTGAGGATTGTTATAAAATCGAGAAAAACTTTTTGGGAGGTGATCCTGAATTTTTCAGAGAAGAAAGATGGTTTAGTCCTCAGGTGGGATTTGTGAAACACTCCAATTTTGAATTCCCGATGAAATGTTCTTTAGTAGAGTACAAAATAATTAAATGAAATAGCATCTTCAATTTTTCTAAGGGACTCAATACCTGAACTTGCGTGAGCATTCCTGTATTTTAGGATTTAACTATAAGCAGTTTTTTTAGTGTATCTGCATACCTGGAAACTGAATAGGGGTAGAGTAATTCCCATCATAGTGTGATTTGTCGTAATTTATACCACATATAGTGCTACAAACCCTATAAATTGTAGTATTGTATGGAAAATTTTTTATAATTTTTAAATTTTTTCCTTGACAATAAAATGGTTCTGAACTACTTTAGTGGTTGATTGTGGGTTAAAGTGGGTTAAAATTAAATTTCTTTCTTATGGCAGCTTTCAAAGGTTCTTATAAATACACTATCGATCATAAAGGTCGAGTCAACATTCCGGCTAAATTCAGAAGATCCACTGCTTCCACTTCTCATGATCTTTTTGTGATAACAAGAGGACTGGAGGGGTGTCTTTTTGTTTATCCTGCGGAGGAGTGGGAAAGGGTAGAGGAAAAACTTCGCAATCTATCATTCACCCAAAAATCTCACCGTCTTTTTGCCAGGTATCTTTTGTCCAATGCCTGTGATGCCCAACTTGATCGACAGGGAAGAATAACCTTACCTCAGAATCTTTTAGAATTCGCCCGGATAAAAAAGGAGGTTTTAATATTCGGATTGCTGGAGCGTATGGAAATATGGGATCCTGAGGTCCACCAAGAATATCTGAATTCAGCCGGAAAGTCTTATGAAGAGATCGCCGAGGAGATCTATTTCAAGGAATGAGAAGTCTTTTGTTCACATACCTGTTCTGGCAGCGCAAGTTAAAAAGCATCTTATAACCGATCCAGATGGGATCTACTTTGATGCCACGTTGGGAACAGGTGGACATGCGGAGGTAATACTTTCGGAGTTAAGTTGCAGAGGAATGCTCGTTGGCATAGACAAAGACAAAGAGGCAATCGACTTTGCGGAGAATCGTTTAGAAAAATTCAGGGGAAGATTTAAATTTGCCCAGTTTAGTTTCAGTGAAATTCCCCGGCTTTTAAAGAAGCTGAAAATTAATAAAGTATCTGGATTTTTATTTGATCTGGGAATTTGCTCTTTGCAGCTGGATAAACCAGAAAGGGGATTCAGCTATAATTTGGAGGGTCCTCTGGATATGAGGATGAATCAGAATCAGAAACTTTCAGCTTATGAGGTGGTGAACGATTACCCCTGGAAAGATTTGGTTAGGATTTTTAAGGAATATGGTGAAGAAAGATTCTCCTCTGCTATTGCCAGAGCTATTCTGAAGAAAAGAGAGAGACAGAGATTGAAAACTACCTCTCAGCTTAAGGAAATAGTTGAATCGGTTATAAATCCCCGATACAGAATAAAATCGTTATCCCGCATTTTCCAGGCCATAAGAATAGAGGTGAACCAGGAAATAGATGAATTGAAAAAGGGATTGGATTTTGCTGTGAATTACCTTTTACCTGGCGGGAGGCTCTGTTTTATATCCTATCACTCTCTGGAGGACAGGATAGTAAAAGCAGAGTTTTCAAAACTTTCCAAAAGCTGTGTTTGTCCGCCAGATTTTCCGGTTTGCATATGCCAGTCTAAAGTGGTTTTGAAAATCATTACAAAAAAACCGATCCGCCCGGATGAAGGTGAGATAGAGAAAAACCCCAGGGCTAAAAGTGCTAAACTTAGAGT
>CAYURP010000032.1:0-22722 GCA_964447175.1 uncultured Ignavibacteria bacterium | reverse complement strand
CGGAGGAAACTTGAGATCAAAAAAGAGAAAATACTATCGAAAAGGCAAATCATACAGAATAAGGGGAGGTTGGTTTAAACCGCTTGTCTGGGGACTTTTTTTGATACTTTTTATAGCCCTGGGGTGTGTCTGGCAAAGAGTTTATGTTTTAAAACTTTCCCAGGAGGTGAAGAGTTTAAGGGAAGAGGTGGCGGAGGTTGAGAAAAGGTACAAGTACTTGAACATCGAGATAGCCAGCTTAAGCTCCCGGGAAAGGATAGAGTCGATTGCTTCAAACGATCTTAACCTGACCTATCCCCAGCCAGAAAAGATCATTTATCTGAATGAACCTCTAATTACCTCTCCAGATGAACAGAAGCACACTTTTGTGCTCTGGGAAAAATTCAAAAACGTAACTAACCAGTTCCCTTTTGTAACTGAGGAAAAAGTGGAAGCTAAAGAAATCCGGCATGATCTATAAACAAAAGAACAAAATCAGGATAAAATCTAAAAAAAGACTTTTCCTTGTATTTTTTCTGGGAAGTATAGTCTGGATTTTAGTGGTATCCCGTCTGTTTTATCTTCAGATTTTAATGGGAAACCAATTAAAGCAGGTAGCTGAAAAGCAGCACCAGATCTGTTTAAAACTGGAGTCAAAAAGAGGAGCTATTTATGATCGTAACTATGAGCTTCTGGCTTTCAATTTACCCACTAGATCATTTTTCGCTGTGCCGGATGAGATTCAAAATATCGATTTAGTAGTGAGGAAATTTGCCCCCCGGGTTAAGGATACTCCGCAAAAGCTGAAAAGCAGACTGGGAAAAAAGAGCAAATTTGTATGGCTTATAAGGGAGGTGGAGGAAGAGGAGAGCCAAACGATCTTATCCTGGAACCTTCCGGGCATTCATTTCCGGGAGGAGACCAAAAGATACTATCCGCATTATCCTTTAGGCCAATATGTTTTAGGGCTTACCGATGTAGATAATCAGGGTCTTTCCGGGATTGAGTATCAATATAATGATCCTCTCTCGGGTAAGGATGGAAAGGCTGTCTTTTTAAGGGATGCTTTAGGCAATTCCTTTCCTATAAAGGAATATCCCATAACTTCGCCCGAGCCGGGACAGAGCTTGGTTTTGACACTGGATTTAGGAGTTCAATCCATTGTTGAGGAAGAGCTCAAAGGAGTGATTCAAACTACAGAATCTGATGCAGGCTCTGCAGTTTTCATGAATCCCAAAACAGGGGAAATCCTGGCAATGGCATATGCTCCATGCCAGGATCACTCAGTCTCCATAAAAAACAAGGTGATATCGGATAACTTTGAACCTGGTTCGACCTTTAAGATCGTAACCACTGCAGCCGCTCTTGAGGAAGGGATTAAAAGACCGGAAGATAAAATCTGGGCTGAGGAAGGCAGTTTTAAAATAATGGGCAGAACCATTCACGATATTGAGGAACACGAGTGGCTGACCTTTAAGGAATGTGTGGTCTATTCCAGCAACATCGGGATGGCCAAGGTAGCCATGGAGGTAGGTAAGGAGAAGATATATAAATATGCCAAAAATCTCGGATTTGGATCTCCAACCGGAATAGACCTGCCCGGTGAAGGAAAAGGATTTATTCCCCCACCAGAGAAGCTGAGCGACTTTACTCTTTCCATATTTGCTATTGGCCAGGGTGTTTCCCTGACCGCCATACAATTGCTCAATGCTTATTCAGCAGTGGCTAATGCTGGAACCTTGATGCGTCCCTATATGGTAAAGGCTATCCTAAATGAGGAGGGGAAGGTTGTAAAAAAGTTTAACCCTCAACAGATAAGACAAGCTTTGGAACCTACCACAGCTCAGACTTTAATCGACTTCCTCAAGGATGTGGTAATTCAGGGAACCGGAGTAACTGCTAAACTGGAAGGGTTGAGCATTGCTGGAAAAACCGGAACAGCTCAAGTTCCCAAACCGGCTGGGGGAGGATATGAAAAGGACAGGTATCTGTCTTCTTTTGTGGGCTTTTTCCCAGCTGAAAACCCACAGATGGTTGGCATTTTGATCCTGGATAATCCTAAAGGACAACACTTTGGAAGCCAGACTGCAGGACCAGCATTTAAAAACATCGCAGCCAAGATCCTGTCCCTGCAGAGCAAACCGTTTCTGATGACCCAGCTCCCTTCTGAGAAAACCGATTCTTCTTCTACAAAAGAGATTCTTTCTTTTCCCTTAAAAGGGGGGAAATCGCAGATTTTTATGCCTGATGTTTTGGGAATGACAGCCAGGGAAGCAGCAACGATATTTTCAGCTAAGAATATCCCTTTTAAAATCAAGGGATCCGGAGTGGTGAAAAGTTTGATAGCAGAATCTCGGGATGGACGTTCCTCCAGTCAATTATTAATCATAAACTGTGAACCCAGATAAAATACTATGCTTTTAAATGAGCTTATAGATAAGATAGAAGTCATAAAGATATCTGGAAAGACGGACTTTAACATACACAAAATAGAGTATGATTCCAGGTGTGTGGGAGAAAATGATCTTTTTGTGGCTATAACAGGTCTGGAAATGGATGGTCATGATTATATCCAGGATGCAGTAGATAAAGGAGCTGTGGCTGTGGTTGTGCAGAAGGAAGGATCCTATGCTTCGCCCACAGTAATAGTTGTTCCTGATTCCAGATTAGCCTTGGCTAATTTAGCAAATATATACTATGATTTTCCCTCCAGGAAATTGAAACTGGTAGGGATCACCGGTACTAATGGCAAAACCACCACCAGTTACATGATCAAATCCATACTGGAGGCTGATAATCAAAAAACCGGCTTGATAGGGACCATAAACCATTACATTGGGAATCAAAAGATCCCCACCTCTCATACCACACCGGAGTCTCTGGATCTGCAGAGACTTTTCTCAGAGATGCTAAAGAAGGAGGTTACCTCTGTGGTGATGGAGGTTTCCTCCCATGCGCTTAGTCTGGAACGGGTTTGGGGAACGGATTTCGACGTGGCTTTGTTCACCAATCTGGGCAGAGAACATCTGGATTTCCATCAGGATATGGAATCCTATAGAAATGCCAAGGGGAAGCTTTTCAAGATGTTGGAAGACGATGGCAAGTGGGCCATTCTAAACCGGGACGATCCTTATTGGGAGTTCTTCTTCAAACAGGCTAAAGTTCCCAAGCTGAGTTATTCAATGGAAAAAAAGAAAGCAGATGTTTTTCCACAAAGTTTCTCCATTGGTTTTGAAGGAACCAGGATGGAGCTTTTCACTCCGGCAGGCCAGATCGGGATAAACCTCAGACTTTTAGGAAAAGCCAACCTTTACAATGCTTTAGCCAGCACCACAACTGGCCTGGCTCTGGGGATGGATTTAGATCTCATAAAAAAAGGGCTGGAGTCTGTGTCCCCTGTCCCAGGAAGAATGGAAAGGATAGATTGGGGACAGAAAACCAATATCTTAATTGATTATGCTCATACCCCGGATGCTTACCTTAAGCTTTTGAATACCATCAGGGAATTAACACCAGGTAAGATCTGGATGGTATTTGGTTGTGGCGGGGATAGAGATAAAGGCAAAAGACCAGAAATGGGAAGAATAGCCTCAGATCTGGCTGATTATGTTATTATAACCCAGGATAATCCCAGAACCGAGGATCTGGATGAAATAAATCAGCAGATAATTGAAGGGGTAATGAGAACGGAAAAGGTGAAAATCATCCAGGATAGAAAAGAAGCCATCCAGGAGGTTTTGGAAAATGCTAAAGAGAAGGATACGGTTATTCTGGCTGGAAAAGGACATGAGAGCTATCAGATCATAGGCAAAAAGAAGTTTCATTTCAGCGAAAGGGAGATAGTTGAAGATTTTTTAAAAAAAAAGGGTTTTGCGCCCGCTAAATCAGAGATCTCGGTATGATAAAACTGAGCCTAAAAGAACTGATTCAACTTACCCGGGGTGAATTATTAACCGGGGGTTCTGATAATTCATCCTTCATAGAGGGCGTTTCAATAGATTCCAGAACCTTGGAAAAAGGTAATCTTTTCGTTGCCCTTGAAGGGGAACAATTTGACGGACATAAGTTCATACGCCAGGCAGTAGATAAAGGAGCATCGTGCGTTTTGGTGAAAAAAAATAGGGTGGAAAGTGTTGATGAGGGTGTGAAGAGAAGAATCGCTATGGTGGGTGTGGAGGATACCAAAAAGACGTTGCTGGATCTGGGAAGCTGGTATAGAAAGAAGTTTAATGTACGTGCAGTCGCCATCACGGGTTCCAATGGCAAAACTACTACCAAGGATATGATCGCAGAAGTCCTTTCCAAAAGTTATAAAGTGATCAAATCACCCCGAAGCTACAATACCCAGATAGGTGTTCCCCTGACCCTGTTTAACTTAAGCCCTGAGGTGGAGGTTTTGGTGGTGGAGTTGGGTGCCTCAATGCTTGGTGAGATTAAAATGTTAACCCGTATCTCTTTGCCCGAGATGGGAGTTATCACAAACATCACCTCCGCTCATCTGGAGTTCTTCGGGTCTTTTGAGAATGTCGTCCGAGCCAAATTCGAACTTCTGGAAAATATGCCGGAAGATAAAACAGCTGTTTTAAATTCAGACGATGAATCGCTTTTTGCCCGGATGAAGAAAGAAAAGAGAAAAGTGGTGACTTTCGGAATAGACAGGAAGGTTGATTTCCGGGCGGAAGATATATCCTATTCCAAAAGGGGAGAGGTCAGATTTAAACTTAATGGAAAATTCCCGGTTCAGCTTAAGCTTCTGGGAAGGCATAACGTTTACAATGCCCTGGCAGCTTTTGCAGTGGGAGATCTTTTGGGAGTTGATGCAGAGAAGATCACCCACACTTTAAGAGATTTTACCTCCCCCCCTCTAAGGATGGAACAGGTGGAATTTAACGGAATAAAAGTGATAAATGATTCCTACAATGCTAACCCGGCTTCCATGGAAAACGCTTTAAACGCAATAAGACAGATTAAAACCACAGGCAGAAAGGTGGCAGTGTTAGGAGATATGCTGGAATTAGGTGAGAAAACCCAGACCTTTCACAGAGAGCTGGGAAATAAAGTCGCCAAATCTGGAATCGATATTTTGATCACCGTGGGCAAGTTGGCAAAATGGGTTGGTCAGGGAGCAGAGGGAAAAGGTCTGGAGAAAGACTCGATTAAAAGCTTTGAAGATAAAAGAGAAGCAATTGAGTTTCTGAGGGAGAACCTTAAAGGAGGAGATCTGGTCTTAGTTAAGGGTTCCCGCAGGATGAAATTAGAGGATCTGGTGGAGAGCTTGAGAAAAATTTACGTGAGTCAGAGTTGAGGTTTAGATGCTTTATCATCTATTATATCCTTTAACCTCGTCTGTGTCCTTTTTCAACATCTTCAGGTATATTACTTTTCGCACTGCCTATGCCACGGTCACGGCTTTATTAATCAGTCTGATTCTTGGTCCCATTATCATCCGGAAGTTGAAGAAAAGAAACATAGTAGAAAAGATTCGGGCAGAAGGGCCAACCACGCATTTGGCGAAGGAGGGGACGCCAACCATGGGAGGATTGATCATTTTAATCTCGGTGGTTGTGCCCACTGCCCTCTGGGCGGATTTAACCAATATCTATATACATTTGATTCTTTTAACCACCATCTGGATGGGATTAATTGGATTCATGGATGACTATCTGAAGACAGTGAAATCCCAACCCAAGGGAATGGTAGGAAGGAAAAAGCTAATAGGTCAGATTAGCCTGGGAATAATATTGGGTCTGGTGCTCTATTTAAATCCCGCTTCCCTTAATTTCGATACCACAACGGAGATACCTTTTCTCAAGAACTACATTCTGGATTTCGGGATCTTGTACATTCCCTTCGTGGTTTTGGTTATTACCGGCTCATCTAACGCGGTTAACTTAGCAGATGGTCTGGATGGTTTAGCCATTGGCTTGGTGGGGCTTTGTGCTGCGGCTTTTGCTGGATTGTGCTATGTAACCGGCAGGGTCGATTTCTCCAGATATTTAGCCATCACCTATCTGGAGGGAAGCTGGGAGCTTACGATTTTTTGCGGTTCCCTCATAGGAGCATCCCTGGGTTTTCTATGGTTCAATGCCCATCCCGCCGAGGTCTTCATGGGTGATACCGGAGCCCTACCCTTAGGCGCTGCCCTGGGAGCTATCGCTATTATGATAAAGAAGGAATTGCTTTTGATTATAGTGGGAGGGGTTTTTGTGGCTGAAGCTTTATCGGTTATCCTCCAGGTCACCTGGTTCAAGTGGAAGGGTAGAAGAATATTTAAAATGGCGCCCCTGCACCATCACTTTGAGCTTCTGGGCTGGAAGGAATCTAAAGTGGTAGTTCGGCTCTGGATAATCGGGGCAATTTGTGCCTTGTTGACTTTAAGCACCTTAAAGATCAGATAAGTCTATGGTCAGAAAAGATAGAATAAGAGGTAAGAAGATTTCAGTTTTTGGAATGGCCAGATCAGGAATGGCTGTGGCCAGACTCCTTTCTAAAAATGGTGCCGAAGTCTTTATAACGGATATCAAAGAGGAGAACGAATTAAATTCTGAACTTCAGGAATTGAAAAAGCTAAACATCTCTTTTGAGATCGGTTCACATTCCCAGGAGGCTATATCTCATAAAGATTATATTATTCTGAGCCCGGGCATCAGTTCGGATATCCCTATTCTGAAAGAGGCAAAGAATATGGGATTGCCCATGTTTTCTGAGATAGAGGTGGCTTTCTGGTTGTGCCAGGCTCAGATCGTGGGGATTACCGGCTCCAATGGCAAGACCACCACCTCAGCTCTGGTAGGGCAGATCTTAGAAGAAGACAACAGAGAATGCCGGGTGGCTGGAAACATAGGAGTTCCTTTTTCCTCGGTGGTTGAGGATGTGTCCTCTCAGGGGATCATAGTAGTGGAACTTTCCAGCTTCCAGCTGGAGAACATAGAGGAGTTTAAACCTGAAGTGGCAGCTTTGCTTAACGTATCACCGGACCATCTGGATCGTTACCCTGATCTGAAATCCTACTCTGAGGTTAAACTCAGAATCTTCGAAAACCAAACCCCCCAGGATTTTGCACTCTTTAATCTGGATGACGATTACAGCATGAAAATTAAGGATCACCCTAATGCCCGGGAAATCTTTTTCAGCACCACCAAAGAGGTGGATAGAGGAGCCTTTATCAAAAATGGGGAAATGGTCCTGAGGTCTGATGGCAAGACGGAGAAGATTTCGAATGCTGAGGAGATAGGGATCAAAGGTCCCCATAATCTGTCTAATGCAGCCTGCGCTTGCGCCATAGCCGGGATTTTAGGAGTCAAAAAAGAGTCCATTGGGGAAGCTTTGAAAAGCTTCAAAGGAGTGGAACACAGACTGGAGGAGGTAAGGATGATATCCGGTATAAGATTTGTTAACGATTCCAAAGCCACCAATGTAAGATCTTTGTGGTATGCGCTGAAGAGCATAAAAGAACCGGTTTTATTGATAGCCGGGGGCAGGGATAAAGGCGGGGATTTTTCTGAATTAAGAGAGATCGCTAAAGAGAAACTTAAAGTTTTGATTCTTCTGGGAGAAGCGAAGAAAAAAATCGATCAAGCTTTAGGGGATGTGATTAAGCCGATCTGGGTGGATAGTCTGGAGGAAGCTGTTAAAAAAGCCTATAATATGGCATCTCCGGGGGAATGTGTTCTCCTTTCCCCGGGCTGTGCCAGTTTCGACATGTTTGAAAACTATGAACACCGGGGAAGGGTTTTTAAATCGGTGGTTAACCAGCTAAATAGCTCAGAAAAAAAATGACCGATAAATCCACGCCAGATTATGTTTTGTTCTCCATTGTTATGATTTTAGTTTCTTTAGGTTTATTGATGATTTACAGCGCTTCCGCTTTCATAGCCGACGCTAATTTCAAGGACAGCACCTATTTCTTTAAAAAACAGCTGGTCTGGATTTTTCTTTCCTTGCCTTTGCTTTTGCTTTTCATGCAGCTGGATTATCATAAGCTCAGATTTTTAGTCACTCCTTTTATGCTATTATCTTTGCTCCTTCTGGTGGCTGTTTTGTACTTTCCTCCTTTTAAAGGAGTCAAAAGATGGATCAGGTTAGGACCTTTTGGATTTCAGCCCACTGAGGTTTTCAAGTATGCTTTTATTTTGTTTCTGTCCTTTTCCCTGGCTAAACAGAAGGAGAAGATAAAAAAGCTCAGATTTATGCTACCCTATTTCCTGATAGTGCTTTTAGCTTCGGTTCTTATAATTCGGGAGCCGCATTTAGGCAGTATCTTCTGTTTGTGGATTTTGTTTATGGTGATGATATTCGTGGCAGGTGGCAAGATAAGGTATCTTATGGTCTTGACCCTACCATTCCTTCTGATTGCCGGGATTATGATCTGGGGATTAGGTTACGAAAAGGACCGGGTGGATAGCTACTTGAAAGCCGTAGAAAAGCCGCTGGAAGGTGATTACCAAACCAAGCAGGCGGTATTGACTATGGGAAGTGGAGGACTGACCGGAGTCGGCTTGGGGGAGGGAAAACAAAAGCTCTTCTACTTGCCCGAGCCTCACACCGATTTCATCTTCGCCACCATCGGGGAAGAGGGAGGTTTTGTGACCTTGCTGGGGATATCTCTGCTTTTCTTTCTTTTCGGAATGAGAGGCTTGAGAATCGCTTTGAAAGCCCCGGATGTTTCCGGATTCCTACTGGCCTGTGGAATAACCACAGCGGTGATGATAGGATTCTTTATTAATACCATGGTGGTGGTGGGACTTTTACCCACCACCGGCATTCCGCTCCCTTTCTTAAGCTATGGCGGCTCGTCACTTCTGGTAACTTTAGCTGGTGTGGGAATCCTTTTGAATGTCTCAAGGCAAAGGCTTTATATGAGAAAAAACGACAGAAAAATAACCAGAATATGATCAAGGTCATCTTTGCTGGAGGAGGAACAGGAGGACATATTTTTCCAGGTTTAGCCATGGCTCAGGAATTTCAAAAAAGATTACCCCAGGCCAGAATAGTTTTTGTGGGCACTGCCCGGGGATTGGAAGCGGATATTGTTCCCAGATATGGATTCCAGCTGGAATTAATATCCATTATCGGGTTGAGCAGATCTCTGAACAAAAGACTTTTTCTTTTTCCTTTTTATCTTTTGAAAGGTTTGTCCCGGTCAAGCCATCTTTTGAAAAGGGTAACTCCTGATCTGGTGGTGGGAACAGGTGGGTATGTGAGCTGGCCGGTTGTGTTCTTAGCAGGAATCAAAAATATACCCACCCTGATACAGGAACAGAACAGTTACCCGGGCATCACTACCCGGCTTCTGGCTGGTTTGGTAGACCGGGTATGTTTAGCTTATCAGGATTCGGAGAAATATTTCTGCTTCAGGAAAAATCTAAAGGTTTTAGGAAATCCAGTTAGAAGGGAAATTACTGAATCTGGTCCAAAATCAGGATTCAAGTCCTTTGAGCTGGATCCGGACAAGAAGACCTTATTTATCTTTGGCGGATCCCAGGGTTCGAAAACGATAAACCGAGCTTTTTTGCAAAGTTTGAGATTTTTGGAGAGTGAAAAGAATATGCAGATCCTCTGGCAGACCGGGAAAAAAGATTTCCAGGAGATTAAAAACCAGATGAATAAAAGCCCGATCCCTTCGGCTGTCCTCCCATTCATTCAGGATATGGGAGCAGCTTACAGTGTCAGCGATCTGATCCTGTCCCGGGCAGGAGCATTGAGCTTAGCTGAGATTATCTCCTGCAAAAAACCCTCCCTTCTGATACCTTATCCTTTTGCAGCTAATGATCATCAGAGGAAAAATGCTGAGTATCTGACAAAAAAGGGCGCAGCTGAGATGATTTTGGAAAAAGACATGGATGGTGAAAAATTAGCCCGGTTAACAATGGATCTGCTTAAAGATGAAGATAAATTAAAAAGTATGAGGAACGCCTGTAAAGGTCTTTTTCAACCCAGAAGCACCGAGCTTCTGGTGGATGAGATGATGGGTTTATTAAAGGCTAAAAAGAAGCTATGATCAAATTCAGAAGGATTAAAAAGATTCATATGGTGGGTATTGGCGGAACGGGCATGTGCGGTATTGCTGAAGTCTTGTGGAATTCGGGGTATAAGGTCACCGGCTCTGATTCGAGATTAACCGAGGTGACCCAGAGACTGGGAAAGCTGGGTATAAAAATCTTCGAGGGACATCAGGCTAAAAACGTCGAGGATGCTGATGTGGTAGTCATCTCCTCAGCCATTTCCAATGGCAACCCGGAAGTGGTTTTCGCCGAGGAGAACAAGATTCCGGTGATAAGGCGATCTGAGATGCTGGGTGAATTGATGAGAATGAAGTTCGGCATTGGCGTGGCTGGCACTCACGGGAAGACCACCACCACCTCCATGATTGGGCAGGTGCTGACCCAGGGTGGCTTGGATCCTACCATTGTGGTGGGAGGAAGGGTTATTGGTTGGGAGAGTAACTCCAAGTTAGGAGAGGGTGAGTACCTGGTGGCAGAAGCTGATGAGTTCGATCGCTCCTTTCTCCGGCTTACCCCTACAATAGCGGTAATAACCACTCTGGAGGCGGAGCATCTGGACTACTATAAGGATCTGAAGGAAATAGAGGAAGCCTTTCTGGAGTTTTTAAATAAAGTCCCATTCTACGGCAGCGTTATCCTATGCCTGGATGAGGAAGCCCTGCAGAACCTTTTACCCAGGATTAAAAAGAGGATCATAACCTACGGGCTTTTGCCCCAATCCGACCTCCAGGCTGTGGATCTGAATTTCAAGGAGAACAAAAGCAGCTTCAGGGTGAAAGACAAAAAAAAGGTTCTGGGGGAATTAGAACTTATGGTTCCGGGAATCCACAACGTTAAAAACTCATTGGCTGCGGTTGCCGTGGGGTTGGAGTTGGACCTACCCTGGGAGAAGATAAAAGAAGCATTAGATAATTTTAAGGGAGTAAACAGAAGGTTGGAGATCATAGGGGAAATCAAAGGGATCATGGTGATGGATGATTACGCCCATCATCCCACCGAAATCGAGGTGAGTTTAAAGGCACTGAGAAAAGGGTGGAACAGGAGGATTATATCGGTGTTTCAACCTCATCTTTTTTCCCGAACCAGAGACTTTCATCAGGAGTTCGGACGTGCCTTTTTCAACTCCGAAATTCTGGTGATCACAGCCATCTATCCTGCCCGGGAAAAGCCCATTCCGGGTGTTAGCAGCGAGATGATAGCCCGGGCAGCAAAGGAGTACGGTCACCGGGAGGTACACTACATTCCGGAAAAAGAGGAGGTGATCCCCTTTCTTCTTAAAATAGTCCGGGAAAACGATCTGGTGATAACCATGGGAGCCGGTGACATCTACCAGGTCGGAGAAAAATTCATCTCCACCCTGTCGTCGGATAAAAACACTCACCGAAAGGAATAGAATTGAGGAATATTTTTATCATATTTATTTTACTTCTACTTTTCTTTTCTGGAATCTATCTGTTTTTGATCAATTTCCTCTGGTTCAATTTAGACCAGATAGAGATCTCAGGTGACAGCGACTTAACTTTAAATGATGTGACCCAGCTTTCGCCTGTTTATCTGGGCACGAATATTTTCAGAATTAACACCAGAAAACTGGAAAATGACATAAAAAAAGATCTGACTTTGTCTGAGGTCAGGGTGAAGCGAGAGCTACCGGACAAATTAGTAATAAGACTCTATAGAAAGAAACCAATACTTTTAATCAACCTGGATCAGTTATATGGGCTGACACAGGGAGGGGAGATCATCCCGCTAAAAGAACACAACCGGGGATGGGACATTCCCATTCTCTCCGGAGTGCATCTTAAGTCAATTAACTTCTACCGGCAGGTCGATGTTCCCAGCATCCATAAGGGAGTTGACCTTTATCAAGCTGTGCAGGAGATGGACTCAACGTTTCTGGATAAGATCTCAGAGCTGGATTTGTCCAACCCGGATAATCTGATACTTTATCTGCTTCCTAACGGGGTGAAAGTGATGCTGGGCTCAGGTGATTATAAACGGAGGATTGCCAGATTGATGGCGATTCTCAAAATGGAGCATGATTACCAAAATCTAATCTGGGTGGATTTGAGATTCCAAAACCAGGGAGTAGTAAAAACTAAAGTATAAGAGGAAAAACAGATATGGGTCGGGATAACATAATTGTTGGACTGGATATCGGCACCACCAAAATAGCAGCGTTAGTGGCGGAATCCAATGAGGACAATAGCTTCAAGATTATAGGCTATGGCACCCATCCCTCAGAGGGCCTGAGAAAAGGAGTGGTGGTAAACCTGGAGAAAACGGTGAATTCCATAATGGGTGCGATTCAGGATGCGGAGCTGGTGGTGGGTCAGAAGATCGAATCGGTCTATGCCGGAATTGCAGGTGATCATATCAAAGGTATCAACTCCCGGGGAGTGATAGCGGTCAAAGGCTCGGACTCGGAGATTTCCTCCGCGGATGTGGATAGGGTGATCGATGCTGCCCGAGCCGTGGCTATTCCTCTGGACCGGGAGATAATACATGTCCTTCCCCAGGAGTTTATTGTGGATGATCAGGCCGGAATAAAAGACCCTTTAGGGATGTCCGGAGTGAGACTGGAAGCGGACGTGCATATAGTAACCGGAGCCATAATCTCAGCCCAGAACATCTATAAAAGCATTCGCCGGGCAGGACTGGAGGTTAACGATTTGGTACTGCAGCCTCTTGCCTCCAGCTACGCCCTTTTGTCTCCCCAGGAGGAGGAGCTGGGCGTGCTTCTAATTGATCTGGGAGGTGGAACCACTGACATCGCCCTTTTCTATGATGGGAGCTTAAGACATACAGCGGTCATCGGATTGGGGGGTGGGAACATCACCAATGACATAGCCATCGGATTGAGAACTCCGGTGGACCAGGCTGAGGAGATAAAGAAAAGCTACGGGTGTGCCCTGACCCGTCTGGTGGATCCCAATGAGATGATTCAGGTGCCCGGGGTTGGCGGAAGGAAACCAAAGGAGATCTCCAGATCAGTTTTAGCTACCATAATTGAGCCCCGGGTGGAGGAGATCTACAGCCTGGTTTTAAAGGAGATAAGAAGGACTGAATTCGCAGACGGTTTAGCAGCTGGCATTGTTTTAACCGGCGGCGGTTCCCTGATGGAGGGAATGGTCGAGTTAGCGGAGCAAGTCTTTGATATGCCCACCAAGGTGGGCTACCCGGCAGGAATTAACGGGTCAAACGAGATCATATCCAATCCTATGTATTCCACCGGCGTAGGGCTGATCCTCTGGGGTTTTAAAAAACCAGAGGAGAAAAGAGATCAGAAGGGAAAAAACATCATAAAAAGAGCTGTTTACAGGATGAAGAGCTGGTTGGGTGAATATTTCTAAAAATTTTTGCATTATGAAGAGCAGAAAAGAACACAGATTAGAGTTCAATACTTTAAAACAAAGATGGATTGACAATAACTATGAACAAAAAAACAAAACTACTACACAATCTCTGAGAGGAGGGAGAGATGTTCTTTGAATTGGATTCCGAAGTTGAAAACTACGCCAAGATGAAGGTGGTGGGAGTTGGCGGTGCCGGAGGAAATGCCATCAATCGGATGATCGATGCTAACCTGTCCGGCGTGGAGTTCGTCTCCATAAACACAGACCTGCAGGCGCTGGAAAACTCCAAAGCCACCCACCGGATCCAGATTGGCGGAAGAAT
Source organism: uncultured Ignavibacteria bacterium (assembly GCA_964447175.1). GTDB lineage: Bacteria > Zixibacteria > MSB-5A5 > MSB-5A5 > SM23-73-2 > CAYURP01. The sequence continues at coordinate 9,061 of CAYURP010000032.1, read as the reverse complement.
CACCAGAGGATTGGGTGCTGGATCCAACCCGGTTCTGGGCAGAAAATCCATAGAGGAGGACAGGGATCTGGTGGCTGAAAACCTGGCAGGTGCGGATATGGTTTTCATCACCTCTGGAATGGGAGGTGGTACCGGCACCGGGGCAGCACCAATTGTGGCTGAGATTGCCAAACAAAATGGAGCCCTAACTATAGCCGTGATCACCAAACCCTTTGATTTCGAGGGAAAAAAGAGAATGTCCCAGGCACAGGCGGGAATAGCTGAGTTAAAGGAGAGAGTGGATACCCTGATCGCCATTCCCAATCAGAAGCTTCTGTCCATTGTAACTCAGGAAACTCGTTTAACTGATGCCTTCAAATTAGCGGATGAGGTTTTGCTCAACGCAACCCGGGGAATATCGGATCTGATCTCCGTTCCAGGTTTGATAAACCTGGATTTTGCGGACGTCAGAACCATAATGTCTGAGATGGGAGATGCTATGATGGGCGTGGGAGTAGCTGACGGAGACAACAGGGCTAAAGAAGCTGCTCAGAGAGCCATATCCAGTCCCCTTCTGGATGGCATATGCATCACCGGAGCCAGGGGTTTGTTGGTTAACATAACCGGAGGTAACGAGTTAACCCTGTTTGAGGTAAACGAGGCAGCAACTGCTGTAACCGAAGCAGCTGGTTGCGATGCTCATGTAATTTTCGGGGCAGTTATTGATCCAGAACTCAAAGATGAGCTAAGAATCACCGTAATAGCAACAGGATTTGGAGAGAAGCAGGAGAGAAGAAACCTGGAATCTGAGGAAAACGTAGGTGATCTTTTCTCCTCCAAGAAATTGGTGTTGGAGCGACATTCCAGGTCCAGCCAGCAGGTATTTATTCAAAATGGGAAGGTTAAGTCCATAACTCCCGATGATCTGGAGGTTCCAACCTTTTTAAGAAAACAAGCGGAAGGGTAGCACTTTGTGCGCTCATTGTTAACCAGTAACAACTAAACAAAGTGCTTCTCTGGATGGAAAACCGTCGGAGCTAGTCCCTCCGACGGTTTTCTAATTTTAAAGATTAATACTTATATATAGATAATAACTAATTTGGAGCGGGTTTATCCCGCTCCTATTATTATATATATTCAGGATTTAAAACTCATAGGCGGGGCATTTAGCCCCACATTGATAAAAAATTTATGGTGAACCTGAAGGTTCACACTCCAATAAAGATGTATTCACAAAACACATAAAAAATAATCCCATAAAGATGATTGAAATTACTTGATTTTTCAATCTATCCTCTCACCTCTCAAGCCTTTTATCTCAGTCAAATTGAGCTTTAGAGTTGATTTAATTCAGAGCCTAAGATTGCCTATCGGTTGAGGTATTTGATATATTCAGAACCTAACTTAGGTTAGGTTCTGAATGGTTATAATAATGGTCATAATTTTTTGTTGCAAAACAATCTGAATTGATTAGATTCTTTCTCAATAAGGATTCTGAAAAATAAATTCATTAAATGGAAAAAGTTAATCTACTACTAATACTTTCAGGAGGTTTTTTAATGCGTGGTTTTAAAATCATACTTGTTTTGTTAGTATCCAGTTTCATTTTGGCAAGCTCTGCTTTTGCCGAAGAGGGGAGGCTGATGAGATTTCCGGATATTCATAAGGATAAGATCGTTTTTGTATATGCTGGTGATTTGTGGCTGGTGTCCAGCCAGGGCGGGATTGCCCGTAGGCTGACCACTCACCAGGGACTGGAGCTTTTTCCCAAGTTTTCCCCTGATGGTAAATGGATTGCCTTCACTGCTCAATATGATGGGAACACCGATGTCTACGTTATCCAGTCCGAAGGGGGCGAGCCCAAAAGGCTCACCTTTTACCCGGGCTTTGAGAATACCTCGGAAAGACATGGATTCGACGATATGGTTTTGGGCTGGCATCCGGATAACCAGAGGATCCTATTCAGGTCCTGGAGGGACAGCTATAACGGATGGTTTCAAAGGCTTTTCACCATCCATAAAGACGGAGGATTCCCCGAAGTTCTGCCCTTGCCCGAAGGTGGTCTGACCTGCTTTTCCCCGGATGGCGATAAGATCGCATACAACCGTATCTTCAGGAATTTCCGAACCTGGAAAAGATATAAAGGAGGTCTGGCTCAGGATATCTGGATCTATGATTTGAAGAAAAATGAAGTCGAAAGAATAACAGATTATGAAGGAACAGACACTTATCCTATGTGGCACCAGGACAAAATTTATTTTGGCTCTGATAGAGATCATACTATGAACATATTCTGTTATGATCTTAAAACCAAAGAAACAAAGAAGGTAACCGATCATCAGGAGTTCGATGTTAACTGGCCCAGCTTAGGTCCTGAGACTATAGTCTACGAAAACGGGGGATATCTTTACGTTCTCGATCTTGCCACGGAGCAGACCAAAAAGATCGCAGTGCAGATACCAGATGATGCAGTCCTTGCCCGACCGGAGATCGAATCGGTCAGCGACTACATTACCGATTTTACAGTTTCTCCTGATGCTAAACGAGCTCTTATAGTGGCCCGGGGGGATGTGTTTACCATCCCGGAGAAAAAAGGAAATACCAGAAATCTCTCCAACAGCTCAGGCTCAAAGGAAAAGAACGCTGTCTGGTCTCCGGATGGAGAATGGATCGCTTTTATCTCGGATAAGACCGGAGAGGACGAGCTATATATAATTTCACAAGACGGTAAGGGAAAGGAGATACGGATTACAAATGATGGTCACGTTTACCGGTTCCTCCCTGTATGGTCACCTGACAGCAAAAAGCTTTTGTTTGCAGATAAAAATTACAAATTATTCTATGTGGATATTGAAATAAAAAAGATTAGTCTGATCGATTCCAGTCTGGTCTGGAGGATCAGGGAGTATTCCTGGTCCCCTGACAGCAGATGGGTGACTTATGTCAAGTTAGCTGATAATCAGATGTGTTCAGTGTTTTTGTATTCTGTGGAAAAAGGTAAGGTTTTCAGAGTAACTGAAGATTTTACCTATGATCGGGAACCGGTTTTTGATCCCGAAGGCAAGTACCTCTACTTCTTATCCAGACGCGACTTCAATGCAGCAATAGGCAATATGGATTTCAACTTCACCTACAACGAGATGACCCAGATTTATGTAGTAACCTTGCAGGCTGGAACTCCATCCCCTTTAGCTCCGGAAAGCGACGAAGTGGAGATAAAAGAGGAAAAGGAGGAGACAGAGAAACCAAAGGAGAAAAAAGAGAAGGAAATAAAAGAGATCAAAATCGACCTGGAGGGAATCGGAGATCGGGTGGTGGCATTGCCCACAGGTCCGGGCAATTATCAGAACCTCAAAGCTGCCAAAGGGAAAATCTTTTATCTTTCCCATCCCACCGGGACTCTTACCGGAGATAGACCTAAAAAGACCCTGCACATTTTCGATATGGAAGAAAGAAAAGAACAGGAGCTTCTCTCTGAAATCGATGATTATGATCTATCATTTGACGGGAAAAAGATAATCTATAAGAGCGGTAAAAAATACGGAATCATCGAGGCTAAACCTGGTGCTCATAAGGTGGGTGATGGGGAGCTGAACCTTTCCCAGATGGAGATGAAAGTCGACCGCAAAAAGGAATGGGAACAGATATTCAATGAGGTCTGGCGCTGGCAGCGGGATTTCTTCTACGATCCTAATATGCACGGGGTGGACTGGAACCTCATGCGTGAAAGATATGGCCAGCTTGTGCCTTACGTGGCACATAGATACGACTTAACTTATATCTTGGGGGAGATGATCGGTGAGCTCTGCTGTTCCCATGATTATGTGGGAGGTGGGGATAAACCTGAAGTTAAGTTAATCCAAACAGGACTTCTGGGCGTGGATTTTGAGCCGGACACTCTTTCTGGTTTTTATAAAATCAAAAGAATTTTAGCCGGCGAGAACTGGAAGGAGAACTTCAGGTCACCGTTAACCGAGCCCGGGATACAGGTAAAAGAAGGGGAATACCTTATAGCTGTGAACGATCAGCTGCTTAAGTATCCCCTGAATCCTTATGCTCCCTTTGAAAATACTGTGGGGCAAACGGTGACCCTGAAAGTTAACTCCAAGCCCTCTTTAGATGGTGTCAGGGAGGTGGAGGTTAAGCCAATTAAAAGCGAATTCAACTTAAGAGAGCTGAATTGGATTAAGACTAACAGGGTGAAGGTGGAGAAAGCAACTAACGGGAAAGTGGGTTATATATTTCTTCCTGACATGGGAGGCGGAGGGCTGAACGAGTTCGCTAAAACCTTCTTTGCTCAGGTGGACAAGGAAGGATTGATAATTGATGTGCGGTACAACGGGGGAGGTTTCGTCTCCCAGATGATTCTGGAGAGGCTGCGCCGGGTTCTGAAAGGTATGGCTGCATCCCGGGGTCCATTTAACTGGACTTATCCGGACAGGGTATTTAATGGTCACATGGTCTGCATTATCAATTCTTATTCCGCTTCTGACGGCGATTACTTTCCATATTATTTCAGGGAATACGGGCTGGGAACTATTGTCGGAACCAGAAGCTGGGGTGGGGTGGTTGGATTTGATGATGTGGGACGTTTGGTGGATAAAGGGTATATTATCGCACCCCAGACCGCACCTTTTGGACTTGAGGGGGAATGGATAATGGAAAATTACGGCGTTGACCCGGATATTGAAGTGGATAACAAACCTGATCTGGTGGTTCAGGGAAAAGATCCTCAACTAGAAAAAGCAATTGAGATAATTATGAAAAAGATAAAAGAAGAACCTAAGAAGCTACCTCAAAGACCAACCTATCCCATAAAGAAATAGATTTTGTTATATTTTATTCTATTTTTAAGTAACTTAAAATGTTGTATTTAACTTTCCTTATTTAATTTGTGCGTAGTCTTTGAAAAGTATGCTTTGACCAATGGCGGAGGCGATTGGTCTACCCTATGTCATTGCGAGCCCGAAGGGCGTGGCAATCTCTTAAATCAGGTAGCCCATCTCTTATCCTGCGAACTGGTCTTTGCAGATGGGTTTTTCTGTAAATTATGTTTAGTTTTGATAAAATAAGAGAAAAACTACTTTCTCAGGAAAAGGGAACCATATATAAAAGATCGTTTAAGCACAGGTTCGCCCTGGGGTTTCCCAACACCTATGAGGTGGGGATGTCCAATCTCGGTTTTCAAACTATTTACAGGCTTTTCAATCAAAGGGAGGAGATCTTCTGCGAAAGATTTTTCCTGTTTGATTATCATCCCCAAAAAGGAGTGAGAACCCTGGAATCAGACCTTCCCCTGAGGAATTTCTCGGTTATAGCTTTCTCAATTCCATTTGAGTTAGACTACCTGAACGTCTTAAAGCTATTGCAACTTTCAGGTATTCCTCTGAAATCAAGTCAAAGGGATGAGAAATATCCTCTGGTCATCGGAGGTGGGGTGGCTTTGACATTAAACCCTGAGACTATGGCCGATTTCTTTGACCTGATCTTTATCGGAGAAGCTGAGCCCACCCTGGATCAATTTATCCAGAACTATCTGAGATGCTTCGATTCCAGGTTAACAAAAGAGGAAATGCTTTTAGAGTTGACAAAGGTCGAGGGTGTGTATGTACCTCAATTTTACACCCCCACTTATCAAAAAGACGGATGGCTGAAAGATATCTCACCCCGAAAGGATGTTCCTCAGAGGATAAAAACTAACAAAGCTGACCTTGACGAAGCTCAAACCTATTCGGTGATAGTATCGCCTTATACTCATTTTAAGGACTCCTTCCTGGTGGAGGTGGGGAGGGGGTGCAGAAGGGGCTGCAGGTTTTGTGCCGCAGGATTTATCTATAGACCTTACAGGTTTTCCACCTCCGAAAGCATTATAGAACAAGCAGAAGATTATTCAAAGGATATGAAGAACATTGGTCTGGTTGGCTCTCTGATTTCTGATCTGCCTGATCTTGAAAGGATAACCTCTGAGCTTTACCGGAGAGGTTTTAAAATCGGCATTTCCTCTTTTCGAGCGGACAGGGTAAGTCACAAACTTCTTGAGATTCTAGTTAACTCAGGATTTAAAAGCCTGACCATAGCCCCGGAGGTAGCAACACCCAGGATGTGGAGGATCATCAACAAAGGCATAAATAGAGAAGATGTCTTGGAATGTGCCAGGATTGCCTCCGAATTTGATCTTTCTAACCTGAAATTGTATTTTATAATTGGTCTTCCCTTTGAGAAAAAAGAAGATATAGAAACGATACCAGCTTTAGTTAAAGATATCAGTCATATATATTTCAAAAAGAGTGAAAAAAGAAAAAAGATCACCCTATCCATAAATCCTTTTGTTCCCAAAGCTCATACCCCTTTTCAGTGGTTTCCCATGAACAAAGAATTGGAGTTGAAATCCAAGCTGAAGATCGTAAAAGATGGGATCAAGAATTCAAGAGGTATTCATCTGGATAAAAAAAGCACAAGGCAGGCAATACTTCAGGGAATTCTGTCTATGGGCAACAGGAAGGTAGGCCTGGGACTTTTCTATCATTTAAATGAAGGATTGCCGTATGCCAAAGCCTGGCACAGGGTGGGAATAGATATCGATAGGTTTGTTTTCCAGGAAAAGGATTTAAATACATTCTTCCCCTGGGATATAATAGAAACCGAAGTAGAAAAAAGTTATCTGACCAGAGAATATCGAAATGTAAAGAAGATAGTTTCGGAAAGAATATAACTTTTTTACTTTATATGTTATTCTGCCGGAGAAGAAGCTTTATCGGTTGTATAAGCTTTCTGCCCTGAGGACCGGTTAACTTTCTGCACCTTGCCCGATTTAAGGCAGGATGCGCATACCCTGATCTTTTTTCTTTTCCCATCGACAATAACGCTTACCCTTTGCAGATTAGGAGACCAGCGTCTTTTAGTTAGATTATGGGCATGACTAATACTATGTCCAAACATGGGCTTTTTTCCACATATCTCACAAACCTTAGCCATAGTTTCCTCCTTTAAAATAAATATAACTAAACTACGTCAAATTGCAAGCGATCTTTGTAATAATGTCATCTGAGTATTTATCGGGTATTATAAAAAGCTAAACCAGATTCCTCTTTAATATAATCTAATTTATTATCTGATAAAAAGAATAACAAAAATCTTATGGTCAAATCTGGAAAGGTATCACAGGTTGTCCCAGCCTGGGATAGCCAAGTTGAGTGCCAAAGCCTGGCTTAACTTGGGTTCTGGATCTTCTTATTTTCGTTGGTTGCGGAATTGGGTTACCTCGACAGTTTTCCTGGAGAGGATTCCTTTCTTGGTTGAATTGGGGGGGATGAATAGTGCCAGATACCTCAATTCTCCATCTCCGCTAATTTTTTATTTTTGAACCTTAAATCCTTAAGCTGCGCCTTTGCGTCCTTAAGTTCCGGGATCCCTGGATCCGCATTTTCCCAGAGTTGTATAAATCGAGCGTAATGTTTTATTGCCTCATCTTCCTTACCTTTCTCCTGGTAGATTTTTCCCAGCATGTATAGGCTTTTGGCAAAAACATCTCCGTAAAACAGTCTGCCAGTAGTGAGAAGGGTTATATTCTTAAACTGTTCCCGAGCTTTCTCCAAATCTCCTGCCATATCATATGCTGAAGCTAACGGGTAAAGGAACATCGCATGATCGTCTAATTGTGAATGTTGAAAGGGTAACAAGGATAGGGCTTTATTAAGATGTGTAATAGCTTCGGGGTAGTTCTGTTTTTCCAGTTCTATACTCCCCAGAAGATGATAGTAATACCTCATAAGCTTCTTGTTCTTTCTTTTTTGGAGTGCCTCTTTAAACTCATCCGTAGTTCTTTCTGCTTTGTCCAATGACCTCATACCAAGATAAATCAGTCCTTTGAGATGCAAACTAAGCGGCCAATCCAGATTTTCTTGAGTCGCTATACTCATTGCTGTTTCCCAGTCTTGTAGAGCAGCCTTAGGTTTTCCAGATGCCAGATGCACTTGAGCTAAATAAGAACGTGACCACATTTTCTGCTCCTCATCTCCAATATTTTCTGCTAGAGCTATTGTTTTTCTCAGCATCTTTTTTGATTCCTCAAATTTCCCCTGGGATAAGTATAAAGCTGCTAACCTGAAACCTGCGTGATACTTAGGGGTTAGCTCCTGACTCCTTAGCATCTTATTATATTCTTTTTCAGCTTCAGGTAGATCACCTGAACAATAGTAAATATCACCCATAAGAAAGGGAGAAACAGAGGATGGATTCTTAGAAAGACCCCTCTCTGCTTCAATCAGGGCAAGGTCTAATTTCCCTTGACACAGATAGAGATTGGATATACTCTCATGAATCCAGATTTCTTCTGGAAAGGTTGTGAGATAATTCTGCAGGATCTCTTTACTCCTATTATACATTCCTTTGGCCATATATGCTTCTGCTTGACTTATATAGGGCTCAATACTCACTTCATTATTCTGGATGAGTACTTCAAATCTATCTATGGCTTTATCCCATTGTTCCAAATCATAACAGAACATTAACCCCAGATTAAGATTCGCATCCCAGTCATAGGGATAATTCTTCAACAGCTTTTTATATGAATCGATCGCTTTATCGTAAGTTTCCTCCGACATACTACAGAGCTCTCCCTGGGTTAACAGGAAATCTCTAAGGCTCAGTCTATGTTTCAGCTCATATGCTTTTTGTAGTGAATTCCACATTTTGGAAAATAGGCCGAGTTCACCATATGCCTTCGCCATAGTCCTGTATGCCATGGCAAATTTTGGATCTGTTGCTATTGCTTTTTCCATTAGTTTGATGGTCTGGCGAGGATTGAGCCCTTGGATCTGATTTTGCCATCCCTGTATGTAATACTTGTATGCTTCGGGAGAACTTGTAGTTATCTCTTCTACTTTCCTATCACTATCTTTAGCTATTTGTTCACTGGAAATCCCCAGATCCTGCTTGATATTTTCTGTAAGACCGTCTATTTTGTTAAGAATATCCTCTTCTCCTTTACAATTTACTCTGCTGGAACTGATGACCAATCATTTGGGCTGATTATGAACAAGTGTAATTAACGTGAGAACGTCATCTGCTTTTAAAAAACTAC
>CAYURP010000031.1:0-30917 GCA_964447175.1 uncultured Ignavibacteria bacterium | reverse complement strand
GTGCCGTGAGGTGTTGGGTTAAGTCCCGCAACGAGCGCAACCCCTGCCCTTAGTTGCCACCTCCCCTTTTGGGGGGAGCACTCTAGGGGGACTGCCAGTGATAAGCTGGAGGAAGGTGGGGATGACGTCAAGTCCTCATGGCCCTTACATCCAGGGCTACACACGTGCTACAATGGTCGGTACAGAGGGTCGCAAAACCGCAAGGCAGAGCCAATCCCTAAAACCGGCCTCAGTTCAGATTGGAGTCTGCAACTCGACTCCATGAAGGAGGAATCGCTAGTAATCGCGGATCAGCAGGTCGCGGTGAATACGTTCCCGGGCCTTGTACACACCGCCCGTCAAGCCATGGAAGTCGGGAGTACCCGAAGTCGCCAATCCAACCCGCAAGGGAGGTAGGTGCCTAAGGTAAAACCGATAACTGGGGCTAAGTCGTAACAAGGTAGCCGTAGCGGAAGCTGTGGCTGGATCACCTCCTTTCTAAGGAGTTAATGGTGTGTAAACCATAACCCCAAGTCGACGCATCCTTCATTTGACGTATGCACGCTATTTTGAAATTTTTTTATCTTGTGTTTTTTCCGGGCTTATAGCTCAGTTGGTTAGAGCGTCCGCCTGATAAGCGGAAGGTCAGTGGTTCGAATCCACTTAGGCCCACCAGAATCTGAAAACAGTTAACCGTAAACTGTTTACGGTTAACCGAGATGGGGAATTAGCTCAATTGGGAGAGCGCCCCCCGCCAGAGGCGGGGGAAGGTTCCCGGTTCTTTGAAAATTTGAAGGTTGGTAGTACTTAGTTAAGATAAAGTAGTTGTTTTGACTTCTGCTATTAACCTAATTTGGGGAATTAGCTCAATTGGGAGAGCGCCGGCTTTGCAAGCCGGAGGTTACCGGTTCGATCCCGGTATTCTCCACCAATGAGATTTGAAATTTTGTAGTATAATAAATAACTGTTCTTTGACAATTGCATAGAGATTTAGCGGGCATCTTCGAGTTGGCCTTAGGGTTTTGAACAAGTTACTAAGGGCACATGGCGGATGCCTTGGCACAAGTAGGCGATGAAGGACGTGGTAAGCTGCGAAAAGCCTCGGGTAGGTGCAAACAACCTTAGACCCGGGGATCTCCGAATGGGGAAACCCATCCCGAGTAATGTCGGGATATCCCCTGGTGAATACATAGCCAGGTGGAGGCGAACGAGGGGAACTGAAACATCTAAGTACCCTCAGGAAAAGAAAACGATGTGATTCCCCCAGTAGTGGCGAGCGAAAAGGGAAAAGCCCAAACCGGTTGGCACGTTAAAGCCTGCACGCGTTGTGCTACCGGGGTAGTGGGGTCTCAGATTGACTCAGGTGCTGTCTGGGTCAGGGAGTCAGAAATTTGCTGCTTAGCAGAATAGCCTGGGAAGGTTAACCACAGAGGGTGAAAGTCCCGTAAGCGAAAAGCTGCAAACTCCTTGAGCTGAGAATCCCAAGTAACATGGGACACGTGAAATCCTGTGTGAATCTGCCCAGACCACTGGGTAAGGCTAAATACTCTCTTGTGACCGATAGTGAACTAGTACCGTGAGGGAAAGGTGAAAAGTACTCCTGGCGGAGAGTGAAATAGAACCTGAAACCATGTGCTTACAAGCTGTAGGAGCCCAAATTTTTTCCCCTGTGGAGAGAAAGCGGGTGACTGCGTGCCTATTGAATAATGATCCGGCGAGTTACTCTATGTTGCAAGGTTAATCCATAAAGTGGAGCAGCCGCAGCGAAAGCGAGTCCGAAACGGGCGTCCCAGTAGCATGGAGTAGACCCGAAGCCAGGCGATCTATGCATGGCCAGGATGAAGCCTCGGTAAAACGAGGTGGAGGTCCGAACTCACCGACGTTGAAAAGTCGGGGGATGAGCTGTGCATCGGAGTGAAAGGCTAATCAAGCTTGGAGATAGCTGGTTCTCCCCGAAATAGTTTTAGGACTAGCCTCGTCTAATAGAGTGACGGAGGTAGAGCACTGGATGGGCTAGGGGCCCCACAAGGTTACCAACCCCAACCAAACTCCGAATGCCGTCTACTTGTTTGGCGGGAGTCAGGTCACGAGGGATAAGCTTCATGGCCAAAAGGGAAACAACCCAGACTGCCAGCTAAGGTCCCTAAGTACAGACTAAGTGATAAAGGATGTGAGGGTACTCAGACAACTAGGATGTTGGCTTAGAAGCAGCCACCATTTAAAGAGTGCGTAACTGCTCACTAGTCAAGCGTCCCTGCGCCGATAATTCGCGGGACTAAGTCTGTCACCGAAGCTGCAGTTCCGATCTTTTCAGGTCGGAAGGTAGGGGAGCATTCTACAGTAGGATGAAGCTCCGCCGTAAGGCGGGGTCGACCAAGTAGAAGAGATTATGCCGGAACGAGTAGCGATAATGCCGGCGAGAAACCGGCACACCACAAACCTAAGGTTTCCTGAGGAAGGTTAATCCACTCAGGGTAAGTCGGCCCCTAAGCCGAGGCTGAAAGGCGTAGGCGATGGGAAAGCTGTCAAAATTCAGCTACCACCTAGAAGACGTCTGAGCTATGGGGTGACGCAGAAGTGAAGGTCAGCCACGTGTTGGAATACGTGGTCTAAGCCAGTAGGAGTTCCCGATAGGCAAATCCGTCGGGATTATCCGAGAGGTTATGGGGAGTCCATAAGGACACAAACTGATCTTAAGCAGGCTGCCAAGAAAAACCTCTAAGCGAGTCTTTTGGGTGACCGTACCGCAAACCGACACAGGTAGGTGAGGAGAATATCCTAAGGTGCTCGAGTTAACCCTCGTTAAGGAACTAGGCAAAATTGCTCCGTAACTTCGGAAGAAGGAGTGCCCCTAGTAGGTGAGCCCTCTTGCAGGGTTAGCCCAACGGGGTCTCAGTTAAGAGGCTTTGGCGACTGTTTACTAAAAACACATGTCTCTGCTAAGCCGTCGTAAGGCGAAGTATAGGGACTGACACCTGCCCGGTGCTGGAAGGTTAAGGGGATGAGTCATCCTCCGCCTCTGGTGGAGGGGCAGCTTTGAACCGAAGCCCCAGTAAACGGCGGCCGTAACTATAACGGTCCTAAGGTAGCGAAATTCCTTGTCGGGTAAATTCCGACCTGCACGAATGGTGTAACGACTTAAGCGCTGTCTCAACGAGGGACTCGGCGAAACTGTAGCAGCGGTGAAGATGCCGCTTACCCGCATCGGGACGGAAAGACCCCGTGAACCTTTACTATAACCTGACATTGGGTTTTGGTCGTGCATGTGTAGCATAGGTGGGAGACTTTGAAGTCTTGGCGCTAGCCGGGACGGAGTCACCGGTGAAATACCACCCTTGTTCTATCGGAATCCTAACCCAGGTCCATGAATCTGGATCGGGAACACTGTCAGGCGGGTAGTTTGACTGGGGCGGTCGCCTCCTAAAGTGTAACGGAGGCGCCCAAAGGTTCCCTCAGGCTGTTTGGTAATCAGCCGCAGAGTGTAAAGGCATAAGGGAGCCTAACTGCGAGACACACAGGTCGAGCAGGTGCGAAAGCAGGGCTTAGTGATCCGGCGGTTCTGCGTGGAAAGGCCGTCGCTAAACGGATAAAAGGTACTCCGGGGATAACAGGCTTATCTCCTCCGAGAGTTCACATCGACGAGGAGGTTTGGCACCTCGATGTCGGCTCATCACATCCTGGGGCTGGAGAAGGTCCCAAGGGTTTGGCTGTTCGCCAATTAAAGTGGTACGTGAGCTGGGTTTAGAACGTCGTGAGACAGTTCGGTCCCTATCTGATGCGGGCGCAGGATATTTGAGGGGAGCTGTCCTTAGTACGAGAGGACCGGGATGGACGAACCTCCAGTGTACCAGTTGTCTCGCCAGAGGCAGCGCTGGGTAGCTGTGTTCGGACGGGATAAGCGCTGAAAGCATCTAAGTGCTAAGCCCACCCCAAGATTAGATATCCCTTCCGCCTTCGGGCGGAACTTAAGGCTCCCGGTAGATTACCGGGTTGATAGGTCACAGATGTAAGGTCAGCAATGGCTTTAGTCGAGTGATACTAATAAGCCGTGCGGCTTGTTCGCTAAAAAGGCCCTAAGGTCAACTCGGATGCTCGCTGGTCTCTATGAAATTATAAAAATTTTCCGGTGGTCATAGCGAGAGGGAAACACCTGTTCCCATTTCGAACACAGAAGTTAAGCCTCTCAGCGTCTATGGTACTGTCCTGGTAACGGGGTGGGAGAGTAGAACACTGCCGGGAATAAAAAATTCCGCCTTTGGCGGAATTTTTGTTTTTGGTTGTTGGTTACTGGTTTATAGTAATATTCTTGTTGGTGGTGAAATTGGATTTTCACCACCATTTATTTTGGTTGAGGAATTCCCCCGCTTATGCGGGATCTTGATGAAAATTGGTCAAGCAACTTGTGTGTGGGGCTTCATAACCGAGGTTTTTTCTCTTAGGTGTTTTTCAAAATCTTTTATCACAGGTTGTGACAACCTGTGATACCGTAAGGGTCAAATTTTTAGTTGCTTGATTCATTGAACAAAACATACACCATAAATGTGGCAACAACAATCTGTGTAAAAATGCCCAATGAATTGGGCAATACAGAAAATTTTATATTTATTGATTCTATCTGCCTATTCTCTTGGATAACCAGGATTTATCCAGATACACGGCTCTGTGAGGGCAGAGCTCGTGACAGCACATACAGTTAATGCAGTTTTTGTAATCATAAGTGGGTGTGGGATCCCCGGGGAAAATAGTTTTTACCGGACAGTTATCCACACAGATATTGCAGTTGGTGCAGTTGGCTTTTAAAATTGCAGGTCGAACCCAGATATAAGGAGCCAAAAGCTTTACCAAAAATTTGGGAATCAATCTTAAGAAGCGGCTGGAGGGGAGTTTGAAACCTAATCCTTCGAACTCCTCCAAATCCTCACCTATTACCTGTATTTCGTCAAATGATATTTTACCTAATCCCCTTTGAGCTGCTTCCCAGGTGATTTCCACTTCCTCAGGTTTTAATCCCATAAACATCCCGCAGATGAAATCAAGAGCCACTGCATCCTCTGAGGCTAAAAGCAAGCCCAGATATCTGGGATCACCAGATGCGGCTCCATCCCCCTCCATAGCCACCACTGCATCCACCAGATTTATCTGAGGTTTTACTACCGAATATATATCCACTACTATCTCTGCGAAATCTTTGGGTTTGGGCGCTTCCTTATGATATTCCCCTTTTCTGAAGCCAGGGATCACCCCGAACATATTCTTCACCGCACAGGTCATAAGACACAGGGAATGGGTTTTGAGTTTGGGTAAAGATATTATAATATCACATTCTGCAGATGGTTTGGCTACCCAGTAGGTTTTTCCGGATGTGGTTTTTTTTTCGACTACTCCGGATTTCTCAAAGGATATAAGCTTTGCTCCGGTAATTTTGGAAACTTCAGCCATACCGGTATTTTCCCATACCCTCTGGATACCCTTTTCCACACCTCCTGGACTATCCCCGATCATTGCTTTTGCTCCCAGCCTTTGCACTTCCTCCACCACTGCCTGAACCAGAGCGGGGTGGGTGGTGACCGCCTTTTCCGGCTCCCGGGCGGACAGGAGATTGGGTTTGATCAGAATCCTATCCCCTTTTTTTACCCATCTTTTTAATCCCCCTAAATTGTCAAGTGATTTTTTTACTGCAGGCCTTACGTGTTCTAAGGTGTAATCTAAGCAGGAAATTACAGAAACTAAAGATGAGGACATCTATTATTTTTTCTGAGGGTTTTGTTCCGGGGAAACTTCTTTTTCAAGTTTGGTAACTTTTACTGTTGTGATCCTTTGTCCCACCACCTTTTCTACGGTGAATTTCAAATCACCAGATATCAGCACCTTGCCCTCCTCGGGGACGCTGCCCACTAGATCGTAGATAAAACCTCCCACGGTCTCGAATTCCTTCTCAGGAAGGCTGGTTCCCAGGGCTTCATTTAGATCCTCAATGCTCAATTTAGCTGAGACTCTGAAATTCTCATTATCGATCTTCCGGACCATTTCCTCCTCGCCTAAATCATATTCATCCTGAATCTCGCCCACAATCTCTTCCAAGATATCCTCCATGGTAACCAGTCCCGCAGTTCCCCCGTATTCATCCACCACAATGGCAATGTGAGTCTTCTCCTTTTTCATCTCAGCTAAAAGCTCGTCAATTTTTTTGCTTTCCGGGATGAAATAAGCTTTTCTGGCAATTCTTTTTAAATCCAGCTTTTGTTTCTTTTTGATCTTATCTAAAAAGAGGTCTTTCACGTTCAGGATTCCCACGATGTTATCGATGTTACCCTGGTATAGGGGGAATCTTGAATGGCCTTCATTTTTAACCAGCTGCCTTATTTTCTCCAGGCTATAATCGGTTTGGCAGCAGACCATGTCTATTCTGGGAACCATTATCTCTTTAACAGTTTTCTCACCAAATTCAATAATGCTATGGATCATCTTTTTCTCTGTCTCCTCCAGATCAGCTTCAGTTGATTCGATGGCATTTTTCAGAGATTCCATTCTTTTCTCCGGGAGTTCTCCTTTGTCCTCAGGTTTTGAGGGAGATGATATTTTAATCAGGAATTGAGCCAGCCGGTATAATGCTTTTTGAAAGAAATTCATTTTTATTTCCTTGAAATTAACTTACTGAGGATAAGTATTTTTCCTCCTTTTTTCGCATTATCTCCTTTTGTTCTTTCTCTTTATGGTCATAGCCTAATAAGTGGAGAAGACCATGAGCAACTAAAGCCTTAGCCTCCTTTTGTAGACTGTGTTGGCAATCTCTTGCTTGCTTTTCTGCTATGTCCAAGGAGATGTAAATTTCTCCCAAAACGTCCGATTGGGGGATCATTTTTTCCCCTTCCAGCATTCCAAAAGATAAAACATCCGTGGTTCTATTCCTCTTCAGAAATTTTCTATTTAACCGGGTTATATATTTATCGTCGGTCAGGACGATATTCAGGTTTTGTTTATTTTTTTCACAAGATAGGATTTTCTCAGCTAAATTTTTTATAGATTTAAGCTTCACCTTCTTTATGGAATGAAGGTTTTTTACCAGCACCTGACCCATCTATTTCTCTTCCACCAGTTCCGGGTAATCTATTCTTAAATGGAAAACGCCAATTAATATGGGAAGGAAACTTCCCTCGATGGCATGCAGGTCACGCAAAGTAAGATCACAATCATCCAGCTCCCCGGCTTCGAATTTTTCCATAATGATTTTCTTGATCAATCCCTGGATTCTTGCAGGTTTGGGTTCCTCCAGCACCCGGGAGGCAGCCTCAACTGCATCTGCCAGCATCATGATCCCGGCTTCTTTGGATTTGGGTTTGGGACCGGGATAACGGAATTCGTCAATGGAATCGTTTGTGGCACCCTGCTCTTTAGCCTTGTTATAAAAGTAGGACATTACCGTTGTGCCGTGATGTTCCTTAATGATATCTATGATTCCCTTGGGAAGCTTCATCTCCTTAGCCAGCTCCGCCCCTTCCTTCACATGCGATTCCAGAATCAAAGCACTCATGCTGGGGGTGAGTTTCTCGTGTTTGTTTTTGAATCCCATCTGGTTTTCCACAAAGTATTCCGCTTTCTCCATTTTTCCGATGTCATGATAATAGGCGCTCACCCGGGCTAAAAGAGTATTGGCGCCTAAAGCCTTGGCAGCAGCCTCAGCCAGGTTTCCCACCACGATACTGTGGTGATAAGTTCCCGGAGCCTCCAGGGCTAAACGTTTCAAAAGAGGATGGTTCAAATCCGAGAGCTCCAAAAGGGTTATGTCTGTGGTGATGCCAAATAGTGACTCAAAGACGGGCAAAAGCCCCATGGTCAAGATGGTGGAGATGAATCCGTTTAAGACGCCGAAACCACCATATTCCAGCGTATCTGAAGTGGGGGAGAACTTAAGAGATTCCATTAGATAGATCATAACCACATAGGAGAAACAGATATACAGCATGGGACGGTAGAACTTATATCTCTGGGTCACTTCTTTAACAGAATATGCAGCAACTCCACCGGTAATTATAGAGATCAACATCAGGTTAAAATTGAAATTGTTTATCATTCCCAAAAGGATGGAGAGAGTAAAGGTAACGATCAGACCAGATTCCACCCCCAGAAGAATGGTGAGAAGCAGGGAGGTAAGAGTTACCGGAATAAGGTACTCAGAGAGATGCCATTTGAATCCTATGAAGTAGGCTAAGATCACCTCAACTAAAATCAAAAGAGTTATCAAGAGAAGCTTGGAGTTATCCTTTAGGATTTCTTTTTTAAAGAGAAAAAGGAAGATAACCAAAAGCAAAATTACCGAAATAATGAAAATTATCCTGCTTAAAAGGAGAAGCACGAAGTCCCAGCGGTTAGCCTTGAAGCTCCATCTAACCTTATAGGTGGCTAAAGACGATAGCTTTTGCAGGTGCTTCTGGGTAACGATCTCATTTTTCTCGATTATCTTCTCACCCTTTTTGACCTCACCTTTATACTTCGGAATGGAAGCTAAGATGTTCTCTTTTCTTTTTTCCGTTTCACTTCGATTGACTGTCAGATTAGGTTTCAGGAAATTCCCCCCTATCTCGAAGGCAGCTTTGGCATATACTCCTTTTTGTTTGAACTTCTCGTGAGCTAAAGAGAGGAATGTCTTCTTTGCCTCGGACAGTGTCAGAAGCTTCTCCCTGGTGGTTATTAATTCCTCGGTAGAACCAGGACTCAGTATGGAAAAGGAGTTCACCTCTGGCAGATTTTGGAAATTGGGGATTATCCCCGAGGAGTAAAGCTTTTTTATAACATCGGGCAGGGACTCCTGCAACTCCAGCAAGGATTTGGAATTGGAGAGAAGGTCTACGGTCTCTGAACTCAAATACGGGTAAGTCAAACCAATCTTCTCTTTTCTGAATTTAAGGTTCTGGGTATTTAATCTTAGACTATCCGCATTTGAAAAAAACCTATTCACCAAGGCTAAAACAGTATCTAAAACCGCGGGATGCAGGTCCAAAATCCCGGAGAACTCAGAAAGAGCTATCTTTTTATCCTTGTCCATTTCATCGGAGGATTTAAGAATGTAGAAGGTGAATGGGGCAACGATATCTTCCTGAGATATCTCCCCCTCCCCGGGCAGCTCTGGAGGGATGTACATCGACTCCAGAGGATAAAGAACAGCTATCACCACAATTATGCTGAGAATCATTGCCCCCTTATATAGATAATTTAAAAGAGGGCTTTCTTTTTTATCCTCGTGTTTGGAGTTCGATGTTAAGGACTTTTTTTTGGGTTTTTTAGGGATTTTTTTGAACATGGGTTTGGGTAAAAAACCGAAAATCACTCCTCTTTCTTAAAATTTTCTAATTTTTCATAAGCTTTTATAATATCCTGAACCAACTTATGTCTCACCACATCTTTTTCAGTTAGATATACGAATTTAATCCCTTTAATTCCAGCTAAAATCTTCTGGGAGCGGATCAGACCGGATGCCTTTTTGTTGACCAGATCGATCTGGGTTATATCCCCGGTAATCACCGCTTTGGAGTTCTCTCCCAGACGGGTTAAAAACATCTTCATCTGGTCTGAGGTGGTATTCTGGCCTTCGTCCAAAATGACAAAACAGTTGTTTAAGGTTCTTCCTCTCATAAAAGCCAGAGGGGATATCTCTATTACGCCCAATTCCATCAGTTTTCTGATTTTCTCTGCTGCCATCATATCATGCAAAGCATCATAGACCGGTCTCAGATAAGGGTCCACCTTGGCTCTGATGTCCCCGGGCAGAAACCCTAAGGACTCGCCTGCCTCTACTGCGGGTCTTACCAAAACAATCCTTTCCACCATTTTGCTTTTTAAAGCTGAGACTGCCCTGGCAACTCCCAGATAGGTCTTTCCGGTACCTGCAGGTCCAATCACCAGAACTATATCGTAGTTCTCCATGGCTTTGATAAACTCCTTCTGGCCCAGGGTGCGAGGCTTAATCGGTGCCTTGGTCACCAGGGAGGTGACTAAAGCCGTGCTCTGGAGTTCATCAAAAGGGCCGGTTCCGTTTTTCTTCACCATAGACGTGGCATAGAGAACATATCTTTCGTTTAATTCTTTGTTTTTTTTCACTTGAGAAACCAGATCCTCGAAAAGGGCCTCAAGCTGCTGAACTTCCTCCTCATTCCCCTTGAGTTTAATGCAGTTCCCGCGAGCTACGATTTTAGCGTCAAATTGAGATTCAATCAGCCTCAAAAAGGCGTCTTTATGGCCGAAAAGGAGCCTCTGGTCCACATCATCTAAATCGATTTCTCTGGTAACTATCCTGGGCAAACTTTCACTCCTTTTTTTGAGTGGATTTTATATCCAGCTTGATACCCAGCTCTTTAAGCTGATTTGCCTCCACCTCAGCTGGAGCTTCATCCATAAGAGATAGGGCTGCAGTGGTTTTGGGAAAGACGATCACGTCCCGAATCGATTCCGATCCGGTCATAAGAGCAACTATTCGGTCCAGGCCGGGCGCAATCCCTCCATGCGGCGGAGCTCCATACTCTAAGGCTCTTAGCAGAAATCCAAACATCCTTTCCGTTCTCTGATCGTCCAGCCCCAGTATATTCAAAATCTTTTGCTGAAGATCCCTTCTATGTATTCTTATGCTGCCGGAAGCTATCTCATGTCCGTTTAATACCAGATCATACTGGTTAGCTCTGATATTTAACCAGGGGTGATCCGGGTGATCCAGAGGTAGATCGGACTTAAAGCCCTGATCCAGTTTTGGGATATCCTCCTCATAAGGCATGGTTACTATATTATGCATGGCATCCAGCCTTTTCTCCTCCTGATTGTATTCGAAAAGGGGAAATTCCATTACCCACAGGAAATTCCATTGGTCTTTGGGAATGAGGTTATGCTCTTTGGCAATTTCGATTCTTAATTTGCCCAATGATTCCTGGGCTATTTTTTTCTGATCGGCGATAATTAGGGCTAAGTCCCCGTCTTTTAATTGCATTTTCTCTGAAATTGACTTCAGCTCATTTTCTTTCAGATATTTCAGAATGGAGGACTTGAAACCTTCCTTGGTTTTTGCAATCCAGATTAATCCTTTGGCTCCAGATTTTTTGGCGATCTCCTCCAGTTCATTCAACTGTTTTCTGGAAAGTCGGGCACCACCTTCAAAGTTGATTCCCAGAATCTTACCCTTATTTTTAATAATATCGGTAAAAACCCTGAACTCTGAGGAACTTAAAACTTCGGTAATGTCCTCTATTTCCATTTTATATCTGGTATCCGGTTTGTCGATTCCATATTTTCCCATAACCTCTGAGTATTTCAATCTGGGGAAGGGAGTTTTTATATCCACGCCCAGCACTTCTTTAAACACATATTTCATCATGCCTTCTGTGACCTCAAATACGTCATCCTGGGTCACAAAGGACATCTCCATATCGATCTGGGTGTGTTCGGGCTGGCGGTCGGCTCGTAAATCCTCATCCCGCAGACATCTGGCGATCTGAAAATACTTGTCGAACCCGCAAATCATTAAGATCTGTTTATATAACTGTGGCGATTGGGGCAAGGCGTAAAACTTTCCAGGATTTACCCTTGAAGGAACAATGAAATCCCGGGCTCCTTCTGGAGTACTCCGAATCAAAAGTGGGGTTTCGATCTCATAAAAGCTCTGGGAATCCAGATAATCCCGAATAGCTTTGGTGGTACTGTACCTAATTCTTATCCTCTTCTGTAAAGGTGACCTGCGTAAATCCAGGTACCTGTATTTTAGTCTCAGCTCCTCATTGGCATCGGTCTCATCCTCGATTTCAAAAGGAGGAGTTTTGGAGGGGTTTAAAATCCAGAGTTTACCAACTAACACTTCGATATCGCCGGTGGGCATGTCTTTATTAGCCATTCCCTCAGGACGTTGGTTTACAGTGCCCTGAACTGAGATAACATATTCGGCTCTGAGGTGAGATGCTTGATTCATCGTCTCCTGATCCAGCTTATCTGGCTTGAAGACTACCTGGGTCCGGCCATATCTATCCCTTAGATCGATAAACAAAACCCCACCGTGATTTCTCCACCGGTGCACCCAACCGTTCAGGATAACTTTCTTTCCCACATCCTCTTTTCGTAATTCCCCGCAGGTATGGGTCCGTTTCACATCTTTAAAGTCTGTCAATGTTTATCTCCAGTTTTTATTTCTAAACAAATAGAAAATACAAATTTGGATATGTATAGACCATTTTAATTTACTTTGATCACATCGGAAAGATTTTGTATCTCCACCTCTTTTTGCTCTGATTTCTCCATATTCCTCAGGATGGCTTTTCCTTTCTTAATTTCCTCCTCGCCTAAAATCAAAACAGATTTTGCTTTCTGGCGGTTGGCTTCCTTCATCTGGGATTTCAAACTCCTGCTCATATAGTCCATCTCACATGAAATACCTTTAGATCTTAACTCCATAATTACCTTAAAAGCTAATTTCCTTGCCTCCTCTCCCAGAGGAGCAATGAACAAATCGATTTTCCTTTCTTCTGAAATCTCTTTTCTCTTGGATTCCAGAGCCAGTAGTATTCTCTCCATTCCTGCGGAGAATCCTATGGCTGGAGTATCTTCACCCCCCAATTCCTCCACCAGAAGATCATACCTTCCACCACCGCACAAAGTATCCTGTGCTCCCAAAAGTGAGGATTTAAGCTCATAAACGGTTTTGGTGTAATAATCCAGACCCCGAACTAATCTTCCATCCTCGGTGTATTTGATATTCAATTCATCCAGACTTTTCTTCACCTGCTTGAAATGCTTTTGGCATTCCGGGCAAAGGTAATCTTTGATCACGGGGGCATTTTTCAAGATTTCGATACACCCCTCGTTTTTGCAATCGAATATCCTTAACGGATTGCGATTCAATCTGATCTGGCAGTCGGAGCAGATCTTCTCGCATCTTTCACTTATAAATTTAAGGAAAACATCCCGGTGGGCTGACCTGCACTTTTTACAGCCTATGCTGTTAAGGTGCAGTTTGAAATCTTTAAGACCAAGGTCATTAAGAATCTTAACCGAGAGTTGAATCATCTCCACATCCACCAAAGGATCCAGAGAACCGATGGCTTCGGCTCCGAACTGGTGAAACTGCCTTAATCTCCCTTTTTGAGGTCGCTCCTGCCTGAACATGGGACCTATGTAATATAGCTTAATAAAAGGTGATAGCTTACCTAAATTATGTTCTAAATAGGCTCTGACCACCGAGGCAGTTGCCTCAGGCCTTAAGGTCAGGCTCCTTTTGCCCTGATCCGTAAAGGTGTACATCTCCTTTTTAACAATATCAGTATCCAGACCTATGGATCTGGCAAAAAGCTCGGTTGCCTCAAAGATAGGCGTTCTAATCTCCCTATAATTGTAAAGCTGCATTACTCTCCGAACCTTCTCCTCTAAATCCTGCCACCTGGAGGTACTGTCCGGTAAAAGGTCATGCGTCCCGTATATGGCTTTAAAACCCATAAAAAAAATACTCCTAAAACATAATTATTTTAGGAACGTAATTAACAATTTACATCTACGTAAGGATAATTCATTCATTTAAAGATATAATTATGTTTTTGAATGTCAATACCAAAAAAAACCTCCTCTTAATTTCATCAATTACAAAAAGTTATATAAGAATCTAATTTTGGGTTCTCAGGATTTCCTGGTTTTTCGATTTAAGATAAAGCCATAAGATGACCTGTATCAAAATCACACCTAAGCAATCAGCAAGAAAATCGAAAAAATCAGTAGATCTTCCAGGCACAAAATACTGATGGAGCTCATCGGAGAAGGCATAGAACACGCCAATAATTATGCTAAGGAAATGAGGTCTTCTGTTAAAAGATTTAAGATCCGATTTGAAAAATGCCAGAAATAATAGAAATGATAAAACGGAAAACTCTATGAAATGATAAAGTTTATCAATTAGCTCAAACCTGGAGCTGGGGTGAGAAAGATTGGGAATGGAGGAAACCCCAAAGATTAAAATAGCATATAATATCAAAAAATTTAAGGGAGTGAATAATTTTTTCAGGTTGATAAAAGCTCCTTATTTTTTACGTTTTATCCTTCCCTCAATTTTGGAATGGATCACTTTCTGGTCTCTTATTGCCTGGATGTAGGCGTCCCTATCCAGATCCGGGTGAATTTCATACTGGATATCTTCCCTGGGGATTCCCAGAAATTTGTCAGAGTGATCCAGCATATAGTCATTGAAGGTTACCTTATATCTCTTTTCGGCAGACAATGGCTGCCCATCAACCAGAACCAGGATGACTCTTTTTCCTTTTGGCTTTTCGGGATCATAGGTATACTCCACTCCAGAGACTTGCATCAGCTCATAGTCTCCGCTGGAGTTCATCTCCAGAGCCTTCAAAAGCTGTGAACCAGTAAGATAGAAGCTGACAAAAAGATCGGAGAAGGGATTTATCTCCCAGACATCCCGAACCTTGATAGGTCCTTTATCCAGGTCTTTTCTCAAAGCACCGGAGTTGATGAAAGCCACATCCGATCGGGTAGATTTTCTCATCACGTCAGCGTTCCAATTACCCAGGTTGGATTCACCCGAATTCCTCCTCCAGGGTATTTCGAGCTCTCCAATAATTTCATCCAGTATCTTTCCATAGGTTTCCTCAAATTCATCTACCTTTTTTTGAACTATCGGATCCGGTGTGACCTTTTCATTCACCGTTTCAATCAGACCTCCCTCGTAGTTGATGATCTTGTTCTTTTCCAAATCTATTACCAGATCCAGCTGGCCTATATATCTTCCGTTTGAGCCGGCCTGACAAATTATGGTTTGATTTACCACCTGGGGTTCAATTAATTTTGTGTGAGAATGCCCGCCAATTATCACCTCTATTCCTTCCACCTCTTGAGCAATTCTTTTGTCCTGGTCAAATCCCATATGGGATACCACCACCTGGATATCGGTCTCCTTTTCCAGTTTCGGGAGGTAATGCTCTAATGTCTCTTTGGCTGTTTTCACCTGGAGTCCTTTTGTTCCCGCTTCCGCAACTACGTCTTTCAGGGTCTCGGTATTCAATCCTATAAAAGCTATTTTGGCTTTACCTTTTTTTAGGATTAAATAAGGTACAGCCAGAGTTTGATCGGACTTTTCATCTACTACATTGGCACAGATGATGGGAAACTCAGATATCTGCATCAGCTCTTTTAGGTTCTCCAGCCCGAAATCGAATTCATGATTACCCAGCTCAAATACATCCGGCTGGATTATGTTCAGTATCTCAAACTGGGTTTTACCCTTGCTCAGGGTAGAGATGGGAGTGCCCACCATCTCATCCCCGGCGCACACCAGAAAAACATTTTCGTTTTTTCCTTTCAGCGAATCCAGATAAGCGGAAAAGCAGGCGCTCCCCGAAACCAGAGTGGATTCAACATCCCCTGGGACAAAATAGGGTAAAGTAGCGGCATGGTAATCGTTCCAGTGCAGGATTTTGATTTTTTCTACCTGTTCCGATCTGCAACAAAAGAAAAGGATAAGGATTACATTGCTTAGCATAAATAGTGAAAACAGATTTTTTGCCTTTTGCATCTAATCTCTCCTTCAGACGGAGGAATAATAATAATACGAAATCACGAAAGACAATCAAAAAAAGTTATTGGAGTTGTCAATAAAAAAAGAGCTGATGCAATTCACATCAGCTCCTTTTTTAATCAATACCCTCGGAATACTATCTCTTTTTCTTCTTAGCAGTTTTCTTCTTGGCTGGTTTCTTCTTGGTGGCTTTCTTCTTCTTAGCTGGCATTCCTTTCACCTCCTTCCATTTAAACCCCTTTTTATCTTATTACATTTCTCATCTCCACGGTGTTCTTGCTGAAATCTATGATTATTCCCAAATTGAGTTTGGTTGCTTTCAGAAAACTTTGCATCTTTGATTCGTCTGAATCATTTATCGGTTCTCCCGCTTTTACCATAACGATAATTTTATCCTTGACCACAAACTCTAAGGTGTACTCACCAGCAACGCTTCCCTTGTAGGAAAGTTTTATGTTTTTCTTTCTGTCATAATCGATCTTTCTCAAATCAAATTCATAAGCTAAGGCTTTGGAGTATGCAGATTCCGGAAAACCCAATCCCATGTTTTTGTGAACTTCTAACGCTGCCTCCAGGATCTGGTCCTGCAATTCTTTTACCGACATAGCCTGCACACTACCTGTACTTTTTTCCATATCATTTAGTGACAAATTTCACAAAAGCATAAGTAAGCAAAATCAATGCCATATTTCCGGCACTCAACTCAACCAATTTGCGTTCAATGAATTGCGATGTTGTTTGAAACTTGTTGAATATCAAAAAGCTATATAATTGTAACTGTTCTGTTGCACCCCTTTAACCCTTTTCCTTAAAGTGTATTGAGAAAAAGATGTATTTTATCTATGTAACAGTATTGTTGCACTAAAAAAATTATGTTGCATCTATGAAATTTAAAATTAAAAATTCAAAAAGAAAAATTGTTTGAATTGGCTTCTCTGTATTTTTTTATCATTCTTTGTAGCTCTACCCGGTGCATCTTTGCTTCCTGGGCTGCCTGAGAGATGTTGTTTTCAGTTTTCTCCAAAATGTTTTTTAGGAAATTTATCTCCACCTGTTCCACAACTTTTTTTCTTAATAGTTTTAAGTCCTGGTAATCGGAGGGAACCTGAATGGAGGAGCCATTGCCCGCACCATCAAAGATATTTTTGGGAAGATCGTCTTTACTGATGTTCTCTGTTTTGGCTAAGATGACAGCGCGCTCGATTATATTCTCCAGCTCTCTTATGTTTCCGGGATAATCGTAACGGTTTAGAACGTTCATCGCTTCGGTATCGATGCCGGTTATTTTCTTATTAGCCTTCTCACTATATTTTTGGGTAAAGCTAATGGCTAAAGGTGCGATGTCCAGACGTCTTTCCCTTAAAGGGGAAAGGTTCAAATTTATAACATTTATCCGATAAAAAAGATCTTCTCTGAATTTGTTCTCTTTAACACTGGCTAACAGGTCTTTGTTGGTTGCTGCGATGATCCGGATGTCCGCTCTTTTGACAGTATTGGAGCCCAGAGGTTCAAACTCATGTGACTGCAAAAATCTCAGGATTTTAACCTGAAGCAGCGGGCTCATCTCGCCTATCTCATCTAAAAAAACGGTGCCTCCTTTAGCCACTTCAAACTTCCCTGGTTTTCTCTGGGTAGCACCGGTGAAGGCTCCCTTTTCATATCCGAAAAGCTCAGATTCCAGCAAGGTCTCCGGAATGGCAGCGCAGTTAATGGTAACAAAGGGTTTTTTGGAACGGCTGCTGTTGAAATGAATGGCCCGGGCTAAAAGCTCCTTGCCCGTTCCGGATTCCCCCTCGATCAAAACAGTGGAATCAGTATCAGCCACATCCGCCACCGTCTTTAAAATTTCAACCATCTGGGGGCTGTTTCCGATGATCTCGTCGAATTTGAATTTCTCCCTTAAGTCCTCCAGAAGTTTCTCCTGGGATGCTTTTAACTCCATTAAAGTTAAGTTATTCACCACCGCTTGCCCTAATCTATCCGCTAATGAGGTTAGGACCTCCACATCCTCAAAAGAAAATGATGAGTCAGGTTTGGTATCATCCAGGTATATGACTCCTAAAGTTTTCTCACCTGATCTGATGGGAACACAAACCACGGACTTCAAACTTTTTTCGTTTTCCTTTTCCTCCTCTAAATCAGTAAGGAGGATTCCGCTGAGACATAATGCGTTGCCAGTGGAAAGAACAGTCTCCACCACATCGTTTTTGATTTTATCCTCCTCATCCTCGATCTCCTTTTTATCAGAATCCTTTGAAAGTTTCAGCATAACGTTTTTTTCCTCATCCACAATCTCCAGGAAACCCCTTTCCGCTGAAAACAGATCGATCACCGAATCAATCAACGTATCCAGAAGTATGTTTATGTCCTCTTCGGAATAAAAAGTGGTGGAAAGATCATAAAGGATCTTATAGGTTCTTCTTTCCTCCTCTGTTTCCTGGGCTTCGGATTTAAAGCGCTGGTAATCCCGGTTAAGTTTGGTCAGGTGATCCCCGATGCCGTTTTCAACCTGGGATACTCTCTCTTCCATACTCTCCAGGTGGTCCAGGCTTTTCTCCACCAGGGGGGTGACCTTTTTTGAGGAGGAATAGGAGTTGATCAGTGCGATTTGATCTTTTAGAGAGGAGATATCCTTGTTGATTAGTTTAAGATTTTTGGAGGAGGATGTTTTTAAAGTTTGAAAATTTTCTTGCAGGCGATCCAATCTCTCAGAGAACTTTTTCTTCTTCATCAACTGCAATAAAAAGCTAAAAATATTTTTTTGTCAACAAAAAAATTAACCTTACACTCACTTTATGTTTTATTTTCTCTACACTTCACATATTAGCTAAACCAATTTATGTTCTTAACTCTGCAATAAAAATCAAATATTATATAATGCGACCACAAAAATTTTCCCCACAATCACCAAAAGAAGTTAAATATCTTATTAAAACCTTAAGATTGAAGTAGTACTGAGGAACTTAATCATTAATGAAGAACTATAAAGATTCTAGAAGAAAGTAATTAAAGAAAAGATAAGCGACTCCGTGAAAAGCATTCGAAATTAAAAAAGCTTCAAGGCAAACATGTAAGAAAACAGAATTGATATGTTCTTGGTAAAAGTGATCTTTCATCCCACCATCACATTTTCCTCAGCAAACTGGTAAGGACCGACTAATTTTTCTCTGGCTACGCCGTAGGCTACGGTTAAAAGACCCACCCTCCCCACATACATGGTTATAATGATTAGTAACTTGCCTAACCAGTTTAGATCAGCTGTCACACCCAGGGAAAGCCCCACGGTGCCGAATGCGGAGACTGTCTCGAAAAGATATTTCAAAAAGTATCCTTCGCTTCCTGGATTGATCTTCACCTCGGGCTGGGTGATTAAAAGAAGAAAGGTTATTAACGTGATGAAAGAGACTGCAATAACGAAGATGGATACTGCTTTACGCACCAGTTCCTGAGGGATAGTCCTTTTAAAAACATTGACCGTATCTCTTCCCATCAGCCGATTCCACATTAATGTTATTAAAACTGCAAAGGTGGTGGTCTTCACTCCGCCTCCGCAGGATCCGGGTGATGCTCCCACGAACATAAAGATTATCAGCATAAATAAGACTGAAGTGTGGAATAATGTTAAGTCCACAGTATTGAAGCCTGCCGTTCTGGCCGTTACAGACTGGAAAAAGGACATAAGGAGTTTCTGCGGGGAGGGGAAGTTCAACAGGTGGTTATG
Organism: uncultured Ignavibacteria bacterium; assembly: GCA_964447175.1. Classification (GTDB taxonomy): domain Bacteria; phylum Zixibacteria; class MSB-5A5; order MSB-5A5; family SM23-73-2; genus CAYURP01. The sequence continues at coordinate 11,673 of CAYURP010000031.1, read as the reverse complement.
ATATTCCACAGCATAGATCAAAACCATCCCGAAAAGGATCAGACATATTGTGGTCAAGATGACCATCTTGCTATGAGTTGAAAATCTGAATCTTTTGGGTTTTCTTCTCAGATAATCGTAAAGCTCATAAATCACAAAAAACCCAATACCCCCTAATATGATTAAAAAGGCTAAGGTGAGGTTGATTACTGTATCACCCCGGTAATCTCCAAAACTTTTATCAAATAATGAGAATCCGGCATTACAAAAAGCGGAGATGGAATGAAAAATGGAATAAAAAACCCCCTGTATTCCGGGAAAATCCTTGTGCCAGTGAAAAAAGAAAATGATTGCTCCCACAAGCTCCACCAAAAAAGTAAAGATGAAAATCGACTTGAGAAGGGAAAAAAGATCAGGTGTGGGAGTATGGGTAAATGATTCCTGAATAACCCAGCGGTGAGAGGAGGAGATCCCAAAACCCATTGACAAAAACATCAGGATGGAAAAGGTCATAATGCCTAAACCGCCTAACTGGATTAATACCAGAATAACTAACTTTCCGAAAAGGGTGAAATGAGTTCCAGTGGGCACCACCACCAGTCCGGTTACACAGATTCCGGAGGTGGCAGTGAAGATCGAGTCTATCAAGGAAAGTTTACCTCCGGCTGAGGAAACAGGCAAGACCAGAAGTATAGTTCCCAGAGTTATTGCTGCAACATAGCTGAGAAGAATCAAAATGGAGGTTTTTAATCTTAATCTCATTATCTTTTCATCCTCAAAGGAATCTACAGAGTGAAAAACTATTATGAGGAAAAGGAATTGTCAACAAAATAAAGCAATAGACTTGCTATTTTGAAAATTACTCACCCATAATTTTTAGCACAACTCTTTTTCTTCTCTGCCCGTCGAACTCCCCATAAAAGACCTGCTGCCAGGGTCCGAAATCCAACCTAGCCTCAGTTACTGGAATGATAACCTGGTGGTGCATCAGAAGGTTTTTCAGATGAGCATCCCCATTGGTCTCACCGGTTTGGTGATGATTGTATGTAGGCCCTTCAGGGGCAAGTTTTTGCAGCCACTCCTCGATATCCTGGATCAAGCCCGGTTCATTGTCGTTAACGTAGACCGAAGCGGTAATGTGCATGGCAGAGACCAGAACGAATCCCTCTTTTATCTTACTTTTTTGTAAAGCCTCTTCAACTTTATCTGTGATGTTTATAAACTCCCGGTGCTTTCTGGTATTAAACCAGAGATATTCAGTATATGATTTCATCAATTTTTACCTCCTTTTAAAGAAAACACAGGTTATTTAACCTGCGTTTAAAATGATCTAACAGAAATTACGTCTTTTTAGATTTCTGTCAAATAAAAATTATCAATGATTCTCTTGCATTTACCTCCTCAGAATCATGAAACAGACTTTATCTTTGTTTCCAAAATCCATAAACCAAATACTTAAAAACCTGTTCCGTCAAAATATAAACCTCAGCCACGGGTCGTCTTGATCAATATCCGAATTTCTCGGCGGCTGTCTGTTTTCCTATTTCAATAGCCTTACGGATAGCTTTGGGGTGGAACTCCAGGGTATCCATAAAAAATTCAGCTGGCTCAACCACAGTTAGATCTATTTTGCGATGGATTCCATCACCTACCATATGGACATTATACCACTGGCAGTTCTCGATGTCGTTTAAATAAACCTCATTGCTCAATATGTCGAAAGTCCGGGCGATGACCTGCAAGATATTCTTATATTCCTTTTTGCCCGGTTGAACCCAGCGGGGAGAAGCCAAAACCACCACGATCTCATCTGCACCCGCATCAATGGCATCCTTTAGCGGGGTGATATTTCTTACTCCGCCATCCACCATCTGATAATCGGCTGCGGAGATGTTAAAGGGCTGGAACATAACCGGTATAGTAGTCGAGGCTAAAAGCATCTGCAAAAACGAGGAATGAGTCGGGCTTATTGCCTTGTACTCGCCTGTGGTCAGGGAGACCACTCCGATCTTCAGTATCTTTCCCTTACTGGTGAAATTCTCGATGATCTTGTTACGGTCAACATATTTCTGGATAAGCTCCTTAAGCGGCTGGCTATCGTTGAGACTGTTCTTGCCAAGTATTATACCCAGCCAGCTATTCTTTTTCAATATATCCTCGCTTTCCTTGATTCCCAGCCAGAGTTCTTTCAACCTCTCGAACTCCCCCTGAGCCACCATAGTAGCGTTAAGTGCGCCCACAGAAACTCCGCACACCACGTCAAAATCCAGCTTTCCATTTTCATGGAGATATTCCAGCACGCCAAGCTGGAAAGCACCCTTGGCACCTCCGCCTGATAATACCAATCCCCTTTTAGGCATAAAACCTCCTCTTTAAAATTTGAAAAGATAAACTAACTTCATTGCCCTCACTGATAAATCTGAAAAATGAAAGCCGTTAAAGCTTTATCAAAATTATTATGGGTAATAACTTTAACTTTGTCAAGGGGAAAATATATCACAGATAAAAAAGTCAGGTCCGAAGAATTCTGTCTTTCAAGACTGGACCTTTTTATTAAAGGTCTGGGCAACCACAAAAGTAATAACAGCCAAGGACAACTCTGCCACTCCGGAGAAGACCCAGAATAAAGGTCTTTCAGCCATACCTACGGTATGCTGGTAGTATATGATCTGAATGACCAGGTTAGAGATAAAAAGGGCGATGCCGAATACAACCAGAACAGATGACCCCAGATAGGCAAAACCTATGCCAGGGAAAATGAAATTCAGGATAGCTGCCACCCAGGGATTTTTCTTCTTCATATCGCCTCCTCATGATTTATCTTGCAATTATAAAACAACCCACTCCGGAGTGCAACAACTTATTATTCCCGCTAAGTCAAGGGATACTATAGGCACGAAATAGGGGTTACCAGAACCTGACTTAAGTCAGGTTCTGGTGTTCTAATGGCGAGCCGAAGCTCGCCCTCACATTTTAATCCATCCGTTTCATCTGTTGGGAAACATTCTCAATTATAATCAATCATATTTAGGGAAAATAAAAAATCCTACGACCACTCGGGCGTAGGATTCTTTATTCGGAGGATAGCAGACGATTACTAAGCTATGAGCAGGGCTCAGATCCTCCTTTGAAAAGATAATTTACTAAATAGACCGCATCTGCGATTTTCACCTCTCCGTCACAGTCAGCATCGCCCCGTTCAACAGGATCGGATGATTCGCCGCTTCTGAAAAGATAGTTCACTATAAATACCACATCGGCTATAGAAACTTGCTTGTCACCATTTGCATCCCCAGGAAAATAGTTCAGCACAAAGATGGTGTCCTGGTAAGGTAGACAGTCTTTTGCTGTGACCACAAAGTAGATCTCGCCCGTGTCGGATGCTTCGAAATTGAAGCTTGCGATTCCCTGATCTGAGGTTAGCTCCCTTAAGTATAAAACGGGATTATCGCTCAGGCAGACCAGAGCCTGTTCCACAGGAGTCCCTCCGTTTTTAACCGTAACTTGAAGGTTTTGGGTACCGGTTAAAATCTTTTGAGGGCAGTTTATCTCAGGCTGTTTTGGGATATCGGTCCATACAGGCAGCTCCGGATCCCCTAACAGGTTCAGGGCATAAAGGGTCCATCTAAGATATTGATTGCTTTGTGCTGAGGAGGCATAATAGGCTTTGGCATCAGACAAGGTTTTGCCCACATGGTGGGTTCCATTGACAAATAACTCCTCAAAGAAGCGTTTGTCCAGTGAGGGTCCTGATCCCTCAGTTGGATTTCCAGGAGCACCCCAGCCGTATCTTGAGTTACCGATATAAGCAACACCACCACCATTGGTGTTGTTGATGAAGGATTCTCCCAAACAATCGCTGAAATCGAAGGCATTGGATAAGCAGGAGATGGTGTAAAGGATGGAGTGATAGGGCGTATTGGTCAGGGCGCTCATATTGCCTGTATTCCACGAGTCCTGACCGATTCCGAATGAGGTGACGTTTCCGTGACCATAGTGATTTATGATGTTCTGCCCGGAGTTAAATGCATTCCGAAATGAGTTAAGGTTCAGGTTTCCCAAACTCTGATAAAGTTTGGTTATAGTGGAATCAAAGCGGTCAGGAATATAAGCTGAATCTATGAAATCTTTAAGAACTCCTCCAGGAGTATAGGGGCTGGACCACAAAACCTCACCGGTGAGCAGGATGTTCAAGGTATAATCGGTAGGGGGAGTAATTTCGTATTCCAGGGTTTTGTTTATGAAGTAAAAAACCTGGCTCAAATTATCAACCGGGACTCTTCCCACAAAAACATCCGGATACATATCCACCTCATCCTCCCACTCCCCATAGATGGTATCTCCATCGGCGTTCCAGTTACTGTCCAAGTCCGAATAGTAGTAATCCGCCGGTATCTCGTCGTTCCAACCACCCTCATCATAAAAAGCCCAGGCAATCCTGTGGGGCACATAATCGACATCACCACCCAGCAAAACCCAGATGGTTCCGTGGTTCTGATACATATCCCGGATGAAGTTGCGTATCTTTTCCTGAGTGTCCACACCAGAGTAATTGGAGGTTATCCAATCCACAGTGTAAACTTCAGCTGGCACACCCTTTTTGGTTTTCCAATCGGCTAATGGCTGAAAGGAAGGGGCAAAACCTGAGGTTGTAATAATCACATATTCCACCTCAGATTCCAGAGTTGGGGATAAAAGCTTTTGTGGGGCTAAATCTATCTCCTCAGGATTAATCACCAATGATCTAACTGCTTTAGAGTAAACATCTTTAGCTTTTGTTGATCTTTGGGTAAAAGAAAGTGGTTTTCTTTCAGATGGCTGGTAGATCAATTCCAGTTCTATCTGACTAAGAAAACTTAGTTTCTTTTCTTCAGGCAAATATTGAACCGGATAGACAGCCAGAACAGCAATATGATAACCCGCCATAAAACCATGCGATATTACTTCGACCGATTTACTGGGAAACTCGGAATTAGAGTTATAGATTCGGGGATCGGGTGGCACAAACTCGATTTCTTCATCTTTTGAAGGAATCCGGGAAAGAGGTAGTTCAGGCTGGATAGGATAGATATTATAACTTCCAGGGAGGGTTATAAGCTCTTTATTCAGTATCTTGATATATTGAATATCTTCATCTGGGGGGATTATAAGTCGAATCAGTTTTGCCGGGAGCATGGGCTGGCCGGATTCTCCAAAAACATCTGTATTCTTTAGAAAAATCTGGTCAAAATCTCCCACTTTTTCAAATCTCAGATCATTCAGATCGAAGTTCAAGCTAAGATAAGTAGTTTTAGCCTGGACCTGAATGCAAAAACCTGAAATAATGAAAAGACTTATCAAAAAATACAAGCAGACCAGTGATTTTCGCATTTTACTCCTTTTGGCGGCTCAAAGCTGCTTTTACCACTATTATTATAACAAATTTACTCAATTTGTCAATCCATATTCTGTATATCGCCTGCAAATCTACAACGCTTAAGATTATTATTTATTTGACACTTAGCCATAAACGTGGGTATATTAAAAATGGAAGGTTAAAGAATAAGGAATTTTCTGTAAGTTATTGTCTTTGATACTATAAAATCGTCAAGAGAGGAAAAAAAATGAAAAAGAAAATTAAAGGCAGAGCCTGGGTGACAGGTGATGATATTGACACCGATCAGATCTATCACGGACAGTATCTCCCCTTAACCGATCCCAAAGAGATGGCTCGCCATGCCATGGAATTTGTTCCCGGAATGGAAAACTTCGCCAGGGAAGTCAAACCGGATGATATAGTTGTAGCGGGCAAAAACTTTGGTTGCGGAAGCTCAAGGGAACATGCGGTAATCTGCCTTAAGGAAAATAAAGTAGGCTGCGTGGTGGCAGAATCTTTTGCTCGAATATTTTACCGTAATTCCATCAACTTGGGTTTTCCTCTTCTGGAATGCCCCGGGATCTCAAAAAAGGTCAAAACAAAAGACGAGTTGGAAATCGATTTGGAAACAGGAAAAATAAAAAATCTCAACAGCAAAGAGGTAATCCAGGGAATTCAGCTTTCCGGACTGGAATCTGAGATCACCGAAGACGGAGGCCTCTTAAACTATCTGAAAAGCAAATCATAATGCATCAATTTAACCCCCCTAAAAAGGGTGAAGTAGTTGAGCTGGAGGTTTTCGATCTGGCTTTTGGAGGAAAGGGCGTGGCAAAGCTGGATGGAATGGTGATACTGGTTCACAACGCGGTCCCCGGAGACTTGATCAAAGCTAAAATCTTAAAAAGGAAAAGATCATTTGCCGAAGCTGAGGTCTTTGAGATAATCAAAGAATCGGATAAAAGAACAAAGCCCAGATGCTCCCATTTTGGTTTTTGTGGAGGATGTCTGCTTCAGAATCTTAAATATGAATATCAGATGGAATACAAAACCAAACAGGTAAAAGACAGCTTGGTTCATATTGGTGGGTTCAAAGACATAGAAATCAAACCCATCATCGGTTCAGATAAGCTTTATTTTTACAGAAATAAAATGGAGTTTTCTTTTGAAAAAAACGAAGAAGGAGAATTGATTTTAGGCCTTCATCCCAGGGGTCAATACGATCAGGTCTTTGATCTGAAAGATTGTTTTTTGCAGTCAGAACTATCAAATCAAATAGTTAACTGGATAAAGCAGTTTTTCAGAGTAAAAAAGCTTTCCCCTTATGATTTAAAAAAACATCAGGGATTCTTAAGGTATTTAGCAATCAAGGAGGCAAAGAATACATCTGAGGTAATGGTCAACCTGGTTACTAATAAAGGTGATTTCCCCTATCAGGAGGAGTTTACCAGAGAATTAGTTGATAAATTTCCTCAGATAACAAGTGTGATGCGAAATATAAACTCAAGGCTGGCTACTATTGCGGTGGGCGAGGAGGAGGTTCTTTTAGCCGGAAAAGATCATATAACCGAGAAAGTAGGTGATTTTTCATTTGATTTATCAGCCAACTCTTTTTTCCAGACCAATAGTTTCCAGGTGGAAAAGCTTTATAATGTGGTTAAAGACTTCGCTGATCTTAAGAGAGAGGATAATGTGCTGGATTTGTATTGCGGGATAGGAACCATCTCCATTTTCTTATCCTCTCAAGCCAGAAAGATAATCGGGGTGGAATCGCTCTCTCAATCAGTTGAGGATGCTCAAAGGAATGCTCTGAAAAACGAAGTATCGAATTGTGAGTTCATCTGCGGAGAGGCAAAAAAGGTTTTATCCGAGCTTATTACCAGAGGTGAAAAATTCAACGTGGTGGTAGTTGATCCCCCCAGAGCAGGACTTCATCCTGACGTGGTAGAATATCTCAGCGACATAAAAATAGAAAAGCTGATTTACGTATCCTGCAACCCTGCCACCTTAGCCCGGGACTTGAAGCTTTTCTGTGATAGAGAGTATAAAATAGAACAAGTCCAGCCAGTGGATATGTTCCCCCACACCCCTCATATTGAGACAGTTGTAAAATTAATCTCCTGATTGTCTCCAAAACAGAGGGGCGGATCTGTGTGTCCACCCGGAAAATCTATATTGGCAAAAAAATTGTAGTCGCCCAATTCATTGAGCTTTTTTAAGAAATTGTAGTTACATTGTTTATGAGGTTTTTATAGCCGATAAATCGGCGAACTACAAATGAAGCTCTATGAATCGCGCAACCAAACCTGGTATTACAGGTTGTCCCAACCTGTGATAATCCCGTCATTGGCGGTAAGACAACTTGTGTTACTGAAATCGGGGATGTATCAGGAAGGATTAATCTGTATGAGGGCGATGCTCTGTCATCGCCTGAAACATATGGAGTTTGAAGCTTTAGCTTCACTTTCAAGACATCCCAAAAATAAGGTGAACCTGAAAGTTCACACTCCAATTTTATTCAGATCCCAGCTTGTAGGCAAGATGGGTCTATGGGATCAAAGAATAAGAGAGTTCCATATGTAAAATTTTATCTTAGGTTTTGTACTAGTTTATTTCTTGCATTGAAATCTGACTTAAAGATAGCGGGATATAGAAATAGCTGAACAATAAAAAAATAGCCATGAAATTGAGCATATAATAAAGATGATTTTATTAACAAAATTGTTGAGAAATTTTACTTTTTGTTTATATTAAGTTTAAAAAAGACTTTGGCTTGGCGTTTTATTAAGGTTAATATGAGAATTCAAAGGAGATATTAATGGATATACTCTGGGCTCCCTGGAGAAAGGAATTTATCTTATCCCATAAGGAAAAGGGGTGTATCTTCTGCAAAAGACACAATGACTCAAAAGATGAAAAAAATCTGATTTTATTTCGCGGTAAGCTCTCCTTTGTGATTATGAATAAGTACCCCTATAATTCAGGACACCTTATGGTAGCACCCTACAAACATGTGGGAAAACTGGAGAAGCTGAATGATAATGAGCTTTCTGAGTTAGCCCGGCTCACCCAGAAATGTGTGGTAATTCTTAAAAAAGCAATGAAACCTCACGGTTTTAATTTGGGTATGAACCTGGAAAAGATCTCCGGCGCAGGAGTGGTGGATCACCTGCACGTGCATATCGTTCCCCGCTGGACTGGCGATACCAATTTCATGCCGGTGGTGGGCGATACCAAGTTGATCTCGGTGGCTTTGAAGGATGTATATGATCAACTGAAGGGTGAATTCAAAAAATTGAAAGTATGAGGATTCCAAAAAAAGAGGAACTTCAAAAACTTCAGAAGAAGTATAAAACGGACAGAAAAATAGCTGAAGCCATCGGGGTTCCTGAATACCTGGTTACCTACTGGAGAGGGAAAAAAAGGATAGAGAAATATTCTCTGCCCAAATACAGCGAAAAGATTATTCGGGATCTCTGGGAAACATACGGGAATGATAAAGAGGCTGGAGAGGAACTTAAAATCTCCAAGGCGGCCTTCTATAAATGGAGAAGAAAATTTGGCATACTGGAGAAGCCTAAGGTTTTGAAATTCCCGCAGCTGGAGTTGCAGCTTCCCAAATCCGGTTCCAAAGTAATCAAAGGCGGTTCCCAGACCATAGCCCAGAAGATTTTAGCTTTAAAAGCCGGTATGAAGGAAGCTGTTGTGGGTGAGATAGTTGAGGTAGAACCTGATCTGGTGATGAGCCACGATAATGCCGGCCTGGTGATCAGGCAGTTCAGACAAATTGGTGTGGATCGAGTGTGGAATCCCAATAAAATCGTCATCCCTCTGGATCACCGGGTACCTGCTGAATCCGAGAAAACAGCCGAGGCTCATAAATCGATCCGGAAATTTGTTAAAGAGCAAAACATAAAAAACTTTTATGATATAAAAGAAGGGATCTGTCACGAAGTGGTTGTGGATAAAGGTCATATTCTTCCCGGCGAGCTGGCTTTGGGAACTGATTCCCATACCACCTCCTACGGTTGCGTGGCTGCTTTATCCACCGGTATCGGTGCTACTGAGATGGCTGCTGTGTGGGCTACCGGAAAAATATGGCTTAAAGTTCCTGATTCTATTAAGATCACCATAAAGGGAAAGCTTGCTTTTGGGGTTTATGCTAAAGATGTGATTCTACATATAATCGGAAAGCTTACTTCAGAGGGAGCCTCTTATAAATCCGTGGAATTCTATGGAGAGACTGTGGACTCGTTCTCCGTCTCTGAAAGATTCACACTATGCAATCTTTCTATGGAGATGGGAGCCAAATTTGGGATTGTTCCATTTGATAAAACCACCAGAAAGTTTCTCAATTCCATAAAGAGGAAGAAATATATTCCCATCTGGGCAGACGAGTATGCAACTTATGAGAATGAGCATGAATTCGACATAACAAAACTTTCTCCCCAGATCGCCTGTCCCCATTCAGTGGACAATGTCAAACCTGTGGAGGAGGTTAAAGGCATCTCCATCAACCAGGTGGTTTTGGGTTCCTGCACCAACGGGAGATTGGATGATCTGGAGATTGCAGCCAGAATTTTAAAAGGTAAAAAAATTCACCCGGACATAAGGATGCTGGTTCTGCCTTGTTCCAGGGAGATCTTTCTTGAGGCTATGAAAAAAGGAATTATCAAGGTTTTTCTGCAAGCCAATTGCGTGGTCTTAAATCCCGGATGCGGACCCTGCCTGGGGGCGCATGAGGGTATTTTAGCCAGTGGAGAGCGTTGTCTGGCAACCACCAATAGAAACTTCAGGGGAAGGATGGGATCCACCGAATCAGAGGTCTATTTAGCCAGTCCGGCAACAGCAGCAGCAACTGCTATTAAAGGGGAGATCGCCGATCCCCGGGAGTTTTTGAGAAAGGTCTGGAGCTGAAGAGTATGCAAATTATCAAAGGCAGAGTATGGAAATTGAAAGATAATATCAACACAGACGTAATCTATCCCGGCAAATATCTGCCCATTATCGTTCCCGAGGAAATGGCTAAACACGCACTGGAAGGGATAGACAAGGATTTTCCAAATAAAATCAAGAAAGGGGACATAATAGTTGCCGGACTGAATTTCGGGTGTGGAAGCTCCCGGGAGCAGGCAGCCACTTCCTTGAAATATGCCGGAATAGAATGTGTGGTGGCAAAATCCTTTTCCCGGATTTTTTTCAGAAATGCCATTAACCAGGGGCTGGCGGTGGTTGAATCCAGGGAGGCATTTGATTTGGCTCAGGAGAATGAAGAGATTACTATTAATTACAAAACTGGAGAGATAGGGATTAAAGATAAAAAGATTTCCTTCCCCCCATTGCCCGATTTTCTGATGTCAATTTTAGAGGAGGGTGGGTTAATTCCTTATGTCAGAAAAAAGCTGGGGATAAAGAGTTGAATAAACTTTTTAAAATGGAGGGAACCATGAGAAAGGTTTTAGCAATTCTTCTGTTTGTATTGCTGTTTTCTTTTCTTGGGTTAAGCTTTCATTGTGCCAAGAAAACAGCGGATGACTATTTTAAAACCGGAACAATATACTTTGCACAGGGTGATTATGATAAAGCCATCCAGGACTATAAACAGGCAATCAAAATCGATCCCCATCACATCAATTCCCATATGAATCTGGGCGAGGCTTACTACCAGAAGGGAATGTATGAGCAGGCAAAAAAGGAATATGAATACGTTTTATCTCTCAATAATATGCATATTAAGGCGCATTTCGCTCTGGGAAGGACTTTAGCCCAGGAAGGAAATAAAGAGGAGGCAAGAAAACATTACGAGTTTCTGGAATCGGTCAAATCTAACCTGGCATATAAGCTTTTGGAATTTATTGAAAAGAACTAAATGCAGGTATGGTAGATAAGGAAAACAGATTCAGCTCAGCAAAGGGAACGGGAGTTTTAATTCCCCTATTGATACTGGTTATCGCAATACTTGTGATTCTATTTAAGTTTCCCCACAGGGAGGAAGCCGGGATATCTCAAAAAGATACAATCCTTTTTTCATTTGAGGATTTTCATAACATTATAGGGGGGAATGATCAGCTCAGTGTACCGCAGAAAAAAAAGATTTTCTCAGAATATGTCGGGAAATACGTTAACTGGGTGGGCGAGGTGGTAAAAATAGAAAAGCAGAAATCTGGCGATTTAATCCTGAGAATAAAGCATTTGCCTGCCACTTTGGATTATGACGTGTCCGTTTCCTTTGATTCATCCCAAAAGGATAAATTGGAAAAACTCAGTCCGGGATCAACTGTAAGCTATTCGGGCAAGCTTTTCAGATTTGATCCTCCCTCTCGATATTATCTTCTGGATGG
>CAYURP010000030.1:0-32054 GCA_964447175.1 uncultured Ignavibacteria bacterium | reverse complement strand
AGGGATATGAATGGGGATCACGTTTAATCTAAAATACAGGTCTTCTCTGAATTTGCCTTTTTGTATCAGGTCCGGGAGGTTCTGGTTGCTGGTGGAGATTATCCGCACATCTACCTGAATGGTTTCACCTGAGCCTACTCGCTCGAATTCCCTCTCCTGCAAAACCCTTAAAAGCTTTGCCTGAAGTGATGGTGGGATTTCCGAGATCTCGTCTAAAAGCAGGGTTCCCTGATGAGCTGATTCGAACTTTCCCCTGGTCTTTTTTATGGCACCGGTGAAGGCTCCTTTTTCGTGTCCAAAAAGCTCTGATTCCATTAGATTCTCAGGTAAAACTGCACAATTTACTGCAACAAAAGGCTGAATTTTTCTGGGGCTATTGTAATGAATGGCTTTGGCAATTAGCTCCTTTCCGGTTCCCGACTCCCCGGTTATTAAAACAGAGGATTTACTGTTAGCTATGGAATCGATGATCTCAAATACTTTCCGTATCTGGGGAGATTTCCCAATGATGTTGTCGAATCGGTATTTAACCCTGACCTCCTGGAGTAACTGTTTGTTCTCCCGCTCCAGCCTTTTATACTCCATAGCTCTTTTTATTTTTAGCTCTATATCATCTGCTGAAAAAGGTTTGGTGATGTAATCAAACGCACCCAATTTCATGGCTTCTACGGCATTTTCTATGGTTCCGTAAGCGGTCATCAGCATCACCTTAGCCTGGGGTGAGTTGTCCTTAACTGCTTTTAAGAGTTCCATTCCGTTCATTCTGGGCATGCGGATATCGGAGAGGATAACGTCATATTCCTGGGATTTAATTTTCTCTAAAGCCTCATCCCCGGTTGAGGCTAAATCCACAGAGTATCTGGAGCGGCGAAGGGTCTCGTCCAGAAACTCCCTCATCAAATTGTCGTCATCCACTACTAATATTCTTACCTCAGCCAGATTATCTCCTTTTCATAATCAGAAACATCAATTATTTATTCCAAAGAAATTAAATGTCATTTACCCTTTTGGGAAAGCTTAAAGTTACAGTGGTTCCCTTACCCGGTTGGCTTTCAATTTTTATATTCCCTTTGTGCGCTTCCACGATCTTTTTCACCGTGGGAAGCCCCAGACCGGTACCTCCTTCTTTGGTGGTGAAAAAGGGAGTAAATAGTTTCTCCTGTGTTTTTTTATCCATTCCCTCCCCATTATCAGAAATCTTTAAAATCACTTTGTTTTCCTGCTTCAGGGAAACCGGCTTTGAGTATACGTCGATATCTCCGCCTTTGGGCATAGCCTGAACCGAGTTACGCAGAATGTTGAGAATCACCTGGCGGAATTGCTCCGGATCAATCCAGCATTCGATTTCCTCCTTGGGAAAGTGTTTCCGTAGGGAGATATTTTCACTCTGGGAGGATAAGTCCATCTGGAAAAAGTTTAAGGTATCGTTTAAGAATTTTACGAAATCCAGCTTCTGGGGATTAAGTTTAACTGCTTTAGTGTAGTTTAAAAGATTTATCACCAATCGATTTAAAATCTCTACACCTTCAATTATTTTATTGACTAATCTTTTTCGGGGATCATCAGGTTTCAAATCTCTTTCCAGAAGAGCAGCAAAACCGGCAATCCCTCCCAGAGGGTTTCTCACCTCATGCGCCACAGTAGCTGCCATTTCTCCTAAGGCAGCCAAGGTCTTTACCCTGGTTACCTCCTGTTCCAGCTCCTTAAGATGGGTCAGATCGAAGAAAACCTCCACCGCACCCAGGTGGTTTCCCTCGCCATCGGTCAGAAGAGAGGTGGAAAAACCTAAAGGAATTTTTTTGCCTTTTCCGGTTTCAACCTCCTTTTCCTGGTTTAAGTGGGAAACCCCTGTTTTTAAAGTATGAAGCGGGGTGAGTTCCCTTTGCACCTTCTTGCCCATGATATTTATATATTGTTTTCCCAGAACCTGATGAGTTTTATATCCCAGGATATCCTCTGCTGTTCGATTAAAAAGGGTTATCCTCCCGTTCAGGTCTATGGCTAAAACTCCTGAATTCAAGCTCTCCAGGATATTGTTCAGATAATTGGATATCCTGTCCTTTTCTGCCAGGCTCTGGCGAAGTTGATTATTGGTTTCCTCTAACTTCAGATTCAGATTCTCAAATCTCTCCTCCAATTCTTTATAGGCTTTCTGAAGTTTTTGAGTGATCTTGTTGAAATGAGCGTAGGAGGAGGTAAATTTAGACAATTCCTTGTCCGTTAGTCCGATTGTCTCTTTCTCTTCCATCATCTTCCCTTCCTCTCTTTGGAGACAGAAGATTGATTTTCATAAATATAACTGAAATCTAATCTAAGGCAAACCTAAATCTAACCAATCTAAAGTATTTTTTTTATTTTTCTTTCAAGAACCAAGAGTTTGTTAGCCAGAGATTTTGTTCTCTCCAATTCCATTTTGACTTCATTCAGTATAGATTTTTGAGAGGAAAGTGAGCGAATATCCTGGCTGGCGATTCTCTTTGATAAAAGCTCAATTCTTTTCCCGATCTCCAGTTTCCGGTCCAGAAGCCGGGAAAGGGTGATCTCATTTCTATCTTTTGTTAACTCATTTAATATCTCATTTGAGATCTTCAGGATCTTATCATATTCCCCGGACAGATCTTGATAATCCTTTAAGAGAAATGATGCTTTTGTTTGTGCTGAGGTTTTATTATCTGAGGGATCTTTATCAAGTGGCATTACAAAGAATGTAGATTATTTACTTTTGTGGATTATCTCCACCTACCTGGTCGATGTTTTTCTCAGAGGGAGATTTCTTGCCCGCCTTTTGATACTCTTTAAGCTGTTCCTCCAGAGTCTGGATTTTTTTCCTTAATTGTCCGATCTCCGATTTCAATCGGTATTCATTCAGTGCCTTCTCGATTGTGTTTTTAAGGTCATTTAACTTAAAGGGCTTGACCACGTAATCGTAGGCCCCGCTGCGTAAAGCCTCGATAGATGATTCGATGGTAGGATAGCCGGTTAGTATCACGGCTATGGTTTCAGGAGCTATTTTTTTAATCTCTTTTAAGGTGGAGATCCCGTCCATCCCCGGCATCTTTAGATCTATTAAAGCTATCTCCACCCGATTGGTTTTAATCAGGTTTATAGCTTTCTCCCCGCTTTCCGCCAGGTACACGTTATACCCCTCCTTGCTCAGGAATTCCTGTAGCAATTCTCTCACGAAAAGCTCATCATCTATGACTAATATTTTCTCCTGAGCCATCTATTGCTCCTCAAGTAGAATTATAATTTCTTTTTTTCCTTTAGCAAGAAATTTCTTTGGCTCCTATAATTTTTATCGGCAGAATAAAGACATATCTTGCTCCGATTTAAAACTACTTTATTTAATATGCAAATGCTTTTAAAAATCCTGCTTCTCACAAGAAAAAGTCATGCATACAGCGTAAAAAAAGTATAAACAAAAAACTCTCTCCTGAAAATCGAGAGAGTTCTTAAAACATTCGATTTTGAAGAAAAATCAAATCATTAACGGAATTCTATTAAATCAAGATATAATGTCTTAATTCATAATTTTTAATTTTTAACTTTAATTTTTTAACCTGCTTCCAGAAGAGAGGTGTATTTGTTCTTTGAGGTCAGGATTTCAATTGCTTTTCTGACGCAGGGATCGCTTTTGGTCAGGGACTCCTCATAAACTGCTGTCTCTCCGAATTTGTTTCTTAAAATATCCCTCTTTATCGCATCCCTTATGTAGTCCAGGCTCTTGTCGAAGTCCAGTTTCTTTTCCTGTTCAATCGTGTTTTTCATGGCATCTATTTGGCTGATGTAAAGCTCGGTTTTTTCCTGAGCTTTTATTGTTTTCTCCAGAGTATCCAGCTGCATCTCCACATAGGTCCGGTAGGTGAAATCCTTTTCCTTTAGAAATTCCTTGAACTCTGCCAGAATCTCATCAGTTACCTCGAAATCCCTGGTGATATTCTTATTCCTGGAGATATATTCCACAGCGAAATCGAAGAAGACCTGTTTCCGTTCCAGATTTATCTCTATGGGCTTGAGCTCCTCCTGTTCACAGACCACGTCGGGAACGATTCCCCCTCCTCCGTACACCTTCCTTCCTCCAGTGGTATAGAAAGTTTCCTTTTCCAGGCTGTCCTCTTCTGCTTTTTCATTTAAGGAAGGATGTTTTTTAGATCTTTCAGGTCTTTGTATGCACCTTCCGCTGGGAACATAATACTTGGCAATGGTCAGTTTTAAATACACATCTTTGGGCATCTCAAACACCTGCTGTACCAGTCCCTTGCCAAAAGTTGTCTGGCCTATGATCACACCTCTATCCCAATCCTGAATAGCGCCGGCCACAATCTCCGAAGCTGAAGCCGTGCCCTCGTCCACCAGCACAGCCAGGGGTCCATGGTCATAGAGTGTCCCACCCTGGGATAAATACTCTCTTATTCTCTCCTGTTTTCTGCCCTGGGTATAGACAATGAGCTTGTCCTTTTCCAGGAAAAGGTCGGCCGTCTCCACCGCCTGACTTAAAAGTCCTCCACCGTTACTTCTCAGATCCAGTATCAACCCCTGCAGATTTTTGTTTCTCAGACTATTTAATGCATCCTTTAGCTCTTTGCTTGTCTCCTCGGAGAACCTGGACAATCTAATGTATCCGATGTTATCCTCCACCACACCATAGTAGGGAACATTTTTCAGCTGGATCACAGCCCGCTCCAGTTCATATTCCAGAGGTTCCAACAAGCCCTCCCTTTTTATCTTCAGGAGCACCTTTGTCCCGGCTTGTCCTCGCATCAACTTGGCAGCTCCTTCTGTGTCCATTCCAATGGTGGATTGGCTATCGATCTCTACGATCTTATCCCCGGCTCTGATACCCTTTCTGTATGCTGGAGTCCCCTCAATGGGGGAGATTACCGTAATTACCTCATTCCTTAATGCAATTGCCATGCCCAGACCTTCATATTTTCCGTGAGTCACCTCCATCAATTGCTCATAGGCTTCCTTATCCTTCATATCAGAAAAAGGATCCAGAATGTCCAGCATCCCCCTGATTCCCGAGTAGACCAGCTCCTTGAGGTCCACCTCCTCCACATATTTAGCTTCTATGTTCCAGGCAACTGCGTTGATCAGCTGCACGTATTCGAACATGGTGTCCTTTTCATCTTTTGCCTCGACCACCCTCTCAGACACCTGCCCAAACCCGACTATCCAGATTATGAAAATGGATAGAATGGCAACTATAACCCCTATGAACCCATATTTCTTGTCACCTCTCATAATATTTTTCCTCCGATGTTTAGGATTAAGGAAAAATCCTTTACACTTATAATTTAATATAAAGAAACCTTTTGTCAACACTATTTCAGACTTAAAAGGTGTATTTTTTTCTCACACTTGCCTTTGCATTAAAACTTAACATTTAACTTTAAATGACATAATTAAGTCTAATAATTACTTGGAAATACGCAAGATGCTTATTGGGTATCAAAATTATGTGCAGGACTCAGGAGCCTTAACCTGATACCCCCTTTTCAAAAACAGAAGAAAACCAAAGCAGACTATATTTATCAGGACTAAACCCCACAGGCTTAGTGGAATTCCCAAAAGGGGAATCAAAATAGCGCTCACCAAAATCGAGCTTATTGCTGAAGCCAATAGATCGATTGAATATCCTGTTCCCGCCTTTTTTCTTTTATTCTCCTTAAAATAGAGATAATTAGCTGCTGTGAATTCTAAACCTCCGATTATTCCACAAAAAGCCATTAGAGATAAAAGCGAAATCTCAATCCATAACTCGTTAACCATAACCTTTGAAAAGAAATTGATTAAAAGCAGCAAAACCAGAGGAAGGATAACCTGGACCAACTGAACTCCGGAGAGAAACCTGAAATTCAACTCCCTCTTCTCTGCCTTTTTTTTCGATATATAAGCTCCCAGTGCTAATCCCAGCATGAAAGAGGTCAGGATTAATCCCATTTTAGAATAAATGTACCCGTAGAAAATCTGAAATCCCAGTAAAACTATTATCTCCAGAAAGATACTGGCATATCCAGCCATAAAAATTGCAGATAGGGCTAAATTGGAACGCTTGGATTTGCTTTTGTAAAGGATGTAAAATAAAATGAAAGTAATTAGAAAAGGAACCAACAGATAAAAGAACCTGGGAACATCTTCCAACCATAAGAAAAAAGGCTTCTCCGCCGATTGAAAAAGCGAGCTCCAGAGAATAGTATTGTAGAAATAACAGATAGGTGAAAGATCATAGTTTATTTTTCCATTCTGAGAGAGAATTGAGCTTTTCAGGTATTCTAACCTCTGGGGTGAAAGACGATCGGGTAAAAAATATTCTGATACAAAAAGGGTCTGGATGGAATCCTTTTTAAGATTCCCAACAATCTCCTTCCAGTCAGTGTGGAGTTCTCCTTGAGGAGATGATAAAAAAATGCTGTTGTTACCCGGAAGGACGACTACATTTTTGAAACTTTCCTTCAGGGTGCGATAGAGACTGGATAAATATAAACTCTGCTCATGAGAAAGGTAATTTATTTGGGAGGTAACCCGAAAGGAGAAAACACCATCCTCTCTGAGCATCTTTTTTATCATCCCAAAAAACTCCGAGGTGTAGAACCGGTTAAGCATAGCTGTATAGGGGTCTGGCAGATTCAAGACGATAACATCATATAAAAGGTCTCCCCTGCTGCATTTCTCCTTCACATATAATCTCCCGTCCTGAAATTTCAGATTTGCTTTTTTTAACGAGTTTATCTCCTTTTGAGGTAAGAAGTCCTTACTCAGTTCAATCAGCCTGGGATCCAGTTCCACATAATCTATTTTCAGGTTTTTATATTTTTGAGCCTGGGTAATGGCACCTCCCATTCCTCCACCTATCAAAAGGAGTGATTGGGGATCGGTCTTTTGGGAAAGGGCAAACAAAACCGCTTCCTCAGCAGAGAACTCATCCGGAAAGGAGAAAAGCAAAAGCCCGTTCTCGTAGAAAGTGATCTGTTCCTCCTTTTTGATAACAGCGATATTTCCGTATATGGTATCCTCAGAGTGAACCACGGGCAATCCCTTCCAGAGCTTTTTCAGGGAAAAGTCCTGCAGTGAAACACCGGCATTAGTTAAAAAGAAAGCAAAAAATAAAACTACTATCCCGCAAGAGATAATTATACTTCTGGTCAGCTTTGCGGAGTTAAAGAAGAGGAACAGTGCTAATAGAAGATTAACCATCCAGACCAAAACCAGTATATCCAGGTTTGAAAAAGAGGGAATGAACAGAAAAGTGGTTAAAAGCCCTCCTATCCCTGCGCCCAGGGATTCCCACAAATAAACCCGGGTGACCAGAGAAGAAACCTCGGATTCGATTCTCCAGAATCTGGAGTTGAGAACAAAAATTATACCCCAGAGAATACACAGGGGAGCCATTACCACAAAGGAGAAAAAAAGCATAGGCATAAACCCGACCACCTCGCCGGGCATTATGCCCAATACTATTTTTGAACACCTGATACCCATAAGTGTAGCCAGAATTACAAAGGCAACCAGGAAATACCAGAAAAAAAGATTGCGAAAATTTCTTTCCTTTTTGGGGTAAAGTGAGTTTCCCAACCTGCTCCCTATTCCCACCCAGAACAGCCAGACAAAAAGCATCACCCCTAAGGAGAGCTCATTCCCATAAAAGGAGACGATCATCTCCCTTAAAAGAACGATCTGGGAAACCATTGAGGAAAAACCTAAGACCAGGCAGGCAAAAATAAAACGGGTTTTATTCAAATTCATCCTACAAGATATTTATTGACTGGTAAACTGTAGGCACGAATTTATTCGTGCTTTTTTGCACAGATAAATCTCTACCTACATTTTCATCAATCAATATATTCTCCTTCCGGGATAAGGTCAAATAAAAAACCTCTTTGTTGGAGTTTTTTACTTGGGAATTTTGTAGGCACGAATTTATTCGTGCTTTTTTGCACAAATAAATCTGTAAATACAAACATATAGTGAACCTGAAGGTTCACACTCCAATTCCATTGCCTGTTATCAGTTATCAGTTTACTGTTTTCCGTTTACCGTTAACTTGTAAGATTGTAGGCACGAATTTATTCGTGCTCATTATAGCACAGATAAACCTGTGCCTATAAAATCTTCCAACTCAATTTTAGGAGATTGGGAAATTAACTCCATACTCCTGGGATGGGCTCGCCGCAGAATTTACATTTTCCATTATTTAAATTCATCTGGGTAATGCTATAGCCGATTCGACCCACCACGATCTTTCCGCATTTGTGGCAGTAAGTGTTTTCCGCCTCATGTCCTGGAACGTTGCCAACATAAACATAGTTCAACCCGGTCTCCAGGGCGATCTGACGAGCCTGCTCCAAACTGGAAACAGGGGTGGGAGGTAAGTTCTTAAGCAGATACATAGGATGAAAACGAGTTAAATGCAAGGGAACATCCGTGCCCAGATCGGTTTTCATCCACTCACACATCCTCTTGATATCTTTCATATCATCGTTTAAGGTGGGAACCATAAGATAGACTATCTCAGTCCAGATGCCGATCTTCTTTAACTCGACCAGCACGTCCATTATGGGTTTTAGCTCACAGCTGCAAACCTCCTTATAGTATTTCTCTGTGAATCCTTTGAAATCGACTTTGACCGCATCCAGATTTTTGCATAACTCCACCAGGGGATCGTGCTCTATATATCCAGCAGTGACAATTACGCTTTTAAGACCATCCTTATGACCTGCCCGGGCACAGTCCAGCATATATTCATAGAAAATGACAGGCTCAGAATAGGTGTAGGCAATGGAAACACAGTCATTGCCCTTTGCGTAACGGGCAACCTCTTCCGGAGGAAGATAATAGTTCTCAACCTGTTCCGGTCTGACCTGGGAGATCTGCCAGTTCTGGCAGAATTTACAGTTCATATTGCAGCCAGCAGTAGCGATGGAGAAGGCTTTTGTTCCAGGCAGGTAATGAAAAAATGGTTTCTTCTCAATGGGGTCCACACCGGCAGAGCAGACCCGGGAATGAACCAGAGTATAGTAGGTTCCTTCTTCATTTTCCCTGACCCCGCAATAACCCCTTTCCTTGTTTCCCACCTTACATTTCCTGGGACAGAGTTCACATTCCACCTCTTTATAATCCAGCTTCTTGTAATACATAGCCTCCACGTGTGAAAGGTCCGTGGCGCGGATCTGGGCATAAGCCTGGGGAATGAAATTAAAAGGGTCAGATCCGGTCAAGAACTGAGGTGCCAAAGCGCATCCTGCTGCAGCCAAGGAACACTTTATAAATTTTCTTCTATTTAGTTTCATTACAGATTGATCTCCACCAGCTCGATATTTTCCAATGCGGTATTGCCCAGATTATGTTCAGGATCAGCCGCTGTGAAAATATAATTGGGCTTTCTTCCTGCTTTTTCCAATGAAGGAAGATTATGTTTTTTTCTGATCTCATCAATGATCCCGTACCCAATGAAATCGACTGCCACCGGATCTGAACCAGCAATTATTGCTCCATAGTTCTCATACCACTGGGGATGATAAGCCGGGCCACCATGATACTGAATTCGCAAAGCATCCACTACTATCAGCTTTTGTTGATTTCTTATCTGGGGGATGGAATTAAGGTCAGCCACAAAAGGATCACAGCCGTTTCCATGGTATTTGTTGGGATTATGAATAGCACCGAAAAAGTTTTTTAAAGCACAGGTAACACCAGCTAA
This sequence comes from uncultured Ignavibacteria bacterium, assembly GCA_964447175.1. GTDB lineage: Bacteria > Zixibacteria > MSB-5A5 > MSB-5A5 > SM23-73-2 > CAYURP01. The sequence goes on along the minus strand of CAYURP010000030.1, from coordinate 22,354 downwards.
GGTGTGATCTTTTAGTATGGGAACGTTTAACTGCAGGTTGGTTCGATCGGTCATAATATTAGTTAAAAGGCTTCCCACATCCCTGTGGGTTATGAAATCCTGAGCATAACCTACGTCACTGGAGTCAGTGCCATAGCACTTTAGTCCCCCGGAGTTGGAATTAAGTGAGAAACCAGCATCCTTTAGCTCCCGGTTGGATCTATCCCAGACCAAAAATTTTTTATCATCAAAACCCGCCTTTCTAAATAGATTAAAGGTTGCATAGACCACTTCAGGGCTGGTGGCTACCTTCTTCCCTCCCAGGCAGTTAACTTTCATTCCGATACGATCGCTCGGATTGTAGAAATGAAACAAAGCCTCCCTCGAATCCTTTTCATTGGTTAAAGCTAAAAGAGCTTTTTCAACCATTTCTTGAAGAAGATTGAAATCGACCTTCTCGGAATTCTTAAATACCTTCAACGTTCGAACAATAATAACTTTAGATTTCTTCAAGATGCTTTATCTCTTTTTACAAATGATATCAATTCCTAATTAAATACGACCTTTTTAGTCGGGTAATTGGAAAAGCGGGTTCAATCCGACAGCTTATTTTCGTCCCTTAATCTTGAGGTGTAGATTCTCTTTTCCTCTTCTTTTATCAGGAATTTTTTTAATTTTTCGATGGTTTCCTTATCCCAGGCTTCATTTTTAATTTTACCTAAAAGCAGATAAGGGTCGAGCTTGGATACCTCGTCCCATTTTTTTAGATTTTTTATCAGTCTTTCTAATTCTTCCCAATCCTCAGGGCTTACCTTTTTTGTAGGGAGCTTATCTTTCTCCTCTATTTTCACATTCAGCTTGAAATCGCTTCCCCTTATCACCTGAAGATTTTCATTTTTAACGTAATTGTATATCAGCTCCTCTATGTTTTTTTTCTCCGATTCCAGTTCACTTCTTTTTCTCTTCAAGTCCACGTATTTGTTGACCAGCTGCACCCCGCCATCTTTAAGATAATCCTCCGGGGGAAGCAGTTCCACTTGATAGAAATGCTTTTTAGTCGGGCAGATGGAATAGAACTGGCACCAGTCGCAAAGGTTAGATTCGCGAGGGGGAAACTTATCATCCTTTTTCATCTTCTCGATGTGGTTTATCAAACCTATGGTCTTAGCCTTAAGCTCCTTTAATTCATCTTTTGTCCTTTGCGATCTCATCTCTTTGTCGTAAACCAGATAATGCCAGACCAGGTCGACATATTTTACATCCCTCCATTTATTCTCCACCCCGATCTGATATAGTGCCAACTGCCTATCAGAATCCAATATGGATTGATCCGGCAGATGCCCCGACGTTTTGTAGTCGTGGATCTCATAATGTCCATCCCCGGCAAAAACCACCCTGTCGATAAATCCTCTGATTTTATATTTTCCCTCATCATCCAAATGGATCAGAATTATCTGTTCGGTTCCCAGTGTTTTCCCCTGGTCAAAAGGTTGATAGCGATGATAATAATCCCTGAGGCATTTCTCTCCCAGCTTTCGATAGTGTTCCGGATTGTATTCCTTTCGCACCACCAGAATCGAGTCCAGCCAGTTTTTTTCCCAGATCTGATTGTAATGGGAAACCAACTCGTCCAGGGAGGTCTTTTTAGTCATCCTCAGGTCCCGATATAGCTTTTCTAAAGCCTCGTGAACTCTGGAGCCCAGAAAGATCTCAATAGTCTCCACCACCTTGATTTCTATTTTCTCCACATACCTGTATTTGAACTGCAGAGGACAATTCTCATAAGTTTGAAGTCTGGAATGAGAATAAAGTGGCATGAAAACTCCCTTTTAAAACCATATACGCATACTAAATTTTGAATATGAAAATTTCATTTCAGTTAATTTTGGGTTAAACCAAAGGTATTATCTCCCGATTGAACAAAATAGAATGCCTTAAAAAAAGGAGTTGGGAAATGGGAATAAAAGCATTTGTTCTTATCGAGATGAAAAGGGAAAATATTGAAGCTAATATCAAAAAGCTCCAGAAAAAGCCGCATATCACGTCAGCTTATTCCGTAGCTGGTCCCTACGATGCCATCGGAATGATAGAAGCGAAAAACTATAAAGAGATTTCCAGGATTGTGGCTGAGGAGATTCACTCTTTGCCGGGAATTCTAAAAACTACCACCCTTCTGGCTTTTGAGTAAAGACTTATTTGCTTTTCTCCCTGGATTTCTTTTCCGGTTTCTCTTTGGATTTCTCCTTTTTCTCAGAGGGAGGTAGTTTCTTTTTTATGGGTTTCACTTTCTTATACTTCTCTACCCGATCATCCACTCCGTCTTTATTTTTATCCTGAAAATAGTCGTATTTTTTCTCACTTTTTTTCTTCTTTAAAAGCTTATCCAGCAAAGACTCCCTTTCCTTTTTTTCCTCTTTCTTCTTTTCTGGTTGAGCCTCTTTTGTGCTTTTCAGTTTATCCGTGCTGTCAATCCCGGGTTTGGATTTTTCTTTTGCTTCCCCCTTTTTCTGAGAATCAGGCTGAGCCTTTTCCTCTGATTTCTTTTTATCATCATCCTTGGGTATCCTGTCTATGCCCCAGGCATTGGGAAGAAAAACAAGCAAAATCACAAAACACAAAAATAACGTTAGAGTTTTCTTCATTTAACTTCACCTCGTTAATTTACAATATAAACTAAACTTTGTGTTTATCAACAATTTTATCTTTTCCTTTTAGGTATCTTTTTGGCTTCGCTCTTTTTAGCTTTTACCGTCCTTTTAATCGGTTCTGCTTTTTTAATGCTGGCTTTCTCTGTTCTTTTGACCTCTTTCTTTTTTAACTTAGCTGAAGAATCTTCCTGTTTTTTGTTCTTCTTAATTGTTGCAGTGCTTTTATTCTTTTTCTTCTCCTGTTCCTTAATTACTTTAACTTTCTTTTCCTTTTTAATATTGGACCTGGTGGAAATTTCATTATACTTTTTCCCGCCTTTTCCGTCTAATCCAGCTTCATTTTTCTTTACATACTTTTCCGTTTTGTAAGTTTTCACATTACTTTTCTGGTTTACTTTATATTCCCGCTCCTTGACCCTAATGGTTTTTCCACCACTGAGGAGCCCTTTGTCTTTCCTGATCCTGTATTCTTTCTTTATCACTCCATCATGAACAAACCTGTACCTTCTGGGGAAATCGGCTCTTATCCTGATGGTTCTGTCCGGATAGATATGCACCCAATCCCACCACACTCTGCAGCCGAACCAGTAAACCGTGACCCAGTGTCGCCCGCAGATTAAAGACGGAACGGTAATGGGGCAAATTCCGTAAAACATGCCGTCGATGTAGACCTCGGCACCAAAGGGACACCCGATATAGACCTCTCCCATGGGATAATACCAGGGACGATCTGTCCAGTAGACCTGGGGATGATAATACCATCTGGGATGCGGATAATCCACGTTAAAGATGCAAAGATCAGTGGCATAATCATCACCTCTGATAATGTTATAATTTATGGTTTCCATAAAATCATAAGGATCCTCATCCTCCAATCTCAGGACGGTTATGTCCAGGTGATCCTCTCCCATTCCTCCTACATATCTGGGCCAGTCTGGCAGCACTATCGGCTCCAGGGAGGCAATGGCCTGGATATATTCCACCCCGTCTGGACCATCCACCCTTAAATCGTAATCATTGTATGATCCGGGAATCCGATGGATCTGGTTTCCCTCCACCCAGGGGGAGTCCGTATGATCATAGGGATAAAGGATATTCACATAGCCCCTGGTATCTATATTATAGATCACCACGTAACAATCCTGAGAGGTCTCAAATAAAATCTCTATCTCATCCCCGGGATTATAAACCGACCCATCTCCCCTATCAACCCAGACGTCAACCTCCAAATCGGCAGAAGAGGCAAATTCGTCATCCGGGTAGTACTCATCCTGGGCCAAGGCAGGTCTGAAAACCAAACCCAGGATTAAAACCAGTAAAGTTACTTTTAAAAGCTTTTTCATCTTAATCACCATCCTTTGAGGTTTATCTTTTCCTTCTTCTTTCCACCTTTTCCTGAGTCTCTATTTTTTTCCTTTCTTTTTCTTTTAACCAGCGTCTTTCATAATAGTTCTTGAATTCCTTATCCTTTATGTAATTATAATCTTTGAAAACGTAGATTCTGTCCTTGCCTCTTTTGGGTCTGTACCAGTAGCCATTATCGATAAAGTAGAAATCATAAAATCTGCATTCCATATAGACCCTGGTCCAGCCTGGACTACGATGACAGTCATAACAGTATCTGGGAGGCTGATGATAACGGTGACCGCCATATATGCCAAACCCGGTGCTGATGTAGGTAAAGCAACCGGCAATGAAAATAAAAGACATCGTCAAAATTATAGCTAGAATGACTTTAGACTTAGTCATTTTTTGTTCCTCTGATTTTGTTTGCTTGCACATAATCTTTACGAATCACATTGAGTTTGGAATTGATCTCCCTTTCTTGACGTGGCGGTCTTACCTTAAGCTCCGGATTCCCGGGATCCACCTGCCAGGCCCAGTCAAAGAAAATTCCATAGCTTCTGGTAAAACCAGCCACTCTCAGTTTTGCATAGTGATCATTTCGGGTCCACACCAGATAAGTATGGCCACTTATTACCTCTACCCAACCCAGTTCAGACCATCCTACTTCAGTATCGGGGGCCATATTCACGTCGTCGATATCATCGGTATAACCGAAATCCTGGATATCCGTCAGGTAATCCGCAGCCCAGATGAAGAAAACGCCATAATTGTCATCATATTCTAAGAATATATCCGCTCGGTCCAGGTCCCAGGAAACGACCTCACCCTGGGAGAAATCAAAACCGGAAACAGATGCCCAGGGAGGAACGTTATAGGCATGCATTACTTCATCCCATCCTTCCGGTCTGGGGGTATCGTAGGTCACATAGGAGAGATCAGATTCGTTGTCATCATAATCAAAAGCAGTTACTCCATACCAGTAAGTAACGCCATTTTTTACATCCTCACCCTCATCCACATATTCAGCTCTGTTCACAGTAGCAATCGCCTTATAGGGACCCTGCTCGCTTCTGCTGCGATAGACCATATAACCTCTCAGATCCTCCTCATCGTTCTCCTCCCAGTAGAGATAAACAGCTTCATCTCCGGTAATACTGTAAAGACCCTTAGGTCTTGATGGAGAAATCTCATCGTAATCATAATAATAAACCTTCTTCTCGCAGCTTAAGATTAAAATCAAAAGCCCCAAAACCAAACCTATTTGCCATATTCTTCTTTTCATTATTACTCCTTTTTTAACTCCCTAAAACTCGTTTCTCAAAGATCCAGTTTATTACTTTTGCAATTTCTATGCCAGAAGTTTCAATCAAATATATAACTTTAAACAAAGCCCTTAACCCTTTGAATTTCAATTAATTTTGAATATCGGATTTTATGTCCTAAATTACAAAAAGGAACTATTAAATCATACACTGCACAAAAATTGTTCAAGCCCCCAGATATTTGTGCATTCTTGAGTTCAGATTAATCCTGCAGAATTTTGAGGTTACTGAGAAAATGGGATGGGATAAATTCCCATCCCTATGAAATTTTGTATAGTTATTCATAGAGCGAGGAATTCATCCTCGCTCAAAAGACTACGAGACGGGATGAATTCCCGTCCCTATGAAATTGTGATAGCTGAGCTGTACATAGTGCGGGGAATTTATCCCTGCATCACCCATGGAATTCTTTATTTCAGTTCCTCATCCAGTTTGAAATCCATCCCATCCCTGGCAGCTATAATCTTTATACCCAGCTCATCTGAAAGCTTATCAGTTATTTCCCAGGGTTTAGCTCGAACCATGGTCATCCCGAAATGGGTTAAAATTGTGACCTTTGGTTTTATTTCTTTGATGATGATTTTAACATCCTCAAGATTTAGATGATCCACTCTCAAGCTCATCCCTGCGGCTTCATGACGCACTACGTTTAAAATTACAAGATCGCTTTTTGAATAATGTCCTGATAGCTCAGAGAAAAACTTAGTATCTGCTATTAAAGAGATAATATATTTTGAGGATTTGAATTTAATCCCATAGGTCTCCACTCCGTGAATGTGTCTGACTGGTGTACTGAATTTTATTTTTCCTAATGAATAATTTCCACCCTCTTTTAGCGTATGAATTTTCTCCACAAAATTCCTGAGGTAACGAAGAACCACCGGATCTTCATTTAAAGCATCTGCCGGTGCAAAAAGCTCACCCCTTTTTTTGAATCCCCCCTCGGTCATGGCTTCGATCATAATGTTAACGTCTGCTGAATGATCCAGATGCCGATGTGTCAGGATTATCCCATCTAAGGTTGTGGGATCCAATTTGGGTTTGCTGGTAGCACATTTCACCAGCGTACCAGGTCCTGGATCCACCAGAAAGTTCGTGTTATCAAGAGTAAACCACAATCCTCCGGATGCCCTTACCTGTTTTGTAACGACAAACCTGGCACCAGCTGTGCCTAAGAATTTTATCCTGTCCATTTTCTAAGAATCGCTTTTATCTATTCCATACTCCTTCATCTTAAGTCTTAGAGTATTTCTATGAATTCTAAGAATCTCTGCTGTCTGACCCAAGTTCCAGTTAGTTTTCTCCAATACATCTAATATATGATACTTCTCCATTTCCTTTAAAGACAAATCCATTGGTGTCCCTTTTCGTCTTCCGAAACTAAGGGAGGATAAATCCTCCTCATCCAAAGCCTCGCCCCGGGATAAGACCACTCCTCTTTCGATAATATTCTCCAATTCCCTTACATTTCCGGGCCAGTCATAATTTAACAGGATTTCCTTTGCCCTCTGGGTTATCCCCTTAATGTCCCTTCCGCATTTCCGATTTGATTTCTCTATGAAATGCTCGACTAAAGTAATTATATCTTCCTTTCTTTCTCTTAGAGGCGGAATGAAAATTGAGATCACGTTCAAACGATAATATAAATCTTCTCTAAAACTTTTCCCTTTGATTTTCTTTTCCAAGTCTTGATTAGTTGCGGACAATATCCTCACATTAACCTTTATCGTATCCTTTCCTCCCAGTCGCTCGAACTCCTGTGATTCTATCACTCTTAAAAGCTTGAGCTGGATTTCCGGAGAAATATCTCCGATCTCATCCAGAAAAAGCGTGCCCCGATCAGCTAATTCAAACCTCCCCTCTTTTTTCTTAACAGCACCGGTGAAAGCACCCTTCTCGTAACCGAAAAGCTCAGATTCCAAAAGGGTCTCAGGCAGGGCGGCGCAGGAGACCGGAATGAATCTCTCATCCTTTTTCAGGCTTAAGGTATGGATAGCTCGGGCTACCAGTTCTTTTCCCGTTCCCGATTCACCTCGGATTAAGACCGTGGAATCTGTTGGAGCAACCCTTGCCACTGTGCTTAAGACTGCTTTAATGGCTTTGCTTTCTCCTATTATCTTTAAATCTTTATATTGTTGTTCCAGTTCCTCTTTCAGGTATCTATTTTCAATAATAATTCTCTGGTTGTTAAGAGCTTTTTTAATGTCTAACTTTAACTCATCTAAGTTAATTGGTTTGGATATATAATGATACGCTCCTTTTTGCATCGCCTCCACAGCATTCTCTACTGTTCCGTAAGCAGTCATCATAATAATCTGAATCTCGGGATTTTGTTCTTTAAGTTTCTCCAGAAGCTCGATTCCGTCCATCTCCGGCATCTTCAGGTCCACCAGAGCCAGTTCAAAATGTTTCTGGTCAGCCAGCTTGAGAGCGGCTCTGCCGGATTCAGCAGTATCCACCGCATAACCTTGTTTCTCTAAAAATCCCGCCAACATATCCCTTTGAGGTTTTTCATCATCTACAATTAGTATTCTATACAAAGCCATATTTCCCTCCAAACTATATAAGTATCACAGCATGTCCCAAGATATGTGTATCTCCCATCCTCGGTAACACAGCATGTCTCAAGCTGTGTTTATCCCGCACAGTTTGAGACAACCTGTGCTACCGAATTTTGTTTTGTCTAACCACGAACAACCAATCAACCATCTACCAAAAGGGCGGAGATAAACTCCGCCCCTACTCGTTTTCATTTCGGGCGAGGACAGAGCCTCGCCCCTATATCCCTTCAAGCATCTTTGATATAGCCTTCGATGCCTTACTACGAAGAGCTTGGATATCATAATCTGTTTTTTCCATCTCCCGGATGACAAAATCTTTAAAAGTCTGGTGATAGATTTGATATGTATTTTTCCCGTTCTCATAAACTTTAACCACGTCCCTTACATTTATTCTTCTTAACAGACCATCAAGTGTCCATCCTTTGATTCCTGTGAAATATCTCAAGAATCGCATATCAACAGGAATCTCAAGAACTGAAAAATGATTGATCAGATTCCTCTCTTCATCGTCCAGTTTATCATACAACAATTTGGTTAACCTGGGTGCAGGAAGTTTTTTTAGAGCTTCTGGTGTGAAATCTTTTCTCTTACGCAATAGTTTTATCGCCCCATCAATGAACAATGGATACCCCTTGTATCTATTGGCAAATTCATCTATAAATTCCTGTGTAGGTTTTACATAAGCCAGCTCATCTTTTACCAGATCCTTTGTAACTTTGTCAGACAAACAGTCAATAGTCCAGCATTCCACGTCTTCATTGTCAGTAAGTTCTATGCAATTGGCTAAAACGTCCTTGTCCCTTTGAGCAATGATTATCTTGATCTGATAAGGCAGATTTTGAGTGATTGCCCTCCAGGCATCCTTATGAACTGCCCTGGTCAATTCATCTAAAGGATCGATAAAAAGTACAAACCTTCGATTCTTTTTCTTGAAGCCTTCAGTAATTTCTTGAAGAAAAATTTTGAACCTATCTGTAACCGGACGCTTCGGGTCTCTGAAAATGCTCTCGGTTATGTTCTTGAATATTTTCCCAATGCCGGAAATTTGCCATATTGATTTCTTTATTATCTCACCCTTTTTATCGATAATCCTCGAAAATATGTTTTTTTTCATCGATATCTCATCCATTATCTGATATAAATACTGTTCCGGAGGGTCTGTTCCTTTGATCTGGTATGAGTAAACCAAGCACTCAAGGTCTTTATATCCGAAACATTCCAGTTCTAATTGTTCCAGAAGTCTCGTTTTTCCTATGCCCTGTTTGCCTATTACCAGAAGGACTCGTTTAGCTTCGCTATGAATGAACTTCCCGAATTTTTTTATTTCTTCTTTTCTTCCTACAAATTTTAATCTTGCCATTTTGACCTTTTTTTTGAACCTTTCTCTGGGCGGAGATCCCGATAAATCGGGATTTCGCTGAGCTCAACAAGCTCCGCCCCTACGCGTTTTCATTTCGGGCGAGGACAAAACCTCGTCCCTACATTTTGCAGTTCCAAAGAACAATTACGGTATCACAGCTTGTCCCAAGCTGTGTGTATATCTTTGCATTGGGTGGAGACAAGCTCCACCCCTACGAGATTTTATTCTCGGTAAGTGGTAGTCTTATTATGAAGGTTGTTCCTTTTCCCTCCTGTGATTGAATCTCTATTTTCCCTCTATGGTCTGAAACAATACGATAAGCTATTGCCAATCCCAATCCCGATCCTTTTTGCTTGGTGGTGAAATAAGGCTGAAAGACCTTGGACATATTTTCTTTTGGTATTCCTTCACCTGAGTCCTTTATTTTTAGATTGATCTCCTTTTTCTCTTTTTCCTCTTTTGCTTCTATCCACATCTTTTTACCTGAAGGTGTTGCTTCAATGCCATTTCTTAATATATTTAAAAGGGCTTTTTTCATTTCATCTTTGTCGATTTTTGTGGGAGGTAATTCATCAATCTCTTTCTCTATTTTAATCCCTTTGTCTTTAGCCTCTATCTCTACTAAGTTTATAATGTCATCTAAGAAAATATTCATATCCGTTTCGACCAGATTCAGTTTCTGGGCTTTTGCCAGGCTCAGGAACTGGTTGATTATCTGATCCATTCTTTTAATCTCGGAGAGTATGGTTTGGGTGAATGATTCATATTCCTCTACGTCCATCTTGGGAACAAACTCGCTTCTTAATCTTTGAGCAGTAATGGCTATTGCATTTAAGGGATTTCTGACCTCATGTGCTACTCCGGCTGCCAAAGTTCCCAGGGCTGAGAGCCTTTCTGATCTTTTTGCCTCCTCCTCGTATTTTTTTAACTCGGTGATGTCGTGAATTACTGCTACTGCCCCGCTTAATTTCCCCTTTTCGTCTGAAATGGTGGAGGTGCTGATGATAAGGTATTTCTCCTCGCCGGAGAAGGTTTTGAATTCCTGCTCCACACCGCCGAATGCTCTTTTTGTATCCAATGTCTTTTTCAAAAGAGGCTCATCCTCTGGAAAGATTGAGTCATAATCTTGATTTATCACTTCTTCCTTTTTCATTGAAAAAAGGGAGGCTGCCAGGGAGTTGAGTATCATTATTTTCCCATCCTCATCCACCGACACAACTGCGCTGTGCATTGATTCTAAAACGTTTCCGGTCAGAGTTTTGATCTGTTTATAAGACCTATCCAGTACAAAATAGCTCTGGTTCACCACTACTATCCCGATGAAAAGAAGACCTAAAAGGAACATCACCAGGGCTAATATGATCATCTGCTGCTGGTAGCGTCCGGACACCTCATGATAGCTTTCCAGAGACATACCCAATCTGAAAATCCCTGAGGGAAACTCCTCTGAGGAAAAGGGTTTCACCACCTCGAAAACTTCCCTCCCTTCATAGGGGAAAATTCTGCTGGAAGCTATGTTTTTCTCCAGTGACTCCTGTAAAAAAGGATCGCTTTCGATCTTGAGCATCCGCCCCACCTTTTTCGAGGCGAAGACGATCCCCTCTTTTGACTGAAGAACTATGTATTCGATTCCTGCCTCCTGAGATATTGTCTGGATTAAATATCCGATCCCTATCTCCTTTTTGAAACTCTCCATATACAGAGCTGAGGCGATAGTTACGATTACACCCTCAGATTCTGCTCTTTTGAAAGCTACTGCATACCTATTTTCAGGAAACGCTCCTTCCCCGGGTATCTCAAAGACGATCTGATCCTGCAGCCCCTTCAAAACCATATCCATCATGGTGAACGGAGCCCGGCTGGTATCCTGATAGACACTCATATCCTGGGGATTATTACTTTTTATTAGTTTTTTATCTTGATCAAAAACGTCTATCCTCCACAGATCGCTTTCCGTGGCAATTTGCGATAATTCAGCATTGGTCAGGTCTTTTTCTCTTTCCAGTCCATCCACAATCACCGCCACATTTAAAAGCTTCTCCCCTACCAGCTCCTCCACCAGGGAGTTGGCTTTGATGGTATTCCGGCTGGCCAGGATCAAAGACTCCAGAAGAGCTGTTCCCTGTTTTTCCATTACCCCCAGCATATTGAATTTGCTTCTCTGAATCCCAAAAAAAGCGATGAAGAAAAGAATGGCAGCCAGAAGCAGAGTAATGATAATGGCATACCTTATTCTCAGGTTTGCAAAAAGTTTAGGTACAGATATCCCCGGCATTATGTCTCCTTAAACACAAGCTAATTTAAATCAAAAAAATCCAGTGTCAAGAAGTATGACCCCGTTGATTAGGATTATTATGGGAATCTTATTTATAAAGAAAAGCCTGGCTTTACTGTTTTTAGCTTAAAAACGTTATCAGCATTAAAAGGGAGAGCATTATCATAACCCCGGAGACGATCCAGGCGAAGATGTTGAATCCTTTTTTGTTGACATATACTCCCATAATATTTTTATCATTTATCAATATCAACATGAAAATTAAAATGAAAGGAAGAAGAATTCCATTTAAAACCTGGGTCACGAACATAATCGGGAAAAGAGGCAGCCCGGGTATAAGAACGAATCCCGCACCTGCAAAAATCAGAATGGAATATAAGCCATAAAACTGGGGAGCCTCGGAGAACTTTTTATTAACCCCGTCCTCCCATCCCATTCCCTCGCAAACCACAAAAGCGGTGGACAGAGGTAATATGGAGGCAGCAAAGAGCGAGGCGTTTAAAAGCCCGAAGGCAAAAAGAGCTGAACAGTATTTCCCAGCCAGAGGAGCTAAAGCTAAAGCTGCATCCTTGGCGGTCTCGATTTTGATTCCGGCTTTGAATAAAGTGGCAGCGCAGACCACTATGATAAAGAAAGCAACGATGTTAACGATAAAGCTTCCTATAATAACGTCTGCCCGTGAATTCTTGTAATCCCTGAGTTTAATATGCTTCTCCACAACGGCTGATTGAAGATAAAACTGCATCCAGGGGGCAATGGTTGTTCCTACCAACCCTATCAACATGGTCAAAGACCCAGAAGTCAGGTCGAATCTCGGGTTAACCACGCTTTGAGCAACCAGATCCCAGTCCGGCTTAGCCATAAATCCGGAAATGATATAGGTGATGTAGAAAAGGCAAGCCACCAGAAAGATCTTTTCCACGGATTTATATGTTCCCTTAACCACCAGAAGCCATACTAAAATAGCCCCCAGGGGAACGGAGAAAAACCGGGAGACATCGAAGATCTCAAGTGCGGATGCGATTCCCGCAAACTCGGCAATGGTGTTCCCGAAATTGGTTACCACCAAAGCCAAAAGTAAGTAGAAGGTTACTCTCACCCCGAATTTCTCCCGAATCAGATCGGAAAGGCCCTTACCACTCACCACACCCAACCTGGCGCTCATCTCCTGAATCACAATCAGAACCAAGGTGATGGGTATCAAAGACCAGACAAAAGAGTAACCGAAGTGAGCTCCAGCCATGGAATAGACGGCGATACCACCAGCATCATTATCCACATTGGAGGTGATTATGCCGGGTCCGATTACCACCAGAAAAACTATTAGCCATCTCCATCTTGATTTTGAGAAAATTGAACCCATAAAAATTTAAATTATCTGTTAATTCTTTTGGGTTAATCCTGGAACTCGGGGAATGCAGCATCCACCGCATCCCTTAAAGTTATTATCCCCTTGAGATGGTTTTCATCATCCACCACCGGCAATGCCATGAATTTGTATTTTTTGAAGGTCTCAGTTACCTCATGGATGTCATCACTTAATCTCAACTTGACAAGATCTCTGTTCATCAGCTCTGACAGTTTCTTATCCGGAGGGTGGAGAATCAATTGGCGCAGAGTTAATACCCCCACCAGCTTTTCCTCTTCATAGGTTATATAAAGGTAGGAGGTAGTTTCCAGAGGGTCAGTTGAGCTTTTGAATTTCTCCCTGGCATCACCGACTGTTTCCTCCTGAGATAAGGAAAGGTACTCAACGGTCATAATGCTTCCTGCGGTTCCCTCGCTAAATTTCAGGAGTCCCCTTAGTTTCTCTCTGGTTTCCCTGTCCATCTCCTGGATCAATTTCTCCTTTTTCTCCTCGGGCAATGACAACAAAAGATCCACAGCCTCGTCCGGTGCCATTTCTTCCAGAATGTCCGAGGCTAAGGGCACTGCTTTAGATTCGATCAGGGAGATTCCCACCTGGGGATCGACCTCCTCCAAGATATCCGCTGCGGTCTCCACATCCAGCGATTCGAAAACCGCCTTTCTCTCATGCTTATCTAACTCCTCCAGAATATCCGCCAGATCCGAAGGGTGGATATCGCTTAATCTTCTCATGGTTACCGTAAGTTTCAAAGCCTTCCTCTGAGAATCGCTGGCTACGGGCTGAATATGTTTCCAGGAGATGAATTTATCTTTAACTTTATAGGCAAAAAGCCAGTCACTAAATGCATCTACCCATCTGGTCCATCTCAGCCTTCTCAGTATTCCCCTGATCCCGATATCCACGTGAATTATTCTAAGTTCATCCTGGGATAACAAAAGATGAACGTCGTTTACCCGCTCTACTTTTGCTCCCAGGGTGTCCACCACCTGCTTATCCAGTATCTCCTTTGCCAGAAGGATTTCCATCTGTTCCATTTTCACAGGGAAGGTCTTTTCAACAGTCTTCTCCTTTAGTTTTATAATGCTCTCATTTATAGTCTTAACATTTTCCCAGTCAACCAGGAAAGTATTTTTTACTCCCTTTGCTTTCAGGCAAAGAAAGTTTATTTTGGGGAAGAGCTCCCCCAGCCTGGCTTTCAGATCTACCACTTTACCTACTACCTCACCCTGAGAATCAATTACTCTTTGCCCCAGAATCTCAGACAGGAATAAAAACATTTTGAACGAATTCTCTTTCATCTTCTTTTAGATGGAACAGGTTAAAAGTTAAATCAGCTTCTTGATTCCCCAGATAATCAGAAGCACCGGCCAGTATCTCCATATGCTTCCTTCGATGTAACCCAGATTCTGCAGAAGGAAAAGAACTCCCACTAAAATGATTACTAAACCTGTAAAAATATCTTTTCTTCCGTGTTCAATCATAATTAGAAACTAAAATATCTACCAGCTTAATTATTGTCAAACAAATTTTATTTGCAGTCTGAGAATATATTTTAGATTCCTATCTTTTATGGATTTAAAAAAGGAAGAAAGACAGTCCAGATATCTTTTAGGCTATGACACCCGGATATGATTGGAGAAAATCCAGCCTCTTTTTCTGCGATAGATTTCTACCCTGAAGCTGCCTTTAACTTCTGGCGTATAATCCAGATTCTTTCCCTCTTTTTCGCAGACTACTTTCCCATCACATAAAAGCCTTATTTGTGATTTTTGAGGTGTTTTTATGCTCAGTGTTATTTTATCCCGACTGTTTATCTCTTCACCAATTTTGGCTATCTGATTTCTGCTCTGTGCATAAAAAGCAAATCCCTTACCATCGCCCCAGCGGTAATTTGAAGCAAAAACATTGCAGTTTCTCAAGGCAGAAAAAATCTGCTCTTTGGCTTTCTTGAAATCCGAAGATAGTGGCTCATCTAAAAGAATATGTGTCCTGATGGATTTGAACTGAACCTTATAGGGAAATATAATAATCCGAAATGGCCCTATTTTGTAGGGGTGGGCATGAACGTCCACTCCTCCTATGCCCACCACTTTTCTTTTTTGGTTCAGCTCATCCCATATTTTCAATATTCTCCGGGTGGGTGAATCCAGAGCCCTTCTGGGTGAAAGAACCATTTTCAATTGATTAAACTTAGTTAGTTTCTCCATCCATTCGGACATTTGATTCCAGATCTCTATTCCGTCGAATCCCTCCGCCTCCCAGGCAGTCCAGGGATAGGAAGGATACTTGGGCAGGGAGTGCCTTGTCTCATCCGGATGAGCGATTATTCCCAGGCCACCCTCCCTTTTTACCCCTTTGACATATTCAAATGCGGAAAATTCCCCTGGCAAGATGTCCCCCACCCCAAAAACCAGATAATGATTCTTGTTCAGGCTATCCTGAATCTCATATCCTATTATAGCCAGGGTATCCCCATACCACCCCTCAAGACCCTGATGATATGGCCTGAGGCTCATATGATCGGTAAACATCAAAAAATCCAGTCCGGTCTTTTGTCCAACGTTTATAATCTTTGGAATAGGCTGGCTTCCGTCGGATTCCGTGGAGTGAATGTGGATCACTCCAACATATTCATACCAATGGGGCAATTTATCTCCTTGGCTTTTGAAGTTTCATTAAGTGATCAGATGTTTTTTTTGAATTTGTCCGGAACCTTAACAAACATAATCAAACCTAAAATCATCACCAATACCAAAACTCCCACTGCGAAGCGGTATTGAATGGTGTTTAATACCTCAGGAGAGAGGCTCATACCTGCTGATTCCAGAAAGGACAAGGCTTTTTTAACCAGAAAGTTATCCTTTTTAAAATAAAGCACAGTCCCCCCCCAGAGGATTGGCCCGATAATAGCCGCTGCCCTTCCAGAAAGAGAGTACAAGCCAAAAAACTCCCCCACCATCTCTTTAGGAACCAGAGATGTCAGAAGAGGCCGGGAAGCGGTCCAGGTCGATCCTAAAAAGATTCCTATGCAGGAGCCGATTATCCAGAAGATGGTGTGATTAAACGTAAACATTACCACTGTTAAAGAAATTATCCATCCAAAAACCACAAAGAACAAAGTCTTTTTTGGCCCGATCCAATCGGTAAAAATCCCAGCTAAAAAGGACCCCACCACAGCAGAGGTGGTGGAAAGGATGAAAAACCAAATCTTTATCTCATCCCCCATTCCCATCACCACCTGAGCATAAACCGCCATAAAAATAATGACCGTGGCAATGGCATCCTCGAAAAAATAATCAGCTATCAAGAATCGTAAAACCCCGGGGTATTTTTTAGTTTTGGTCAATCCCTCCCAGACCCTTTTAAAAGCCTGTTTCACACCGGTTTTTAACCGATCAGCTCGGGGTTCTATTCTCTCCTTCACCCATAAAAAAATGGGCAGGCTGAAAAAAAGAAAAAATAGAGCTGTGGGTATGAATGCCTTTTCCCGTCCGGGTCCACTCACCAGAGGTAATTTCAGCCCGAAAAGATTGCCTTCCACAAAAGGTTTAACCAACAATAATCCCACAATGGCTCCCATATATCCCATGGCTACGCCTAAACCCGAAATCCTGCCGATGTTTTTGGGAGTACTAACCTGGGGCAGCAAAGCATTGTAAAAGACCAACCCCCCCTCATAGGAGAAATTGGTAATCGCAAAAAAGATCAAAGCCAGATACACCCTCAGATCCACCTGGGCAACGTTGTTGCTCACTAGCCCTATGAAAAAAGTCCCTGCCACACATCCCAGGGTAAGCATTAATAAATAAGGTTTTCTTCTGCCGGATGAATCCGATATTGCTCCCAGAACTGGCATAACCAGAGCCACCAAAAGCATGGACAAAGCATAACTAATACTGTACCAGATGTCCTCCTTGTGGTTGTCCACTATCACCCACTGAGCAAAATACATAGTTATGATATTCATAGAGTAGATGGTGTTGGCGAAATCGTAGATTCCCCAGCTGTAAACCTCTAATTTTTTCGGACTTTGCTCCATCTTACCTGGTTATAATTAACAATCCCACCCCGATTCCCAGAAAATCATAAATCAGATCTTTGTAGCTGAATTTTTTTTGGGGTCTGGTCTCATCGTAGATCTCCTTGCCCAATCCCAGGCTCAAGGTGAAACCGGTCGAGAAATATAGGGATTGTTCTTTTTTATTATGCAATTGGTCGTGATAGATCTTGTATGAGGCTCCGGCCAGAAAAGCACTGACCAGAAAATGCTTTGCCTTGTCTTTGCCCCACCATTTGTCAACCCATTTAGTCTTCGCTTTTTCAATTTTAATAGAGTCCTGTTGATTTGTTGTGTCAGCTAACGAATTACTGAATAATGTAATCAGAATGATTAATATACAAAACAATAAGACTTTATAATTCATCTGTTTTAAGATATATCAGGAAATATTATAGCTCCAGCTCGACATCTATCCCCTGCATCCCCTCCAAAGCCAACCCGACGAACTCCTCCAGAGAAAGGTCCATCCTCTCGCATTCCTTGATGTCCTCCCTCCTTGCTCCGGCGGCAAATCTTTTCTCCTTGAAGCGGTTCATAACAAACTGAACATCCAGGTTTTTCAGTTTTTTTGTAGGATGCATCAGGGCCGCGGCAACTATGAGACCTGAAAGGGAATCCGATGCAAATAAGGACCAGTCCATTTTGGATTGGGGCTCCACTTTTCGGGGATGGGCTTTTATGGCATAGAGAATTCTCTGGTCCAGATCGTAATCCTTAAGCCATTCCACTGTTATAAGAGAATGTTTTTCAGGATCATTTGCCGTCTCATCGTAATCCAGATCGTGTAAAATGCCGGTCAATCCCCAGAGTTCCTCATCCTCCCCAAAATGCCGAGCTAACCTTCTCATAATGGCTTCCACTGCCAGCATATGCTTGATTAAATTCTTGTTTTTTACTTTGGACTTAACCAAGCTCAGCGCTTCTTCCCTTTTCATTTTATCACCTCTTTTATATCATAATGGTTCAATCGAAAAACTCCCAGTAAAATCCCCACCATTGGGTTCTTCCATTCATCTTGAATTCCTCTCTGGTTTTGTATTCCTGGTCGGTTATGTTTTCTATTACATAGTAAAAGTGGAGGTCTAAAAACTTCAGATCAAATTTAGAGTTGAGCAGAAAAACCTCAGAAACATTGTTCTCTTCCCCATATTCTAAATACCTGGATGACAGGAACTCGCCTTCCAATCTGATGGTTGCTCCTAACCCTTCTTTAAGTCTTTTATTGCTATATTGGATAAACGAGAACATACTGTGTTCGGGCACAAAGGGGAATTGAAATTCATTATCTAATTCCTTGTATTGGCTTCTCTTATAAGCATAGGAAAGATAAGCTTCAAAATTCGGATACGGGGTTAATTCAAAACCCAAGTCAGCTCCGAAAATGTCAGTATCCTTTTTTTCAGGCTGATCCTCCATCCAGAGAATGTTATTATTTATCCGAGAGTAAATTGAAGTCAAGGTTAACCTGAATTTCCCCTGGTTTAACTTTACTCCATAATTCAAACTGAAAATCTTCTTATCCTTAAGATAATTTTCTCTATCCTCTAAAGGAGATGAAACAGCACCATGATAGGATAAATCCAGGTAAAGATCATGAAGCGAGGGATATGAATGTTGCCAGCCCAAATCACTGAAAACGTTTAAACTGTTGTTCAAATTGTAAGAGATGCCTCCCATAGCTGAGAGCTTTGGATCATAGTCTTCAAGTTTATCTCCTTTAAGAAAAAATAGAAAAGCTAATTTATCATTGTACTGAAACATATCTGCCAGCGAGATATGTCCATCCCATAAAGAGCGATGAGGATTTTCGTTCTCGTCAAAAGACCTCTTTCTTAAAAAGCTGGTCCAGGTTAAGTAATGAGAAGAGACTTTACTTTCAAAGCTCCCTTTTAAGGAGAAATCCTTCTCCTTTTTCTCCTGGGGAAATGAAGTGCCTCCTCCTTTCAATTTTTGACTTCGGGGAGAATAGTAAAGATCAAAGGTTAAAGAGGAATTTCCCTTCATTTGATATAAAGACCTTAAATTCAATATCAAATCGGATTGTTCCTTTTTCTCCGCATCCAGCAAAACGTCTGAAAATTGGGGAATTTCGGTTTTCGCATTGTAATCCAAAGCATAAAAGCTCATCTCCCAGTGCGGATCAAACTCATAAGAGAATTTGCCGGTCAGGTGTCTTGATTCCGAAGAGCTTCGGGGAACCCTTCCCCCGTATTTTTTGAAATCTCCCGTCACATAGAATCTACCTTGACTCAGAAAATCCCTTCCCATTTCCAGCATTGTATGTCCATAATGATCCGGTCCCTTCTGGTAGGTTGCCCGGGAATAAGGTTCCTTCCCTTGGTAATCTTTAGCAACAAGATTCAGACCTCCCCCTGCCCCATCTTCACTTAATATATTCATCACCGGGCTATCAAAAATCTCAATTCTTTCAATATTTACATAGGAAAAACAATTCAGATCCAAATCTCCGCTTTGAGGGAAATACAAAGCTTGATCTCTAAGAGGAATACGATCCAGAAAAACAAATGAAAACTCTGATGGTTTTCCCCAGAAAGAGGCTATCTCCGGCTGAGCATAAACTCCATAAGAGGTTATGTCCAAAGCCCTGTATCTTTTTAAAACATCGCTTAAACTTTTAGCAATGGAGTGATCTATGTCCTCTGAGGTAATTACCTCCCCACAGGTGAAAAGCTCGAACACTTTCTCCTGGAAATCCTTCTCTTTTACCTTCAGGGTATCGCTATCCCCCATGTCCTGAGCTGAAACAGAAAAACTCAACAGAAAAAAAGAAATTATCAAAAATTTTAAGAGCCCTTTAGACAATTCTCAAACTCTTTTTTCCAATTGATTGAATTTAAGTAAAACCGGAGCCAGCACAACAAAAATTATGGCATTAGATCCAATATGGATTAAAGAAAAGGGCACAGCTGCCAGCATTACCGGAATAAATTGCCCCACAACATAAGCCACAGCCAGATTGGTTAGAATATCGTAAATTAAAGTCAGGATCACTCCCACTAAACCCATCAGGATCAAAGTTGAAAGTTTAACCAAAATTACAAGTCCTGCTTTGAAAATCAAACCCCCGAAAATCCCGATGAAAATCATAGAAAAAACCTGTGCCAGGGCAATGGGCAGAGGAGGAAAACCGTAAGGGTTAAAAGTAGTATAAATCAAAATAGAAAAACCACCCACCACCCCTCCCTCTAAAATGCCCAGAAGATAACCTGAGGAGAAAACCACAAAGGTAAAAAATTCAACATTGGGAATTTGCAGGAGAGGAAGTTTCAAAGCAATGGCTAAAGCCACAAATATGCCCATCTGGGCTAACTTCCTCACCTCCCAGTTCACCTTATCACCACCATCTTCTTCAAAACCGAGCTGTTTTTGGTCTTCACGTGATACAGGTAAACTCCGGAGGTTACATATTCACCCTTTTCGTTTTTCCCATCCCATTTGGGAAGCAGATGCTTACTATTGTAGGTATAGGTTCCCACACCTAATTTTTCCTTCAGGTTTTTAATCTTTTCTCCTGCGATTGTGGTTATTAAAATCTCAACCTCGCTTTCCTCAGAAAGGACTATGGGAAAATAGGTGAAGTTGTGTTCTGCGATCACAAATGGATTAGGGAAATTCTGGGGTATTATATCTTTGTCTGACCGCTCCAGAACTTCTATCTCAACAATTGTGGTATCATAGCCACATTCTCCATCCGATACGCTGAAAACAACAAGAAAAGGAGAATGCAGAGCATTATCTATACTTGGAGTCCAGCTGAAATTACCAATAGCCGGAGATACCGAAGGGGTGAAATTGAAATTGCCTACCCCGTCTTTAGCTATAGTTAATATATCCTCAGAGTTCTGGTCTGTGGCAATTACGTTGAACATCAAAACTTTTCCGGTATAGGCAGTTTTGGGTCCTCGGGGATCGACGGTCAACCAGGGAGGGAACAACTGCGGCCCATAAAGAGAGGTATCATAATCAGCCGAGCAGTCGTAATCATAAGATAAAACTTCTCCTCCTTTGGATGCTACACACGGAATTAAGATAATCTCCGAGTAATCGCTCCAGTTATAAACCTTAGAATTTCCATTTTGTAACTCATCTATACCCATCTCAAATATTAAAGGGAAGAAACCTTCAGTATAAGCTGCTATGGATGCTTTCCAGTTATCTGTATCCAATCCAACGAAATTAATATTTAAACCTCCTGCTGAATCTGCATATGGTTCAAAAACCACGTAGTTTGATCCCATATCCTCAGGTCTACGATCCAACTGCGGGCCAGAAGAGGTTACAGGGTATTGTGTGTGTGTCCATTCCACTGTCATTTCCAATGGATTATCATTATAATCCACGAAAAGATCCCCTTCTGAGTAGAAAACCTCAGGAATAGCCCGTTCCCCTATGAAATAATTCCACACGGTGAATTCCCTGAAAGCATCTTCCAGGGAGGTATTGTAAGGAGATTCTTGCAATATTTCATCCATAGCTTGCAAAGCATTGTCACCCGGAACCTCAGCACACTTTTCCCAGATCTTTTTAATCACATCTCTTCCATATTTCTCCTGAAGAAAAAATGCCCAGACACAGCTGGCATAGGGGTGATAATCCACAGGGCTCCTGAAAGTCCGAAGCGAAAGCCAGGGTTCCCGGTAAAAGTGAGGCAAATACCCCAGATAATCGTTGATATTATCGTAAACCATATCCTCCATCCACACAGCGGAGATCTCCATCCAGTAAGGTTTGTAAAAGCTGTCCGGATCGACTTCTGCCTCAGTGGCATCATATCCAAAATGGATAGCGTGAAAGAACTCATGAGCCGCAGTTACCATTAAAGGCTCGTAGACGTTTTTGTATAAAGGATGTTCCTCCACCCAAAAGCTGTAATCGTTCCGAAGCACAAGATAACTGGTATAAACCGGGCTTCCAGGTTCAACCTGATATTCGGGATATGAGGCGCCAAAGAACACCGGATCGAGGTAATCCAGATAGACATCATACTTTCCATCCCCTCCATTATCCATTTCTGGAGGATACTCTGCATCGCTGGGAGGGGTATTATAACACAGGGTGTCGATCTCTTTTGACCAGACATGATCCAGAATCAATCCGCACTGGTTTACATAATCTGGAATTCCATCCTGGTTTTCATCCACATCCGCTCGATATACAGCCGCATCTCCGGTGGTGGTATAGTGAATCTTGAAATAGCCACTGGGCGAATCATAGGTGTATTCAGTGTGGGGTGAGTAATCTGGTCTCTCAGTAAAAGGAGATAGAATCTTTTTGGCTTCTGAACTCATCTTATCCCAGTTAAGCATTATCTCCATCATCAGGGGAGTGGCACATATCGGATGCCAAAGACTATCTGAGGAGATCGTCCCCTTTTCCTTGGAGAATATTTGCTCAACCCTTTGAATCAGGCTT
>CAYURP010000029.1:2693-34473 GCA_964447175.1 uncultured Ignavibacteria bacterium | reverse complement strand
TTATGGGGAATTCCAACTACGGTGTTTCAAACGAAGCAGGAGAAATTGTCAATGCCACCGGCAATTGGTGGGGTGCATACTGTGGGCCATATCATCCCACTACAAACCCAGATGGGCCAGGAGATGAGGTGAGTGATAACGTTGATTACGAACCCTGGTGCGATCCAACCTTCACTAAATGCGATTTCACTACCCATCCGACCGCTCCCAATATAGTGTGGGTTGATGACAACTACACTCCGATGGGAGCAAATGATGGTCATTACTGGTGCTATGATGCTTTTGACAAGATTCAGGATGGAGTAGATGCAGTAGCCAGTGGTGGTACGGTGAACGTGGCAGCCGGAACTTATGAGGAACAGGTTGTGATTGACAAAGCTTTGGCCTTTCTCGGAGCAGGCTCTCGATCCGGACCCTCTGCCAGCACCATCATCAAATCGCCAGTGTCCTTGACTTATTATTTTGTTACCGGCACCAACAACAATTATCCAGTAGTTGTCATCCACGACGCGACGGATGTTACTATTCAGGATTGCCAGGTTGATGGTGCGGCAAGAGGCAACGGCAA
This sequence comes from uncultured Ignavibacteria bacterium, assembly GCA_964447175.1. Classification (GTDB taxonomy): domain Bacteria; phylum Zixibacteria; class MSB-5A5; order MSB-5A5; family SM23-73-2; genus CAYURP01. The sequence goes on along the minus strand of CAYURP010000029.1, from coordinate 33,905 downwards.
CTCCCGCTTCTGTGGAATAGCTTTCTGGAATGCAGGCGGTTTAGTTATCGATTGTTACATTACCGGAGTTCGAGACGATCCTTTTAGCGGCGCTCAACATGGAATTGGTATTTACTCCTACAACAATACAGGCGGTCCCTACACCATAAACGTCACTGGAACTGATGTTGACGATTTCCAGAAAACTGGTATGGCTTTGTCGGGGGATGGTTTGACTGCAAATGTCTCCGGATGCACGGTAAGCGGTCACGGACCAACTGACGTTACGGCACAGAATGGCATTCAAATCTCCTGGGGAGCTGGAGGCACGGTCACGGATTGCTCAGTCTCCGGTATCGCCTACACTGGTGAGGGCTGGATAGCCAGTGCAATGCTCTTCTATTTGGGGACAACGGTCGACGTAGACGGTGCCTGCTCCATATCCAACTCTCAGGCCAATATCGTGTTCCAGGGGACGAATGGTTCGGTTGACGGAGCCGTGGTTGCTACGTCTGGAGTCAATAATGAAGAAGGTATTAGTATACGAGACTATGGATATACTAAGATGGGCGAGTGCGATCTCTCTTTTGTCTCAGTATCCCCATTACAGGAAGAACTCCAGAGTGAACCTGAACAGAAAGGTGCTCCTACGACGGTCACACTTAGCAACCTGGACCTTACCGGTGCTCATGAACCTAATAGTTACGGCATTGCTGCCTGGTCACTGGGTGACAACGTCACAGTCTTAGTTACCCAAAGCTCCATACAGGATTGGGAGATTGCAATTGTGGCTTACGAGAGTGGCAGTATTGTTGATCTTACAGCCGCATCCAACAACATCTCCAGTAACGACATGGGCTTCTGGACTAACGCAGCTTCACTTCAGGATGCGCGTGAGAACTGGTGGGGAAACGCCACCGGTCCACTCAACGCGACGACTAATCCGAGCGCCACGGGCGACGAGGCCAGCGACAGCGTGGATTACTCTCCCTGGTGGGGTGAAAACTACGTGGGTGATCCGCATACGGCTCCCTGGACCTGGTACGTCAACACCTCTAATAATTCGACCATCCAGGAAGGAATTGACGTCGCTGCTAATCCGGATACGGTCCGAGCGAGACCAGGCACTTATGTTGAGAATATTGTGATCGATAAGACATTGGCCCTGATGGGAGCCGGGCAGGACTCAGTCTTGGTCTATACAGATAGCTCTGATATAGGGATTCCTGACCCAGAGCTGGGTCCCAGCTTCAGAGGCTCTCAGATGGTGGTGGTCCAAGCTACCGATGTTCTGATTGACGGATTCACTTTTGATGGAGATAGTCCCACCCTGACTCCTCCTGGAACCATAGATGCCCGTAATGGTATAATAACCAACTACACTTCTGGAAATTGGAACAACCTTACTGTTCAGAACTGTACCGTTAAGAATATTTATCTCCGGGGTATCTATGCTTCTGCCAATACAGCCAACGATCTCACCGGGATAGACTTCAATCACAACACAGTGGACAATGTGAGCGGAGCCTCAGATCAGTCCTTAGGTATAATGTTCTGGGGTGCATCTGGGACTATTATGCATAACACCATCACCAATTCAGCTACTGGTGCAATGTTCCACTGGTATTCGGATGGCAGCCTGGATTCCAATTATGCATCTGGATGTGAGATCGGTTTTGCGGTCAACAGCAACGACCAAGCGACTACCGTATCCGGCAATACCGTTGTAAATTCAGGCAATGGCATGCAAACGGTGAGCATAGACAACTTGGTCATGATGTCCGATAATAATATAACTGCTTGCACCACTGGCATAGCGTTATATGGTGGAGGGGATGGACTAAATGATGTAGTCCATAATAGAATAGAAGGGCCAAGGGTTTTAGGAAGTAGTGGTTTATATGCCACCACGGATATTAGCCCCTGGGGAATGGGGGATATTACCGCCACTCTCAGGAAGAACACCATTACCAACAATTTCTGGGGTATGGTGTTCAACGAACCAGATACGAATCGGAGCAAGATTGTGGATATAGTAGTAAGCGGAAATTCAAGTGATGCGGATTCGATTTTTGATAACAGCAATTACGAACTACTTATGGAATACTGCAATGATGATATCAACGCTCAATACAACTACTGGGGCACGACTGTGATTGAAGAAATTGAGGATGAGATCTATCACAAAGTTGATCAAGCTGATTTAGGTTTAGTGGATTTCAGTAATCAGGTGGGATATGTTCACGGGGATGTCAATGGTGATGGTAAGGTCACTATTGAAGATGTGGTGTATCTGGTTAACTACCTTTTTAGGGGTGGACCTGAACCTCCCAATATGATAGCTGCGGATGCGAACGGTGATGGAGATGTCACAATTGCAGATGCAGTTTATCTAATAAACTACCTATTTAAAAGTGGTCCTCCACCGATTCCACCTTCACCGTTTGCCAGACCGTTACCCAGAATGGAACCGTCAGAGAAATCAGCTGAATCTACAGTCAATCTCTCACCGATCAGAAGACCTTCAGATAAAGTTAAAATAGAGAAGGAGACAATGAAACCTGAGGTTCTGTATTCTCCACTGAAGTAGTTTTTATGATTTGGAAAAAGCCCCCTTGAACAAAGGGGGCTTTTTTTATTGTAAAAAACGGAGCCCTTTTAAATGTTGACATTGGCTATTTATCTCGTAATTTAATGATAGAGGTTAAGAATGGCTGAATTTGAGCTGGTATCCAGTTACAAACCCACCGGGGATCAGCCCCAGGCTATAAAGGAGCTTTCCCGGAGTATTAAAAAGGGTGAGAAATTCCAGACACTCTTAGGCGTTACCGGGTCAGGCAAAACTTTTACCATGGCTAATGTGATTGCCAACAGCGGCAAGCCCGTGCTGGTTATCTCCCATAATAAAACCCTGGCTGCCCAGCTTTACGGAGAGCTGAAAAGCTTTTTCCCTTATAATGCAGTCGAGTTTTTCATCAGCTACTATGATTACTACCAGCCCGAAGCTTACGTTCCTGTTTCGGATACTTACATTGAGAAGGATACCTCGATCAATGATGATATAGATAGATTGAGACTGAGAGCCACCTCCTCTCTTCTGGGAAGGAATGACGTGATTATTGTGGCTTCTGTTTCATGCATATACGGAATAGGTTCACCTACCGAGTGGGAGGAGCTTTTGGTGCTTATCGAGGTGGGGCAGGAGATCGAAAGGGATAGAATATTGAAAAATTTGATAGACATTCATTATACCAGAAACGACATAGAATTTGGAAGGGGTACCTTCAGGGTTAGGGGGGACGTGGTGGAGATTCACCCCGCCTATGAGGAGACCGCCATACGGGTGGAGCTTCTCGGGGACAAGGTGGAGAAGATTTCCGTCATAGATGTCCTGAAAGGGGAGATACTGGAGGAGAATAAAAAGGTAGCCATCTATCCTGCCAAGCACTTTGTTACCACCTATCCCCGGTTGGAGCAGGCCATTAAGAACATCAAAATTGAACTGGATGAAAGGCTGAAATGGTTCAGGTCCCAGAATAAGCTTCTGGAGGCTCAGCGTCTGGAATCCAGGACAAAGTTCGATATGGAAATGATGAAGGAGATCGGATACTGCGCTGGAATCGAAAACTATTCCCGACATCTTTCCGGACGTAAACCCGGAGAACGTCCCTATACACTGCTTGATTTTTTTCCCCAGGACTTTTTGATGATCATAGATGAATCACATCAGACCATTCCCCAGATCAGGGGGATGTACCGGGGTGACCGTTCTCGAAAGGAGACCCTGGTGGAATATGGATTCAGATTGCCCTCTGCTTTAGACAACCGGCCTCTTTTCTTTGATGAGTTTGAATCTTTGATTAATCAGGTGATATTTGTCTCCGCCACGCCAGCAGACTACGAGCTGGAGAAGACCAAAGGTGTGGTGGTGGAGCAGGTGATAAGGCCCACCGGGGTAATGGACCCAAAAATCACGGTCAAACCCTTAGCTCATCAGGTGGATGACCTTCTGGAGGAGATCAAGCTCAGGGCTGAAAGAAAGGAAAGGGTTTTGGTTACCACCCTAACCAAACGCATGTCTGAGGATTTAGCTGATTACCTATCTCAGATGAATATCAGGGTGCGCTACCTACACTCGGAGATCGATGCCATAGAAAGGGTGGACATCCTGAGGGATCTAAGGCTGGCAGAGTTTGACGTTCTGGTGGGGATCAATCTTTTAAGGGAGGGACTGGATCTGCCCGAGGTTTCACTGGTAGCCATACTGGATGCGGATAAGGAAGGGTTTTTGAGATCGGAGAGGTCTCTGATTCAAACTGCCGGAAGGGCAGCCAGAAATCTGGCTGGAGAAGTAATTATGTATGCAGACAAACTAACCGATTCTATGAAGAAGGCTATACAGGAGACCGAACGAAGGAGAAAGATCCAGGAGGAATACAATAAAAAGCATGGGATCACCCCTCGAACCATCTATAAATCCCGAGAGGAGATTTTAAAGACCACCACCTTTGCCGATTCCAGAACCACCTCGACCGTGAAAGAGGAAAAGCTGAGCTATCCTGCTAAGATGGGCCTGGAGGATCAGATATCCTATTTACAAAAAGCCATGCGGGAGTCGGCAAAAAAAATGGAGTTTGAAAAAGCTGCTTTTTACAGGGATGAGATACTGAAGATAAAAAAGAGAAGACAAAGAAAGGGTTCCAGATTAAAATAAAATGAGAGGTGAGTATATGTTTAAAAAGTATTTATTTCTGATTGCTTTGAGTGCGGGTGTAATGGTTTTCATTTTTTCTTGCGACAAGTCGACCAAGAGCAAAGGTCCAAAAAATGACCCGGAAGCCATAGAAGCGTTAATTAACTACTATTCCAGCATCTTCAAGGTGGATACTTTTAACACCTCACAGGACTCTGTCTTCTATCGGGAGATAAAGAAGCAGGAGTATTACATTAATATAAATATGAAAGATGCTCCCCCTGAAACCATCTACACCAAGATAGCCAATGTGGTTTTGACTGACAGCATAGAGGGCGTTTTTCACCTGTTCCTTGATGGAAATGAGTATCAAAAAGACTTCAAAGCAGTTTCAAAGGTTGAGGGTTATTTTGAGAAATGGGGAGCTGATTATGACGATTACCGTGGGTGGTTTTTAAAGGGGGTGGCTGGTAACAACATATATTCTACATCACAGATCTCAGGAAGTATGTCCTTACACATTGAAAGCCCATCTGGCAACTATACCCTTTCATCAGGCAACATAGTTTTGTTAACCTATATCAGAGATGTGCGAACTTTCAATGCGGGTGATTCTTTAAGCTTTAAGATATCCCAGCCAGACACTTCCCGGTTTTTTTATCTTCACTTTTGGAAAGACGGAAATTATTTGAAGATCCCATTTACCAGAGATGGGGATACGCTCAGAACCGCCTGTAAAATAAGCGGATCAGGTTATCAGCATCTTTTCATAGATATATTGGATTACAACACAGTTCACGACAGCGTTGCTGAATATAAATCAAATGCCCTGGGAGTATTGTTTAAGGTCGAATAGAAAAAGAAGAGAAACTTATTTAAGATTGAAAATTCTGCAGTTTTAATTAATAATCACAAACCTGCGGGGCTGGGCCGCTTCTAAAATAATTGAATTTGCGAAGAGGTTTAGAAATGACTTTATGATGTCCGGGTAAATAATAAATTGCTTTGATATTTTATTGATTTCTGTTATTTTATACTGTTATGAATAAGATGATTAAATGTCTTTCACTTTTGGTTTTAATACTGATCTTGACTCTGGGATGCGGGATAAAAAGGGAAAAGCCAGACGATGTGAAACTCATCAAAAATCTGGTGGACAGGTTTCAGAGGGCTGTTAATCAAAAGCAAAGACCTGCACTGGATTCCCTTTACATTAGGGGTGAACTCAGCCGGGATTACAGAATTCCCAAGCTTTTGCAGGATTTTTCCGATTTGGGTGATTTGAGAAACATTCAGTTCACAGCCAAAAGATTCGAAATCTTCGGAGACAGCGCTGCGGTTCTCTGCACTTTACTGGCTGAAAATGCCCAGGCACCGGGGGAAGGAGGAGTTAAAAAGCCCTTTGAAATTAACCTCCTGAAACAAAAAAAGGAATGGAGGATCGTGGGGCATAAGCTGAAATGACCGGGTAGGGGAAAGCTGGATTGGGTGAAAAAAGGAGGAGCAACGAAAGAGTTTTTGAACTGCGTATAAATGTAATTAAAGGGTTTTGACCTATGGCATTGAGAATAACAGATGACTGCACTGCCTGCGGGCTATGCGTTCCGGAATGCCCCAATGACGCTATTTATGAGAAGGAGATCTTCGTCATCGACAAAAGAAAATGCGATGAATGCGAGGACGAAAAGGAAGGTCCCAGATGCGTGGTGGTATGTCCGGTGGACTGCATTGTCAAAGCTCGATAACTTGTAATCTTTTATGTATTAGCACAAAACCAAAACTTAAGGAGAAAGGTATGTATACAAGATATATTATAACAGCAGTAGTTGCTGCGCTTTTGATAATCTTCATCCTGCAGAACTCCGGAGTGACTGATGTCAGGTTTCTATTCTGGATCATTACCATGTCCAAAATGCTTTTGGCAATAATCTGCTTTCTTTTAGGTTTTGTTTTCGCATCCTATATCTGGCTCAGGGCTGCAAAAAAGGAGCAGGACGAAAAGAGGTTGTGAGTTTTGGGGAAGTTTAGATTCTTGGAGAACGTGGCGATTGCCGATGCAGCCTTTCTGGCTGAGGGCAAAACCTTAGAGGAGCTTTTTGCCACCTGTGCCCGGGCTACCTTTGAGGTGATGGCTAACACTAAAAAGGTGGAGCCAAAAGAGGTTTTAAAAATTGAGCTTAAGCATATTGAACTGGATAAGCTTTTGTTCGACTGGCTGGCTGAGCTGATTTATCTTAAGGATGCCAAGGAGATGTTCTTTGGCAAATTCGACTTGAAAATAGAGAAGAAAAATAAATATCTTTTAAGTGCCCAGGTTTTTGGGGAGAAGATTGACTATAAAAAACACAAAGTTAAAGTAGACGTTAAAGCAGTTACCTTACACCTCTTTGAGGTGAAGAAGCTAAAAAATAACTGGAGGGCTAAAGTCGTTTTAGACATATGAGGTGATAATATGCAGATGAAGAAAATCCAGGAAGGAGTTTGGGAAATACCCAAAACCGAAAAGCAGGGGATGCGGGTTCCGGCCAGGATAATTGCCTCCCAGCAGCTGGTAAATGAGATGGATCAAGGCGTCTTCGACCAGATCACCAACGTTGCTTGCCTGCCCGGAATACAGATGCACGCCCTGTGCATGCCTGATGGTCATTGGGGATATGGTTTTCCAATTGGTGGAGTAGCTGTATTTGATTTAGATGAAGGGATAATATCTCCCGGTGGAATCGGATTTGACATCAACTGCGGGGTAAGAATGATGAAAACCGATCTGACCTATGAGGAGGTCAAACCCAAGATGAAGGAGCTGATGGACGTTCTTTTCAGACTGGTTCCTGCTGGAGTAGGCTCAAGAGGGTTTGTGAAACTGAAAGTTGATAAATTCAAAGAGGTAATGGTTAAAGGGGTGGAATGGTGTGTGGAGAATGGATATGGATGGAACGAGGATATTGCCAGAACCGAGGAGAACGGTAAAATCCCCGGTGCTAATCCAGACAAGGTGTCCTCCAAGTCTATTTCCAGAGGAGTGGATCAATTAGGTACTTTAGGCTCAGGCAACCACTATCTCGAAATCCAGGTAGCCCAGACCGACAGCGTTTACAACCAGGAAATAGCTAAAGTCTTTGGGTTAACCAAACCCAATCAGGTCTTCGTAATGGTTCACTGCGGGTCAAGAGGATTCGGACATCAAATCGCCACAGATTACTTAAGGGTTTTCGAGGATGCTTTAAGAAAGTATGATATCCAGGTAAATGACCGGGAATTAGCCTGTGCCCCGTTCAATTCACCCGAAGGGCAGAACTATTACCAGGCAATGGCCTGTGCCGCAAATTCCGCCTTTGCCAATCGCCAGTTGATCCTGCACAGAATCAGGGAAGGTTTCTCCCAGGTATTTCACAAAGACCCCAAGGATTTAGGAATGCATATGGTCTATGATGTAGCACACAACATCGCCAAGCTGGAAGAGCACACAATAGACGGTCAAAAGAAAAAAGTAGTAGTTCATCGCAAGGGAGCCACCCGTTCGTTTCCGCCAGGAGACCCCAAAGTTCCGGAGGTTTACAGGTCAGTAGGACAGCCGGTAATAGTCGGCGGATCAATGGAGACCAGCTCATTTTTGTTAGTGGGAACCCAGAAGGCAATGGATTTAACCTTTGGCTCAACCATGCACGGAGCAGGCAGAACAATGTCCCGCAGGGAAGCCAAGAGAAAGGTCCGAGGCACGGAAATAAGGGAGAAGATGGAGCAGAGAGGAATACACGTCAGGGCAGTTTCAATGTCCGGACTGGCAGAGGAAGCCGGAATCGCCTACAAGAACATCCAGAACGTAGTTGACGCCGTAGACCGCATCGGCATCTCCCGAAAAGTCTTTGAGCTTAAGCCTATTGGTAATATAAAGGGATAGTTTAAATAGGAGACTTAACGCATTATATTATTTAGAGTTAGTTAATACTTTTTGCGGGCGTTTTTGTCTCATTGGTTGGTGCTGAATGAGGTTTGAATTATTAAAACAAAAAAGGAGGAGGAAAACTCAAGATAAATCCATATGTGGTACATTTTTAGGCGGTATTAATTCTGTATGAAGCTTTGGCGAGGATACTAACAAGTATTTTATCCGAAAGTGAAGTAAAACAAGATTGTTGTACAGGAACTTTGTAATAAAGAATTAGCTGTCAGAAGAGGAAAGGATAAACTCGATGTCAAAGAAAACGCAAGAACCTATCGACGAGTTTGATGCGCAATCAGAAGATGGACAACGTTTCCGTATCCTGATCGAGAGAACCATTATTGACACAACCTCTCTAACTAATCCCAATGCAGTACCACTTAAAGGACTGAGAACTGCACGTACATCTGAAGGCTATCACTGTAACCGGATTGATGACGACAATTGGAAAATCGTCGAACTGGACTTAAAAGTCAAACGGATTCGTTGGTAATACAGTGGACATCGTCAGTAAATGAAGAATTTGAGTTTTGGAATTACCGCCCGTTGTAGACTTGAAGCTGACTTCAAGCGTTGGACTATTGGACGTATGGAAAATAAACATTTTCTTCTTCCATCAGGAGGTTGTTCTGACATAAGACAGAAAATATGATATTGGCTTTCCCCCTTGTCCAGAAAGGTATTATTGATGGGATTTTTATCTTGGATCAGAAAGGCTTTCTCAAAACCAAAACAATTATCGAGATTGGAAAAAATTGGCAATGTGGAAGCAGTTTGTCCCTCTTGCAATGTTGCACTCGAACAGAAACCGAAAAGGAAAAAGAAATGCCCCGGTTGTGGAAATTTTATTTATGTGCGCACAAGGCCAATAGATAACAAAAAGGTGTTGATTACTGAGGCACAGATCGATCTAATTGAAGAACAATGGGCAATTTATCACGGTACTCACGACGAATATTTAGCACAAAAGTGGATTGTGGAGCAGGAAAAAGCTGAATTGGCCGAAAGATTGGGCGTCCCACCCGCCGAAAACGACGTTCAGTGGTCGCTTTTAAATAAGCAGCTAATAGAACACAGCAAGTTAGGGAATTGGGGACTTTATCGAAATACAAGATTTGAAATGGCTGAAATTCTTCGTAAAGAAGGTAAGCTTAAACAAGCACTATTAACTTATTTAGAAGTATGTTATTTAGATTTGAATGGGCCAAACAACACTGGAGGTACCACTAATGCCGAAATCCTCAAAGACTATCCACCTTTTTCTGCTGATTCTGCATTTCTCGCACCTGGAATAATTGAACGTATTGTGAGAATAATAAAAAAGTTGCAGATAGAACCAATTGATGTTCGAAATATGTTCAACGAGATTGCAGTAACTCAACAAGCAAATTTAAAGCTTCCAATTTCGCCTGAGCAAGCTTGGAATCAATTGGAAGCACAAACATTTAAATAATGCTTATGATGTTGTTTGTCTAAAAATGCTGTAAAAAGAAAGGAGTACAGATATGGGTATGAATCCTCATGATTTTTTCAGTGCATTTGTTGAAGGTAATTACAATGACTTTTGTGATGAACGCGATGAGGCCAATGTCAGAAAAGGCATAAATGCTGCGGTCAGTTTATTTCACATGGCAGATCAATACTTTAACTACTACAAAAAAAACGATCCAAGCAAAATTTCAAGGTTTAAAGATCGAGATGATTTTCTAAAATATTTGGAGAGCAAATCAAAATATTTTGTAGATATTCAGTCAATAGCTAATGCATACAAACACCTATACACAAAGATTTATAAAACGCATGTGACCATCGCTTCTACCCGTTGTATCGAAAAGATAATATTTGAAAAAGATAAGGTTTCAATTGATGGGTGTGGCGAAGATGATGACGGGAAACCTGTAGTTATTTACACTACAAAAGATTCTCAAAAAATAAAATTAATTAAAGCGTTGGATGAAGTCATAAGAATGTGGTCTAGTATATTACAACCAAACACCTGACTCCTCATGGCTGCACCTTTCTTAATGCTTCGCTAATATGAATTGCTGAAGCTGATTAATCCCTTCGCACTGGAATTTCTTAGTGCCGATGCATCGAAAAGATGAAAACCTACAAAATCATAAAAGACCATAAATCATCTTTCCCTGACCCGATTATTTTGAAGAAAGGTGAAAAGGTCTTTGTTGGTCAGGAATATTCAGAGGATCCTGATTGGCCCAATTGGATTGAATGTAAAACCAAGAATGGTAAAAAAGGATGGGTGCCCAAACAATATTTGAAAATTTTAGGAGATACAGCGACTGTGCTCTGCGATTATAATGCTAATGAACTGGATGTAAAGGCGGGTGATGAAGTTATTGTTTATGAATTCGTAAACGGCTGGGCCTGGTCAAAAAAATCCACTGGTGAATACGGATGGATTCCAATAAGAAATATTGAAACGTAACAATAGACTCGCCCCTTCTGTCATCCTGACTCCGCATTTAGCGGGGGAAGGATCTAATAAACTCAATGTGTAACAAATCTGAGATTCTTCTCCCGCCAAAGGCGGGATCAGAATGACATTTTTTCTGATATTGCAGGACTCAGAATGACATTTACCGATGCTTCGGTAGTAGGAACTGCCGAAACTGATTAATACCTCAGAAAAAGATTTCACTTGCCTAAAATTCGCAGTGATTGTAATTTTATGACACAGATAAACCTGCGTTAGCTGACGAGTTAATTATAAGATCACATGCTCAAATTTAAATATATAATTCTGACAACTCTGGCTGTGTTTATCTCCCATCTGATTGCCAATGCTGAAGAAGTGATGTCATTGCGACCATTGTTTACTGATAAAAATATAGTGGTAGAATCAGCATTGAATGGCACGTGGTATGCTGAATCTGGCGATACCTTCACTTTTCGACGCTCAGGGGACAACTTTTATCGTCTTGTCCACACTGTTAAAGGAAATTCTTTCGAATTTGAAGCAGTTCTTACCCGGATTGCTGACCAGCTTATATTGGATATTTTTACACAATCACTTGAAAAGGACTATAATCTCTACCGATACCATTTCGTTAGAACTCATAGTTTTTACGGCATTTCGATTGATGAGGACACATTGCGTGCTGCCTCTCTGAGCTATGGCTGGTTTTATAATATGGCAGTTAAAAAAAGATTGATTCAGGATTACCAATGGTCTGAGAAAGGTATGTTGCTTACTGCTTCAACCGAGGACTTGCGCGAGATATTTTTGAAGTATCACAACGAAGAGAACTTTTTTGATGCCCCAGGTCTGTTTTTTCGACTGAAATCAGATACTGTGCTTACCTCTCCAGCAAGGGACAAGAGCTCTGGTTTAACTGCTGAGATTGATTTTGAGGATTATTCGAATTGTAATTTTGCGACGGTTTTTCCGAAATGTGAGCCAAGCTTTCCTTATAAAGATGGGTGGCTTGGAGGAGACGCTGCGATATCAATTCCCTTATCAAAAACACAGGTCCTGTGGATATTTTCTGATACTTTTGTTGGCACGAAAGATCAGCGCTCACGCCAGGGCTCTGATATTATCCCCAATAGCATAGCGATTTCTACATGTGATAAGGAAAAAGGATGGCGCATTGCGTATTTCTGGAAAAACCAATATACAGATAACCCGCAGCCTTTTTTTGAATCCCATACCGATCGATACAAATACTGGCCTGAGGAGGTGTTTGCTTACAAAAACGACCTGTATGTGGCACTAAACAAGGTGGGTCCTAAATATGGTGCGGCTCCGGATGAATTATTCAATTTTTCACATATAGGCGCAACCCTGGCCAGGATATCGAATTATAAAACGGCAACCGCGGATAAATGGATGGTTGAGCTCATAGCGTGGTCTTCAGTTTTCGATACTGGTAACTGGAGATGTCTGGTAAAACAGAGTGAGCATTTGTATGTCTTTATCGGTCAACCAGGGGAAAAGACGTTTCTTATACGCTTGCCCCTGGCACAGCTTTACAATCCGAAGGAATATGTGGAATATCTGGCAAAGGATATGTCCTGGAACCAGGGTCTAAATCCAGAGGATGCATATCCAGTAATGAAAGATGTCATAAGTCCCAGCGGTGGCAGCGTTCGTTATCATGCGGATTTGAATCGATGGGTCATGATTTACGGACCCAGTTTTTTGAGTAATAAGATTGTTGTGCACACTGCTCCCGAACTCACTGGTCCATGGTCTGAAGCAACGGTTATCTACACTACCCCTGAGCAATCCCCTGATTCGGCTAAGTACGACAAGAATCTCTTTTGTTACGAAGGGAGAGAGCACATTCAATTTTACGATAAGAAAAATAAAAGACTTCTGATTACCTATGACTGTAACTCAACTGATTTTTTCGAGTTACTCTCCGACATGCAGATCTACTCTCCGCGGGTTATATCAATACCTGTTCCATAGCAGTTCAAACACACTATTACTATAGAGCTTAGGTATGTGCCCCTCAGCGGCTGACTTTTGTTATACAGTTACACACCGCTTTGGAGGATACATATAAACAACAAGAATATAACAAAGCTGCAAGATTTCATCATATAACAGCTGAACGTGTCCTAAGACAATCAACTGATCCTTCTGTCATTCTGAACCCATTCGTTTCACTCAGGCGGGCTCCGTGAAGAATCTAACAAACTCAATAAGTGGCAAATATGAGATTCTTCTCCCGCCAAAGGCGGGATCAGAATGACATTTTTTACTGATAAGGCATATTTAAGAAATCCATTGTTTTTGAATTAAATCCCTCGTATCTTGCTTAGGATTAAACAATGCTTTTTGTAGAATTATCTATATAATTGGTTGGTGCTGAAACAGGTTGAAATTAAAAGAGAGCGTAAAGCTTAAGAAAAGTTATATTAGCCAGTTTTCGCAGTTTTGGATATAGATGGGTTAAATGAAAACAAGGTCCGATAAATATCAGGCTGCTGATCTAAAAGGCTTTAGAATTATCTTTCGTTCGCTTCGGTATAGAAATTATCGTCTCTTTTTCATGGGACAAAGCATCTCGCTGATTGGAACATGGATCCAGCGTCTGGCTTTGCCCTGGCTGGTGTATCGTCTTACAGGTTCCGCATTCTTATTGGGCCTGGTTGGTTTTGCGGGTCAAATTCCGACTTTCTTGTTAACTCCTTTTACCGGAGTGCTGACCGATCGATGGAATCGCTATCACATTTTGATTGCTACTCAAATACTGGCTATGGTACAGGCTTTAGTTTTGTCGTTTCTCTTTTTTACCGGAGCTATTCAGGTCTGGCACATCATACTTTTAAGTATATTCCTTGGTTTTGTTAATGCCTTTGATATGCCAGCCCGCCAGGCATTTGTGGTAGAGATGGTCGAAAAAAGGGAGGATTTAGGGAATGCAATTGCCTTGAACTCCTCAATGGTTAACAGTGCCAGGTTGCTTGGGCCTTCCATAGCCGGGGTACTAATTGCTGCCACGGGCGAGGGGACCTGTTTTCTCATTAATGGGTTAAGCTACCTCTTTGTTATTGAATCTCTGTTGATGATGAAAATCACACCCAAAAAAGCAAAAATCCAAGAGGCTCGGGTTTTGCAAGGGCTGAAAGAAGGGTTTTCTTATGTCTTTGGTTTTGCACCTATAAGATCCATTATACTGTTACTGGGATTGGTGAGTTTAATGGGAATGCCTTATGCAGTGCTTATGCCCGTTTTCGCTAAGGAGATTCTTCACGGTGGCTCTCACACCTTCGGTTTTCTCATGGGTGCTTCGGGTATAGGTGCTCTGGCAGGTGCCCTCTATCTGGCGTCCAGAAAAAGTATTTTAGGGTTGGGGAAAATTATTCCTCTATCTGCGGCTGTCTTTGGCTTTGGACTCATTGCATTTTCTTTATCCCGGTTCCTCTACCTTTCTTTGGCATTAATGTTAATAACCGGTCTGGGAATGATAATCCAGATGGCTTCCAGTAACACAATTTTACAAACCATTGTGGATGATGATAAACGGGGTCGGGTTATGAGCTTTTTTGCCATGGCATTTGTAGGCACAGCCCCTTTTGGCAGCTTATTGGCAGGCGCGCTGGCAAGTAGCTTAGGTGCGCCCAATACTTTGATAATAGGCGGTATCTCGTGCGTTTTAGGTGCTGCTGTCTTCGCCAGCAAACTTTCCGAGTTGAGAAAAATCGTTCATCCGATATATGTCAGATTGGGTATCATTTCGGAAGTGGCTTCAGGAATTCAGTCAGCAACGGAATTAACTGTTCCGCCAGAAAAATAGCAAATGCAGTTTCACCTAACGTCGTGTTTTCGATGCTTCGGTAATAGGATTTGCCGAAGCTGATTAATTCCTCGAAAAGAAGATTTTGCTTGACTGAAATCAGGATTCGTTGTAATTTTTTATTGCGGATGAGCCTATGCAGGGCATATTTCAAAATCGAGGGGTAAAATATAAAAAACAAATTATGAAATAAATCAACTACAATTTAACAGGGAGGGTAAGATGACTCCAATCATCGACGTCCATACGCATATCTTTAATGCTATGGATATTCCAGTGGATGGGTATCTTCAATCGCGCAGGTCTGAAAGGAGAGGTTTCACAATCGAATACTTGATTAATTTCTTTCCGGGTCCCCAAATTTACGCTTACCTGGCAAACCGTATGAGGGAGAGATGTATCACGAGAAAACTGGATGCAGGGGAAATGGGATGGATATACCGTCAATTGCTTAGATTATTTGGTTGGGCTACAAAAGAAAAGATGAAAGACTGGGAGGAATCTCTTACCAAAGATGTCGAAACGATTGCTAAGGATCTGGTAAAGACCTGGGAGGATATCGATTTATATGTTCCTCTAATGATCGATTATGAATACTGGTTCAAAAACACCACCGATAATAAGCTCGAAGATCAAATCAAATTGATCTGCCAAATTGTCCTTGCTCACCAGGGGAAAATACACCCCTTTGTTCCCTTTGACCCGGCGCGGGAACTGGTATACCAGGTTGGAATGAACAACCCTGACGGACAACTGGAAAAATATGGCTCCCTGAATTTGGTAAAAGATGCCATTGAGGAAAGGGGTTTCATCGGAGTGAAATTGTACAACTCGATGGGATATAAACCATTAAACAATAAAGAGGTTGAAGCTCATAGAATGCTAATGGCTATTCGTAACGAGAAGATGCAGTATCTATTCAGAGGTGAAGAATATGACAGAGTATTGTCGGATTTGTACAGGTATTGTGAGGAAAACGAAGTTCCCATCACCACACATTGCGGGATGTATGGTATAGAATCATATCCCGATGCCAGCTTTGATTTTGGTAAGGCTATATTCTGGAAAGACGTTCTTTCCAAGTACAAAAATCTTCGCCTGAATTTAGCCCATTTTGGCTGGAACCAGAAAGTGAGATACGGTGGGGTGAAAAGCTGGGTAAAAGAAATCTGCGGTATGATGGAGGAATTTCCCTATCTTTACACGGACGTTGCTTGCCACCGGGTTACTACAGACCAAGACAGACAAGGATATATATCTAATTACAAGGAGATAGTCCGCGACTTTCCAATTATAAAAAAGAGACTCCTATTTGGCACTGATTGGCATGTCTTAAAACGGGTAAAGAATTATAAGAAATTTAAGGATGGATACGTCGAAGTTTTGAAGCATAGTAATCTCTTTACAGATGCTGAAATAGAGGATTCCCTTGGCGGGAACGCAATGAATTTTCTGGGACTTTTGCCTGGTGGGAAAAACCGACAACGATTACAGAACTTTTACACTAAAAAAGGAATCACTCCGCCGAAATGGTTTTAGTTTTTATTTAACTTTCAAGATTTTCTGATGAATTAAAGTCATAGAAAAAGAATTATCCTGATATAGATTCTTAACGTAAAGTAATATCAACAACCCAGTCATTTCAACGTATAGTTAACCTATGGCAAACCATAACAAAATCGGTGTATCCACAGGTTTCTTTACTTTTGCGGACTTTGTGAACTTCGTAGAAAAGCTTAGCAAATTCGATATAGATTATATCGAATTCAAAGCTGACCCGCCTAATTTCTTTCCGCTCAACCTGACAGATGGAAATATTGAATTTATCAAAAGAAAACTATCGTCTTACGGTATCAAACCCATTGTGCATACCACTATCTATGATGTCAACCTGTCCAGCTTGAACCCTACCATAAGGGAGGCGTCAGTCAAGACCACGCTGGATTGTCTAGATTTAGCAAAAAAACTTGGGGCTGAGGTTCTGGTGGTTCACGGCGGGAATCTTCCCTCGAATTATTCTTTGAAATTAATGGAAAAGGCTAATGAAAATCTGCTTTTAAGCCTTCAGGAATTGGTTAAAGCAGCTGAGAAAAAGGGAGTTATAATCGGGCTGGAGAATAACTCCAAAGTATACAATCACTCCATGGTGAAAAACGTGGATGAACATCTCTTTTTCCTGGAAAAAATAAATTCGAAATATCTAAAAGCGGTTCTGGACATCGGTCATGCTAATCTTTATAAAGTCTCAATCGAAGATTACACCAGAAAGATCAAGGATTATCTGGTGGAAATTCATATTCATAATAACCAGGGTGAAAAAGATAATCATTTCCCCCTGGATCAGGGAAAGATCGATATCGAAAAATTTCTCGAATTAATAGATGAATTAGACATTTCTGTTCCTCTGATTTTAGAGATGGTTACACTTGAGGATTATGAGAAAAGCTTGAGCTTTCTGAGGGAGAAGGATCTGATAAAAGTATAAAGTACGGTTAATTAATCTATACAAGGTATTAAATTTGGTAGCCCACCTTGCCCTCAAGGTGGGTTTTTTGTTTAATATGATTCACAACAGATGAAACAGATTGGGCGGAGACAAGCTCCGCCCCTACGCGGATGCGAATTAGCGTGGGAATCCCCGAAACTGGTCTTGACGATAATTACACCAACAATATGGATTTTTTTGAATCTTTGACTTGACAGGAACGTATATGAACTGATTATTTAGGGAATATGTATAACTTTTCTTTAAATAAATTTACTTCTGACAATGACACTTTTAATATGGAAAAAATGGGAGGGAAAATGGGTTTGAGATTTTTAAAATTAGGAATCATTGGTTTTATCGTTTTATCATTTTCAGTTATCGCAGTTGCCAAAGAATATACCATAAAGGTTGAGAAAGAAGAAGAAGAAGATGAAAATTTGATTGAAATCTATCACCGCCCCACCATTAGTCTGGGTTTTGGGTTATCCAAATACAAACTAAAAGATCTGAATCGATCTTTTGCCGAGCTTGGTCTTGCGGAAATCAAGTTAGGATTCTCGTCAAAGGAACCTGAATATGATCCGGAAAACATCTTTAAATACGATTACATCTATTTTTCCTTGACCAATGTATCAACCGATTTAGGAGGGGAATCAAATACCAATAAGATCGAGACTGATATGTGGAGATTGGGTCTGGGGCGGGAGGAAGGATATGGCTACGGATTAGGAAAATCCTCGATTACCCTTTACAATTCCTCTGGTATCGGTTGGTCGGAATTGAAAGTCAAGCATAAAGAGGTTCATCCTTCTTCGGACATTGCCTTGCTTTCCTTATGGGATGGTTCTTTTCGCTTTGGAACCAGAACCGAAGGGGGAGTGAAAATTCAGTTGATTCCCATCTTGAGTTTTGATGCAGGGTATGAAAGGGCAGTAGTGTTTTCCAGGTTTGTTTTCTGGGAATCTTTGTTAAGTATGGCTCTGGAGGATGGGGCTCAGTTCCTTTTGGATAAATTTATAGATCAGATCGGGGATTCCTCACCTTATGCCGTGCCTGTGGTGAGCTTTTTCCTAAAAAACGGTTTATCTTACGGTATTTATGAATTGAGAAAAGATAAAATGAACTGGCCCTTTGATTCCGCACCACCTCTTTTCAGTGATTCCTTTAAATTCGGTCTAAGCTTTGTTTTCTGAGAAGTCTTAAAACAAAAAGGGCGTTGACCCCGATAAATCGGGATTTCGCTTAGCTCAACAAGCTCCGCCCCTACGCATTGTACAGGATTCACACCTCCGAAGAGGTCTATAAACGGTGCATTATCTTGCCATCTACAATGGTCATCCAGGCTTTGCCGGTAAGCTCTTTTCCTTCAAAGGGGGAGTTTTTTGATTTGGATTTGAATTGTGAGGTATCTACAGTCCAGGAGATTTTAGGATCGATAATAGTTAAATCAGCCGGGGCTTCTATTTCAATTTTCCCCAGATTCAAGTTCAATATCCTGGCTGGATTTATGGTCATCTTAGTTACGGCTTCTTCCCAGCTCAGAATCTTTTTGTCTACCAGCTCTGTTATTACCAGACCTAAAGCCGTTTCCAACCCCACCATTCCACAAGGAGCCACGCTGAATTCCACGTCCTTTTCCTCGATGGAGTGAGGAGCATGATCGGTGGCTATGCAGTCTATGGTTCCATCCTTTAAACCTTTCTTTATCTCATCCACATCCTTTTGGGTTCTGAGCGGAGGATTTACCCGGGCATTGGTATTGAAGGTTTTTATGATCTCATCGGTAAGGGAGAAGTGATGAGGAGTGGCTTCGCAGGTTATCTTTATCCCTTTCTTTTTAGCTGCTCTTATAAGTTCCACTGATCCTCTTGTGGAAACGTGAGCTATGTGAACTCTTCCTCCTGTATATTCCGCTAATTTTATATCCCTGGAGACCATAATTTCCTCAGCCAGGGAGGGGATACCGGGAAGCCCCAGGAGTGTGGAGACGTATCCTTCGTTCATCACCCCACTGGAGGAAAGATCTAAGTCCTCGCAGTGCGAGACCACAGGCAAACCCAGCATCCTGGTGTAATCTAAGGCATTACGCATTATTCTCGGATTGGAGATGGGCAATCCGTCGTCTGTAACAGCTACTGCACCGGCATTTTTCAGATCAGCCATCTCGGTAAGTTCTTGCCCTTTTAAACCTTTGGTCACAGCTCCAATGCAGAAGACCTTGCACAAAGCTTTTCTTGCTCTCTCGTAAACGAAATTGACCGATTCCTGGTCATCAATGGGAGGCTCGGTATTAGGCATACAGCAGATGGAGGTAAAGCCGCCAGCTACTGCAGCCTCAGAACCGGTATAGATGGTTTCCTCGTCCTCCCTGCCAGGCTCCCGGAGATGCGTGTGCATATCGATCAAGCCCGGAGTGACAATCTTATCAGATGCATTGACAATCCTGTCGTCTTTTGTGGATTTTAATTTCTTTTGATCGATAAGATTTTTAGTTTCGATCTTCGATATCTTTTTGCCCTGGATATATATGTCTGCGACTTTGTTCAGACCACTCACCGGGTCGATGACTTTACCCCCGGCAATTATCAGATCATATTCCACTTTACTCAACTTTTTTCTCCCCTCCGGATAAAAGATAAAGGATTGCCATTCTTACTGCTACCCCGTTGGTGACCTGATTCAAAATAACCGAGTAAGGCCCATCAGCTACCTCAGGGGTGATCTCGATTCCCCTGTTTATTGGTCCGGGATGCATTATAGTGAAGTTTTTGTTCAGCCTTTTCAATCTATCTTTGGTTATACCAAAAAGATTGGTGTATTCCCTCAAAGAGGGCAGAAGGCCACCTTTTTGGCGTTCCAGCTGAATTCTCAAAGCCATTACCACGTCCCGTCCCTCCAGCGCCTTATTTAGGTCAGAGAAGACCTCTACCCCCATCTTTTCTATCTCCACGGGCATGAGAGTAGTGGGACCGCAAACCGCTACCTTAGCTCCCATAGCCAAAAATCCCCAGATATTGGAGCGGACAACCCGGGAGTGGAGTATGTCACCCACAATCACTGTTCTTAAGCCTTCTAGGTTTTTGTATTTTTCCCTCAGGGTGAGAAGATCCAGAAGAGCCTGGGTAGGATGCTCATGCGCACCATCGCCGGCATTGACAACAGATGAATCCACACATTTGGCAATGAAATGCGGAGCGCCAGGTATGGAATGCCTGACCACCACCATATCGATTTTCATAGCCTCGATGTTCTTTACGGTATCCTTCAGGGTTTCGCCTTTCTGAACGCTGGAGGTATTTGTGGAGAAATTTACCAGATCTGCGGACAATCTTTTTTCAGCCAGCTCAAAGGATATCCTGGTCCGGGTGGATGGTTCATAGAAGAGATTAACCACGGTTACGCCTCTTAATGTGGGGACTTTTCTTATGGGACGCTCCAGAATCTCCTTAAAACTGACAGCCGTATCCAGGATGAAGTTGATCTCCTCTCTTGACATCCCTTCTAACCCCAGGAGGTGTTTTGATTTCAGTTTTGTAATAGGCATAATGTTTAAAGTAAACTGCTAAGTTAACTTTGTAAGTTTATCATATGTAAGCGATTACGACTATGACTGTTTTATTTCTTTCTTTTTTTCTCACTTTTTTGATCTTTCACGATGCTTACGCTGTCCTCTCCATCCACCTCCTTTATTTTCACTTTAACCAGTTCATCAGCTGAGGTAGGGATGTTTTTTCCGATATAATCAGCCCTTATGGGAAGTTCTCTGTGGCCCCGATCCACCAGAACAGCTAACTGAATGGAATTAGGCCTGCCAAAATCTATTATCTGGTCCAGTGCAGCTCTGATGGTTCTGCCGGTGAAAAGGACGTCGTCCACCAGGATTATTATTTTGTCCACCACGTCGAACAGTATCTCGGTTTTTTGAATTATCGGCTGTTCTTTTTTACTCTGGGTATCATCTCGATAAAGGTTTATGTCCATCAAGCCCACGGGAATCTTAGTCTCTTCGATGGATTCTATTATTTTAGCGATTCTTTCTGCAAGGAAAGCTCCTCTGGTTTTGATACCGATAATAGCCATATTTTTTGCATCGCGATTTCTTTCCAGAATCTCGTGCGAGATTCGCATAAGTGAGCGGGTGATGGTTTTGCTATCCATAATCAGAATGGGTTTTTCCTTTTTCAAATTTGACCTCTCTTAGAATCAGGTAAAAAAATACCCTCCCGTTAACTTGAGGGAAGGTGACAATTTATTCTGTTTAACCTCATCAATTTTCCTTTTCTGGCCTCACCGGACCAGTTTAAAAGGTTTTCAAATAAATATATTACTTCTTAAAACGTTTTTGTCAAGTAAAATTTTAAGATGTACAAAGAAATCTTATAAGTTTTGGTATGACTTTATCTAAGGTAAACAAGTGGGATGTGATTTTAAATCCCTTTTGGGATAGTTTAGAAATAAATTCTAAAATCAAAGGCGGTTTTAAATCTGCGGAGAGAAGTATTTCTGGCGATTTAAAAAATTCATTTTTCTCACAAAAGCAGACAATTTTCCCTTTGTCCAGCAAAAGGATTTTCTTTGAGAGTTGAGCTGTTAAATCAAGATTATGAGAAATAAGTATGATTGTTGTTCCATCTCGGTTTAGTTTTAAAAGCACGTTCTTTATCTGCTCAACGCCCTGAAAATCCAAACCTGCGGTGGGCTCATCTAAAATTAAAACCTCCGGATTCAAAGCCAGAACACCCGCAATGGCTACTTTTCTCTGTTCTCCGCCAGATAAGGAAAAAGGGGACCTTGAGGCAAATGTTTCGAAATCTAAACCCAATTTTGTTATGGATTCCTCTATTCTTATTTTAATCTCTTCTTCTGTTAGGCCCAGGTTTCTGGGTCCGAATGCAATATCATCGAAAACCGTTTCCTCGAAAAGCTGAAGTTCAGGAAATTGGAAAACCAGTCCGACCCTCTGGCGAATTTTTATTAAATCGAGATTTTTATTTTTCAAATCCTTTTTGTTAATTAACACCCTTCCCTCAGTGGGTTGAAGCAGTGCGTTCAAATGCTGAACCAGGGTGGACTTTCCTGAGCCTGTGGGCCCAATCAAGCCAATAAAATCACCCTTTTCAATTCTAAAATTGATCTTATCCAGTGCTTTCTTCTCTGTGGGTAATCCCTGGTTGTAGACATAGCTTAAATCTTCAACCTCAATGAATGGCTCAATGGATTGGGAAACTTTGACACTTATTTCTTTGCCTGAAAAATTCAAATCCATCTGTTTTTGAGGCGTTGTCTTCAAAGTGACAATCTCATCTATTAGCTCATCCATTTTAAGAGCTGTGCTTTTTAATTTCACTCCTGATTTTTTCATCTTTTCTTTTATCTCAAATGTAATTGGAACTCCTAAGTTCATTTTTTTAAGTTCATTAATTTGAGAGAAAACAAAAGAGGGTAAACCATCCAGAGCAATTTTGCCCTGATTCAATACCAGAACCCGATGTGCTAACAAAGCCTCATCCGGGAACTGGGTGATGTGAATGACAGTCAATTCTTTGGAGAGTTTTCGTATCAGGTCATTGACCTCATCTCTACCTTTAGGATCCAGAAGTGAAGTGGGTTCATCCAGAACCAGATAGGATGGCCTCATAGCTAAAACGGAAGCTAAGGATAGTTTTTGCTTTTCGCCCCCAGAGAGACTGTGAGGAGGGTGATTTCTGTATTCTTGCAGATTGAAAGCAGAAAGCGCCCATTCCACCCTTTCTTTTATCTCCGGGTAGGGGAGAGCCAGGTTTTCCAAACCGAATGCGATCTCCCGCTCCACCGTGGTAGAGATAATCTGATTGTCCGGATTCTGGAAAACCATTCCCACCATGACCCTTATCTGCTTTTGCAGATTTTTATCTGAGCTGTCCAGATCATCTACCAGAACTCTTCCGGAGGCAGGCAAAATCAAGGAATTCAAAAGCTGAGCCAGGGTGGTTTTACCCGAGCCATTGGGTCCGATGATGGCTATAAATTCCCCTGTTTTCAGTTCCAGATTTATTCCATCCAGAGCCTGAAATTTATTCCCCTTTTCCAGTTGATAGAAATAAGATACATCCTCCAATTTGATCATAAATACGAATATAGAGGGAGTTCAAAAACTTGTCAACGAAAATGGATAATATACTTCATATTAGGAAGGTGCAAGATTTTCTTAACGTTGAGTTTTGACTAAAATCCTGATTAATATTTGGAAAGCTTTGATAAATTCTCAATTCCTGAGAATCTGCACTTAAAAGTGGCAATTGAGTTGGCAAAGTTTGCAGATGAAACAGGATCTTTTGATTTAAGATACGATAGCAAAAAGGCTGCGGAGAAGATATCCCCGCATCCGGTGAGGTCTTTAACTTTTTTTAATTTGAGGACAATGCTGCGATTAAACTTGACTCCTTTTACACCAGGCTGAAACACATAACCATTCTCTTTTCCATTAGTCACCAGAAGAATCCGAGGACCTGATAGGAGAATCAATCTGGCAAAACTTTTAATCTGAGCAAATGAGCTCATATTCTTGTTTAACAGTTTGCTAAACTCAAAGAAATTACATTGCACTACATCGGCATAACTTAGCCATCTCAACCAGTTTTTTGGTACTTTAACAAATCTTTTGCCATCTTTTCCTCTGCCTAAAATAAGGGAGTGAACGTCCATAAATATCAAGGCAGAGGTATTTTCCTTTAACTTTTTTAAGGTTTTCAAATCAATGTCTGAACCAGATATGAAATTGACCAGGATCACATCAGAGTCCAGAAATGGGTAGACTTGAGAGTATGTTAGCCGGGGTAATTTGTTTTTGCTTATCTCCTCTCTGTTGCCCTTTTTGTCGTAAATTAAAAAATTATGATTGTTTTTTCTTTTGGTCTTTTTAATACCAATTGTATTTACGTTTTTACATTTTTTCAAAACATGCAGAACTGAATCATAGATATCATAGCCTAAATTGCAGATTGGATAGATTTTTACATTTCTTTTCCCCAGATAAGATAGAGCCAGAATGTTATAAAGGATTCCTCCATAGCTTTCTGTTTTTCGTCCATCGGGGTGGATGACCGTGTCCTTGGTAATGGTTCCTATAACAGTTATTTTATGCATAAATATCAGGAGACAAAAGAGAGTATATTCCTTTTATCTTAATTGGTGGAGATAAACTTCAGTCTGGTTTTTCAATTACACTTTTCACCGCCTCAAAGACCTCCTGCGCAGTGATCTCCCTCATACACCTGAAATGCTTTTCCGGACATCTATTTTTTCCGTGTATTCCGCAGGGACGACAATAAAGTGGCTTTTCCAAGATTATGTTCTTTTCTCCATAAGCCGCAAAGCCGAATTCGGGAACTGTTGAGCCGTAGATCTCCACCACGGGTATTCTCATAGCCACTGCCATATGAACTGGTGCGCTGTCATTGGATATAATAACCCTACATTTAGAAATCAAAACTACTGACTGTAAAATACTCATTTCACCTGCAGCTATTATTGGTTTTGTTTTCATTGAATCGGAAATCTGAGAACAGAGTTCTTCATCCTCTTTAGAACCCAAAAGAACTATCCTTGCATGTGATTCTTCGATCAGAAGATCAGCCACCTGAGCGAACCTCTCGGGTAGCCATCTTTTGGTTGCCCAGACCGAACCGGGCGATATACCCACTATTTTTTCATCAACATTCAACTTGTTATCTTTAAGAAAATTTTCCACTATGACAAAATCATCCCGGGAGGGGAAAAGCTCAGGCAAGAACTCTTTTTTATCTTTTAAATTATTTAAAAGCGAAAGGTTCCGTTCTATTTCGTGGTGCTCTTTCTTGTACTTAACTTTTCTGGTGAAAAGAAAAGATCCAGCGCTTGTGTCGAATCCAGTCCTTTCAGGAATCCTGGCTAAATAGCAAAGCAGAGCGCTTCGCAGTGAACGATGCGGAATGAACGCTTTATTAAAACCTTTACTTTTAATTTTTTTAACCAACGAAAAAAAATCAGCAATGCCCTTTTCTTTATCTCTTTTGTTATAGACAATGATCTCATCTAACCCAGGATTATTTGCTAAAACCTCCCGGGTCTCTGGGATCAATAGAAATGATAAAGAGGAATCAGGATATATTTTTTTTATGGCTTTAATCAGGGGAGTGGTCAGGATAACGTCCCCTATAAAAGCGGTCTGAACGATCAGTATTTTTTCCATGGGGGTAAGGTGCTTTTCCATCTTCTGTGAATCCAGTACCAGTGATCAGGATATTTCCTGATATAGCTTTCAAGAATGGAGGTGTATTTCTGGGTTAATTCTTTTAAATCCTTTTCTTTGTCATCTGAGTTGGGGGATGGTTGAAATATTTTCAAAAAGACTTTCTGTTTTTTTCGGTTATTTCTAACAATAAAGCCCATAATAATGGGGGCTTGTGTCCTCAAAGCAAAAGCTGCTGGTCCTTTGGGAGTGGAGGTAGGGCGGTTGAAGAAATTCACTAAAACTCCATCTTTTCCCGCATCCTGATCTGAAAGCATAGCCACGAGTCTATTGTTTCTCAAAGCTTTTATCACCCCTTTGGCAGAGGTGCCGACCTTTATTATACCTATCCCCATACTCATCCGGTAATCGTTCATCAATCTGTCTGTCAGATGATTGTGCTGTTCGCCCACCAGGAAATCGATGGGGTAACCCATTCGGGAAATGGCAGCGCCCATTAGCTCCCAGCTGCCGAAATGACCGGTTACCATGACCGCACCTTTACCTTGTTTTAATGCTTGATCAAAATATTCGGCATGATCAAACTCCACCAGATCTGAGAGTTTCTTTCGGACCAGCCTGGGGAAAAGAGCATATTCGATCAAAGATTTACCCAGGTTTCGATAGGAGCCTTTGGCTATTTTCTTTAATTCCTTTATATTTTTATCCTTAAAGCAATTTCTCAGGTTCTTTAAGGCAATTCTTCTTCTGAATCTCACAACGCCAAAAGCTATATCACCTATGATCTCACCCATAAATAGCGCAAATCTGTAGGGGAGAAGTTGAGCAAAATAACTGATTGAAAGAGTTAACCAGTATTCCAGTCGATGTCTAATGCGTTTCCTTTTCATCTGCTTGACTCTTTTCTTCCTCTTCCCATCTCTTTAAAATCTTTTTTGTGTATCTTTTCTTTAAAAGATAAAGCAAGACGATCAAAAAAGCAAGACCCAGCCAGAAGAAGTAAGTATCACCCAGAAGACTTATCCACTGGTATCTGGTCTTTATATAATCATAAAATTCCGTCTGGAAACTTATGTAATCAGAGCCAGTGCTTTTTAAAAATACCTGATCTAAATCATCTCCCCGGGATAATAAATCTACCATCTGGATAAATCCTTCCTCCCCATATTCCCTGAAAATATAAGAGATTGCCAAAAAGCTCAAGGTATAAGCTAAATTAGCCTGGCTCTGGTTGAACCGGTTCAAACTTTCTATTTTGGATAAAGGGAAAATGGAATTGGTAAGAACCGCCCGGGCTACAACTACATCCTGACCTATAGTCCACTCCTGGGACTGCATCATGGCGAATCCCTCATCCAGCCACCGGGGAACTCTTTTACCTTTGACCTTTTCGTTCAGAAAGATGTGAGCCAGCTCGTGTTGCAGAACCTGTTCCAGTGACTTTCCATATCTGAATTTCACCGGAGATTTGACAACTATCAGGTGGCGTTCGGGGATGGCACACCCTATTCCCCAGTCAGGGAAGGAAGTTCCGGTTTCAGATTGAAACTCCTTGTCAGTATCTGCAATATATACATCTGTGATAGAGGTTAAACTATCCTGAAGAGTCCGAGATATCCTTTGATAAGCGCTTTGCAGAATATCTTCTGTCTGTTTTTTCAATTCCTCGCTGGATGCAGATATGACAAATTCAGGTTTGCTTTCAACTATTTTTGGGTAAGAAAAAAGTATAAAAATAAGAAAAAGAATAATGATTTTAAAGTAATTCGGATTTTTTGTGACCCGCATTTATATTTATTACTTTTTATCCTTTTTTAAAAACTTATTCAGAATTTCCTCCCCTTTTTTCTTCAGCTCATCTTTTAGCTCATCCTGCTTGATTTTCAACTGGGATTGGAATTTCTTTTCAGCTCGGGAGGTGTCCAGGGTGAATGTGGGTGATTTTGATGTCCCCCCCAATTTCAGATCAAGAACTACCCTACCGGCATCATTTTTCAGAAACTGAGATACCTCCCCCAATCTGTCGAATCTACTGGAAAGATCCTTAGAAAGGGTTGCGCTTATAGCATAATCCAGACTTCCGTCAAAGCCTACGGATCCGGAGACCTGCCAGTCAGCGTCCTTTGTCTGGGCAAAGAAATCGTCAAAATAGAGTCTTTGATTCTGAATCATAAAAGTGTTTTTTAAATCCTTTATTGTCTGATCCTTTATCTCCTTAACCTGCAGGTATTCTCCTAAAAGATTGAGGAGCTCCCAGTTTATTAATTTTCCGTCCTGGATATTCGCTTTACCTGAGGCTAAAAGGGACCTTTTGACATCCTCTATGCTGTTGCCTTTGCCCGAGAATTTCGCAGATATATCCAGTTTCCCAAAGAGATGTTCGTCAAACAGTGTGAAGCGGGACAGAAAGTTATTTGCCTCGATTTTACTGGCGTTGAACTCCATATCGAAGGTGATGTGCTCCGGGTCATTCAGATCGCATAAAACCTTCCCCCCCAAATTTCCGGTATAGACTCCGGACACAACATTGTCGATTTTTATGATACCCTTTGATATTTCGACATTAGCTATCAGGTTTGTCTGTTCCACTTCTCGGAAGATTACCTTCTGAATATTAATCTGACCCCGAGCTTCTATGTCCGGCAGCAAAAGAGCATCCTGTTTCGTTTTTTTCGTTTCAGCTTTTGTTTCGGATTTTTGAGAAGGGAGTATTTCATCCAGGTTCAGAAGCGGTGAATTTAAACTGAATTGGATTAGAGGTATTTTTTCTTCCTTTTTCAGGAAATAAGGGACTACCCCTTTTACCTCACCCTGCAAATTAACAGATGATTTAGCCATACGCAGGCTTATGTTATTTAATTTAAGATTGTTTTGTTTGAGGACTAAATCAGCATTTAAATCCTCCACAGGCTTTGCCAGAAAAGGAACGGTTATCCTGCCATCCTTTAGCAACACTTCTCCGCTGAGCTTTAAATCCTCTGGTTTTTTTGGTTTTCCAAATGCTTTTAAATCGGTTTTTATCTTTCCTCTGGTATCCATCCCCTCTGGTATTTTCTTTAACTCCTGGAGCAGTTTCAGATCAAACTCAGATTTAATCTCTGCCGCTAAGTTGGGGTCTTTATAGTTGTCAATCACCGCACTCATCTCAATTTTGGCATCCTTTATCTTTCCCTGAGAGGTAAAAAAGCTCAAGGCTTTTTGATCGAAGTTGATCTCGGCATAAGACATCTCAAAGGGATATTCTATTTGGGGTGTTTTCAGTTTGACATCACTTAATACCACCTGACCTTTGAACTGGGGCAGGGTATCCGGTTTAAATTCACCGGATATGTCTGCTGAGATCTTCAGATTACCGGATCCCTCGATCTGGGATAGGGGAGAGGCTTCAGGTTTGGGAATCCAGCTCAAAAGATCCTCTATTTTAATTTTGTCAGATGAAAGGGATAACTCAATAACAGGAGAGGTGGTTAAACTCAATATCTTCCCCTTGAGATCAAAGGAAGCTTTACCCAGTGAAATTATGATGTGATCGATGCTCAATGAATCTCCGGCGAAATTATAATTCAGCTCGTGTTCCAGAGAGAAAGTAAGTTGAGAAATTTCTTTTTCGAGATCAGGCATTTCCATTTTGATTTCAGAAATAGAGATTTTTCCCGTAACTTGTCCGTTTTCCATTTTCTGGTCCAGGGTGAACCGGGCTTGCTGGTTTATCTGGCTCAAAAGAATCTGAGATGGTTTGGTCAAATCTGAGAAAATCAGTTCACCATTTTTTATCTCCATCTGGTCAAAGGGGACAGTAGGGATTATTACTTCGCCCTCTTTTTTCATGAGATCATCGATATTTAAAACCCCTTCTTTATTTTTCTCCAGTGCAATTATGGGCTGATCCAAAATGAGTTTCTGGATTTCGATTCTTTTTCTAAACAAGGGCCAGAATTTCACTCTCAGGGATAGGGTCTTGAATTCAAAAAGCTCCTTTTGAGTATAACCCGGGAGATTGTGGATTTTGACCCCCTCCACGTCAGCTCCTAAACCGCCGAAGATGGATATTGACACGTCCTGAATCTCCACCTCCCGTTTCAGAGTAGTTTCCATCCGGGGCTTAATCATAGCCATAAGCTTTTCCTTGGTGAAAACGATCTTTATCACAACGGAAGCAATAATTATCAATAAAACAAGGACGCCTATAACGCAGAGCAATATCTTTAGTCCTTTTCTTTTTGGCATAAAGCTCCTCCTGTCAAGATGCATACGTATAGAAGTTTTAAAGTTATATTCTTAAAGGAAATATTCATCTATTATTCGATGTTACCAACCGTGATATTGAAAATGCTTTTTTCAGTGTTCCTTTCTTGTCGTACCCTATGGTTTTATTTCTGAAATATTCTATCATCATATCTTTGTCTGTCTTTGATAAGCCACTGTTTAGAATTTCTTCATAGATGTTTTCCCAACTAATGCGAGTAAATTTCATCCCTTGGTTTTCGTAAATATGTATTTTGAAAATGGCTTCGATATCCTTGTCTTTTTCTGACAATGTAAGGTTAACAAGGCAAAAATCCAAACTCATTTGCTTTGCCATCCAGGTTCCAAGCAGCCAGAATCGCAGTAGTTCATATTTCTTCTCATCTATGGCAACTGTTTTGTAATCCGACCTAAAGACTTTTGAGAACCAATTATCGCCACCGGTTTCATATTTTTTAGAACTACTCGTATCACTGGGAACTGTTTCATTTCCAGCCGTGAATTTTGCCTCAATGAAGATTAGTTCGTTGTCAGATTTGATTATAATATCAGGCTCTGATCCTTTTTTTAGTCGTTCACCAAATTTTTCTCTTGCTTTATTTAATTCAGACCAGACCCCATTTTCTTTTTGGTAGTATGACCAATAAATCACTTCAGGATTTTTCAGAATAGACTTTACCTTTTCTCCGAAGAGGCTGCTCACCAGATTATTTCTCTCCAAGAATCTAAAGACGTTCCAGGTAACAGCATCCTCGCTATTGTCGCGTGCCATTCGACTTTCCCTTTTAACCGTTTTGATTTTCTGAAGCAGTTCCATATCGGTTTTATCTTTCCAAAGCAGGTTATCTTTTTCGTTTTCATACTCAAATGTGGATGGAGAGATATAGATATTGTGCTTTGGACATTTAAACCTATCCTCTTTTTTAAAAACACCTCTTTGCCTTTCTACTTTTTCACTGCAATCTTTAACTGGACATTCGACCGTTCTTTCGTTGATTTCAATTCTATCTTTCAATTCCTCTGAGCCAAACATTTTTAACCCTCCTATTTTATGCCACTATATTTTGTTGTTTTATCGGACACATTTAGGAATTATTTGAAATAACCCTCCATTCTATCAAAGGCTTTATTTATGGTTTCAGGGGGAACGCAAAAGGACATTCTCAAATGCCCTTCGCCGGTTGGCCCGAAATCCACGCCAGGGGTTGTTGATATCTTAGCCGCTTTCAAAAGCCTCTTACAGAATTCCATTGAGTCTTTTCCTTCCTCCACCAGTATTTTTGGAAACATAAGATAAGAGCCGCCAGGCTTTTGATAATCAAAAATCGATTTCAGATTATCCAGACGCTCACACATCAGATTGCGAGCTGAAAGATATTTCTTTTTGAA
>CAYURP010000029.1:0-2593 GCA_964447175.1 uncultured Ignavibacteria bacterium | reverse complement strand
TGCTTTTCACTGAAGACAGCCCCTGTGGGATTGCTGGGCGAACAATACATTATGGCTTTGGTCCTGGGAGAAACTGCCTTTTTTATTCCTTCGACATCCAGAATAAAACCTTTTTCCTCGATTGTGGGAACGAAAACCGGCTTTCCCGAAGCAAGGACAACCTGGTTAATATGAGTGGAATAGTTGGGTGAAGGTAAGATTACCTCATCTCCGGGATCGATCACTGCCATTAACGCAGCAGCCAGCCCTTCTATTGCACCGATGGTAATCAAGATGTGGGAAGGATTGGCATCTATATGATTATCCCTTTTGAGTTTTTTGACTATCTCCTGGCGTAGTTCTAAAAGACCCGGGCTTTCCGAGTAACCATCAACCAAACCATCGCTTACTGCAGCTATGGCTGCTTTCCTGATATGCTCTGGAGCACCGGAGGTTGGTTTTGCCCAGGACAGGAAAGCCACGTCCTCTATCTGTTTTGATAGCCGGGTCATCTCATGTATGGCAGATTTCTGCATCTGGCTTACTCTTTTGGATATTCTCAAAGTGTCATTCATTTTACCACCTCCAGAAATAGATTAAGAATAAATAAACATAAAAATCCCCTCAAAGTCAAGTTACCATCTTCATCCCTCTGGACTCTTTGTCTTACCTTTTCCTCGCCTCCAAAAGGAAAAAATCACCACTTGGTAACAAGATTATAATAGTGACTCTGAAAGTTATCATAGAACCATTTGTATAGCTTCCTATTTGACATCAATGATTTTCTCAATTACTTAGATTAGAATGGATCCAAATATTTTGCACAAGTTTTGTATGGTCACGAATTACCAAAGGCGTTCAGATCATCGAGATAAAAACCTGTTAATGACGGTTAGAATAATTCGACGTAGATGTCTTTATATTTTTCTTTAAACCACTTGATAAATTTGTTATTATTACTTCTAAAATTAACCCGATATTTATAAAACAATTCCGATTTATCAGAAAACCTATCGCTATACTGATCCCTGTTCGGTAAAGATAGAATTAAGTTAAGTTTCTGTCTTTCCGTCTGTGTATAGCCTAGTTTTCTAAATTCATCAAGTTTCCAATACTCCAGACGGTTTACAATTCTCTTATCCCAATTGTTGGGCATTTTGCCCATTAACTCAAATATTATCCTTGTCAAATATTCTATGGCTAAGATATTTACTTCGTCCTTTGTTTTACATTGTCTTATTTTTTCTACTGCACGTGCAGAAATTACCAACAATTCATTTTTATGAAACTCATCAGTGACAGTAATATTAATGATTATTGATTTCCGTATTGCATTGAATAATTTTAAAATGTGAGTCTTCCAATTATACACCTTGTGGACACCAACAAAACCATGATACGTTTGTTTTCCAAACAGAACCGTCAGCAAATATTCAAATGATATTGGTACAGATATTGTCTCTTTTTCCATGGTTTTCACCTTCCTTATTACTGGCCGGTCGAAAGTCTTTTTCGTAAAGGTCAGTTGATTATTATAGTTTTTTTTGCATCTTCGAGAGCTTTCACTCCAGAGACGTTGATAAACCTTTCGAATTTCTTCGCAATATCCTCTAACTTATCGACTTGTTTATACTCCACATGTTTCCGTTGTCTCCTTGGAAGCTTTGGCTGAGGTGTGAGAGGTAGCTCTGCCCAAGCTGAAATCGGTATTTGTTTGCCTTTATCGTCTTCAATACCAAATTTATTGAAAAAACCTGGAGGTGGATCTATTCTTCTTGTGCCTCCCTCAAATATTGTGGAGCGGTGCTTAGATACATCATGTTGTTCTGTAATTTTATCGATTAGGTCTCGATTTTCAATCCAATGTTTTTTAAATGTTGGGAAATAATTATTATATCCCTTTACAAATTCAACTTTATTTTGTCTACGTCTTCCAAAAATGTTCCAGGGGGCTATTTGTAACAATTCATTTTTATCAGTTACGTTCTTAAATTGATCTGGGTTTACAGCATATCCAAGTGCATTTAGTGTGAATATCAGACATTCTATAGCTGAATCCATATGGAACAGAATTGTTGAGAAGTGGTATTCTGTCATTTGATAAAGAAGAGGTTCAATCATACTGAAATGGCTTATGGACAGTGCGATCGATTGGACTAAATCCCAAGAGTGGATTATGTGATAGTGTATTTTTACACCAAGAATCCGGGCACGAAATCCACCTAATCCCCATAAGAACTCAGTGAGCCATTCTCCTTTGTCACTGAGATTTTCTTTCTTGTTAGCTACTCGTCCAAAAGCTTCTAAGGTATCATAAGAGGTTAGATCAAATTCTAACGTGTAATCCTTAGACATTTTAAGTTTTGCGTGGAGTACCTATTTCTTATCCTTCAATCTTATCTATCACCCCGCCGCCCAAAACCATATCATTCTGATAAAAGACCGCTGACTGGCCGGGTGTGATGGCACGCTCCGGTTGGTCAAATTTAACCATTACCTTTCCGTTTGTCAATGGTGAAATCTTTCCTCTGGCTGGTTTATGCAAATACCTGATCTTGATCTCACATTCCAGCTCTTTTTTTAGCTCAGGAATGCTGACCCAGTTCACATTGGA
>CAYURP010000028.1:0-35343 GCA_964447175.1 uncultured Ignavibacteria bacterium | reverse complement strand
GCTGTATATCCAAATAATTTCTCAACATTTTCAGAAACAAACTCTACTGGCCACCCCTCTTGGTTCTTCCATGTGAAAGCTACTGCCGGACTTCTATTGATGATAGTATTAGCTTCTCTGAGTTTCTCCTCCGCTTTCTTTCGTTCGGTGATGTCTCTGATTATCCCCTGCCGTGCAACATTTCCCTGGTATGGTATTCTGCTAACTGAGATCTCAGCATTAAACTCGGTGCCGTCCTTGCGCAGTCCCTTGAACTCATAACGCTGGGGTATGTTTTCTCCTCTTTCTCTTGCGGAACCCATTTCCTCCATTGTCTTTCTGTACTCAGGTATTACAAACTGGGTGAACTGGTGACCCACCATCTCATTTTCACTCTGGCAGTTGAACATTTTCAGCAGTGATTGATTTACGAATTTTATCTCAACTCCTTGAACAATGCATATTCCATCAAGTGAATCTTCTATTAAGTTTCGGTATTTCCTCTCCGATTCCCGCAAAGCCTCCTCCGCCCGCTTGCGCTCGGTGATGTCATATGAGATGACCTGCACCAAATCAGGTTGGCCTCTTGGATTCAGTACGGGATGTAGAGTCGACAAGAACCAACGTTTTCCCTGGGGAAGGGATATTTCGTCTTCAACGAATAAGGGTTTTCCGGTCTCTAATACTTGGCGGACACGCTTAACAGTAAGGCCATGGGTTTCGGGAATGAATTCCCCTAAGGGTTTTCCAAGGATTTCTGTTAAGGGTTTTTTCAGGTTTTCCGCACCAACTTTATTTAACATGACAATTGTAGCATTGCGATCATAGATGGTAATCGGATGTAATGACCCTTCAAATAACGATCTGTATTTTTCCTCGCTATCCCGTAGCGACTCCTCTGCCTTTTTGCGCTCGGTGATATCTGTCAAAATTATTTGTATGCCAATTACTTTTCCTGCCCGTAATATTGGATTATCTCTGTACTCTACGGTGGATATCCCTTTTGGAGTAATTACGTCCATCTCACCTTTGACCGGATTACCTCCAATCAAAGTATCAAAATCACTAACAGACCTGGTCTTGTCGTACTCGGGAACGAAGTCAAATAACCTTTTCCCGAACAATTCTTCTCTCTTGAAGCCGTATTCTTCAACCAGCTTATTTACGTTAGTAATTCTTCCATCCAGATCAACCGTTACTATCGCCTCTCGTGCATTCTCAAAGAGATCTTTATATTTCTTTTCGCTCTCCCGTAACGCCTCCTCCGCCTTTTTGCGCTCGGTGATGTCTTCATGTACCGTGATGGCTCCAATGACTTCACCCTCTTTGAAAAGCGGCACTCCCTTTATGTTGAAGTAATAACCTTCAGTTCCCCGCTGTATAGAAGGAAAATAAACATCTTTTAGATCAAAAAACTTTCCTTTGAGGAGCCCTCTGTAAGTATCAGAAAGACCAGCATTCACAATAGTTGGGTGGGTTATGAGACTCTTCCCGATGTAGCCTTCTCTGGGGGTTAATCCTTTAGCAGTCTGATATACTTGATACGGACTGACTTCTACCATTATTCCATCTTTATCAATCATAATCATTGATATGGGAACTGATTCAAATATAGTCCTGAATCTTTCCTCAGATTCTCTTAATGCCTCCTCCGCACGCTTGCGCTCGGTGATGTCTACTGACGTCCCTTGAATCACCGGGGATGAGTTTTCATCTTCTTTAATTAAGCTAATATTTTCTAAAATCCAAACGGGGGTACCGTCTTTCCGTCGGAGACATATTTCAGAATTGGACAGATATCCTTTTTTCTGCAAAAACGCCAGGAACTCTTGTCTGTCTTTGTCGTCAAAGTAGAATTCTGAAGCGTTGTGCTTCATTAGTTCCTGCGGTGAAGCATACCCCAGAAGCTGAGCAAAGGATTCATTGCAATCCAGAATGGTTCCCTCTAAAGTAGTGCGATACACGGCGGCAAAATTTCTCTCGAAAAGGAGCCTGTACCGCTGCTCGGAAGCTCGTAGTGCCTCTTCTGCCTGTTTACGATCGGTGATGTCCCGATTTATGCTCAAGATTGCTCGTTGGCCTTTGTACTCTATTGCCGAGGCATTAATTTCTAAATACATCTCACTTCCGTCTTTTCTATACTGCACGGTTTCAAAGTGATGGTAAAATCCCTTATCCAAGGTTTTATTAATATGCTTTTTTCCCCTGTCAGGGTCCTTTGATATTTTCACCAAAGACATTCCTATGAACTCAGAACGATCAAAGCCATAGATTTCACATGCCCTCTGGTTGGCATCCAGTATGATTTCTCCGTCTGGATTGAAAATGATTATAGCATCGTGAGCGCTCTCAAAAAGCCCGCGATAATCACGTTCGGATTGCTTGAGTGCTACTTCTGTCTTTTTACTCTCTGCGATCTCTCCCCTCAAATCGGTGTTGGCTCTGATTAGCTCTGCTGTTCGTTCTGCGATCCGAATCTCCAACTCATCATACGCTTTCTGCAACAGATCAACCTGCCCGCTCTCGGAGCTTTCGATCACTTCCCACTTACCTTCATGCCTGATGAGAGCGAATTGATGATTTTCGACCACCTCTAAGATTTCCGATGCTTTACATTTATCGAGGGAATAGGTGCATATAGCCAGCATGTTATATTTGCCGATGACGCTGTTTACCTCTGCTTCATAATTGGCGAAATCTTGCCAATCTTTTTTCTCCAGCCAGAAAGTGTTTCCGGTGAGGCGAAGCCCATCAAACCCTCTTTCTATAGCTTGTTTCTCTTTTTCCACCCAACCCTGCAACACCCCGGGGGCATCAAACTTACCTGATCTGGTATACCATTCCCTGTAATCCAGTATCTCCAGCTGACCCCTTTTAAAATACTCATCGAGATCTTTCACTTCTTTTTCTAATGCTGCTCTGGCATCTTCAACTTTCAGAGATTCTGAGGTTACCCACATGCAGAATTCATTGTTTTCCAAGCCTGCTTTGAAATAAGGTACCAGAATGTCAAGCAGATCTTGTTTGGTCCTGTAAAATTGACATAAGTGTGTGCCCCAGGGAACTCCGCCTATAATATCGATTCCTGAGTTTCTCATTTTTTCTTTCATTTTATTCACCTCAATTTTTTATGTCCAATAAGTTCAATCTCCAACTTTTTGAGAAATTCTCATTGGGTTGATAATTCTTGCTGAATTGTTTCTTATTGTTATGTCAACGAAAGTTGTACATATTTTGTAGTTGCTCAATTTATTGAGCTTTATAATTTGATCGTTAAGATGTCGTAATGAATCTTCGAGCTTCACATAAATCAAGCGACTACAAAAAACCCGTTTTTTAAAAATAGCTCACTTGATTTGTCCTGTCAATTGAAAAGTTATTTTATCGAAATTCATATCAGAAAGCTTATTTGATATATGGAGAAATATCCTGTTGCTTGGGAAAATAGAAGAGTTTATATTCTAAACTGAACTTTTGGAATATATGGAGAGGTTTAGAAAGATAGCCATCCAGGCTGCCCTGAAAGCAGGGGAAATACTGAATAAAAATCGGGGCAGGGTTAAAAAGGTGAATTACAAGGGCAAGATAAACATTGTTACTGAAATCGATTTGTTCTCAGAGCGAGCCATTCTCAGGATAATCAAAAAGAATTTCCCGGATCATTCCATCCTGACCTAGGAGAGCAGAGAGCAGAAAACAGTCTCGGAATACAAATGGATTATCGATCCCCTGGACGGAACCACTAATTATGCTCACGATTTTCCCTCTTATTGCGTCTCCATTGCTCTGGAGAAAAAGGGCAAAGTTATCCTGGGGGTGGTTTACAACCCGCTTTTAAAGGAGCTTTTTAACGTGGAGATCGGAAAAGGGGCTTTCTTAAACAATAGAAGAATTCATGTGTCCTCAACCAGAAATCTGTCCAAAAGCTTCTTAGCCACCGGCTTTCCCTACGATATCCAGGAAAGCGAGATAACCAACCTGGATCATTTTGCTAATTTTGCAGTCAGGTCTTTAGCCATTCGCCGAGCAGGCTCTGCGGCTTTAGATTTATGCTACCTGGCTATGGGAAGGTTTGACGGTTTCTGGGAGCTTAAGCTTTCGCCCTGGGATACGGCAGCGGCTACCCTTCTAGTTAAAGAAGCCGGGGGTAAAGTTACAAACTTTGAGGGCAAAAAGTATTCTATCTATTCCAAACACCTTCTGGCAACCAATGGCAGAATCCACCAGCAGATGATAAAGGTCTTAAAATTGGGTAAGTTTTAAAGGTTTTTTTTAATACTTCTCCTAAGTCTGGACTTCTTAATATTCTCCGTAAATAAATTTTAATTACAACAATTTTTTAGGGGGTGTTTTAAATGAAAAACACTTTTTTGTGAAAAAGTTCACATTTTATGATTTAGCTCATATTTTTTCTATATGAATTTTCTTATTAATATTGCAAGGAAAACCATTGGTTTAGAAGCTCGAAACGAAAGGATCAAAAATGTCAAGGCTTAATGAAATGCTAAAAATCTCTCTTTTTGTTTTTCTTTTTTGTGTTTTACCTATAGAGCCAATCAAAGCAGTTACTTCTGAGGATTCTGAATCTGATAGCACTGCTGTCCTGGAATATTATCTAAAGGAAATAGTGGTAACTGCAAGCAGATACGAGAAGTCTCCCTTTGCAACTCCGCAGGCTATTTCCGTGGCTTCCAGGTGGAAAATCCAGAGTGAAAATGTTCAGATTGTATCTGATTTATTCCGAAATATGCCCGGGATTGAGGTTAATGATGCCGGTCCTTTTCGTACTCGTCCGGTAATCCGGGGTTTTTTCGGAAGCAGAATCCTTATCCTGGTAGACGGGGAGAGATTGAACGATACCCGGGAATCCACTTTCTCAGGAGCCCAGCTATCACTGGTAGATCTGGGAACAGTTGAAAGGGTGGAGGTGGTGCGAGGTCCTGGCTCTGTGCTTTATGGTACTGATGCAGTGGGCGGGGTGATAAATATAATTAACAAACAGCCCCGGCTCTCCAATGACGAACGTCTCAGGCTGAACGGCAATCTTCAATTGAGATACTCTACCACTGATGCACAGCGCAAGGGAAGAATGGAATTCGAACTTGCTCACCGTAAGTTCAGCTTTCTCTTAGGGAGCGGTATAAGAGAAGCTAAAGATTATAAGGCACCTGAGGGAACAGTGGTGAACTCTGGGCTGGGTCAGGAGAAAAGCTTTGATTTCAAGGGGAAATATCAGATTTCAGATAACCGGGACGTCTTTCTGGATTATCAAAAGTTGGAAGCAGAAGACATTGGCTATCCTGGAGCACCCAATGAGTTCACTCCTTACTTTTTCTTTCCCTATCATAAAAGAGACAATATCGCTTTGAGATATGAGGCTAAAAATCTTTCAAACCTTCTGCCTCAATTGAAAGCCAAGGTCTATTATCAGGAACTGGAAAAAGAGTTTGACTCTGAGGTTTCAGTCTTTATGGGACCGGGAACAAGTTTTTCCTCTTTGAGCAAAACTTTCACCGGCGTGAAATTATATGGACTTAGCTTTCAAGAGCTTTTTCTGATCTCTAAAGACCAGCATTTAAGCTGGGGAATAGATTATTTCCGCGAGCAAGTAGACGGAAACCGGTGGGTTAAAAGAGTTACCATAAGCGGTTTCACCGATACCACGGAGACCATTGATACCTCATCTACGGTTCCGGAGAATACTCTGGATGCCTTGGGGATTTTTATGGAAAATGAGTTCAATTTTTTGAAAAGGACCACTCTGACCTTAGGAATAAGGTATGATCGTTTCTGGGTCAAGACCAAAAAGACCTCTGATTATCTGGACTACCGCAGTTTTCCACCCCAGCCCTTTGAGGCGACGAAGCAGAGTTTAAGCTCTGTAAATGGGAGTTTGGGGATAGTATACAAGCTTTCAGAGCATTTGAACCTGACCGGAAATGCAGGTTCTGCCTACCGGGCGCCCAACGTGGTTGAGAGATACTTCTTCGGTCAAGCCTCAGGAGAGGAGTTTGTTATACCCAACTACGATCTGGAGCCTGAAAAAAGCACCACCTTTGATGTGGGTTTTAGAGTCAATCTTAAAAAATATTATGGTTCTTTGACCTTTTTCTATAATTCAATTCACGATTTTATTGAACTGGAGTCCACGGGAGACTCCATCAAAATTGGACATGCTTCCCTTCCGGAATGGCACTACACTAATATCACCGAGGCTGAGATAAAGGGAGTCGAAGGGGAGTTTCAAGGGGACCTGCCCCAGAGTTTCTTTGGCTATTGTAATTTTACCTACAACCGGGGAGATAATATTACCCTAAATCAGCCAATTTTTGTGGCTCCCTTTAAAGCAATAGTTGGTCTGGGATGGAAGGACAGAAACGAGAAACTCCGGTTTGAGATAAACTTAAGATATGTAGCGGTGCAGAACAGGGTTCCCAAAGACTCCCAGGGCAAATATCTGGACAGAGTTCCCACCCCGAGCTTTACGGTTGTAAATCTCAAAACATCGATCAGTCTATTCAGCTGGCAGACATTGAATTTAGCTATTGATAACCTGACTAACCAGACTTACTCTGAACCTTACAATGCATCCAATAGTTACAATCCCGTAGTGGAACCCGGGCGAAATTTAATTGTATCGTTGACCACTAGATTTTAAAAGATTTCAATAAAAGAACACTAAACCCTCAACCCTTTTTTATTGACAATTTAGAATGTTAGAGTAAGTTGATTTAGATTCCGTGTTATAAGGGGATATGTGCAGAGGAATGTTTTAATATAATTTCCTTCAGAGAATCGGATGTGAAAATGGATGAAAAGTTACGAATATTAAGAAAGGTTCCTTTTTTCCAGGATTTATCTAAGGCAGAGCTGACCATGATTTGTCAGAGCTTCACTCAGAGGGAATTCAAAAGAGGAGAATACATATTCTGGGAGGGAGATCCAGCAGGCTGGCTCTATGTGATCAGGGAAGGAAAAGTGAAAATCATAAAACACACTACTTCAGGCAGGGAGATGGTCCTGGAGATCATAACCCCTGGCGATATCTGTGGCGGCGGGGCAATTTTTTCTGAGTCTTATTCTGCCTCAGCTAAGGCTGTGGAGAAAACAAAAGCCTTTTCCATCTCCGGACAAAATCTATTTCGCCTTTTGAGCAAGCATCAAAACCTGGCCAAAGGGATTATACTCTACCTGGGTGAGAAGCTGATGAAAGCCCATGAGATGATAATGGCTTTGGCATCCAGCAGAGTGGATAAAAGGATTGCTGCACTGCTTCTGGGGCTTTCCGAGAAACACGGCTCTCCGGTTCCCGAGGGAATAAAGATCAACATCCGTCTTACCCGCCAGGACATTGCTGATTTCGTGGGGACTACAGTGGAAACAGCTATCCGGGTGATGAGCAAATTGAAAAAACAGGGATTGATCACTTCGGACTCAAAAAAGATTATCCTCACCCACAGGGATAAATTGCAAAAGCTGGTTGCAGAGGGATAACCCTCTGCGAAGCATAGAGGAGCCTTTATGGCTCCGGTGATTTGTGGCTGTCGGATCCCCTGATCCGACAGCTTATCTTTTTTTCCGTCAGGTCAGAGGACCTGACGTTCACTGTATTTTTGCACAATAAATTATTGCACTCCGATTACCTTCAAGGTGGGAATTCTCAATTATTGGAGTGTGAACCTTCAGGTTCACTCTATGTATTTTGATGGTTTAAAGGTCAAGCTGAAGCTTGATACTCCAGATAGATTTTCTGGGTCGGGAGACCCAGAACTACCCACTTGGATTCTCACAGGTTAGGGACAACCTGTGATACCGAATAAGAATTTTACTACCTATTAATTTAATATATTTTTACCTATTGAAATTATTTTTGTGTCTGTCGGGTTCCCGGACCCGACAGTATCTCCTTTTTCCGTCAGGTCAGGGGACCTGACGGGCATTGTAAATAATTATACCGCC
The DNA here is from genome assembly GCA_964447175.1 of uncultured Ignavibacteria bacterium. Classification (GTDB taxonomy): domain Bacteria; phylum Zixibacteria; class MSB-5A5; order MSB-5A5; family SM23-73-2; genus CAYURP01. The sequence continues at coordinate 27,405 of CAYURP010000028.1, read as the reverse complement.
GACACTTATAATACAGAAAGATCATGTCTTTTTTTGCAAACTGGTTCTAAATAAGGGTTTTGAACCCTCTATATCATACCTGGCTTTTGGTTTTGGGCTGACCATTCAACAACACGAGAGATCCGCTTTTCTTTTGTCTCCTGTTTTTTGGTATCATTTATCCATCCGATGTATAATCTTTTGTAGCTGGGGGCGAAATTTTCAAAATTCTTTAGAGCCTTCTTATTTTTAGCCAATGCTTTTTTCAGATCTGAGGGAATAACTATTTTTTTCTTCAGAGGTTTGGTTTTGGGCTTTTTTTCAGCACTCTTCAACACATCTTTGCATTTTAAAAGCCCTGCCCGAGTCATTCTTTTCTCTTTTATCATTTTCCATGCTCTTTTGATGTTCAATTCAGACCAATTGCTTTTGGTATTACGCGGAGTGAACTTCTGAGCGTACTTCTCATCATCCAACCTTTTTACGGTGCTGTCTATCCACCCAAAGCACAGTGCCTCCTCAACTGCACCATCATAGGGGAGGCTGGGTTTCCCGGTGTGTTTTTTGTAATAGATTAACCAGATCTCTTTTTTAGTTTTGTAGTTTTTCTTTAACCATTTTCGCCAATCATCTCTATTGGTCACGTACAGCTTTTCAGTTGGTTTCATTACTCTTTCATCTCTTTATTCATGATATTGATAAACCTTGTATTGCTTATGGGATGGTCTGCAACCAGTTTTCCGTTGTAGATCATACTGAAAATCGCAAAGGGAGAAGGGGCAGCTTGTGCCTCTTTATAAGTTTTTAGCTCTATCACTTTCGGTTTTAAACCATATTTCTTTTTAGCTGTTTCAATTATCTCAATAATTGATTTGGCTATGTAGGGGCATTGTCCTGAATAAATAATACTTAAGCTTTTTCCGTATTTACTTATCTTTTTTCCCCATTCTCCTTTGAATTTTGGTAGAGGTGCATTCTTTTTGAATTTTCTCACCAGCAGCTCAAAATCAGGCGGAGCCTGATCTACAACTTCAAAACCATTTTTCAGGAATAGATCATTGCCTGCCATCCAGGTGCCTTTACGAGTGACCACTGCTACCCCATTCGTCTTTTCGTCTTTTGCATCCTTCAGGCATTCCTTTAATAATAGTGTTCCATTTCCTTTTTTCTTATATTTATTGAGCATTATCAGGATGCAGTGAATCAGGGTGTATCCTTTTGCATCCACCCCTCTCCAGGCGTGTTCGCCGGGCACGTATTCGATAAATCCAATTGGTTTGTTCTCCGTGGTTGAATAAAGAAATTTCAGCTTCAAGCCTTCAGCAAAGCGTTTCTTGCACCAGTCAAGCTTGGCTTGATATCCCTCATGTTCGGGATCTCTGACACAGTAAACTCCATATTTGGAGATATTTTTGGAATCTACGTCGATCATTTCGATATTTTTCATTGCAACCTTACTGATAGAATAATTAATCTGAAATAAATTGAACTTATATTTGGGATTCATCCCAGGCACAAAAAAGCCCGCACAAAGCACCAACAATGGTGGCAATCAACACTCTTTTAGGATTCATTTTAAAAATCTCCAATTCAGTTTGTGTTCACTCTCAAGTTAATCTAATAAAACATAGGGATATTCACAGTTGTCAAGAGAATATTTTCCTTCATAAACTTAATCAGGTCTGAATTATTATTACAAACACGATTTGGAAACGAACTGGTGATACCTCTAAGTGTTTTTTTCTTGACTTTTGGAAAGGGGATTGCATAGTATAAGACTATAAAAAGCAAATGATATAATAGGAGATTAGTATTATTGATCAAGTATCTTGGAAAATAAGGCTGGCAGCTTTTATTTCTTTTGAGTTGCATAATAAATAACAAATATTTACAAAATGGAGTTTGAAAGATGAAAAAAAATATTTATTTTATACTGTTTTTAGTTTTCGTATTTGCCTGCAATTGCGAGAGAACCGTCCCGAGGGGAGAAATTGAATTATGGCCTGAAATCGAACCGTATAAAACTGATTATCTTAAAGTTTCAGATATTCACGAAATCTATTACGAACTGAGCGGTAATCCTGAGGGCAAACCTGTCTTTGTGCTTCACGGGGGTCCGGGTGCTGGCTCCTCCCCAAGTATGCGACGTTTTTTCAATCCTGATAAATTTCTTATTGTCCTTCACGATCAGCGGGGGTGTGGCAAGTCTAAACCATATGCGGAAATCCGCCACAATACCACCCAGGATCTGGTTAGGGATATCGAGCGTCTTCGAAACCATTTAAAACTTGATAAAATTATTCTATTTGGCGGTTCCTGGGGTGCTACATTAGGATTGGCATACGCAGAGACTTATCCTGAAAATGTAAACGGGATGGTTTTACGGGGAATATTTACTGGAACTCAAGAGGAAATTGATCATTTCTATCATGGCGGTGTGAGCGAATTCTTCCCGGAAACGTATGAGAAATTCCTTTTTTCCCTTCCTGAACCAGAGAGGCAACCCTTGCCCGATTACCTCCTGACATTGATTCAGAGCAAGGACTCAAGCGATAGGACAAAATACAGCAGGGTGTGGGCAGAATATGAGTTAAAGCTTTCCAGCCTGGAATTTCCGGATGAGGCAATGGATCATATTTTCAAGGAATTCAATACTTATGCTTTTGCTCTTCTGGAGAACTTTTATATGGCAAATGACTGTTTTCTTGAGGAAGGTCAACTCTTAAGGGATCTCCATAAGATTAGTGATATCCCGCTGGTAATGGTCAACGGGCGATACGATATGGTTTGCCCACCCATTACAGCTTACCGAATACATCAAAAACTGCCCAAATCGAAGTTGGTTATCGCCGAGGCAAGCGGACATTGGATGGGTGAGAAAAGTATAGAAAAAGCAATGCTTGATGCAATGCGGGATTTTGAATGAATTTTTCAGATGCCTCGGTAATAGAAATTGCCGAAGCTCTTTCGCTCCTTAGCATCAGTATTTCTCATGCTTTTAGAGGGATCTTGAGACTAATACCGATGCATCATTAAAAAAACGGATGTCACAACGTTAACAAGAAATCTAGTTTTTGTAAATAGCAATTACGAAAGGAGGAAAATATTATGGAACTTTTAATCGCTTTGGGCACCGATGATGACATTAATTTTAATGATGACCATTTCGGCATGGCCAAGTATTTTCAAGTTTATAAATTTTCCGAAGGAAAAGAAAAGTTCGTTGAAAAAAGGGAGAACGTTCAATTTAAAGGTGATGAATCGATAAAACACGGGGATCCCGAGAAGGCAAGAAAAACGTCTTCGGTTTTACAGGGAATCGATGTCCTTGTAGGCAAAAGGTACGGACCCAACCTACACAGATTGGTGAGTAAATTCGTGTGTGTCATAGTAAGAACAAATACCTTAGAAAATGCTATCTGGATGGTTCACCAAAATATAGAAAAGATAATTGCAGAGAAAAATAAGGGGGAAGATAGAAAATACTTAATATTAAAATGATAGATTTAAAAAATGACAGGCGACGTAGAAAAATGGCTAAAAACCGATGGTGAAATTTATTTAAAAGATTTGGGCATTAAAAAAGGCCAATCCATACTGGACTTTGGTTGTGGAGATGGCCATTATACTATTCCGGCAGCGAAAGTAGTCGGAGAAAAGGGTTTGGTATATGCACAGGATAAAGGGAAAGAGGCATTGGAGGAAGTTAAAAGAAGAGCCAAGGCAGAGGGACTGAAAAATATAAAGGTAATGAGAACAAAAGGAGAGTTGAAGATTGATTTAATTGATGAATCTTTAGACGCAGTCCTGCTTTATGATGTTTTGCATTACCATGATATGGAGGAAAGAAGAAAAATATATGCTGAAGTTTATCGGATTTTAAAAAAGGGTGCTCTTTTATCGGTATTCCCCAGACATCATCAGGAATACATGCATCTGAGACTGGATGAGGTCAAAAAAGAGATCCAAAAAGCGAATTTTTATCTTGAAGGCAAATTTCTCAAAAGGCTTATGCATGATGATGATTATGTGAGAGATCATGTTTTCAATTTTAGGAAGAAGTGAGAGTATCATGGAAATTTCTGAATGGAAGATCCGGCTGGAGGGGCAGCGCCAGCGTGTAACCCACAGCTGAGCTGTGGGGTACCCACGCCATTGCTATATAGTAATGGCGGAGAGGCCGGGATTCGAACCCGGGGTACCCTTTCAGGTACAACTGCTTAGCAGGCAGCTGCCTTCAGCCGCTCGGCCACCTCTCCGGCGATCGGTTGTTAGTGGTTGGTTGTTAGCTTTTAGTAAAAACCTTTTTTAATTAACTCTGCTTGTCCTCCTTTTAGTTTTCGTCGCCCAATCCGGGCTTCTTAAGTATACTCAAAATCTTTACCCCAAGCAAGATTTTTTGTTGGCAAAAATTTATATGGGAGCTCTGAAAAAGTGCAGAAGAGCGGTCGGGCAAGGTGCCGGATTTAGTTGTTGGTTGTTAGTTTTTAGTTGTTTGTAAAAAACCTTTTATCTCTGCTAATCTTAATTATAGTTTTCCTCACTCAATCTGAGTTTCTTCTGTACATCTAAAATCTTACCCAGAGTATGATTTTTTGTTGTTAAATACATTTTACAAAAAATCAACAAATAATTGAATTTTTTCGTATTATTAATTAATAATGATTTGTAAATAATAATTATTATTGATTAGATAGAAGATGCAGAAACTGATTCAATCCCTGAGAAGAAATGGTCTTAAGATCACTCCTCAAAGGCTGGCTATCTTCAAAATCCTGAGGGGTAATAAATCTCATCCCTGTGCTGAGGAGATCTATCTCAAAGTTAGAAAGGAATTCCCCACCATCTCATTGGCAACTGTGTATCAGACTCTGGATACTTTAGAACATATTGGCGGCGTTCGGGTTTTAAGATGCGACAAAAAGAAAACCAGATATGATGGGGACCTATCCCCGCACCATCATCTGGTCTGCATCAGATGCCATAAAATAATGGACTTACAATATGATTATTCAAAAACTTTAAAACTGCCCCGGTCAATGAAAAATCGATTCCAGGTAAATGAATTTAAAGTTTTGTTCTACGGGATTTGTGAGGAATGTAAGAGGAAGACTAAAAAGGAAAAGAATAAAAGAAAGGTTGACAAAGTATAAAAACTTTACTAAAATTTTAACTCAATGAAAAAAGAGGATAAAAAAAGTCTGGATCGGATTTCAGAGGTTTTAATAGGTGCGATCAGAAAAGAGTCGGAGGCTTTTAACTACTACTACCAGTCCAGCCAGAAAGCTCCTTATCCTGAAACTAAAGCCCTTTTTATGCAGTTGGCAGGTGAGGAGAGAAAACACCGGATGATTTTAATTCGGGAACTGCAGATTCTTAAAGGTCTTCTGAAACGGGGCAAAAATGGTGAGGAGTTCATAAAAAAAGATGAGATCAGCTATCATTTCCCGGATAAATTGCCCTACAAAAAGATACAAACTATCCCGAAACTTGATATATCCGCTGTAAGCTTTCCTTCCCAGCTGACTGGGGGGGATTACTTTGACACTTTTCCCATTTTAGATAAATATCAGGCCCTACTGCTTTTTGACGTGGCTGGCCACGGTCTGAAGGCAACTTCGGTTAAAGCTTTAGCTCGCTCTGTTTTTGACCAGTTCAAGGAAAGTTATCTGGAAGCTCAGGCATCCTCTGATGTCTTTGCTCCCTCATACATTGCAAAAATGCTGAACCAGAAAGTTTGGGAATGCTGTCATAAGGAAGCAACCTTTTTGACCCTGTTCTATGTCCTGTTCCAGCCGGATGAAGGTAAATTGAGTTACGTATCCGCAGGCCATGAGCCGCCCATTTTCCTGAAAAAAGGGAAATCCGATCCGGAGATCATCGAATCTGATCTGTTGATTGGTGTTGACAATGATAAATCATACTCTGGGATCGAAGTCAAGGCTGGTCCGGGAGATTTGATAGTTATTTTCTCTGATGGTCTGGTGGAAACATTCGGTTTTAGAGATATTGAATTTAAAAGGGAGGAGGTGCTGGATTTTATTCGCCAGCACAGAGACTCAGATGTTAAAGAGATAATAAAAATTATTCTTGATTTTGTGAAAGCAAAACTCAAAGGCAAAACCTTAGCTGATGAGTTCACCCTGACTGTGATTAAGATAAAATAGAAAGGACCCAAGATGTCAGAGAAGGATTATAAAGAGGCGGGTGGTGTGATTCCCGAGGATATGGAACCTCTTGAGATTCTAAAGATAGGAATATACAATGAGGTCTCTGCCCGGGATTTTTATCTTTCAGTTGCAGGTATAATAAAGGATATTAGTGGCAGGAAGAAATTCCAAAATCTGGCAGATGACGAGAAAAAGCACAGGGAAACTCTGGAGGATTGGTACAAAAAGGAAAGCGAAGGCAAGGTTTTTCCCTTTGATCCCAAAAAGGTTAAAAAGATAAAGGTTGAGGTCAAGGATCACACATCTGCCTTTGCGGCACTTGATATTGCTTTGGAGGCCGAACGCCAGGCTTATCTTTTCTACACGGAAGCAGGCAAAAGGACAAAAGATGAGAAAGGCAAAGAGATGTTTAAAAAGTTAGCTGATGAGGAGGACGGACACTATCAGAAGCTGTCAGCTGAACGAAATGCCATTGCTGGTGGGTTCTACTGGTTCGGACTGGACCAGGCTGCACCCCTGGAGGATTAGACAAAATATGATATTTCCTTATTCGGCGAATAAAAGTAAAACGGAGGAAGAAATATGCGTTTGAAGGGGAAAACTATTGCCGTTTTGGCTGAGGATCTTTATCAGGACCAGGAACTATGGTATCCCTATCTCAGATTCAAAGAGGAGGGGGCTGATGTATTCGTAGTTGCCCCTAACAAATCCAAGACTTACTCCAGTAAACACGGCTATCCTGTCACACCTGATAAATCTGTCTTTGAGGTCGATGCGAAAAAACTGGATTGTATCGTTATCCCCGGAGGTTATGCGCCTGATCTGATGCGAAGGCACCCGGAAATGGTCAAATTGGTCAAGGATGTTTATGACAAAGGCAAGGTGGTAGGGGCCATCTGCCATGCAGGGTGGATGCTGATCTCGGCTGGTATAGTCAGAGGCAAGAAGCTGACTTCGTTCTTTGCTATAAAGGACGATCTGGTAAGCGCCGGAGCAAACTATGTTGATCAGGAGGTGGTAGTTGACGGAAACCTGGTAACATCCAGAATGCCGCTTGACCTGCCGGCTTTTTGCAGAAAGATCATTGAGCTTTTGGAGGGTCAATAAATTTTTGAGTTTCAGTCTGGAATAGATTAATTATTTATTTATGTAAAGGAGAAAAATATGAGAAAGATGACCGAGGAGAATATTAAATCTGCATTTGCCGGCGAGAGCCAGGCACATATGAGATATTTGATTTTTGCCAAAAAGGCGGAAGAGGAAGGTTTTGATAACGTAGCCCGGCTTTTTAAAACCATAGCTTTTGCAGAACAGGTTCATGCCACCAACCATTTAAAGGTCCTGGGCGGAATAAATTCATCTGCCCAGAACCTGCAGGTAGCCATCGAAGGGGAGACATTCGAGGTTAACGAGATGTATCCGGCTTACAAGGAGGTGGCTAAACTGCAGGAGGAGAAGGGCGCTGTGAGCTCAACTGATTGGGCTCTTCAGGCGGAGAAGATTCATGCAGCTATGTATCAAAAAGCCAAACAGGCTGTGGAAGACAGCAAAGATATAGAGCTCAAGGAGGTATTTATCTGTGAGCTCTGTGGGTATACTGTAGAAGGAGGAGCTCCGGATAGATGTCCCATCTGCGGAGCTCCCAAACAAAAATTCAGGGAGTTTTGAGAAAGGAGGAAGAGGATGAAGAAATTCAGATGCACGGTTTGTGGGTATATCCATGAGGGGAACGATTTGCCAGATAAGTGTCCCCGCTGTGGCGCCTCCAAGGAGAAGTTCGAACAGATACCGGAAGATAAGGCTAAGCTGATTGACCGATCCCGACTCAGCAACGGGTTGCACAAGCAACTTTTCACCATTCTGGAAGATGTGGAAAAGATTGCCACCCGAGGCGTTGAGGATAATCTTGATCCCGACTGTGTGGCAATTTTCACCAGAGCCAAACAGGAGGCAGCACTGATTAGAAAATTTATTCGAGCGGAGCTTGAAGTCCATGTAAACAAAGGTAAATGGGGTTAATCTCTTAATCAGAGATTAATTTTTGAAAAGGAGGTAATTGAATGGCTGTAAAGATCGGAGCACCAGCTCTGGATTTCACCTTACAGAGTACTAAGGGTAAGATTTCATTGTTGGATTACAAAGGGAAGTGGGTTGTTCTTTTCACACATCCAGCAGACTTCACACCCATCTGCAGCACCGAGATACCGGAGTTCGCCAGAAGGTCAAAGGAGTTCGAGCAACTCAACTGCCAGCTCTTGGGCGCCTCCGTGGACTCGGTCTTCTCTCATATAGCCTGGATACAGGAGCTGGAGCAAAGCACCGGGGTCAAGATAAACTTTCCCATTCTGGCCGATTTAAACAAGGAAATAGCTAAGAAATATGAGGTCTATGATGAGGAATCAGGTTTAACCATAAGAGGGGTTTTCATAATCGATCCTGAGGGAAAAGTTCAATATGCCCTATACCATCCAATGAATATGGGAAGAAGCGTGACAGAGATTTTGAGAGTACTGAAAGCTTTGCAAACAGGCGGGCTGACACCGGCCGAATGGAAACCCGGGGATCCCCTTCTGGAGCCACCGAAAATAAAGATCGATTAGAATACAAATTCACCGGGAAACACTTCCCGTTTAGATAGGAAAGGAGGTGAAATATGCCAGCTAAGAAAAAGACTACTGGGAAGAAAACCACCGTTAAAAAGACAAAGAAGATCTATTATTGTGTCCCATGTGGAACCGAGATCACTGTGAGCAAAGAGGGGATGGGGGTGACCAGGCTGATGTGCTGTGGCCAGGTGATGAAGCGGAAAACTGCCCGGAAAAGAGTTTGTTGATTTTCAGAATGAGGCTGGAGAGTTTTATCTCTCCAGCCTGAATTCATACTCGATTTTCAAGTTTGATCAAAAAAATGTAATCCAAATTTTAGATAAATTCACCCGTTTATTATTAAACTTTGTGAAAAAATTGAAAAATTAAATTAGATTGGAGGAGAGGATGGAGCTTTCGAATTTCCAGGAGGTGGTCACCTTTGCCATTCGTAAGGAGGCGGATGCTGCTACCCTTTATGAGACCTATGCCAACAAGGTGACCAATCCCGGAATAAAGAAGATGTTTGAGGAGCTGATGAAGGAGGAATTGAGTCACAAGAAGATTCTGGAGAACATTAGCGAACAAAAGGTTGACGATTATAAGCTGGCCGATGTTCCCGATCTGAAGATCTCAGATTACTCCCAGGAGCAGACATTCAAGCCGGATATGAATTTTCAGGAGGCTTTGCTTTTAGCCATAAAAAGGGAAGAGAATGCTTTAAATCTGTACAATAATCTGGTCAAATCCACTCATAGCCCCCAGCTGCAGAAACTTTTTCAAACTTTAGCTCAGGAGGAAGCCAAGCACAAATTGAGACTGGAGACCGAATACGACGAGCACGTCTATAAATGGGATTAAACTACATAGATTAAATTTCGGTAGCACAAGTTGTCTCAACTTGTGCTACATTTAACACAATGAAAGTAGACCCACCTTGCTCCCAAGGTGGGTTTTATTGTTTGTTACAAGTTGGGACAGCCCGTGATACCAGATGAACTCATACATAAGTGTGCAGGCCAAGGTCTCCTGACCTTGTCCGGGTCAGGAAAGTAGAGAGTAAAGAGTGAGAGGCCGCGTAGGGGCGATGCTCTGTCATCGCCCGTTTTTTTTCTGTCAGGTCACACTCATGGTAAACCATGAGCAAGACCTGACACAACAGAAATGTCTGTCCCACCTACACATAAAAGAGACGAAAGCCAGAACCTGACCTAAGTTAGGTTCTGTCATTTATTCAAGACATCCATTAAATGGTGAAAATACTCCGCTTCTTTAGCGAGCCCTTTGGACAATTCCCCCACCAAAGAAGATGGTAGCCGCAGGCTTTAGCCTGCGTAAATAAAATATTTAACTCGCAACCTGAAGGTTGCGGCTACCATTGATTATATTTCGATGAATATCTCTGTGGGCCGACAAAGAGGTCCGACCCAACATTTTTGTTTTATGAAATAGGCTAAATTAGCTCACCAAGTCTTTTCTGGCTAAAATTGCTGCTCCGAATCCGGTGAAGACAATTACTACATAGATTAATATGCCTATGTAAGGAATATTGGTTAAAATGGTAAGTATAATCAGTCCTAAAATCAAAGACCAGCCTAAAGGCGCATCCTTATCTTTTGCAAATCCAGTTAGGATTTTACTGCCCACGGCAATCCCCACGAAAATTTTGGAGATGTAAAATAAGACCAGATAGACAAAAAGGGTTATCAGGGCTATGGGTATACCGATCACGGTGACCAAAAGGACAACTATGGCTATGGGTATGCAGATCATCAGGATAAAACCTAAGCCTAATGCTTTGGGGAAAGACTGGGATACATTCTTTTGTGCAGATTGCACATATTTTTTGGAGATGAGAATCAAAAACAATCCGGTGACGATGCACGCCAGTAGTAAAAGAGACCGGATCACCACATTGGAAGTGGTGAAAAATCCCTTTTCTCTCTTCTTTTCAACCTTTGACTTGGTCCACTCGGTCTTACCGGCTATCTGAGCTCCGGGCTCAATCTTTGCCTTTTCTTCGCTTTTATATGTGAAATCCCCGTTGATTCTGGCTGTGGGCATCAGGGTAATGGAATTTGAGTTAATTTTTACGTTTCCATTTATGGTTCCTGAAATCACCACACTGCCTACCGTTGCCCGGAGCCCTTTTTCGATTTCACCATCCACAATGAGTTCATTCCCCAGGGCGATTACATCTCCCTTAACTTCTCCGCTGTGCCTTATGTTTAGGCTGGCTCCGAAGTTCATAACGTTTCTTTTTATGATTCCATTGATGTTAGTGTTCTGGGATAGTGCTCTTACGCTTCCTTCGATCTCTCCCAAGATGTCCAGGTTTTGTCCTACGTAAATGACGCTCCCTGAGACCTTCCCGGTCTGAATTAAAGTCCGGGAACCAGCGATCAGATCCCCTTTAATTGTTCCATCCACCTTCATGTTGTTCCCCCCCAGGAAAAGATCGTCGTCAATTATCTGATGTTCGGGTATGAAGACGTTGTCTTTGGCTTTAAATACAGTTCCAGAGGAACTTGCCAAAGGCAAAAGAACAAGCCAAAGCAGGAATGGAGTTACAAGTGAACTAAACTTTTTAGGTCTAATCATATCGCCTCCTCTGTGGTGCAGCCCAATTTGGGCTCAAAAATTAATACGTTTAATTTTTCACTTGGTTTCCCTGCAATTTTTTATTAATATAATTGACTGAAAAAGGAGAGTCAACAGATTTCAGGAGGAGAAATGTTCCCAGAAGAAGAGATTAAGAATGAGGAATTCAAATTCTATGAAAATTATCCGCTTTTTACGATTTTTTTACGCTGGTTATTATTGGGGGCCGCCTTTGGCCTGGGGATTTACATCCTTTTTCAACTTAAGGATATTTTAGCCTACGTTTATATCTTATATGGGGTTTTGTGCTTGATGCTTGTGCTCCCCCTTTCCCGCTGTGTTTACTGTTATTATCATGACAGGATCTGCGACTGTGGCTTCGGAAAAGTGGCTTCCTTTCTTTTTCCCAAAAACGATGAGTCTAAATATAAATCTAAGTATGTATACTTTTCCCTGACCTATCCCTTCTGGCTTTTCCCGGCTCTTTTTGGTATCATCCAGATATTAAGAGAAAGATCCTTGAAAGCTTTAATAATATTTTTAGCTTTTATTTTGATACTTCTCTTAGAAAGGGTTTTGTTGAGGTTAGCAGGCTGCAAAAACTGCCATCAGAGAAATATATGTCCCGGGGTTCCATTCTGTAAAAGCTGAGAGGGATTTAAAATGAATGTTTTAGTTTATTTTCTTTCGTCTCTGGTTTTGTTCGGATTGGCAATGCGTTTTTATTCCCGGTACGTGAGCAAAGAGATCGGGGTGGATCCCAAAAGGCGCACCCCGGCAATTGAGATAAACGATGGTAAGGATTATGTTCCCACTAAATTTCACATCCTTTTTGGTCATCATTTTTCCTCTATATCAGGCGCCGGGCCCATCATAGGTCCCACCATGGGCATACTTTACGGTTTTGTTCCGGGCTGGCTCTGGATCGTTTTCGGGGGGATATTTATGGGTGCGGTGCACGATTTCACCTCGCTTTTTGTCAGCATCCGGGAAGGGGGAAAATCCATGGCCGAGGTGGCTCGCAGAACACTGGGCAACACCGGCTTTGTCCTTTTTATCCTTTTCACCATTGTTATGCTGGTTCTGGTGACCTCGGCGTTTCTGTCAGCGACTGCCACCTCCCTGACCTCCAAATGGCCTATCTTGAAATTGGGTCTTCCCCTGGATCAAACTCTTCTCCGAACGGAGACGACTGAGGATGGAACGATTTTAGGGATAATAGGCGGAATCGCTTCCATGTCAGTGGTGATAATTACCTTTTCTTCACCCCTTCTGGGTTATCTGATATACAGAAGGAGGATAAAGACCGATCTGGCTTATTCTTTGGCTGCGACGATATGTATTACCTCAATTGTGGTGGGGATTTATCATCCCATTAGTTTTTCCCCTGAGACCTGGATGATCATAGTCTCCATATATGTTTTTATAGCTGCCGGTATTCCGGTATGGATGGTTCTCCAGCCTCGGGATTTCATAAACGTGCAGATACTTTATCTGGGAATTCTGGGATTGGTATTTTCCCTGCTTCTGGGCGGGGCAGGTGGGCTGTCCTTGAAAATGCCCTCCTTTAATATAGCCGAGGGAGTTAAGAGCTTAGGTTATGTCTGGCCCATGCTTTTCATCACCATTGCCTGTGGAGCCATCTCCGGATTTCATTCTCTGGTCACCTCGGGCACCGATTGTAAACAGCTCTCCAAAGAGGGAGATGCAAGAAAAATCGGGTATAACGGTATGCTCTTGGAGTCGGTCTTAGCCCTATCCGTGCTTTTAGCTTTGGGGAGCGTGTTGATTTTTTCGGATTACAAATCGATTGTCTGGCCCGAGGCGGGAAGATCCAATCCAATTTTGGCATTTGCTTTAGCCACAGGAAAGCTTCTGCACCAGAGCCTGGGGGTTTCAGTAGCTTTAGGTTGTGTTTTCGGAATACTGATGGTGGAAGGGTTCGTCATCACCACCCTGGATACGGCAGTCAGGTTGAATCGTTACCTTTTCGAAGAAGTGTGGAAACTTATATTTAAAAAAGTGCCAGCTCTTTTCAAATTATACTGGTTCAACTCTGCTTTGGCTGTCCTTTTGATGTGGCTTTTAGCTTATTTCAATACCTTTGCCAGCCTCTGGCCCATATTCGGAACAGCCAACCAGCTTCTCTCTGCCTTAGCTCTGATCGCCGTCTCCACCTGGCTTTATCTCAAAGGTAAGAAAAACTGGTTTACCCTTTTTCCGGCTCTTTTTATGATTCTGACCACCACTGCTGCACTTCTAATTCTACTTTTTAAAAATTACCTGCCCCAGGGAAATCTGACCCTGATAATCACCGATATTCTGCTTTTATTCCTCTCCTCAGGGGTAGCTTTTCTCTCAGTTAAGACTGTGAGCCGATTGCTTAAAAATAGGAAACCAAAGAAATACGGGGAGGTTTTGTCGGGATAGAAAAGTTCTTTTTTAGCCGATAAAAAGAAGGGAGTTTTCAAGGATTAGATATGAAGGAGAGATTTAATTCAATTCTGTGGTCCCGGGGTTTGACAGTTTTTCTTCTGTCCCGAAGCCTGCTTTTTCTGGGAATTTGTTTGTGGTTGGCTTTTGCTCCCACCGATTTCCAGAGAAAAGATGGTTTTTTTCTTTTGGGTATCTTTATAGTACATCTTTTTGTATTCTATCTTTTTTCAAAGAAAGCCAGAAGCAAAGCCATTTTCTCATTCACTTTTTTGTTCGACATAGCCTTTATCACTGCGCTGATCTATTTTACCGGCAGAATCGAAAGCCAGTTCTTTCTTTTGTATTACGTGATTGTATCCATTGGAGCATTTTATCTGGGATTAAACGAGGGAGTGCTTTTAGCTTTTTTCTCCTCTTTTCTATATCTTTTGATCAACCTGGACGTGCTGAAGACCATTTTTTTAGGTGACCTTTTGATCAGGCTGGTTCTTTTATGGCCTTTTGCCATAGCCATGGGTGTGATTTCCAATTTTATCAGGTCTTCAGAACAAAAACTGATCCAGACCTTAGACAGGTTAAACGAGCGCACCTCGGATCTGGAGAGGACTCAGGTACAGATTGAAACCATTTATGAAGCCAGTCGGACCCTGGGAGAGATTCACGATTTAGACCAGGTCATAGATGAGATATTGAACATAACCAGAAATGTTTTGAATCTGGAGTTCTGCTCCATTCTCCTTTATGATAAAAGGAACGAATGTCTCTGGCTTAAGGCTAAGGAGGAGCTGGGAAAGAAATTCAAATACGATTTACCTAAAAAGGTTTCTTTGAATGGGGTTTCCGGCTCAGTAGCCCAGAGCGGAAAAGGGGAGCGGATAGCGGATCTCAGAAATGAACCCAAGCATATCCCCGAATTGTCAGAGGAAAAATCTGAACTGGCCGTACCCATGATCTCCCAGGGTAAGGTGGTGGGGGTTCTGGATGCCAGATCAAGGAAAATGGGGGATTTCACCCAACAGGACCAGAAGATTCTTTCCATTCTGGCGGCATCTGCTGGCATGGCTATTGAGAATGCCACCCTTCATCAGAAGATGGAGGAGCTCACTATCGTGGATGAGCTGACAGGTATAAATAATTATCGCTATTTTGTTCACAAACTGGGAAATGAGCTTAAAAGGGCTAAACGCTACCACCAGAACCTTTCTCTGATTATGATCGACATCGACTCCTTCAAAGAATGTAATGACAATTTTGGGCACCTCTTCGGAAACCTGGTATTGAAGAAGCTGACTCAGGTGATCAGAGGGTGTGTCCGGGATGTGGATATATTTGCCCGCTATGGGGGGGAGGAATTCGTTATCATCCTGCCCCAGACCACTAAATCCCAGGCAAAAATGATCGGTGAGAGGATAAGAGCTTGTGTGGAATCCACCATTTTCAAGGATGAAGATAATCTTCATTCTACACATCTTACCGTAAGCCTGGGGGTAAGCTGCTATCCGGAAAGCGGAGAAACCACTGAGGAGCTAATAAAAAAGGTGGATCAGGCTTTGTACCTGGCTAAAGGTGATGGAAAAAACCTGGTCCGCACTGCCTGAAAATGGATTTTAAGACAGAACTTTTAGGACAGATCTTTGTCTTCGGTTTTAAAGGCTTATACCCTTCAGAGGACTTCTTTGGATCCCTCAAAGACTGGAATCTGGGTGGAGTGATAATCTTTTCGGAGAATATCGAATCTCTAAAACAGATAGAAGAGGTGATCTTAAGAATCAAGTCATATTCTGAAATCCTACCCTTTGTGATGATCGATCAGGAGGGAGGCAAAAAAAATCGCATCACTGAGGATTTTCCCACCTTTCCTTCTAATAAATATTATGGGGATCGAGAAGATAAAAATGGATTATATAATGCTTACAAAGCTACTGCTGAATCGCTGGGTGATCTG
Source organism: uncultured Ignavibacteria bacterium (assembly GCA_964447175.1). Classification (GTDB taxonomy): domain Bacteria; phylum Zixibacteria; class MSB-5A5; order MSB-5A5; family SM23-73-2; genus CAYURP01. The sequence continues at coordinate 11,689 of CAYURP010000028.1, read as the reverse complement.
GGGATAAATGTAAACTTAGCTCCGGTAGTTGACGTTTTGACCAATCCAGAGAACAAGGTTATAGGTGAAAGATCATTTGGTGATGATACCCAAAAAGTATCCGAGTTTTCTCAGGTGGCAGTGGAAGCTCTGCATAAAGGAGGAGCGCTTTGTTGTGCCAAACATTTTCCCGGAATAGGTGACATCCAGATTGACCCTCATCAGGAAATGCCTGAAAACAAAAACTCCAGGCAGAGATTTGAAAAAATAGATTTTCCGCCCTTCAAAGCTGCTATCAGCTCAGGAGTGGATTTCATTATGACCACACACGTGAAATGTCCTTCACTTGATCCCGAATACCCAGCCTCACTTTCCCCCACCATCTGCACTGATATCTTAAAGAGAGATCTGAGAAACAAAGGCTTGGTGATAACCGACGATATGGGTATGGGTGCGATTAAAAGTAATTTTGACATACCCCAGGCTTGCGAAAAAGCCTACCTGGCAGGCAACGATTTGATTGTATTGTGCCACGAATATGAAATGCAATTTCAAATACTGGAACGTTTCTCAAAACTTCTAAAAGATAAAAAAATTGAAGAGGAAAGGTTCTCAAATACTTTAGATAAAATAATTTCTAAAAAGAGAAAGACTCTGAAATGAGGAAACTTCAAGCTCTTTTGAACAGGAGAAGAAGAAAGGTAATTGGACTTATGTCCGGGACCTCTGCTGATGGTATTGATGCCTGCCTAATGCAAATAGATCGTATTGGGCAAAAATTAAAAATCAAAGAGCTGGGTTTTAAAACTTATCCTTTTACTGAGAATCTGAAGAAAAGAATACTTAAAATTTCAGATCCGGGTTTCCAGAATTTGGATGAGGTACTGAGGATGAATATGGTAATGGGGGAATATTTTGCGCAGGCTGCCTTATCTCTGATAAAGAGGTTGGGTTATAAGACCAAGCAGATCGACCTTATAGGCTCGCATGGACAAACTGTAAGACATCTTCCGCATAAAGTTTTAAGGTTCAAAAAGAAGGTTAGAGCTACTCTTCAGATAGGAGAGCCGTCGATCATTGCCCAGCGTAGCGGAATTATAACCGTAGGCGATTTCAGAACAGCAGATATGGCTTCAGGCGGTGAGGGTGCACCTCTTTCTCCTCTGGGTCATTTCTTTCTTTTTAATAACAAGATCTGCTCTCAGATGGTCTTAAACCTTGGGGGTATAGCTAACTTCACTATTTTGCCTAAGAATTGTAAACTTAAGGATGTGTGGGGATTTGATACTGGTCCGGGCAATGTAATTCTGGATAATCTGACCAGAAAGCTTTTTAAAAAGAGATTCGACCAAAATGGCAGGATCGCTTCTTCGGGCAAAGTTAATGATAATCTTTTAAAAAAATTGAAAAAGCACAATTATTTCAGATTATCCCCTCCCAAATCCACGGGCAAAGAGGATTTTGGCGAGAAATTTGTAAAAAAGATTCTTGACTCAAAGATCTCACCTGAGGATATGATTGCCACTGCCAGCGAATTGGTGGTCTGGTCAATCTGGGATGCATACCAAAGATTTATAAAGCCACATCACAAAATAGAACGAATGATCCTCTGCGGCGGTGGCGCTCATAATAAATACCTCCTTAAAAGACTCTCTGATTTGTTTTATCCGGTAAAGGTGATCACCTCAGATGGGGTGGGATATAATCCCGATTTTGTGGAAGCTATGATCTTTGCCCTTTTAGCCAATCAAACCATAGACCAAGTTCCGGGTAGTCTTAAAAAGGTCACCGGAGCACAAAAAGACGCAATATTAGGGAAAATATGTCTGCCTTAAATAAAAAAGTTTATTTCGCATTTTTATGTTTGGAAGTTCTTCTTATAGCTTCATCCGGCATGTGGAATGCAGATGTTTTGGCTCAGGGAGTGGAGAAGATCTTCTATCCGGAACTCAAACAGCCGGCACTGTCCATAAAACTTTTGAAAGCCAAAGGGAAAGTATCCGTTTCCCCCGAGGTATCATATTTGATCAGATGTTTCAAAGGGAATGAGGAGATGGTATTCTTTTCCGGGAAAGAAGTTTTTATTAAAATTGGATCTGCGGGGATGGTTATATCAGAAGGGGAAAAGGACACCCTTGAGGATCAGGTTCAAAGGGTTATTTTCGTTCCCAAAAATAAAAGATTCTGCTTTTCATTAAACGGGGGAAAGTATCGGGGTTTGCTGGAGATGGTTTTCCAAGCTGAGGATTCATCGCTTTTAGCCTTGAATTGGTTATGGGTGGAGGATTACCTCAAAGGGGTAGTTCCCTTTGAGATGGGAAAGAGGACTCAATCGGAATTTGAAGCCCTTAAAGCTCAGGTGTTAACCGCCCGCACCTATGCCCTGTACCAGATCCAAAAAAGCGATCGCAAAGGTTTTGACCTGGAATCAACGGTATTAGACCAGCTTTACGGGACAATGGACAAGGAGGAAAGATTAGTTAATAAAGCCATAGCTGAAACTGAAGGTGAAGTGATAACCTATAAAGGAAAGTTCATCCAGGCATTCTACCATGCCAACTGCGGTGGAATGACCGAGTCGGTGGATCAGGTCTGGGGACATAACCGGGTCCCCTACCTGGTATCGGTTTGGGATAAGGATTTCTGTTCCTGGTATAAAAGATACAAGTGGAGGGTAGTATGGGAGAGGGAAAAGCTGGAAAAAAGCTTACCTCAATACTTAAAGGAGTATGCAGAAGATCCACCTGATACTGTGGGCCAGATCAAGGATATAAAGATAAAGAAAAAGTCAAAATCTGGCAGGGTTAGGTTTTTAGAGATAAAAACGGATAAGGAAAAATTCCGTGTGGAAAAAGACAAAATCAGGTGGGTCATAAGGAATGCGGACAACCCGGAAGCGATTCTCCCTAGCACATTTTTTGATCTTGAGGTAATTAAAAATGCCGAAGGGGATATAGACTCTATAGTATTTGAGGGTAGGGGAAACGGTCACGGGGTAGGAATGTGCCAGACCGGAGCCATCGGAATGGCTAGAGAGGGTTATACCTACCGCCAGATTCTCCAGCATTATTATCCTCATACCGAGATAACGAAAGTTTACTAAGACTGAGCCGTTGTTTTCAAAAACCTCTAATTTACCTCGTGTTTGCTCTCATATTCTCTTAATTATCCTGATAAATCAGGTCTGAATTTAATAATGAATTAATAAATAGATTCGCTTGTTTTTGATTAGCGATTTAAAAAAATCCTTGACAAAGGAAAGTTGTTTTATTAATTATTTCATCTATCTTGACCTTTAAAAAAAACTACCAATATAATTTAAAGGTCGAGAATCGGAGTTAGTAGCTAAAGAAAGGTAAGAAGGAGTTAATAGATCTTTAAATCTCTAACCTAAAATTCTGTAACGGAGGAAGTTAAATGAGAAGAGTTAAGTGTCTGATCCTGGCAGTAACAGCTTTAGTTTTGGTTTTTTCTGTGCAATCTTGGGGAATGGAGATGACCCGCAAGTTCTCCGTGGGGCTGGATGGTGGATTGTGGAAACCCATGTTTACTGATTACGATATCTGGGCAATAGGGTATGGTGGAACTTTTACCTTTAAATACGGGGTGAAAGAGAACATGGCCCTGGGTTTTATGGCTAAATATGGTCAAACCAGGGAAGCCAACCTGGACTCACCGGATGAGGATGCCGGGTTTACATTTGACAAGAAAACTGATGGCTGGGAAAATCTCGAATTTATAACTGAAGGGGCATTATACTATTTCTTTCACCCGGAAAACGAGAAATATACCACATACATTTTTGGAGGGCCCGGAATTGCTTACTGGAAATGGCAGGAGACCTTCAAAACCGATACCAGCACTGTTACCAGAGTAGTTAGATGGCCTGCCAAGAAGGGCTCAGATGCTGATTCTGTAAAATTGCAGGATCAGGAGGTAACCCTGGTATTCGGAGGTGGGGTGGAATATTATCCCTGGGAGAATGTGGGCGTAAATTTGGGCGCCAGGGTTAGATACTTTACCCGACTTCTGACCGGGTTCATAAATGATAAGGACATCGTGGGAGCAAACAAAAACCAAGGTGAGCTGGATCTGGCTAAAATGGCCCCGGAAATTTATTTGGGCGTTTCCTATTATTTTGGCAAACCCAAAGACACTGATAAGGACGGCGTTCCCGACAAACTGGATCAATGTGCGGATACTCCCCTGGGAGCTATGGTGGATGAGAACGGGTGTCCTTTAGATTCGGACAAAGATGGCGTTTACGATGGGCTGGATAGCTGTGCAACTACCCCCGAAGGAGCTACGGTGAACGTTAACGGCTGTCCCACCGATGCTGACGGGGACGGTGTTTTCGATGGGATTGACAAATGCGCAGATACCCCTTCCGGATGGCCCGTGGATGCCAAGGGCTGCCCCCTGGACGATGATGCAGACGGCGTGCCCAATCCAGTGGACAAAGAAGCCAATACCCCGGCAGGAGCAGTGGTGGATAAAGATGGAGTAGGTGTGGATTCAGATAAGGATGGAATCTACGATGGAATAGACAAGTGCCCGAGCACCTATATGGGAATTCCGGTGGATGCATCCGGCTGCCCCTTGATCAAGCCAATCGAGGCTAAAATAGAGCTTCACCCAGCTTATCCTCCGGGTGGGACAAAGTTAGACGATGAGACCAAGAGTATGCTGGATGATCTGGCGGGAAGACTTTTAGCCTACATAGAGGTAAGGATTGAAATCAGAGGTTACACTGACAGCTGGGGAACTCCCGAGGGGAATAAGTGGGTATCTCAGAGAAGGGCTGACGTGATAAAGAAATATCTGGTGGACAAGGGTGTGTCTGAACAAAGAATGGAGGCAAAAGGATATGGCGCCACTGATTTCATAGCGGATAACGAGACAGCCGAAGCAAGAGCCAAAAACAGGAGAATTGAGATAGTAACCGTACCCTGAAATAGAAACTGAAGATCAATTAATATAGGGGACCTCTAAGGTCCCCTTTTTTTAGTTTCTTCTCCAATTTAGTTGCTGTAATTTTTAATAAGAAAAAGTCTCGTTTAAACTTAGGTGGGATGACATCCTGAAAACTCACCCCCTAACCCCCTCTCTTACTAAGAGAGGGTGAACAAAATGGGGTGAGTTCAAAGAACCTGCTAGTTTTTTTCAAGAAGGTAAAACACAAAGGATCACACAGTGTGGTATTAATGCCTACCATAAACCAATTCTTTAGCAACTCTTTTGGAGAAGAACCTTATATGAAGACATTGAGTTTTAGAAAGTTGTGATGGGCTTAATCTAAATCAGAATTGCTCTTTTTCTGTAATTCTATTTCCTCTTTAGGTGCAGGTGGTGCGGAAGTGTAGATATAGACTATGCCATAATGTAAGCTGTCACCCTCAGATGATATCATAATCTCATCGTAACCATCTCCGTTTATGTCACCCAGGTCCGCCACTCCTATGCCAAAACCTATTACTGTGGTGTCATGTGGCTGTATTATTATATCAGGTTCTGGGTCCATATTTTTACCGCCAAAAAAGATGTAGCAGGATTGAGTAGAGTTGTCATCGCAGGCTATTATATCGCCGTATCCATCTTGATTTATATCTCCTGCTGATGAGATCGATTTACCTATGGGTAGAATCACATATGAGCTGGTATCCAATGGAAAACTGCCAAAAAGGACTTTGGTTTTCTTTTCGTTGCTGATTAATATGTCCGGAATGCTATCCCCGTTAACATCTCCCCCGGAAGCCAGTTTTAACCCCAGCATTTGAAACTCAGTCGAATCTCCCCAGATGGAGATAACAGGAATAGTATCCACAGGATTGCCTCCGAGAAAAATTGAGACCTTGCCTGCTCCCCAGGGTGCCTCGATAAAGGGAGAGCTTATAGAAAAATCATCATACCCATCGGAGTTGATATCCCCTGTACCAGCTATGGACCTTCCCAGATGCTCACCGGTACCTCGACTGCCCTTGATTTGAACATCGTATATGCTGTCCATATCCTCTGCCCCAAAATAGATGAAAACTCTTCCGCTGGCGTCCATTCCATCAGGTGCTGCTATTATCACGTCATCATAGCCATCATTATTTACATCTCCAGCTGAACAGACCGAAGAGCCGTACCGAAAAAACACGCGTGAATCCTGAAGGATTAGATCCGCTGTTGAGTCCAAAGGATTTCCCCCAAAATAGATATAGGCTTTGCCCGCACCGGTACCATAATGTTTCCCATAAGCTGAGCGAGCTCCCACTATGACATCGTCATATCCATCCCCGTTAAGATCACCGGCACAAGCTACTGCTGCACCATAAGCCCCTCCGTCTCCTATAATCTTAAGGTCAGGTATAGTATCCAAATCCACACCCCCCAGATAAATCTTGACATAACCTTTATTAGCAGGGCTGCCGGTTATAATGTCCTTGAACCCGTCCCCGTTAACATCCCCTGCAGATGCGCATACCCTTTCACCCACAATGGTAGCTAAAAGCGATAATGAGTCCTGAGCCCGGGGAATTTTTGCAACCAGAAGAACAAAAATCATCAAGAAAACAATTGAAAAATGCTTCATATATTGTTCCTTTTAGATTTCAATGTACTCATTTTTCTTTAATTGTCAAGAGAAAGCAATGACTGTCCGAGCACCACAAAAAGACGTATTCGTTTCTTATAGAAATTTGAATAAAGTTTTTTGACTTTAGTTATATGCAGATTTTTTAAATGTCAGCTTGACAAAGATACCAATTTTTATATATTGAAATGCGTTAAAGTTTACGATACTTTTGATAAAAGATTCCCGCGTAGCTCAGTCGGTAGAGCAGGTGGCTGTTAACCACCTTGTCGCTGGTTCGAGTCCGGCCGCGGGAGTTTTTTTATCATGATTAAATAAGCTCAGTAGGTAGAGTCCCGCATTATCAGAAAACAGCTTACAGAAAACGGAGTTTTTGAAGTTTACTGTGAACCGTTAACTGTTAACTGTCTATGCCGGGATTGGTGTCTGGATACTGGATAGCCATCTCTCCTGGCTCTGGCACTGTGCCACCAGATTCGTCTTAATCCATTTTCGTCACCTTCGATTCTGGAGATCTCAGCGGAGGAAACCGCTACGTAGACATTGTATTTTTATCCAATGATCCGCACGAAAGTGAGGTTTCCATCCGGGTTCATTTGATGGTAAAAAGAAGAGGGTATGTGAATGCTGATCTTAATATCACTATTCCTGATGTAGTTTATTTGGTTAACTATTTGTATAAATTCAAGCCAGCACCCGATCCACTTAAAACCGGCGATGTGAATTGCAATGATGAAATCGGTATTACAGATGCGGTTTACCTGGGGAACTATTTTTTCAAAGGTAGTCCTCCAACCTGTTAAATTCTCCATTGAATGAATGGGAAATTTTCAATCTCAGCTTGCCAGATCACAAAAATTATGATATTTTAAGGTGAAAAGGTAACTTTGCACAGAGCATACCGGGTATCCGATCGTAATACATTAATATAGAGAAGAGATCTTTGAGCAAATGATTAAATAAGCCCGGGGAAAAAACAGGAGGTTTAAGGATAGTTCAGTTGATCTGTATAAAGTGTATGAAGGTGCACAATACATTAAAAGAAAGGAGATGTCCTCGATTATCTGAAATAAAAGATCCTTCGAATTCTAAAGAAGGATAAAACACTCAATTGGTATATAATAGAGAGTAAATGTCTGAGCTTGTAATCATAAGCGGTGCTACCGGTTTTATCGGAAAAGCTCTGTGTGCGGAGCTAATCGAAAAAGGATATGAGGTGGTGGGACTTTCCCGTAACCCGGATAAGGTAAAAGAATTAATGCCAGATCCGGTGAGCGTCGTCAAATGGGATGCTAAAAGCAGTCAGGGATGGATGGATTACGCAGATGGCGCTTATGCCATTGTGAACCTAGCTGGCGAGAGTATAGGATCCGGAAGATGGACAAATAAAAGAAAAGAAAGAATTCTAAAGAGTAGACTTGATTCCGGAGGGGCTGTGGTGGAAGCTGTAGAAAAAGCAAAAAATAAACCAGCTGTGATTATTCAAGCCTCGGGCATAGGCTATTATGGTGATTCCGGTGATAAAATACTGGATGAAACCTCTTCTCCTGGATCCGGGTTTTTGGTCGAGGTTGCTAAACAATGGGAAAGAACAACCAAAAGGGTGGAATCAATGGGTGTCAGGCATATAATAATTCGCACAGGGGTTGTGCTGGGGAAAGAAGAAGGATTTCTTTCCCGGATTATTTTACCATATCGTTTCTTTATGGGAGGCCATATGGGAAGCGGAAAGCAGTGGATTCCCTGGATACATATAGAGGATGAGGTAAAGGCTATCTGTTTCTTAATGGAAAAAAAGGATACGCACGGGGTGTTCAACCTGACCTCTCCTTATCCCCTGACCTCCAGAGATTTCTCAAAGGTTTTGGGAAAGGTAATGAAAAAGCCTGCCTGGCTGCCAGTCCCTGGTTTTATATTGCGTCTTTTTTTAGGAGAGATGGCTGGGGAGCTGATTTTATCAGGTCAAAGGGCTATGCCAAATAGGTTAATGGAATCTGGTTATAAATTCTTGTATCCTGATGCAGAATCTGCACTCTACCAAATACTCAGTCCAGGAAAAAATCTAAAATGATTAGAATACGTTAGGAGGGAAAACACGATGTATTCCATGATATTAAGACTGGTAATAAGCATCTTGGTCTGTCAGCTTGCAGGTTTTGTGGGCTCTATTTTCACCAGGACCTCAGTTTCGACCTGGTATGCTGCTTTGAACAAGCCATCCTTCAATCCACCCAATGGGATATTTTCCCCGGTCTGGATTACCCTATATGTGCTGATGGGTATAGCGGCATTCCTGGTATGGAATCAAGGCTTGGAAAAAAGAGAGGTTAAAGCTGCCTTAATCATTTTCGGGGTTCAACTGGTTCTGAATGCCCTGTGGTCAGCAGCATTTTTTGGGCTTCAATCTCCTTTTGCTGGTCTAATTGTGATTGTGGCTTTGTGGATCTTCATATTACTAACCATCTTATATTTTTTCAGATTATCCAGTCCAGCAGGTGTGTTGCTTCTGCCTTACATAGGGTGGGTTAGCTTTGCAGCAGTTCTAAATTTTTCCCTGTGGAGACTTAATAGTTGAGATTGTGGAGCATTCATCCTAAATATCTTGATGCTCTTGGTTTGGTCTCGCTCTGGCGAGAATCTTTACTGGCACAAAAAGTTTTAAAGGGGAAAACCAAGGGGTTTAAAAATCATCCTCAACTTAAAAGATTCAAAGATCATGCTGAGCCGGAACAAGCAGTAGCAAATTATCTTTTAAAAATTTGGGAGGAGGCAAAATTACGAGGTTACAGTTTTGACAGAAGGAAAATTGAAGTCTTATCCAGTATTAAGAAGATACCGGTGACCGGATCTCAGTTGAAATATGAATTTGATTGGCTATGTAAAAAATTGAAGAAACGCAATCCCTCTAAGTACCAGGATCTTTTTTCTGTTAAAAAAATTGAATCTCACCCCATTTTTAGAGTCATAGAAGGTGAAATAGAAGATTGGGAGAAGATGAAACTTGACAAAGTTCAATAATATTCTATGCTACTGAGAGCTCAAATTAAGAAAAGGAAGTCAAAATGGATAAAAGCCCTCAAAGGATTGGATAAAAAAGACCTATGTCCACATGTAATCAGGAGTATAAAATGAAACCCTGGCATGAGGAAGACAGTTTCTGGATGAAATTTGCTCCGGTTATGTTTCACCAGAAGCGTCTGGAAAAAACAAAAGATGAAGTGGATAACATCCTTTCCCTTTTGAAAATCAGCTCACCTGCTTCTATTCTTGACCTGTGCTGCGGGCCTGGGAGGCATTCTCTGGAGTTAGCCCGGCTGGGCTTTAAAGTAACCGGAGTAGACCGGACCAAGAGCTATCTGGATAAAGCCAGAAAACAAGCCCAAAAAGAAAATCTCAAATGCCAGTTCATTCAGAAGGATATGAGGAGCTTTTGCCAGCCCGATGCTTTCGACGCAGCGATTAATCTTTTTACCTCCTTCGGTTACTTCGATGATCCCAGAGACGATGAAAAAGTTTTGAAAAATGTTTTCCGTTCTTTAAAGAATGATGGCATATTTCTGATGGATACCATGGGCAAGGAGGTTCTTGCCCGGATATTTCGCGAGCGCGATTGGTATGAGATTGATGGCAATATAGTGTTAGAAGAGCGGAGGGTGTTTAAGGATTGGAGCTGGATTGAAAGCCGCTGGATTCTGATAAAAGGAGGCAAAAAGCAGGAGCATAAGATTTTGCTTCGCCTTTATTCCGCAACAGAGCTGAGTACGCTGTTAGAACAGATCGGCTTTAAACAAATAGAGGTATACGGTGATCTGGCAGGAGCACCCTACGATCATACTGCCAGGAGGTTGGTGGCTGTAGCCCACAAAGATAAAAAAAGGTAGCATAAGAAATCTGTTGGGTAGTTCCCTGATATGAGCATAAACTTACGACGGGTCAAACTGCTTTTGTTTATCCTTCTGCCTGTACTGTGTTATTTATTCCTTTTTGCAGATTCAGCTAAGAGCACAAGTGAGGCAGATTCCCTTGAACAAAAACGTTCTGGTTTTGTCCTTCTGCCCATTCTTTTTTACACTCCGGAGACGGAAATAGCAGGAGGGGTATTGGTTAATTATTATTTTCGGGAATCCGGCAGCAAAACCAGCACCCGCCCTTCGTCTGTTATGCCCTCTTTGGTCTACACTCAGAACAAACAGATCATGGCTGAGCTTTCCACTTACCTCTACTGGAAAGACGAAGCATATTACTCCGAAGGATATATTGGATACATCAAGTTTCCTGACAAATTTTACGGGATCGGCAATAATACCTCAGAGGACGATGAAGAGGACTACACTCCACGTTCTGTTATATTCCACATAAATTTCCAGAAAAAGGTGCGTTCAGCATTATATCTCGGTATCCAGTACGAGTTCGGGCACAGTAAGCTTACAGAAGTTGAGAAAGATGGCCTTTTAGCAAAAGGAAATCTTTCAGGCAGCAAAGGAGGAACGGCTTCTGGTGGAGTCATTTTAGCAAGCTGGGATACTCGTGACAACCTCTACTTCCCATTATCAGGAAGCTTTTATCAACTCTCAGCCAGCTTTTTCAAGAGTGCCCTGGGAAGCGATTACGATTTTAACAGGTACACCCTTGATTTAAGACAGTACTTCCCCTTGTTTTCTTCTCACGTCATAGCATTTCAGAGCTACATAAATAGCATCACAGGCAGTCCCCCATTTCAGATGTTATCTCTTTTTGGCGGTTCGCATATGATGAGAGGGTATTATGAAGGTCGTTACAGGGATAAGAATATGATCGTTTTTCAGGCTGAGTATCGTGTTCCCGTTTGGTGGCGGTTCGGGTTAGTTGGCTTTGGGGGGTTCGGGGATGTAGCAGATAAATTGAGCAATTTCCAGGTAAGCGGTTTCAAATATTCTTTTGGAGCGGGCATTCGTTACCAGCTCAGTCGCCAGGAAAGGATCAATCTGAGATTAGACTTCGGTTTTGGCAAGGGGTGTTCTGGCATTTATGCTACTTTAAAAGAAGCTTTTTAACTGACAAATTTCAATTTCCCTTTTTCACCACATTAAATTTTAATCTGTTTTGACCAGTGGCAGAGGCCACTGGTCTACCCTAAGTCATTGCGAGGAGTCA
>CAYURP010000027.1:1893-37991 GCA_964447175.1 uncultured Ignavibacteria bacterium | reverse complement strand
TGATACCTCTATTAATAATTCTTATTCTGACGATCTTATTATTGAAAATGTATCTGAATGTAATTCAAAAATATTAGATATTTATAAACATACCCAATCTACACTGGTTTATAAAACAGATAAAGAAAATTATGGATGATCTAAAAGAATCGCTTGCAAAGAGGGGTATCGAAATCGACACTTATGTTTCTATTAAATCCCTTTATGAATGGTTAGAATACCCAGTTTCAGAGTTGGAAATGTATTTTAAAAGGTTTATAGATAAACAAGAACCAACAATAAATGACAAAACAGCATATATTTTTGCATGTTTTGTAAAAATGGAATTAACTAACTTGAGAGAAATTGCTAAAGAACTAGACGATGAATATTCCAGCTGATTATATGTTATTAAATAACAGAGTATTTTGTGATGCATAGCTATTAGTAAATGCTGATGCTAATAGCTTCGGGAATTCCTATTCCTGAGCATCAATAATAGGAGCCATAAATGAGTTTTAAAATTTATTTCCTAGAAACGAGGCCGCAGTTTCTTACACTTTCTCTGGTTCTGGTAATTTTAGGAACTGCGATGGCATTTTACGATGGAGTTTTTCACCCTTTGCATACTATTTTGGTGCTGGTAGGGCTTCTCCTGGTGCATATAGCCGTGAATACCTTGAATGACTATTTCGACTATAAATCCGGAATTGACCTGAAAACCCAGAGAACCCCTTTCAGCGGGGGAAGTGGTATTTTGGTGGCAGGAGATCTTTCTGCAAAAAAAGTTTTCTGGTTTGGGACTATCTCTTTTATCCTGGCAATTCCTATAGGAGTTTATTTCATATTCGCGGTGGGGTGGCTTCTTTTGCCTATTTTCATTATTGGAACTTTGTTCGTGTTTTTCTATAACACCTATTTCGCAAAAATAGGATTTGGCATGCCTGAGTTCTGTGCAGGCCTGGGAATGGGAACCTTGCCCGTTTTAGGAATCTATATTATCCTAACCCAGGGCTTTTCATACTCTGCACTTTATGCCACCATACCCTCAGGCATTCTGGTTTGCAATCTTCTGCTTTTGAACGAATTTCCCGATACGGAGGCAGATAAAGTCGGGAAAAGAAAAACATTGCCTATAATATTAGGCAAGGACAAAGCTGCCAGAATCTATACAGCATTAACCTTGTTGGTTTATATGTGGATTGTCCTGGGTGTGATATTGCATATTATGCCTCTCTTTACATTGATTGCATTACTTACTTTGCCCTTTGCGTTAAAGGCAATTAGTGGTTCATTTGCACATAAAGATATGAATAAGTTGGTTCCTGCACAGGGAGCAAATATTATGGTGGTGTTATTTACGCAGTTATTTTTAGGAATTGGATATATACTGGCAAGAGTGATTTAAATCGGTAGCACACCTTGTCCCCAAGGTGTGTTATCACTTGGACAGACCTAAAGGTCTGTCCCTACATTGTTGAGTTTGTAGGCATCCCGCAAAGTGCGGGATGCTAAAAAAAGCACGAATGAATTCGTACCTACAAACTAGTCAGTCAACGGTTAACAGAAAACCGACAACGGATTTGGAGTGTGAACATTTATGTTCACTTGGTCAAGCTGAAGTCGAAGATCCCGTTTCGGGCGGGGCTTGACACTCCAATGGTGGTTGGATTGAAAGAGATTAATAAAGGAGAAGAGAAAATGGATTCGCAAAAAATAGGAATTGGTTCTGCCATTCTCAGGATCATCGTTGCCCTTCTTTTTGGTTTGGTGGTGTTGATCCTGTCATCTTTGGTGGTTGCCTCTACTAACAGTCCTAACCTGATGCACGTAGGGATGTTTGTTTTTTCGTTTATTTTGATCCTGATTCTGAGCAAAGGCAAAATCTCAGATTATGGCTTTAAAATAGGGGAGAACCTGAGATTAAAACAGACCATTATAGTTGGTCTTATTGCCGGACTTATCCTCACCAGCACCACTCTATATTTACCAATCAATCCGCCACCAGGCACAGAGGACTTCTCTTTTATTCAGGTAGTGATTTTAATCTGGATTTTTGCCAGTATAGCAGAGGAGGTTTTGAGCCGAGGTCTGGTTCAGAGCTATCTTTCTCCTTTGGAAATATTCGGCTTTTCGATTTTTGGATTCAGAATCAGCTTACCTGTTCTTTTTGCTGCATTGTTTTTTGGGGCAATGCATTTGCCTTTATTTATGACCGGTCTGGACAGCTTTTCAGTATTCTCCATTGTGATTTCTGCTTTTATTATGGGAATTATCGCTGGTCATTATCGCGAAAAAATACAAAGTCTTATCCCTCCAATAATCATCCATATGCTCTTTAATATCACAGGTACGATAATAGGACTTATTAAAGATTTAACTTAACCTTTAATTGGTAGCACACCTTGTCCCCAAGGTGTGTTACAATTGTGAAAATTGGAGTGTGAACATTTATGTTCACTTGGTCAAGCTAAAGCTTGACACTCCAAATGAATTTTAGATTTTTTCGATGGTTTGTTTTTCCAGCCAGCCCATTACGCCGTTGGGGAGAACAATTAGATTCCAGCCTTCTTGCTGGTCTTTTATCTGAAACTCCAAACCCTCGTGCGCGGTGAACTGGAGGGTGTAGTCATCTCCGGGTCCGGAACGGACGTCGGTTTCTGCTTCTATGACTACGCCTCTCTCTATTAGAGCCTCCGTTCTTATCTTGGCATATAAAAGCGATCCGCTCAGAATCAAAAGTATTATCAGGATTATTAAAACGATCAAAAGGGGCCGCAAAAGCCGGTCTAAGAAAACCAAGAAGATTCCCAGTATAATTCCCAGAAAATAGATGCCGGAAACAAGCAGGGTCCACTCGTCTAAAGTTGCACGGTCTAAAATGGATTTCATAATGCTGGAGACGAGGTTTACGTTCTCCAGATCTATCTTATCCAGGGTATAAAGCTTGACATATTCGATATTGGCTTTGATGTCCTCGTCCCGGGGGTCTAATCTCTCTGCTCTACGGTAATTCAATATGGCATTGCCCAGCTCGCCTTGGCGGAAATAGGCATTGCCCAGATTATAATAGACTTTGGAATTATCAAGGCCAGCCTGAATTATCTTTTGATAAGATTCTATAGCCTTGTCAAATTCCCCTTGATCATAATATTGATTGCCCTGCTGGTACAGCTCTAAAACATCCTGACACTTTGACTGTGTGCCAGATAAAAGAATGAAAATCGAAACTAATATGAGTAAAAAGATTTTCTTCAACATTTTCTATCCTAAACACTGCTCTAACTTGACAATGGTTTTTTCCACTGACCTTAAAAAGTTTTTCATCTCATCTGTGCCGGATGAGGAGGGAGCGAATCGGGCAAAGTCACACTGCTCCAGATAACCGATTATTTCGTTTATTCTTTCCCTTTCCACTCCCTTTAAGGACAGCTCTGATATTATCTGATCTTTGGTCAATCCGAATCCAGGCTGGTTCAGTTTATCCCCGATGTAAAGGGTGATGGTTCTGGCTACCTCTGAATAGAATTCGTTCTTTTTATCCACGGACAGGAGCTTTTTTGCCTGGTCTAATCTCCTTTTAGCTAACTTGTGTGACTTTCTCAGCCGGGCATAGGCTACGTCGCTGTTTAGCTTTTCATGATGTTTTTTATACCTTAAAGCGATTACCAGAGCTGCCAGAGGAAAAATCTGCAGGAGAAGAAACAAGGGATTTTTGTAAAGCGAGCCACCATGTTTCTCTAAAACATCCGGGACTGATTTTATGTGCCGGATGTCTTTGGGAACTATGCCTATTTCGGATTTGGATATGGGAGTGGCAGCAAAAGGCGAGGTTTCGGCTGCAGGTAAGGATGTGATCACTACCGGATTTGTTTTAAGGGTTTTGTATTCCTTTGTTTTCAGATCGAAATAGGAAAAGCTCAAAGGCGGGATGGTATAGTTTCCTGCCTTTGTGGGGATTAAAACCTGTTCATAGATTTTCGTTCCCTGCAAAATGTAGTTTTCCTTGGAGATGTTCTCCGAGCTGCCTGAACTGTAAACCCTGAAATCCTCCAGCTCCGGCAATACGGGTTCGGAAACTGATTTTATGTTGCCTGTGCCGGCTATGTTTATTTTCAAAGTTATAGGCTGTCCGGCTTCCACTTTTTTCTTGTCCACAATGGATGCTATCCTGAAATCGCCGACCGATCCTTTGAAATCATCTGGCTTGCCCTGATCCGGCAAGGGCAAAACCTCGATATTCATGGGTTTTGACCTCAGTATCTGCGGCTTTCCCTGCTTGAACATATCCATCCAGTCCTTATCCAGGATGCTGAAAGGATCCCGGTCAAAGACTGATCTTAAATCCTCCACCTTGCACTTGAGCGAGGCTTCGCCGATGGTTTGTTTACCTGCAGCAGTCGGGAAGAGGGCTGTTTTTACTTCAGTGACAAAATACTGCCGCCCATTTATGGTCTGGTAATACTGTTTCTGGGGAGGCAGATCCTCCACCCAGAAGCCGGTGAGAGTGGGAGGCGAATACTCGGGATTGCTGAAAAGTCTAACTCCCTGAAAGAATTTGAAGGTTAAGGTGATCTGCTCGTTTACATAGCATTTGGTTTTGTCTACTGTCGTGTTGACAAAGAGATCCGTTGTCTTCTCTGATTTAGTTGTTGGTTTTGTCGTATCAGGCGGGGCTTGAGCTTCCGGCTCTGCGGCTCCCTGAGATACGGTGATGGTGATGGGCTGGGTTTTGTAGGTTGTCCCGTCCAGGTTTATCTCAAGCGGGGGAATGGTGAATTTACCCTCGGATTTGGGAACCAGAATGTAATTAAAGGCAACTGAGGAGAAGACCTTTCCGTTCACAAAGGACCAGTTCTGGCTGGTGCCGGAGGAGTAGATCACAAAATCATTTAGGCTGGGTAAGGTGGGTTTGGGAACGGACTTGACATCCCCGGAAACGGTTACGGTGAAGGTGATCTGGTCGTCTAAGGTAACTTGAGTCCGGTCTACCGATGCTTCAAAGTGTATGTCCTTAGCCTCCACCATCATCGTAAATATAGCAATCCATACGATTACAGATAAAATAAATGTTTTTTTCACTATCATAAACTCTCTACTCTTTACTCTCTACTCTTAACTTTCACTCTATACTTCTCATTCTATTCCTGCTTTTTTTAGAGCCTTAACCCAGGGCTTGGTTTCTGTGTCATGGCCATACCAGCCATTTACAATCTTACCTTCCCGGTCAATGATGTAGTTAAGCGGTACGCCGCTCATTCCTTCCATTTTTTGGTAATCCCGGAAAAACACCTTTTGTGCGGGTTCGGAGGCATCGATGATATTGAGAAAATCAGCCGAGTTATCCTTGAGAAAATCCAGGGCAATCTTTTTCTCGTCTGCAAAATCGAATCCTAAGACCAACAGCCCTTTGTCTTTATACTTTCTGTATAACCCAGAAAGATAGGGCATTTCCTCCCGGCAGGCCTGGCATCCGGCTCGCCAGAACATAAGCCATATTACCTTTCCCCGCTGTTCCGAAAGTTTAAACCTTTTTCCGTCCGCTAATTTTAGGTCAAAGTCTGGTGCTTCAGTTCCCGGTTTCAAAAGCCCCTGCCTGAAATCGGCTAACTGCCACTCCTTCCAGTCCTCTGGCGGCTTCCAGGAGAACTTGTCATCTTCCATTTGCTGGTTAATGGCTATGTCTGTCCACACCTCATCTTTGATCAGGTTTTGCCCCAGCTTGATTGTCTCTTTGAGCTTTCTGGGAATATGGTCTTCTTGAGATAGCCAGAGCTGTCTGATTCGCTGGCCATCCGCTAAACTGACCTCGATTATATCGCAGTCCTCTTGATTAATTTTTTCTGTGCCTAAACTTCTTACACCGTCCAGGTAATAATCAAAAGGATCGATATAGCCATGAAAAACGCTGGGTTCGATTATAGTCATTACCGTGCCTGCCCCTAACTTGTCGATCATATGCGCCAGTGAATGGTGGCCCAGGGGGCTTAACACCTTGGTGTAAACGTTAAAGCGAGTCTTCACATACTCATCCAGGTCTTCATAGTTGTACTTGGGCCGTCCGTTGGGCCAGTAAATCCAGAAATAATCACCATCGCCCACCAGAATTCCCCTTAATGACCCCATAGTGTAAGCTTCCATGCGGGCATAGTTGGGTTTTTTCATCCAGAGCTTATACTGGCATATAATAGGCGGAAGATTGGGCATCTCCAGATGATACAGGCTCTGGTAGGACAGGGTCTGGGCATCCAGCAGGGCCTGGTTCATTTTATCATACAGGGAATGGGCAAAAGGATCGTCTTCAAACAGGGTATCAGATGGATCTTTTTCCTGTGATAAAGCTGTAAAGGGAAAAAACATAAATCCAAATGTTAATCCGAGAATCATCATAAATTCAGCGAATCTGTTTCTCACTTGTTACCAATCCTTTCCGCTTCCCCCTCCCCCTTTTTCTTTAAATCTTTTCTGCTTTTTCTGAAGCTCTTTTTCGTCGTCTTTGATAGCATCCAGTATCCTTTGCGCATCCTCCTTGGTCATCCCCTCCTTTTTCTGAGGCTGGGGTTTCTGCTTTTGTTCTTCTTGTTCCTCTGGTTTTTGTTCAGCTTGTTGTTGTTGTTGCTTTTGTTTTTGTTCTTCTTTTTGTTGTTCCTGATTCTGTTGTTGTAGCTGTTGCTGTTGTTTTTGATCTTTTTGCTCTTCTTGTCGCTTTTGTTCCTGATCTAAAGCTTCCTTCATTTTCTTTCTGACCAATTCCAAATTGTATTTGGCATCTTCATCATCCGGATTTATCTCCAGGCATTTCTCGTATGCTTGGATGGCTTCCGGGTATTTTCCGGATCGGTAGAACGTGTTGCCCAGATTGTAATAAGTATTGGCTTGGGAAAGGGGTTGGTTCATATCCAGCGCTTTCGAATATTGCTCCAGCGCCTCATCATATTTCTCCTGCTGGTGCATGGCGTTTCCCATATTGAAGAAAAGCTCAGGTGATTCGGGCTTTTCGATCTGAGCGTCCCGGTAGAGTTTCAAGGCTTCCTCGTATTTGCCCTTTTTGTAGAATTTATTCCCTTTGTTGTTCAGGGAGGAGAAGGAATCCGCCTTAAGCGAACCTGCACCTATAAAAAAGATAATACAAAAAAATGTTAAGAATCTACTTGACATCTTCACCTTTCTTTTTAAAGAACAGCGTCTTGCCTTTTCTTTCTGAGATAAAAAATTCCAGCGTCAAAAAGATGAGGGAGAGGATCAGGAAATACTGGTATCTATCTTCGTATTGAGTTAAAAGCTTTCCCTCCAGCTCTTTTTTCTCCATTCTGGATATCTCGTCGTATATTTTGTCCAGCTCCATCTCAGTCGGGGTGGCGTGATAATACTTACCACCGGTTTCCAGAGCGATTTTTTGAAGGGTCATCTCATCCAGCTTGGAGACCACCACCTGGTCATCCTGAGTCTTTTTAAATCCGATCATATTCCCATTTTTATCCCGTAAGGGAATGGGTTCTCCCTGAACTGAGCCGATTCCGATAGTGTAGATTCTGATTCCTTCCTTGGAAGCCATCTTGGCAGCTTCAACTGGATCGGACTGGTGATCCTCACCATCCGTTATCAGGACTAAGACCTTGAACTTTCTTTCCTTTTGCTCGAAAGCGCTGATGGACGTTCTGATGGCATCACCTATAGCCGTACCCGGCTTGGGAATCAGGTCGACGTCGATTATGTCCAGAAACATCTTGGCAGCGGAATTATCCAGAGTCAGGGGACACTGGACAAAGCTTGCCCCGGCAAAAGCCACCAGACCCACCCGATCTCCCCTCATCCGGTCGATCAAACCCCTTACCTCCCTTTTGGCTTTTTCCAACCGGTTGGGCTTCATATCCTCAGCCAGCATGGAAAGGGACGTGTCCAGGGTAATTATTATATCCACCCCTTTTCTTTTGAGCATGGTCAGCTTGGTTCCGAACTGGGGACGGGCTAAGGAAAAAAGGAGAAAAGACAGACCAAGAACCAGAACGAATATTTTTAATTTCTGTTTTGACGGACTGTAAGAGGATGAAAGCTTCTGGATTAGATCTAAATTACCAAACCTTTTTTTGGCTTTTTCCTTGAGTTTAAAGACCAGCCAGAAAAATACAAGGGTCAATGGAATGCCGATTAAGAGTATATAGATAAAGATGGGTTGTGCTATTCTCATTTTCTCACCTTATGGAATTCTTCTGAACCTGGTGTTAGCTAAAACTATCTCGCTCACAAATAAAATGAGTCCCAAAGAGGCAAAATATCCGAAAAGCTCGTTATACTGCATATATTCTTTAACCTTTATCTCCGTTTTCTCCATTTGAGAAATCTGGTCATAGATGGCTTTAAGCCCCCTCTCATCTTTCGCCCGGAAATACTGACCCCCAGTCAGCTGAGCGATTTGTCTCAAGCTTTTTTCATCGATCTCGTTTTTCATATAGACGTATCTTTTCCCGAATAGCGGATCCTGAATGGGATACAGGGCGTTTCCCGGTTTTCCTGCTCCGATGGTGTAGATTTTGACACCCATGGTTTTGGCTACCTCAGCTGCGGTCAGAGGGTCGATCTCTCCGGCATTATTTATGCCGTCGGTTAGAAGCACGATGATTTTGCTTTTGGCTTTGCTTTCCCTTAGCCGGTTGACTGCATTGGCAAGAGCCATACCAATGGCTGTGCCATCCTCAATCATACCGAAATCCACCTTGTCCAGAAAATTTAAAAGGACACCATAGTCTAAAGTTAAAGGACACTGGGTAAAGCTCTGCCGGGAAAAAACCACCAGTCCTATCCGGTCAGTCTGCCTGCCTTTGATGAAATCCTTTATAACTTCCTTTGCCACGTAAAGCCTATTTTGAGGTTTAAAATCCTCTGCCCTCATGCTTCCTGAAATGTCCAAAACCAGGATTATATCGATCCCCTCGGACAGAACCTCCTGAAATTTTCTTCCGGACTGGGGCCGGGCTAAAGCCACAGCTAAAAAAACGATTACCAGGCTTCTTAAAATTATGGTGATGTGTCTTTGTTTCAGTCGGGATGAGGGCTTTAACCTCTTTACCAGAGTTAAATCCGAATACCTGATGCTGGCTTTGCGTCCCTTATGCCTTATGATGTAGAAATATAGCATTAAAGGCACAGCTAAGATAAAGACCAGATATATGGGGTTGGCAAACTTGAGCATAAAGGCTTATGTTTCCATTATACTTTGTTTTTCGATTTCTGAACCTTCAGATAGAACTTCCTTAGGTTTAGTTTGTTCCACGATTTCAGTTGCCTGATTCAGGTGATCATCTATCCTTTCAGCTTTGGGGATGAATTTGGCGAATTTAACCAGATCACAATCCTGAAGGAAACTGTTTATCAGTTCAATGATCTTGAGATCGATTTTTGCACCCTTCAACTCCTGCTTTATCTCCAGGGTGGTTCTATCCAGGGCAAGGATTTGAAACCTTCGCTG
Organism: uncultured Ignavibacteria bacterium; assembly: GCA_964447175.1. Classification (GTDB taxonomy): domain Bacteria; phylum Zixibacteria; class MSB-5A5; order MSB-5A5; family SM23-73-2; genus CAYURP01. Next base: position 28,546 of record CAYURP010000027.1, on the reverse strand, counting down.
GATATATTTTCTGATGATCTCAGAAAGGTTTATATAGAACTGTTTTAATAACTTTTTTTTCAGAAGGTCAGATTCTTTCAGCTCATTAAGTTCTGAAAGCGCCACCTCCCAGGCAGGTTTTTTGAGCTCCTCAGGGATTTCAGGGATTTTCAAAGCCTTGGCCTTACTTCTTAAATAAAACCATGTAACAATACCCACTGCGATCAATAGTAATACTGCTAAATAAAAGACCTTATTAACACTCTTAATATCAATAGGAGGTTTTAATCCTCTTATATCCTCCATCTCAGCTTGAGTAGCGCCCACGCTTTTAACGGTGATGAAAATTCTTTCTGAGGAGATGCTCTTTTTCTCTGCTTCAGGATCTGTATAGGTGATCTCAATCGGGGGTATGACATACTCTCCGGTGGTGAAGGTGGTTATATTGTATTCAGATCTGTTGATAACTTTGCCCTCTTTGTCTTTTTCAGGTGAAAAGGACTTATAGTCTTTAATCTCAAATGCGCCCAAATTTGAGCCCAGAGGTATGGGGGCAAGCTTTATTTCAGGATCTGATTTAATGATAAGTGTGTAGATTATCCTATCCCCGATAGTGATGGTAGCTCTGTCTACTTTTGATTCCACTGAAATAAGTGACTTTTCCTCTTCAGCGAATACAAATGAGAAAATTCCAACCAAAAGCAAGGTTAAAATAATTATTTTAAAATTGGTCTTCATAGATTTTAACCTTTTCGGCTTGCATCATCTGGGATACTAATTTCCTGTAAGCTTCCTCCTGACGCTGGCGAAGGAGCTCTGTTTCTATTTCAGTTTTAACCTCTTCTATCTTTTTGTCCTTGAAATCCACTTTATGGGCATCATAATAAAGCTTTATTTCTGTTTCGGAGATCTGGATGTCTGTGGGAATCTTCTCTTTTAAAAGCTTATTGATCATAAGCTGTTTTTTTATCTGGAATGCGCCCTCAATCACATCCTTATCCTGGTCATACCCCTGGCGTAAAGCTGCATCATAAAAAAGCTCATTAGCCACCCACTGTTTAAGGAACTCGATTTTTTCCTCCTGGTCCTTGAATTGGGAGGAAACAGACGCCGGGAGTTTCTGAATCTCGTTTTCCAGATCAGACATAGTGATCTCCCTTTTGCCTATTCTTGCCACAATTTTTCGGGTTTGGTTTTCCGGATCGGGTTTTTCCAGAAGGGTCATCTTGTCCAGCTCCCTTTGGGCATCAAAAGACCTTCCCATCCTCTCAAAGCAGATAACCAGATTTTTGTTGATGTTTTTCAAAAGCTTTTCATCTGAACTCAAAGATCTGACCTTGACAAATCTGGCCGCTGCATTTTGATAATCGTGAAGCTCCTGCATATAGATATTGCCGATAATGTAATTCAGGTTGGATGCCTTTTTTCTGTCGATTTTCCCGGATTGGATAATCTTATCATACTCGGATATCGCCTGCTGATAGAGTTTGTTATCCAGAAGTTCTGATGCCAGATTCTGTTGAGAGGATATATCGATGGCTTTGATAGATTTTATTTTCTCAAGCTCAAAGAAAAGAAGGGTGGAGAGCATTAAAAGAATAATAATTCCCAACAATAAAATAATGGATATGATGTCTGATTTCCCTTGTTGCTTCATTCCTAATAGACATTAAAATGTATTTTAACCAGCCAGATTTTTCTTATCGGAATCGTCTTCCTTTTTAATATCCTCCTCGATGTCCTTTACCCCTTTTTTGAATTCCTTGACAGATTTGCCCAATCCTTTTGCGATCTCCGGCAACCTTTTGGCACCGAAAAGTAAAAGAATGATTAAAAGAATGAGCAAAATCTCCGGAACGCCAAAGCCTCCAAACATAATTCCTCCTATCTGAACCTTTTTGCCCTTAACCTGAAAAAACCCATTAAGGGCTCTATGTAGGGTTTGTCGGTTATAATCTGAATATTGTCCAGATCCATGGACCGGAAGGTCCGATCCAGAATCGATCTTTCCCTGTAAGCCGAATCCGAGAAACTTTTCCTGACAGATGGATCTTTGGTGTCTATTAAGATTTGCTCCCCGGTCTCAGCGTCCTCCAGTTCCAGAAATCCCACATCGGGCAGTTCCAGTTCTCTGGGATCGGTGATCCGGATGGCGATCACATCATGTCTTCTGTTGACGATTCTTATGAGTTTCTCGAATTCTCCGGATAAAAAATCGGATATTAAAAAGACAATGGCTTTTCTTTTAATCACCCGTCCTAAAAATTCCAAAGCCAGGTTAATATCTGTTCCTTTGTTTTCGGGTTTAAAATATAAAACTTCCCTTATTAATCTCAAAACGTGATATCTTCCCTTTTTGGGAGGGATGTATTTTTCGATTGTGTCGGTGAAGATAATCATTCCCACCTTATCATTGTTTTTGGTGGCAGAATATGCTAAAACAGAGCAGAGCTCGGCTGCGATCTCTTCTTTTAATCTATCCTTAGTTCCGAACTGGCCCGAGGAGGAGGCATCCACCAGAAATATTACCGTTAGCTCCCTCTCCTCCTTGAATTTCTTGACAAAAGGATAGCCGTATCTGGCTGTAACGTTCCAGTCGATGATCCTTATATCATCCCCGGGTTGATACTCTCTGACCTCCATAAATTCCATACCCCGGCCCTTGAATATGCTGTGGTACTCACCTGAGAAAACGTCGTTCACCAGCCTTTTGGTGCGAATCTCGATCTTTCTGATTTTTCTTATGACCTCTTTAGGGAGCATGTTATTGAACTCAGTTTACGGCACCTCGATTTCGTCGAATACTCTTTTCACCACATCCTCGGATGTTATCTCCTCTGCTTCCGCTTCATAGGAAACTATTATCCGGTGACGCAAAACGTCCATTCCAATCGATTTTATGTCCTCGGGTGTGACATATCCCCGTCCCCTTAAGAAGGCATGAGCTTTGCCTGCTAAATTCAAATAGATGGAGGCTCGGGGAGAGGCACCGTATGCGATTAAATCCTTTATCTTCACCCCATATTCATCCGGGGTGCGGGTGGCATAGACCAGGTCCACAATGTACTGCTTGACCTTTTCATCCACGTAGATCTGGTTAACCACCTCTCTGGCTTTTATGATATCCTCAGGGGAAATAACTTTTTGAACCTCCGGGTTTTTACCGGTGGTGTATCTTTCCATTATCTCGAATTCCTCTTTCCGGTTAGGGTAGGTCAGGGAAAGCTTCAACATAAATCTATCTACCTGAGCCTCAGGCAAAGGATAGGTCCCCTCCTGCTCAATAGGATTTTGAGTGGCCAGAACCAGAAATGGCTGATCCAGCTTAAAAGTATTCTCGCCTATGGTTACCTGCCGCTCCTGCATTGCTTCTAAAAGGGCGCTTTGCACCTTGGCTGGCGCACGGTTTATCTCATCAGCTAAGATCAAATTAGCAAAGATAGGACCTTTTTTAGTTGTGAAATCTCCATTCTGGGGATTGTAGACCAAAGTTCCAATGATATCCGCGGGTAAAAGATCGGGTGTGAACTGGATCCTCTGAAATTTGGTTTGAATGATGCTGGATAAAGTTTTAACCGAGAGGGTTTTGGCTAATCCCGGAACTCCCTCGATCAGGATGTGACCATCTGCCAGAAGTCCGATCAAAAGACGCTCCACAAGATATTTCTGTCCCACGATAACTTTTTCGATTTCCGAAATAAGCTGTTGAACAAAAACGCTTTCCTTCTCAACCTTCTCTTGAATGACCTTGATATCCTGATTCATCTTTCCCTCCTGATGTATTTAATCTTTTTTATCACAAAATCAATATATTGATACGAGATAGTCTGAATCTTTCGTTGAAACCAGGCTGCTTTTGACTTTCAGACCACGATCACAGGGTCCTGGATTGATTATATTTTTACAATGAATCATTCAGATTGTTCCAGAATTGATTTAAAATCTTCTAAAACTTTTTCCCCCTCCTCAGTTTTAACAGTTTCTTTAGCAAATTTCACCAGATCACATCTTTTCAGAATTGATTCAACGAGTTTAAGTTGTTTTTCTTCAATACTAAAACCGGAAAGGGAATTCATTATTTCAGGGGTTGTTTTACCTGAGGTTATGATATGATACCTTCTCTCCAGATACGCGATGAGTAAGCTGTAAATTTCTGAGAAAAATTTCTCTGTTTTTTGACTGTCCAGAATGGATTCTAAGGAGGAAAGCTTTTCCAATGTTTTCTCCTCCAGGCTCATCTCGACTTTTTCCTCTTTTTTGGGTTGTTCCTGTTTGGTTTCCCTTTCCCTTTTTCGGATAATGAAATAGGTCAAGGAAGTGAAGAATACAAGCAAGATTAAAACCAGATAAATCACCTCATTCCCGGACCCTTTTTTAACAGGCGGACCTATTTGAACAACCACGGGTTGGGTGGATAACCAGGAAGTATCCTGGGTCAGGGGATCGAAATAACCGAATTCCACGCTTTTGATCTCACCCTGTCCCTGTTGGGTGGGTTTTAATATGAAATTGAAGGTTTTAAAGGTTTTGCTTTTGCCCTGTATTATCTTTGTCTCATTCACCGAGGAGCTGCCTAAAATCTCCAGATTTTGGCATTCTGGAGGTCTGATGGGCTGGATATTGAACCTGTTTAGCTCTCCCTTCCATATTGCTTGAACGGTGAAGACTAAATCCTCATCTAATCCGACCTTTAACTTATCTGCCCAGGCTTTAAGTTCGATTTTGGTTGTAGCTGTATCAGAGGCAAAGGTTTCAGACACATATAGATTTAACTGAATTACAGCTAAACTTATAAGAAAAATCAGAAGATTAGCTTTAAGATGTTTCATCTTCTCGCAATTGTCTATTCGGTTACTATTAAGTAACTTACACAGTTTCAGAAGATAATGTTTTATGTGTTTTTGTCAATTAAAAAATGAATATCATATAAATGGGATTAAGTTTCACTTGATAGTATAATCATGAGATAGTGTAATAATTTTTTTAATTAGAGTATAATAGTGTATTATATTGACAAATCAATAAAAATCGCTATCTTTAATATGAAATTGTAAAAACAGCTCTTTTAGATTTTTTATAAAAGCTTCTTCCCGCCCTTCGAGTGGAGGAATCAAATGTCAAAAAAAATATTAGTTTTCTTTGTGCTTATTATCTTTGTTGGATTGCATAACGCTTTCTGCGGGGAGATAAAAAAGACAATTGAATTTTCTTTTGAAGAACTTTCCTTTCTTAAATCGGATGGCTACGATAAGGTTTATCTCTCTGGAGGTAATATCACCGACCAGGTGGGAGCCCCCCAGTTACCGGTTAAATCTATTTCCTTTTCCCTTCCGGCTGATTCCCGAGCATTGAGCATCGAGATTAACACCTTTGAGAAAGAAAGAATACCAGGAATTTATCATATCTTTCCAGCTCAGCCCCCTCAGATATTATCCTTGAGCAAAGACAAACCGATACCCTTCACTTCACCTGATCTTCAGATCTATTCATCGTCTGAAGCCTACCCGGTTAAAGTGGCTGAGCTTATGGGAGCCGGGTATATGGGAGGCTTTCAAATAGCGGAGATTTTAATCTATCCTTTGGAGTACCTTCCCCGGGAAAAAGAGCTTTTCCTTTATACAAAAATTGAGCTAACCCTTCATTATGCTGATGATCAACCCAGGTCTTTACCTTTTACACAAAGATCTCCATCTACTCAGAAGTTGTTCGATAAACTTATGGATAAAACGGTTGTCAACCCGAAAGAAAATACTGTGAAATCAACCTTGAAAGGAACCTCCCTTTTGCCTTCCGCAGATTATGAATACGTAATTATAACCCAGAATGCTTATGTTACCTATTTTCACCCTCTGGCTGACTGGAAAACCAAAAAGGGATTACCCGCCACCATCGTTACCACGGAATGGATAAGCAGCAATTATACGGGTTTTGATTTCCAGGATAAAGTTAGAAAATTTATCACGGACGCTTACCAGAACTGGGGGACTGTGTGGGTTTTACTGGGCGGCGACACCTTTATAATCCCAGCCAGGAGAGCTTATGCCATGGATTGTGCGGCTGGGATACACCCTATGGAGGACAGCATTGCCTGTGATCTTTATTATGCTGATTTAGACGGTAACTGGGATCTGGATGGGGATGGCGTCTTCGGAGAGGTGGAGGACAGCGTGGATCTGTATCCCGATGTTTTCGTGGGCCGAGCCTCGGTCAATACCCAGTCAAGGGTTTCCACTTTTGTGAACAAGGTTTTAACCTATGAGAAAAATCCTTCCCCGGATTATCCGCTCAAGATGCTTTTCTGTGCAGAAATTTTATGGAACGATCCATACACCGATCAAGGGGAGAACAAGGATTTCATTGACGATCAATGGGTTCCAGACCGCTTTGATCCCCTTACCAAACTTTATGAATCTCTGGGTAATGAAAGTGTGAGCAGCGTAAAAGCCGCTATAAATGAGGGTCAGAATATAATCAACCATGACGGGCATTGTTGGATCAATGCGATGTGTGTGGGGAGTGGGTGTTTGAGTCTTTCGGATATGGATGGTTTAACTAATTCTCCCAAAAACTCCATTCTTTATTCCATAGGCTGCTGGCCCGCTGCCTTTGATTACGACTGCATGGCTGAACATTTTGTGTACAACCCCAATGGCGGGGGCGTAGCTTTCATAGGAAATTCCAGATATGGGTGGGGTTCCCCGGGGAACCCTCTTTACGGATACTCCAATCTGGTGGATCAGCAATTTTTCAGAGCTCTTTTTGAGGATGATATCTACCACCTGGGGACAGCTTCAGCAGATGCTAAAGCCTTCTATGTACACAGATCCAGACAGAAAAACGTCTTCCGAATTCATCAATACGAGGTGAATCTTTTGGGCGATCCGGAGATGCCTGTCTGGACTGACGCACCCAAAACCTTAGAAGTAAACCATCCCCAGACCTTACCTTTAGGATCATCCATTTTGACCGTTACGGTTACTTATGATTTATCTCCGGTTGAGGGGGCTATGGTGTGCGCGATGAAGGGATCGGAGGTTTACCAGCGAGGCTTAACAAATTTCACCGGCCAGATAAGTTTTGATGTCTCGCCTACTACTGAAGGAGAGCTGGATGTCACGGTAACCTCACATAATTTTCTGCCTTATGAGGGAACAGCTCTGGTATCATCCGGAGGTCCCTATCTCTCCTGCATAAGCAGGTTAATTGATGACAGCCCGGGTAATGGCGACGGGTTGGTTAATCCTGATGAGACCATCAATTTATCCCCCTGTTTGAAAAACTTCGGATTGGATTCCTCCTATAACGTAAGTGCCCTGTTGAGAACAGATGATATTCGAGCTACTTTAATTGACAGTGTTCAGAGCTTTGGAACAATCCCCCCTGGTGACAGCGCCACAGGTAGCGGAGATTGCGCCTTCTCTGTTTCGCCGGATTGTGTTGATAGGGATGTGCTCTATTTCACCCTGTTTATGGAGGATGAGGATGAAAACTCCTGGTCCAGCTCCATATGCATTCCGGTTGCTACGCCTGTGCTTTCTTTTAAGAGCTATCAGGTTCTGGATAATGGGGGAGATAAAAATGGTATCCCCAATCCAGGAGAAACTTTTAACCTTAATGTGGTCCTGGAAAATACCGGTTTGGGGTATGCCATTGGGGTATCAGCAGAGATAACCACCATTGATCCCTATATATTAATGGTTGACAGCACGGGTGAATTCGGGGATTTCTCTCCTGGCCAATCCCAGAGCGGAGCTTTCACGCTTCAGGTATCCTCGGGATGTCCCAGCAACAGGTTTCCGATCCTGACCCTCAATCTGAGCACCTCTGATGGCTACCAGTTCGAGGAGAGCTTCATTTTATGTGTGGGCACGACCGGGCTTGTGGATAATATGGAGTCAGGATCTTCCGGATGGTCTCATTCCGGATCCAACGATCTGTGGCATCTTTCCTCTCATAGAATTCACTCCGGTGATTCCAGCTGGTATTGTGGTCAGAAATACTCCTATCAATATAATAACAATATGAACTGTTCTTTGACCTCTCCCTATTTTGTCTTAGCTCCCAATTCCGGCTTAAGTTTCTGGAGATGGTTTAGCGTGACCATCTACGGGGTAGACGGACTGTATGTGGAGATCAACACCGGTTCCGGCTGGGAAACTCTGGAGTTTTTAGGATCGGGTGGAGCTTTGGATTCCCTTCTGATGGGGGATGACTGGAACAAGGAGACTTACGATCTCTCCTCCTATCACACGGGAAGCATGACTCAGGTGAGATTCAGATTTGTTAGCGATAATGAAGACGTGATGGAAGGTTTCTACATTGACGACGTGAAATTGGGTCCTTTGTATGTCAGCGGTGATGCCAATAGAAATGGGGAGATAAACATTGCGGACGTGGTCTTTTTGGTGAATTACCTTTTCAGAAACGGAATGGCTCCCTGGCCTGTTCTGGCTGGAGATGCCAATGGTAATATGGAAGTGGAGATTGCTGATGCGGTTTATCTGGTCAACTATCTTTTTAAAGGCGGACCACAGCCATTTGGTTTTTAGATATGACCAGCGATCACCGAGCAGGGACAAATTACCTGCGCTATTTCTTTAATATGTTCTTGTTTTTTTGTAAGTATGAGAGTAAATTGTATTACCACAGGAGGTATCGTTCCCTCGAATAATTCCCCTTCTTAGGAAACGCTCATATACGACCATTCTTGAGGAAAAATTTTACGCAACTTGAATCCGGTGATGTTCGTATTTTATCCAGAGGCAATTAAAGCATTGGGGCTGAGCGACGTTTTAATTTTATGAAACTGGAGGGAAAATATGTTTTTCAAAAAGATTGTATTTTGGGTAGCTCTGGTTTCTACCATAGGAGTCTTTGACTCTGCATCGGTTTCTGCCTCTCCGGTGTTAATTAAATTGCAGCTAAAAACTCAAAAAGATTATCAGAGAGCGAAATCTTTAGAAATTATTCCTTATCAGAGATTCGGTGACCTTTTTTTATCGGAGATCGACTCGGAGAAACTCGGAAGATTAAGAGCTTATGATCTAGAGTATGAGGTGGTGGATGCGGATCCCTGGTCTGAAAACTATTACATAGTATCCTCCCTTGATCCGGCTAAAAAGGAGCCCATACCCAGATATGGGAAGACCATAATCCACGAGGAGGGATTTAATTTATTGAAAATCGACGAGAAGCAAGCTCTGGAGTTACAAAGGATGGGATTTACGGTAACTCGTATCCCTCGAAAGCCCATTCCCCTGAAATATTCCCCTCCCATTCAATTGAACAAGCAGAGTTTTGAATACTCAAATGATCTGGATTCTCTGGTTGATCTGGTTTCTCAGGACAGCTTGTGGGCTTACGTAAAAAGGCTGCAGGATTTTCTGAGCAGGTTTACCTGGGCAGATTCTATCGTTCCTGCCCGGGAATGGATCTATGATAAGTTTGAAGGATTTGGGTGTGATAGTGTTTTTTTTGATGAATTCTCCTTCTACTATGGAGGTAATGAATTTGGGATGCACCAGGCTACTCAATACAACGTAGTGGCGATAGTGGAAGGTACGGTAAATCCGGATAAAGTGATAGTGGTGGGAGGACATTATGATTCAATTGTGTGGAATCCTCCTTACCTGGCTTTTACCCAAGCACCAGGCGCAGACGATAACGCCACCGGAACAGTCGCTACTATGGAGCAAGCCAGGATTGTGGCACAGAACCGTTTACCTTGCACGGTTATCTTCATTGCCTTTGCCGGGGAGGAGCTGGGTCTTTGGGGAAGCGGACACTACGCTAACCAGGCCGCTTTGGCCGGAGACGATATCCTTTTGATGATGAACTACGATATGATCGGAGATCTCAAAAACGAATCCAAGGTGCGAGTCTACGAGGGGGAGTACTCCCGTCCCTATGCCGAGATATTCAGCCAGATGGCTTCTTTGTATAATACCCCTTCTCTGAATGTGCAGTTCTCCGGTTCTTCGGGAGCAAGCGATCACTCTCCCTTCTGGCAAAATGGTTATCATGCCATATTTGCCATAGAGTATGATTTCAGTTCACATTATCATGCTCCCTCCGATTCAATCGCTTATTTAAATTTCGATTATATGGAAAAGGTGGTCCGGGGTGGCTTTGCCACTTTGATTACCCTGGCAGAGCATCCGGCTGTGGTTACTGGACTAAATTATGTGGACGCCGGAGATGGTGAAAAACTATACATTAACTGGTCTCCCAATCCGGAAAATGATTTGGTCAGTTACTTTGTCTATTGGGGAACGCAGAGTGGGCTGTATGATAGCCTGCACGTAGTTCCAGCAGTTTACACCAGCGATACCCTTTACGGTCTTTCAACTGGCACCAGTTACTATGTCACGGTTACAGCTTATAATAATAGAGACAAGGAAAGTTTGATCTATACCGAGATCACAGCTATTCCAAGAGTAATTCCTGCTGCACCAGAAGGATTGACGGCTTGGCCCGGTTTGAATAAAATTATCCTGAGTTGGCAAGCCAACAAGGAAGCGGATTTAGATCATTATGACATCTACAAATCCACAAGCTCAGAAGGAGATTTTGATCTGTTAACCTCGGTAATCCAGGATACATCCTATGAAGATACTGCTATCGAAGGCGGAATTTGGTATTATTACTACATAACCGCAATTGACACTACGGAACTGGAAAGTGAAACATCTGAAATTGATTCCTCCAGAGCCATAACTTTAGATCAGGGAGTCCTGGTAATAGATGAAACATCTAATGGAAGTGGAAGACCCGGAAATCCCACTGATGCTCAACAGGATTCCTTTTATTCTGAGATTTTCGGGGATTATAAGTTCCAGCTCTATGAATACTCCTGGCCGGCCCAGGCACCTTCTTTTGAGGACATAGGACCTTATTCCACGATAGTCTGGGTGGATGATGATATCTCTACTCATTATCTTTATGCCCAGGAGAACGTTGATTTGATATCAAGTTATCTGGATTTGGGTGGTAATTTCATGTGGTGCAGCTGGACCGGTTTGGAGAAGCTGGAAAGCATGCCTTGTACCTGTTCCCAGGGAGATTTCGCCTACGATTATTTGCATATCCAGAGCGCAGATTGGAATGAGGATAACGATTTTGTGGGAGCAAAAGCTTTCCTGCCTTTGGATTATCCCGATATTAATCTGGATAGCAGCAGGTCTGACCCTTCATGGGGGGGTAAACTCTGGGGGGTAATGAAGCTGGAGCCGAGAGGAGATGCTGAGCCGGTCTATTTGTACGATTCGTTTATAGATGACACAACCTTCGAGGATAAGGTATGCGGACTTAAGTATCTGGGAACCACCTACAAAGTAATATTTTTAAGCTTTCCCCTTTTCTATCTGGAAAAAAATGATGCAAAAGGCTTGATTGAAAAAGCAATGAGTGATCTGGGTGAACCAGCAACCGATATAGAAGAAAAAAAGGATATTGCAACCAGGGTGAAGACATTTGTGCTGTCTCAGAACTATCCTAATCCCTTTAACGCCACCACCCTAATTCCCTTCACCATTTCTCCACCACCGGTTAATAGTTCACAGTTAATAGTTCATAGTCCCATCCCGACCACCCTTACAATTTACAATATTTTGGGACAAAGAATAAAGACTTTAGTGAATGAGGAGAAGTTACCTGGCAACTACACTGTTACCTGGGATGGCAGGGATGATAAGGGAAAGGACGTAGCCAGCGGAATCTATTTCTACCAGCTCAAGTCCGGAGATTTTCAGGAGAGCAGAAAAATGCTGCTATTAAAGTAAACAAGTCCATTCATGCAATAGAACAGATAGTTTATCTTAGGTGCCAATTATTATTGTAAATTCTTTATACAAAATAGGGGTTGACTTTAGGTAAGAGTTTAATATTTTACAAATGTTAGTAGTTTTGGTGGGTACCATAAACCTAAGAGTGAAAAGATGAAAAAGAGTTTACTTATATCGATATGGATAGCGTCCTTTATTTATTTTGCTGTATTATCCACTTCTTCTGCTGCAGAGTGGACGGTTATGGTTTACTGTGCTGCGGATAACAACCTGGATTTGGCAGGAGTGGAGGATTTAAATGAGCTGGAGTATAGCGGGTCCACGGATTCGGTGAATTTCATCTTCCTTCTGGATCGATATGGCTGGAACGATACCAGACTGTATTATGTTCTGCATGATCCTTCAGGCAACCCCAGCGGATCGGATATGAATATCATATCCCAGGACATAAGCTCCAGCGCTCCCTGGTTAGCCAGCGAGGAGGACATGAGCAATCCTCAGACTTTGCAGGACTTTGTGATCTGGACCATACAGAACTATCCTGCCAATCATTACCTTCTGTCCATCTGGGATCACGGAAACGGAATCTTCAAAGCCGGGGGTGGGGGTATAACCAAAGGGGAATGCTGGGATGAGCATGGTGCCGATCCCGAAGCATACATTGATCTGGCTGAGCTGCGGGATGTCTTAGCTGCGGTGTATGCGGCTAACGGTAACCAGAAGATAGATATCGTGGGTCATGATGTGTGCAACCTGGGGCAGATCGAGACCCACTACCAGATGAAGGATTATGTGAAAATCGGCATAGCCTCTGAGGAGAGTGAACCCGGGGATGGCTGGGAATACAACTACCCCTTCTATGATCTGGTGAACAGCCCTCGTATGACGCCAGAACGGTTGGCTCAAAAAATAGTTCAGTATTACTCCCAGCGATATGGATCATACACCTGGGCGACTCAAGCTGCGGTGGACCTCTCTGCCCTGGAGAACACTCTGATTCCAGGGCTGAATACCTTCGCCCAGCTACTTACATATTATATGTATGATTTTCAGAGCGGTATAACCAGCGCCCGTAACAATTCCGATTATTATAACTATGACTGCGGCAGAAATCCAGAGCTGTATCATTTTGCCCAATTAATCAACAATAACGCCAGTTTGCCTGACCCGCTGCAAGCTGCAGCTCAGTATCTTATGTCCTGCTATCCCAGCGTGGTGATAGCTGAATACCACGGAAATGAAAGCCCTAACGCTCACGGAATGACCATCTGGTTTCCAGACAATTTCCTGAACAATTACTGTCGGGTTGACTATCTGACAAAAATAAGTTTCTCCCAGGAAAATTGGGATGAGTTTTTGGCTGAGTTTGACGAGCCTCATGATGTCTACTCGGGACCGGTATGGTACATATCCACAGCCGGTGACGATTCCACAGGGGATGGAAGCTCCACCTGGCCCTTCAGAACCATCCAGAAAGGGATAAATGAAGCAAGCAACGGAGACACCATTCTGGTAGCTTCAGGACATTATTATGAGAGAATCGACTTTCTGGGTAAAGGGGTCTTGGTTACGGGTAACGGCGAATTCGGTGAACAAGCCACAAAATCTAACTCCACTCTAATAGATGCAGATACTTCCGTATTAGGCTCCAGCGATACCGGGAGCGTGGTTGTTTTCGTTTCGGGAGAGAACTTTGGTTCCATATTAGAGGGATTTGTATTGCAGAACGGGATTGGGACTTCGGACGGATCGGAGAGCCGGTTTGGCGGTGGAGTTTACTGCTTTAACTCTTCACCAATCCTCAGAAATAACGTTATAAGGGAAAACCAGGCGACCTTTGGAGGGGGAATAGACTTTTATCAGTCCTCGTCTCCGATGGTCATTAACAACAGAATAGTAGAAAACATGGCGTCATCGGGCGGTGGAGGCATCTCCTGCCGGGAATCGTCATCCCCTGTTGTTAGCTATAACATTATAACCAGAAATTCTGCCACCAGTGGCGGGGGAATTCTGTGTGATATGAATTGTATGGCCAACATCTTTAACAACGTAATTGATGGAAATTCTGCCAGTTCAGTCGGGGGAGGTATAATGTGCGACTGGAATGCCTCTCCGGTGATTACTAACAACATCATCTGCAACAGCCCGGATGGCGAGGGGATACATTCCTTAGACGAAGCCTGGCCCGCATTCTCCTTTAATGACGTGTGGAACAATGCCGATTGGGATTTCTATGGCGGCCAGCCAGGGGCCGGAGATACCACCTGGGGAACAAATTTCAATTACATTCCCTGTGATAGCTTCTTCAATATTTTGAGAAACCCGATGTTTGATGATGTTGAAAATTACACTCTTCTCTGCATTTCACCCTGTATTGATGCAGGTGATTTCTCCTTTGAGGTTCCAGACGGCGGTGGAAGAAGGATCGATATCGGTATTTATGAGTATCCCTATGTTATAGGGGATGCAAACCAGAATGGGGAAGTTAACATAAGCGACGTGGTCTACATGGCTAACTGTATTTTCTCAAGCGGATTCTGCCCCTGCCCATCAGGAGCAGGAGATGCCAATTGTAACGGCAATGTGGAGGTATCGGATATTGTTTATCTGGTTAACTATCTTTTCAGGGGTGGACCTGCGCCGGGGTGCCCGTAAATTTATCTTCATATAGTTTGATGAAATTTTGATATTTAAAAAAAGAGGAATTTACTTATATATTAGAAAGAGAAGAGCAGGGATGAATTCCCTGCTCTGTTTTTTATAGATTACAATTATTTCATAGTGGCTGGAATTTATCCCACCATAATTTGTATATTATAATTAAACAAAAATGGTCTGGTCTCTTTTTGAGCCGGTGGATATCAAATAAATGGGGACTCCGATTTTCCCCTCAATAAAATCTAAATATTTTTTGGCATTATTAGGGAGGTCTTTATAATCTGTTAAACCATTGGTATTTTTCTTCCAGCCGGGAAGCTCCTCATAAACCGGCTCACAGTGCAATAGAGTGTCCAGATCAGGAGGGAAATTTTCGATCTTTTTACCTTTATATCGATAACTCATACAGACCTGGATGGGATCGAGATCATCCAGAACGTCTAATTTGGTAACAGCCAACTTGCTTATTCCGTTTACCCTGACTGAATATCTTAAAATGACCAGATCCAGCCAGCCACAGCGTCTGGGTCTTCCGGTGGTGGCTCCGAACTCGTTGCCCGAGTTTCTCAAAAATTCACAGGTTTTATCGTTCAGCTCCGTAGGGAAAGGACCATCTCCCACCCTGGTGGTATAAGCTTTTACCACTCCGATCACTTCGTCTATAAGAGTGGGACCTACTCCTGAACCTATGCAGGCTCCGCCAGCTGTGGGATGGGATGTAGTAACATAAGGATAGGTCCCAAAATCGACGTCCAATAAGGTCCCCTGAGCTGATTCGAAAAGTATATTTTTTTTCTCCTTAATTTTCTGATTCAAAAAAACTGATGAGTCGACAACAATGGATTTTATCTTATCCCTATAGGATAGGATCTTTTTCGATTCCTCCTTTAAAGAGTGCACTGCATCAGCACCCAATTCTTTCAGGTAATTGTTTTTCAACTTGAAGTTTAAGTCTAACCTTTTGGAGAAGATTTCCTCATCTAATAGATCAATCGCCCTTATTCCGGTTCTTCCGATTTTATCAAAACAAGCTGGTCCTATACCTTTTAAGGTGGTGCCTATCTTTTCTTTTCCCTTCTTTTCCTCATTTAGTTTCTCCAAAGCTTTATGATAGGGCATAACCAGGTGAGATCTCTGGCTTAATAGAATCCTTTTATCCACCGAGATACCTTTATCTTCTAAATCATCCAGTTCTTTGAAAAACTGATCCAGGTCCACCACCACCCCGTTTCCCACAACGCAGATTTTGTTCGGGTGCAGGATGCCTGAGGGGATGAGGTGGAGGATGAACTCTTGGTTATCGATTTTTACCGTGTGGCCGGCATTGGCCCCCCCCTGATACCGGACCACCACATCCGCTTCCCGGGTTAAAAGATCAACGACCTTTCCTTTGCCCTCGTCTCCCCACTGGGTTCCCAAAACTATTCTGACTGACATTTCACCTTCTTTCTTTTAACTCTAAACTCTTTACTCTCTACTCTCCACTTTGAACCACCGAAAATATCCACTTCAGGATCTCATCTTTCCCTTGCATGGTTTTGGCTGAGAATATGATAATGTTGTCAGTTTTTTTTTGCAGGATTTCTGAAGCCCTCCTTTGATTTAGTAATGCATTTGATCTGGAGAGCTTATCTGCTTTGGTCAGAGCTACTAGGCTTTTTTTTTGATAGAAATCGAGCCATTCCAAAAGCTGGATATCCGATTCAAAAGGAGGATGTCTGATATCTATAATCTGAATTACTCCTTTTAAGTTCTGTGAGCTTTTCAGATAACCCTCGATCAAATCCTTCCAGGCCCTCTGGGTAGATTTGGAAGTATGGGCATAACCATAACCTGGTAGGTCCACAAAATATATTTTGTCATTAATCAAAAAAAAATTCAAAAGCCTTGTTTTTCCCGGGGTGGAGCTGATTTTAGCTAAATTCTTCCTACCTGTAATTGCATTTAATAGGGAGGATTTGCCCACATTTGACCTTCCGGCAAATGCTATCTGGGGGAAGTTATTTTCGGGGATACTTTTAAAATCAGCGAAGCTTTTAAAATAGCAAACGCTCTTTATCTTAAAACTCATTGAAATCAGGCGCTTTTTTTGATTTCATATTCCGGGGGTGCCTTTTTCAGGATCACATCCTCATTGATTATGCATTCTGTAATGTTTTTTCTGGAGGGTATCTCATACATAATATCCAGCATGGCTTCCTCCAAGATAGCTCTTAAGGCTCGGGCACCGGTTCCCCTTTTTTCGGCTGTTTTTACCACTGCCTTTAAAGCCTTGGGGGTGAATTTAAGCTCAATGCCCTCCATCTGGAAGAATTTCTGGTACTGCTTGACCAGAGCATTTTTGGGCTGGGTAAGTATCTTTAATAAAGCCTCCGTATCCAGTTCGTCCAGAGAACAGATCACTGGTATTCTTCCGATTATTTCCGGGATCAATCCATACTGCAACAGGTCCTCAGGCTCTGCCATGTCCAGAATCTGGCCGATTTTCTTTTTTCCCATTCTTTTAGCATCAGCTCCAAAACCGACTATCTTATGCCCTATTCTTCTGGAGATTATCTTCTCCAGCCCATCGAAGGTCCCACCGCAGATAAAGAGGATGTTCTTGGTGTTCAGCTGGATGAAGGACTGTTCCGGGTGTTTCCGTCCGCCTTTAGGGGGGATGTTGGATATTGTTCCTTCCAGGATTTTAAGCAGAGCTTGCTGTACTCCCTCACCGGAGACATCCCGGGTGATGGAGGGATTAGCATCTTTACGGGCTATTTTATCTATCTCATCGATATAGATTATCCCTCTCTCTGCCTTGTAAAGATTATAATCAGCAGCTTGAAGCAATCTCACCAGGATGTTTTCCACGTCCTCACCCACATAACCTGCCTCGGTCAAAGTGGTAGCATCCACCAGGGCAAAGGGAACGTGTAACATCCGAGCCAGGGTCTGAGCCAAAAGAGTTTTGCCCACTCCGGTGGGACCCATTAAGAGGATGTTGCTTTTTTCCAGCTCCACATCATCCGATGCAGCAGGAAATAAAACCCTTTTGTAGTGGTTATATACTGCAACCGAGATGGATTTTTTTGCTCTTTCCTGGCTTATAACATAAGAGTCTAAAAATTTCTTTATCTCTTTTGGTTTGGGGAGCTCGTTAAAAGCCGGGGTCTTATCCTCCTTGATCTCCTGAGTTAAAAGATCGTGGCACATGCGCACGCATTCGTCACATATCAAAGCACCCTTGCCCGAGAATATCTTGGTTACCTTTTGGTGTTCCTTTCCGCAGAAGGAGCACTTGAACTCAAAGGTTTTGTCTTCCTTCATATTTTAAACCTAATGCTAAAAGGGTATGATCGCAACCAGTTTTTTAAATTATTATTTTCTTTTCTTCTCAAAGACCTCATCTATCAGGCCGTAATCTTTAGCCTGCAGAGAGGACATGAAGTAGTTCCTGTCGGTATCCTTTTGGATTTTTTCAAGTGGCTGTCCGGTATGTTCTGACAGGATCCTGTTGAGCATTTCCCGGTTGGTGACCATTTCCCTGGTATGGATTTCGATGTCGGTGACCTGTCCCTGAACCCCTCCCCAGGGTTGATGGATCATGATTCTGGAGTTGGGCAGAGCCGCTCTTTTACCTTTACTACCGGCAGCTAAAAGCAACGCCCCCATACTGGCAGCCATTCCCACGCAGATGGTGGCCACAGCCGGCTTGACAAACTGCATGGTATCATAGATAGCCATACCTGCAGGTACCAACCCTCCGGGAGAGTTGATGTAGACGTTGATATCCTTCTCCGGGTCCTCCGCCTCCAAAAAGAGCATCTGAGCGATAACCACGTTAGCCAGAGTGTCCTCAATGGGCGCCCCGATGAAGATGATCCGGTCCTTTAAGAGCCGGGAATATATGTCATAAGCTCTCTCCCCTCGCCCGGTCTGCTCCACTACAAATGGTATTAAAGTCATCTTTTCTCCCTTTCTTTTCATAAAGTTATTATCTTAGACTTACCCTCCTCTCGAATTACTGCATTTTTTAAAAGAAAATCTAAGACCTTCTCCTCCAGTATGTCCTCTTTCAGGTTTTTAATTTTTGTTTGTCGGGCTAAAAACTCTTTTGCCTGTTCCATTTTCAGATTATAGTTTTCAGCGAACTTCCGGATGAAATCATCGATATCCGCCTGGATCACCTCTATCTTTTCCTTATCGGCTATCTGGTACATTAGGAATTCCCATCTGATGCGATTTTCACCCAGCTCCCTATACTGCTCCCTGATTTTATCCTCTGGCACGTCTTTTTGGCTCTGCTTGAACCTTTCCACCACTGAGTTAAGATAGAACTTTAACAGGGTCTCAGGAACGTCAAAAGAGTTTTTCTTGACCACCTCTCTTATAAGCTGATTCTTAAGATCCCTTTCCTCCTGCTCCTTTGCTTTTCTTTCCAGGTCCTCTTTTATTTTCTGCTTTAGATCATTTAAATCTTTAAAATCACCCAGGGATCGGGCAAACTCATCATTCATCTCCGGAAGGACTCTCTGTTTTACCTCCTTAACTTTAACCTTATAATTGATGATTTTACCAGCCAGGTTGGAATCATGATGGTCTTTAGGATAAATGGCCTCTATCTCCTTTTCCTGTTCCGGTTTTGTGCCTAAAAGCCCTCGGTAAAACTCCGTTAAAAGTTTCTTTGAGTCCAGTATGGTTTCCTGGTTTTCTGCTTTTTCGGATTTTTGAGAGGTATTTTTCGCTCCCCCTAATTTTTCCAGATCCACCAGGAGATAATCTCCGTCTTGGGCTTCCCTGTCGGTGGGCTTGAGCACGGCGTTTTTTTCCTGCAATATCTTCAAGTTTTTATCGACATCCTCATCAGTTGTTTTCACCTCTTTTTTGGTCAGGGCAATTCCCTTGTAATCTTTAATCTCAATCTCAGGTCGTATTTCTATTTCCGCTTTGAATTTCAGAGGAGAATCAATATCAATCTCAATTTCGGTGATTCTGGGGGTGGTAACCGGAGTGATGTTTTTCAGCTTCAAAGCATCATCATATGCCGGGGGAACCAGAGATTCAATCACATCCCTTGCTGCAGCCTCCTTGTATCTTTTCTTGATCATCTCCATAGGGGCTTTGCCCTGCCTGAAGCCTTTGATCCTGGCTTTGTTTTTGTATTCTTTGAAGATCCGCTCGAATTCACTATTAACCTTCTCAGCCGATACCTCGATCTCCAATGTTCTTTTCCAGGCTTTATCTTCTTTGATATTGATTTTCTCAATTAATTCCTGGGACAAGACCTACCTCCTTTTGTGCGAAAGGAGGGATTCGAACCCTCAAGGGAAAATCCCACTGGATCCTAAGTCCAGCGCGTATCCCAGTTCCGCCACTTTCGCAAAACAATCTTTGGTTTCAATTACTTCTCGCCTTTGAATTGCTTTCTTATTACCTGTTTCGTCAAAAGAACGAATATTCTACGTCAGCCAGGCTGAATATAATAGCCTTTTGTGAAAAATCAAACTTGAATTTCAGATTTATCAAAAAAACAAATGCTTGAGTGCAAAAAATGAACACCCAAAAGCTCAGAAAGGGGATTGACTTATTATAATATCTATTATATTTAAATTAGAAAGAAATATAAAAAAGAAAGGGAATAAGATGCGATTCAGTTTTGTTTTGCTTATCGTTTTAACTACCAGCAGTCTGGTTTTAGCTGGAAACACAGCCCAGCAAAAGGTAACATATCGTATTGATCCGATAAATGAGATTTCAATTAACCAAGGAGAAAATTCGCTTTTGCTATCCTTTGATGACTCCAAAACTGAAGGCAGAAATAAATGGGCTATCACCACCAATGAAGATAATAAGAGAGTAGTGGGGAGTCTGGATGCTGATTTGCCTCCTGGAGTGAAATTGTATGTAGAGTTAGAGGCTCCCGAAGGCAGTGTAAGTAATGGTTCTGTGAGTATGTCCACCAATCCTCAGGATTTAGTTACTCACATCAGCCGGGTAGCAAAAGGCGATCTGAATATAACATATAAATTAGTTACGGAATCTAACATCAACAAAATAGAAATTCAAAGAGTCTTAACCATTGTTTTGGTGGATGGGTTTTAAAGTAGAGCAACTTCAGTAGCTTGTTTTGTCTACTTCATTCTTTTTCTGAACTCTTCTTCTATGATTGTTTTAAAACGGAGTACTCGTTTGTTTATCTTATGTCCTATTCCAATCTCTTTGAATTTCTCTTCTGATAATTCTAACGGATCTCCTTCTCTACTAAAGAATTGTTCAACTTCGGTGGGGTAATATGCTGCTCTTATTATAACAGATTCATTTTCCATAGTAATCTGCAAATAAGCCGTCTCACCTTTTGTTCCGTGTCCATTTATTCTGAATCTTACGTAAAACTTTACAATTTTGTCTTCACCTCTTTCCTTCTCTTGCAACATATCTTCAATTATTTTCTTACAGACTTTATTATCATGTTCTAATCCTTCGTGAGTATCTTCTTTGCCCAATGGCATCCCATCTTCCCCATCAAACTTTTGTAAAGATTTCCAAAAAGCCACCTTTCGTTCATACTTTGCGACCCTTATATCCCATATTGCTTTTGGTGTTTTATCATTCATTTTACTTTACGCCTCCTCTCTTCTTTTACTTGTAACATTGGTTATATCAACCTGTTATTTTCTAATAACACCCCAGAATGAATTTTTTAACTATTATTATAAAGTTCTAATTAAGATAAAGCAAAGATTTTTTTATTTTTCAATAGTTTATTGACAAACATGTTTTTATGTATTTTATGTGCCTGCCAGATCCCCTGACCTGGCAGGTTCCTTTTTTCAGTCGGGTCAGGGGACCCGACTGGCACTAAAATGAGGATATTGATAGGTGGGATAATAATGTTTTATATCTATTACTTACTTCTCTCTATCCCTATTCTTTAATCTAATAATCCCTTTTTAATTCTTACTACTCTCTACTTATTACTTTCCTTTTAGACTTACTTTGTTCTTTACTTTCTTCCTTACTCCCTTTTTTCCCTTTTGCTTTTCTTTTCTGCTTTAGTATATTATTTCTATGAAGAAGGTATGGGAGACTCTGGTTGGATTGGAATTGATGATTGTGGGAATCTTTTTGTTGTATTTGTTGGTGAAGTGGGTTGTGAGCTTGTTTTGAGGCTTTTATTTCATAGTAGACTTCTATAATCTTGAGGAGGAGTTTTTTTCCAGTTCCTACTAAAGATATGAGTCTCCGAATGAGATACTCTACTATTATTACGATTGTTGTAATCGCTAATAATCCAAGCATAATTTTGTTCAAGTCGGTCATAACTAAGACCAACGCTACAATATCTCCAAATCCGATCCACTTACGTTACTCCTTCAACGGTTATACCTCAGAAAAAGGATTATCCTTTTTCCACTTTAATATACATCTTGCCTGTTTTCTTTGTCAACAGAAATTATATTTTTTTCCTTTAATATTTCAGTTAACTCTTTTATCCTTTGCTTTATCAATTTTAGGGTTTGTAAGGTTCTTTTTTGCAGTTGGGTCAGGGGACCCAACTGGCACAGAGTTTTTGTGACACAAGTTTTTTTCTGGTCAGGCAGGAAACCTTTATTTATCAATCACACCTTGCCGGAACGGCCAGGGAGACAAGGTGTGTTACTGGATGGTGGTGGAAATCCAATTCCACCACCAACAAAGGTTGTCTCAACCCGTGTTGTTTATTATTCATGAAAATAATATTGACAATCTTATATTTTTTTGTAATAATAGAGCAAGATAAGAGAGGAAGGATGAAAAAAGGTTTATATCTTATTTTGTTAGCGGCTATCATTTTGATTCTTGCCTGCGGCGGGCGTCCCAACCCGAGGAAGGTTGTAATGGAATTCGTGGAGGCGGTGTATGCATCCGATTCGACTGCTATCCTCAAATATGTGGACTTTGATCAGGTGGCTAAAGAAAAGCTAAAGCATCTGCCCGAGGAGGAACAGATTCAAAACCTGGATCTGATGAAAAAAGACCTTTACCGGAGCCTGTTAAAAAATGGTGCGGTGCGGGCTAAATGGCAAAGCTTTCGGATCATAGTGGCTGGCGAACACGTTCAGGGAGATTCAGCCCGGGTGGAGGTTACCTTTATGCACAAGGAGACCGGAATCACCCGTTATACCCAGACCATTCTTAAATGGGAAGAGAATGCCTGGAAGATCGTCTCCTACCAGGAATAAAATTTCAAGATATCCTTAAGTAACTTCGCTTAAATGAAAAATATCCCGCTGTTTTAAACTACTCTGCACCCACCACTTCCAGCACTGCTTTGTTCCACCCTTCAGGTCCTATCCCTTCGGCCAGATTTGGCTTTACTTGGGCTAGCACATCCTTATCGTATGAGCCATCCGGTTTTTTTACCAGATAGGCAATGTCACAAGCTTGCAGTAAGGGAAGGTCATTTAAGCTGTCTCCTAAACCGATGGCTTTGCATTTGGTCCCAGATTCCTTTTGGTACAGTTCTTTTAGGATTTCTGCAGCTTTGCCTTTGTCGTTTTGCCCGGTGAGGTGAAAGAACCTGGTGCCCTTTACCAGAGTGAGTCCTTCTTTTGCGAATTCTGCCTGCATTTCCTTTAGGGTCACCTCATCCACTGATTTCAGAAAATAGAAAGTCTCGTCATACTCTCTCCATTTAGCCAGCTCGGCATCTTTGTAGGTGATCTTGCAGAGGGAGGCGATCTCTTTGGGATTCATATCTCCGAACCCATAAACTGGTTGACCGAATTTGGAGGTTACCTGAACCAGTTTTTTTCTGAGCAGAGGATAGGTAACGCCCAGTTCCTTTACCCAGTAACCTGGCTTATCCACAAAACCCTTCAGTTTAGTTTTGAAATACTTGCGGGGAACAAAGACAGCTCCGCCATTTTCCGGGATGAAGGGATGGTAGTTTTTTAACAATTTCCTGTAGACCTCTATTTCCGCACGGGTTTTGCTGGAACACAAAATCAAGGGGATGTCTTTTCTTTTAATGAGCTGTAGACTAAAGATAGCCTTTTCGTAGGAGTAGGTATTGTAATCTAAGAGGGTGCCATCCAAGTCGGTGAATATTAATATCTTTTCCTTCATAATGGTTTATATATGTGAAATTTCATCGGGTTTGGGTTTGGTTTCGGATGGGGGTTTTATTCTTTTCTCCAGAATCTCCCTGGCGATGTCTTTGCCTCCCAGACCGAAGGCAATAGCCAGAGCTAAAACCACTCCTCCAAAAAATATGGAAAAAGTAGCTACTACCACTCCCCGGGCTATGCCCAGCTGTTCAATCCCCATAGCTATGAACAGAAATATTATCAGGATCTGAACGCCGCCAGCAATAAAGCGGGCATATTTTACCTCGGCATTAACCAGCGCTATCAGAAGTGCCCGGCTCAAGAATTGAGCCAGAAGATACCCGAAGATAAAAACCAGAATAGCCAAAAGGAAATGGGGGAGATAGGAGAAAAGGGATGCGATCATCTGATCCACTGCTGTGACCTTCAATGCGCTGAACCCTGCCAGGATGAACATAAAGACGACCACCCAGTAGGTGAAAAGGGCGATGATTTCGGTAGGGGGACGCATAATGCTTGCTCTTTGCAGCGCGGTTGAGAATCCGATCCGGAAGCAGAATCGATCGAATTTTACTGCGTTCAAGACAGCTCTGACCAGAAGCTTGAATAGCGACCCAAACAAAAATCCTAAAACAATGATGATAATAAGCTCAAGCAGTTTAGGACCCACATATGCTATCTTCTCCCAGAATTCCACAATGGGATTGGTGAGAGTTAATTGTATCCAGGTGATGTTTTCTAACATAGTTTCCTCCTTTTATTTGACCCAGTTTTTAACCAGATAATTTTTTTGTTTTTCAAACTCCTGGCAAAGGTTCTCGAGCTTCTCCTCCACTTCCGGTGCATTTGAGTCCATGGTTTCGTTAACAAAGGAGGCGGTTCTTCCCAAATAGAGGGGAGTTAATGATTTCAGGATGTGTTCCCAAGACATAACTCTTTTATGATAAGCCAGGGCGAAGTCATAGATGATCTTGACCCAGAGCTCCTCCGGGAACCTGAATTCCAGGACGTTATAGGAGGACATTCTTTTCAGCTCCCTTAAGATGTCCTTTGACAGAAATCTTTTCCAGACAGGTTTAAGATTCAGAACTCCCTGCGAGAAATTTTCCACCATTCTCTCCAGATTCACCCTTACCGGTTCTAATCCCGCTTCGAATTTAAATCCGAACTCGGTAACCGGAGTGGAATTGGTAGTTTCGGACCATTTATCGTAATATGTTTCCATCAGGGCGAATACCGATCCTACCACCTGAGCCAGCATGGCGGACAGATCCGCACCCGGATCCTTGGGGTCGTGGATTTTTGCTCCTAAAAACGATTGACAAACATTGTAACCGTTGGCTATTGCAGTGGTGGTCATCCAGATATCAATGCCATACCGGGCCACGTCGGTCTGGTAGACCTCCTCTTGTTTTAGAAAATGCGAGGTTAATTTACCGGAGAAACCAAACTCCCCCCCTATGGGCTGCCTTATCCTTTTGCCATATAAAGCCCGGGTCAGGGGATAGACTATGCTGTTGGTTATGGTGCCGTCATATTTGTGCCTCTGATACAAGGGGGCAACGAAGTCAAATCCATGAAAAAGTATGGGCTCCAGAAGAGACTCCATCCACTCCGGCGAAATGCTTCTCAGATCGGAATCCACCACGGCACAGGCTTTAGCCTCCAGAAGATCTGCTATGGCAAAGATGGTTCTGAAAGCACTCCCCTTACCCGGAATTCCATGATAGGGGGTGACTATCTTGCTTACCGGATAGACCGGATGCTTGATAAGAATGGTATCAAAATCCTCCACGGTGGTTTTCTCCACCATATCTGGTGTTCCATCAGCTGATCCTCCGTCTGAATTTATCACAATACAGTTGTATTTGGAGAAGTATTTAGCCAGACCGGCTGAAACCGCCCTTACCACATGGGGTATGGTGCGGGCATTGTTGTAGCTGGGGATTCCCACAACGATGTCCGCTTTTTTATGTTCTTTGACTTGTTCTTTGACTTCCTTACTTAAGATATCCTTTGCCATTTTTATCCCACTAAGATCAAATGAATGTCCATTACATTGGTATTGGTGGGACCTGTCTTTATCAGTCCACCTACTCTTTCAAAAAAATGATAGGAATCGTTGTTTTCCAAATACTCTTTTGGATCAAGATTTAATTTTTTTGCCTTCAGTATAGTTTTCCCATGACAAAAGGCACCAGCTGCATCCGTGGGACCGTCCGTGCCATCGGTGTTCAGGCTCAGAATCACCGTGTCTTCCATTCCCTCGATTTCCAGGGCACAGACTAAAGCGAACTCCTGGTTTCTGCCACCAAGGCCCTTACCTTTGACCTGAACCGTGGTCTCACCTCCGGAGATAAGGCAGGCAGGTGGGGAAACGGGCTGGTTTTTTTCTTTAATTTTTTTAGCCAGTCGGGAATGCTCTATAGCGGCATCTGTAGTATCTCCAATAATCGAATCTGACAAAAGATATGTATTGAAATCCAGATCAATGGCTTTTTTCTCTGCGGATTTTAAAGCCAGGTAATTGGAGCCGATTATGACATTTTGTACGTTTTCGAAAACAGGATCACCCGGTTTGGGTGTTTCGTTCTCCATCTTATCAATATTTTCATTTAGATATGTTTTTATCGAAAGTGGTATTTTGCCAAAAAGCTCATATTTCTTTAAAATCCGAATACAATCTGAAAAGGTGGTAGGATCCGGTGCAGTGGGTCCTGAGGCTATGGAATCCAGTTTATCCCCGACAACGTCAGACAGGATCAAGGAGAGTATTTTTGCCGGGTAAGCTATTTGGGCTAATCTTCCTCCTTTAACCCGGGAGATATGTTTACGCACGGTATTTATCTCGCTTATGTCTGCACCCGATTTCAGAAGGAGATCAGTCAGCTCCTGTTTTTCCAGCAGGGTTATTCCCGGATAGGGAGCTATGAATAAAGCTGATCCTCCTCCGGAGATCAAACAGATGATCAGGTCTTTTTTTCCGGCTTCCTGCAGGAGTTTTATTATCCTTTCCGTAGCTTTGATTCCGTTTTCATCCGGCACGGGATGAGCTGCCTGCATCAGTTCAATTCTGGAGAGTTTCTCCACATATCCTTTTTTAGTGATAATGATCCCTTTGTCAATCCTTTCACCTAAAATTCTCTCTGTGGCTTTAGCCAT
>CAYURP010000027.1:0-1793 GCA_964447175.1 uncultured Ignavibacteria bacterium | reverse complement strand
TCTATCCAGAAAATCCGGGATGGCCGAGGTTACCCGGTTCCAGTTGGGTATTTCCGGAGCGCCCAGCGGATCATCCAGAAATTCCTTTGATGCTATCTGAATGCCCTTGATAAAAGCCTCAACCGCAGTTACCTCAGCGTGCCGATCATAGAAAAGGCTATTTATGGCTGCATCATCCTCATATTTTTTCACGGTGTCCTGGGCGATACGGAGGTAGGTACCCAGCAAAGTTCTTAAAAGTCCGGCTGAGATTATAATGCCCTCAGTGGAGAGAGTTCGGAAAAGAGAGCTGGTAATATCAATACACATTCTCAGAAGTCCCTTTTTGGGATCTCTGGCTGAGAGCGTTTTATGTTTATGTTCGTAGGTTTCGATTAAGTCCACCTGACAGATCCTTTTAGCTACGCAGTTCCTGTAAACTTCAGCCAGAACGCCCACCTCCAGACCCCAGTCACTGGGGATGCGGTTTATTCGAGCTAAATCCACGTCCAAACTGAACTCCCCAGCTAAAGGATAGCGAAAGCTATCCAGGTAAACCAGGAAAGGATGATACCCCACCAGCTTCTCAAGAGCCCGGATAAGAGGAGTGATGAAAAGCCGGGTTACCCTTCCGTACAAACGGTCTGTTACCCGGCTGTAATAACCTTTACAGAATTCGTAACCCATGGATGGATTAGCCAAAGGATAACAAAGCCGGGCTAAAAGCTCGCGATTATAGTTGACTATGTCACAATCGTGCAAAGCTATGACCTCTGATTTTTCATTGGCGATGACATATCCCGTTGCGATCCAGACTGAACGACCCTTCCCGTCTGGTCCTAAGTGAAGATCGTTTTCCTTCAGCAACTGATACAACTCGCCTATTCGGGGACCTGAACTCCAGACGATCTTTATGTTCAACCCGAAATCAGCAACGGTTTTCTTGGCCCGTTTAAATTCCATGGCATCGGTCTGATTCATCACTAAAACGATCTCTTCTAAGTAATCCACATTCTTTAACTCCTGCAGAATTTTGGGCATGGCTTTGCCCTCAAACTCCGTATAGACTGCAGGAAGAATCAGAGCGATGGGACGATGTTGGGAATGTTCCTTAAGCCGCTTTTCCAATTCCTTGAGGTCAACTTTGCCCAGACGGTGTAAAGTGGAGACTACACCAGATTGAAAGAAATCACTCATCCTCCCTCCTTTCCTTTTGACACCATTTTTTTATAAAAACTAAAGCGCAGATATTTCTCCTTTTATTTTGCTCTTGCATTATCTTTTAAAACTCACTAAATTTTAAGAAAAGTTTGAAGATAAGTCAACAGAATTCGAATTTAAAATTCAATGTGCAGTGGGGAAAAACAGATAATAAAAAAATTAGTGAGAACACTGGGGAAGAGTTTTTCCCGATCTTTAGGTATCGATCTTTCCCAGGGGAAATCTTCTGAGATATTCAAGTGGTTTTTAGCCTCCATACTTTTCGGAGCAAGAATATCTGAGACCATCGTGGTCCATACCTACAAGGAATTTGAAAAAGAAAAAGCATTGACCCCGGATGATATATTGAATAAAGAGTGGGAGGGATTGGTGGGAATTTTGGATAGCGGGGGGTATGTGAGATACGATTTCAAAACCGCAAATAAATTCCTGCAGATAATGAAAAACCTGAAAGAAGAATACCAAGGTGATTTGAACAGATTACATCAGAGCGCAAAAGACCCCAGGGATCTGGAAAAAAGACTGAAAAATCTGGGCAAGGGTATTGGCGATATAACCGCTAACATATTCTTAAGGGAATTAAGAGGGATATG
>CAYURP010000026.1:0-38598 GCA_964447175.1 uncultured Ignavibacteria bacterium | reverse complement strand
TTCAGCTTTTGCAAATAATTTTAGATAATCTTCATTAAACCATACGATATCTTCTACAGGTCTTTTATCCTCCACGTCTGTCATTATGATTTTTACTTTTTCTCCGCTTTTTGCTTTTTTATTCTCCGGAAAATCCTTTGTGGAAAAAGATGCCCATTCATTTATATAGATTTCTGGAGTCGAATTAACGAGAACTATACTGCCTTCTTTATTTAGCAAACTACTGAGTCCTTTAAGCAGTTTTATTCTTTTTTCAAGGTCTGGAATATTGTCAAAAGTAAATACCGATAAAACCAAGTTATAGTGACGTTTTTCAAATTGTTTAAAATCGTCATCCACGTTCATACGGTAATCGCCGTCAGGGTCAAGTACTTTTGCCTTTTTTATCATATCCTCTGAAATATCTATACCAATCGTATCAAATCCGCATTTTTTAAGAAACCTGGTTGATCTTCCCGTTCCGCAACCAAAGTCAATAGCTTTTCTTCCTTTAACCTGTTTGAGCACGATTTCAGGAATATCTCTGTAAGCTAAGTAATAAGTCCCCGGAAATTCAAGTTTAGCGTAAGATTCCGCACGCTTAGCATCCTCATAAACATTAAAAAAATTCATAGGTTTTCATGCCTCACATATAAGAGAGACAATAATTGACTTCAAAATGCCGTATATCGGTTTCGATGAAAATAAGTTTGACGGAAGTAGATTTGGACGAAGCGAAACGTAGTCTTTTACACCGCGTTATACGTAATTGACGAAGAAGCATTATACATCCTCAACGTGCCAACAAATGTCCAAGGCACAGTCCAAAAAGTTCGACTGAACCACTTTTGTCTATAGCAAAGAAAAAACTTTTTTCTCTGCCCTCCTTATATACTTCGATTCCATTATTAAAGCATTGATAAGATAAAATCTTATTTAGGGGGATGCTTATCGGTTTATGTCCAGGAAAAGGATGTAGAAAAAGCCTATTAGTAGTAATAAGAAGAACTCCTTGTGAAGTTTCTACAAATCTGTCTTCTTTTACTATATGTCCTCTATGAGCACCCACTCTATAACGAATCCCTTTCGCAATGGGAAAACTTATGCCATGCGAACCTCCACTATAACCCAAACTAACTGATTTCAATTCCTTGAGAACTGCCGTATCTGCAAAGTGCACAATTTCACCCTTCTTTAAAATTACTTGCCCGCCACCTTTTATCTGCAAGTCTACCGAAGGTAATTTTCCTTCTTTCCTAATCATGTTTACATAAATGTATGGTCTGATACGCTCATCAAATTTAATATCTTCGTTTGTTAGATTGAATGCCTCCTGTATTTTATCCAAAGTCTCTATTTCTTGTTCATCAAGCTCATTATCAGCTTCAAATCGGTCGTATAATCTAGAATACAACTCAAGCACTGACTGGTTGTCATGCTTTTTAATAAGTTCCAATTGTTCCTTAGTAACTTTCTTAATTTCTAATATCTCTTTTTCTACTTTAAAGAGTTTGGATTCGTAAGCTGTCTTACACTCCTTACATATCGTTTCCTTAGTAAACAAAGAAAGCTTCTTGCCACAATTTTTGCATAATCTCGCCATTTCTCATCACCTCCATTTTTGTTAATGCTCCTGTAGACGATCGCAAATAATTAGTTTATGTACACAATGAGGATATTCTCCTTTTTTGGGGGTATAGACACATTGCCATCATGCTCCTTCTGGGCAAAGATAGCTCTTTCACATTTTTCCAGATCTCTCTATATATGTGGTAGATATTTGCGTAACCATGATTCCTCTGCCAAATTGGAATTTTTCCACTTTACAGATATATTGAATGTTTATGATGTTTTGACAAATGAGCGGTATTTTGTGTAATCCTTGCATAAAAATGCTATTGTCTGCAGTATATTCACTATTTTGCTAGAAATTGATACCTTTGATTACGAGATATCAGAGCTTTTATGCTCTCAACAGGCATCTCTAATTCTATAAGAAAGCATATTTCTATTATAAATTTCATTATCTGGACAAGCTTGTATAGATCTTCACCACTTTTTGTATTTTTTCCAACACTTTTATCGTAGTGTGTTAAAAAATTTCTGGTATTTACAACATCCTCTATAAATTTGTCATTGTCATGAATTAATAAATTTATCACATCTCCACATTTTGCCAATGTTTCTTTTAATCTTTTTCGCAACGAAAATTCATTTTGGTATTTTAGTTTTTTCTTTAGACTTTCTATAAAATCCTTCCCAACATCTGGTGGAATTGCTTTGATTAAAGTTTCATATGTATTTGCATAATCATCATCCGACAAGTACTTACCATTATGCATTCGACGGTGATATGACTCTATAGCCTGTATTAAACTCAGGAATTTATGCTGCAAATACATTGATGGATTATAGAGTGTACCAAAATATAAATCATAAACGGGTTTAAGAAGCTCCGATTTCACAAACCAGCATCTTAAGCATCTTTCAAAATTATCTCTAATATCTACAAAAGAAAAAAGCATATCATTTGGGAGAAGTTTTCTTGACGAGATAGATAAATTTTTAATTGAATAATATATAAAAATATCGTTGTACATAACACTTCCATCTCGCAATTCAGTTTTGCATCCTTTATTTTTACCTTTTATGATTAAAGGATATACCGCTCTTCCCATTGCCAAGCATAGGAAGTTTTGTATATGATAGCATATATTTGTTAAATAACTGTTCAAATCAAGAGAATCATATGGCTCTATTCTTATAAACGTAGTTTGTTTTAAAATGACTTCTTTAATTCTATCTCCTTCTGAAGTAAAATTATAATCAAATGAAATATTGAGGTTATCAAGCTTAGCCTCTACATTTTGGGGGAATTTATAACTAACCTCATGTTTCGTAATATGAGTTTTTGAATCACTTTCTAAATTATACTTAAATCCTGTAATTCTTGTCCACTCTTCCAAATGAGAATAATTTAATGAAAGGTTATCAAATATAATATCCTCTTCTTTTTCAAAATGATGCCCCATCAAGACCACACTAATAATAAAGGATGAGCTTATATATCCCGGCATACTCATATGAGACTGAGACTCATAGCACTTATACAAAGTGATAAACTTACCATTAGAAGTAATCCCTAAAATTATTTTTGGTTGTAAAAATTCATTAAACTTGTCGAGTCCTTTGAATGAACCAATGAGTTCTAGGTTAGCACCTTCTACTGGATGAAACTCTAAGTTCCCTGATATTTTATTAACAGGATTTTGAGGTAACCACCAAATACCATTATATTTAAATTCTTCCATAAATATTATCTCCAGAAAGCATTTCATTTACCGCCTTTGTTGTATACGAAGTTCCTCCAAAAAAGAATTTATTTAGCCCGGTTTCTCCTGACCAGTGCAAATTCTGAAGTCAATCACCCCCAAATCTTTTTCTGCAAAACCGAAACCAACTCATCTATTTTATATCTATTCTGTTCCATTGAGTCTCGTTCACGTAAAGTGACGGTTTCATCCTCCAGGGTCTGGGAGTCGACGGTTATTCCGAAGGGGGTTCCGATCTCGTCCTGGCGGCGGTAGCGCCGGCCTATGGCTCCGCCCTCGTCATAAAATACCTTGAAATGCGGCCTTAACAATGCCTCTATCTTTTTGGCTACATCAGGCATATTGTCCCGCTTGACTAATGGGAAAATACCTGCTTTTATGGGCGCTATTTTGGGGTCTAATCTCAAGCCTGCTCTTTCCTCTCCTTTGACCACGTCCTCATAATAGCCGTCCACTAAACAGACCAGCATGGTGCGGTCTACTCCGGCTGAGGTCTCGATAATATAAGGGATGAATTTCTCCTTGGTCTGATCGTCGAAATATGACAGGTCTTTGCCTGTTGATTTGTTGTGCCGGGATAAGTCGAAATCCGTGCGGTTGTGTATGCCCTCGATCTCCTTCCAGCCAAAGGGAAAATTATATTCTATGTCAAATGCTTTTTTGGCATAAAATGCTAATTCTTTTTTATCGTGCTCGTGCAGCCTTAAGTTCTCATTTTTTATCCCAATATCATAATACCACTTCATTCTCTGCTCTTTCCAGTATTCGATCCATTTCTCGTCCTCTTTTGGATTGATAAAATACTGCATCTCCATCTGCTCGAATTCCCGGGAGCGGAAGATGAAATTGCCCGGTGAAATCTCGTTTCTGAATGCCTTGCCGATCTGGGCTATGCCAAATGGTATTTTTTGACGGGAGGGTCCCATTACATTCAGGAAATTAACATATATTCCCTGGGCGGTTTCAGGTCTTAAATAGACTACTGAGGCGTCGTCCTCGACCGGTCCCATATGGGTTTTGAACATCAGGTTGAATTGCCGGGCAGGGGTCAGCTCGCCCCCGCACTCATGGCACCGATCCCCTTCTATATCATCTGCTCGGAATCTCCGTTTACACTTTTTGCAGTCTACCATAGGATCGGTGAAGCTTTCGACATGGCCTGAGGTAACCCAGACATTGGGATGCATGATAATGGATGCATCCAGCCCTTCGATATCGTCCCTTTTCTGGGTCATAGTCTTCCACCAGGAATCTTTTATGTTCCTTTTCATCTCCACACCCAGAGGACCGAAATCCCAGCACGAGGTTATCCCTCCGTAAATCTCAGATGACTGGAAAATAAACCCTCTCCTTTTGCACATAGAGACCAGTTTTTCCATCAGGTCCGGTTCTTTCTTTTTTGCTGCCAATTTTCCTCCTCAGGATATCTTTTTCAAAAACTCAAGTGATTTCAACTCCCCTCCCCTTTCGGTATGATACGAGATAAAATCCAGAATAAAACCTCTGATTTCCTTAAGGCTTTTTGAAGATATCTTAATATGTTCTGAGAAATCGTGATCCTGAATCTTTTTCAGCCAGCTCATACTCTCTTTGGATAATCTTAAGTATAGGGCATCCTGTTGAACACATCTATTGCAGACGATTCCCCCTCTTTCAAGTGAAAAAAGAAAAAAACTTGACGTGAATTTTTTTCCGCAAACCACGCATTTGTCTATTTTGGGACCGTAGCCCAGAAAAATTGAAAGCTTCAAAGCATAAGCCCAGAGAAGTGGCTCTAAATCCTTTTCATTGGCACTCTCTGTCTCAGAAAGAAACTTCAAGCTAAGCTCAAATATTCGGGGATTGGACTCCTCGCCGGTGATGAGTTTGTCCAGAAGCTCCATGCCGGCTGAGCAAATGGCATATTTTTTGATGTCCCCGGATATCCCGGAAAAAGATTTCAATAGGTCAGCCGAGCCCAGGGTATAAAGCTCGGTTTTTTCTTTTTTGTAAAAGACAAAAGCGACCAGAGAGAAAAGCTCCAAGGATCCGGACAGCTTTGATTTTGGCCTGAAAACCCCTTTAGCCAGAAGTTTTATTTTCCCGAAATCCTTAGTGTATGAGGTAATTATGTTGGAGGTCTCGTGCCAGCGGATTTTTCTCACCACTATCCCTTCGGTTTTCTCCAGGCTCATTTTTTGTTTTCATCCTCTGTGAGTCCTTCGGAGGTTTCGGTGGTATCCACAAATTTGTAGACTTTTTCGTCTTCCCTTGCCATGCCCAGCTTCTCCCGCGCCTCTTTCTCCAGATAGAAACTGTCAGATTCCAGTCTTTCTTTTCTATTTTCCATTTCCATAATCTTAGTTTCAAGTTTTTTTGTCTCCAATTTCAACTCCTTTTTCTCCTTTAAAAGGGAAAATATCCGCAAAAATCCATAGGGACCTGCAAAAAAGGAGTAAACCAAAAAAACACCCAGAAACAGAAACAGAATTCTTTTTATGGTCTTTTTTTTCTGTGTGGTTTTCCTTTTGAGTTTATCTACCAGACCTACCTCTAAAAGCCTGTATAACTTCTTTCTTCGCCCGGTCAAAAAACCTCCAGCTATTTGATATTATAAAAGACCTCCCGGCCCAGATAGAGTCCGGCTATCCCCAACTGCTCCTCGATTCGCATAAGCTGGTTGTATTTGCAAATTCTGTCGGTGCGGGAGGTGGAACCGGTCTTTATCTGGCCGGCATTTACTGCAACTGCTACGTCCGCTATGCTGGTGTCTTCGGTCTCCCCTGAGCGGTGAGAAATTACTGCGGTGAAACCGGCTTTTTTAGCCATTTCAATGGCATCTAAAGTCTCGGTTAAGGTGCCTATCTGGTTCAGTTTGATCAGAATGGAGTTGGTGGATTTCTCCTGAATCCCTCTTTTTAACCTCTGCATATTGGTAACGTAAAGATCATCCCCCACAATCTGGATTTTGTGGCCTAACTTCTGGGTCATCTCTTTCCATCCATCCCAGTCATCCTCTGCCAAACCATCTTCAATGGAAATAATGGGATATTTTTGAACCAAATCCGCATAGAATTCAATCATTTCAGAGGTAGTCAGTTCTCTGTTCTCAGATTTCAGAACATATACCTTCTTTTTGGAATCATAAAAGGTGGATGCGGCTGGATCCAGTGCCAGAAAAATATCCTCTCCAGCTTTGTATCCCGCAATTTTTATTCCCTCCATAATCACCTGCAAGGCTTCCTCATTTGATTTCAGGTCCGGGGCAAATCCGCCTTCATCCCCTACTGAGGTATTATAATTTTTTCCTTTTAAAACCTTTTTCAGATTGTGAAAGACCTCAGAACCCATCCGGAGTGCCTCCTTAAATGATTCAGCACCCACCGGCATTATCATAAATTCCTGCAGATCCACGTTGTTATCAGCGTGAGAGCCTCCATTTAAGATATTCATCTGGGGGACCGGCAAAAGTTTTGCATTCACCCCGCCAATGTATTTGAAAAGGGGAACTCCCAGACTGTTTGCACAAGCCTTGCACACTGCCAGGGAAACCCCCAGAATGGCATTGGCGCCCAGCTTGCTTTTATCCGGGGTGCCATCCAGCTCGATCAGGAACTTATCTACCTCCTGCTGTTCAAAGATCAGAAGATCTGAGTCCATAAGCTGGGGTGCAATTATCTCGTTGACATTATTAACCGCTTTCTGAACCCCTTTCCCCAGATACCTGGTCTTATCCTGGTCTCTTAGCTCCAGGGCTTCGTGTTCACCAGTGGAAGCGCCCGATGGAACAGCAGCCCTTCCAATGGAGCCATCCTCCAAAAAGACCTCAACCTCGATGGTGGGATTCCCTCTGGAATCCAATATCTCCCGTGCATGACAATCGGATATGCAGATCATCTCTTTCTCCTTTGAGTTTTCATACTCCTTTTTTTCCATTTAATTTAAAAAATCCATCCATTTTATCAAGAGAAAAATGTTGCCTGAGAATTTATTGAAAAACACAACAGATCACATAAGCTGGGATCTCCTTCTGATGTACCATTCAACAGAGAAGAATAATATAAATAAAACCAGAAGCAGAGGGCTGGACCAGATCTCAACTTTTTTTGTCTTCTCGCTTGTTTTTGCCTCAAGTTGAACATCCTCCAGAAAAAGGGAAAGGTTTTCCGGCTCGTAAAATTTCCCTTGTGAAAGCTGAGCCACCTTCTTAAGAGCCTCTTTATCAGGATTCAGATTCAGATTTTCCAGAGAAAACTCCTCCACTAAGAATTGTGAGGTTTTCTGCCCCAGGATTTTGTCATCTCTTTTTGCCTGGCAATATAGTTTATACTCACCCGGGGGTAAAGAGCCCAGCTTACCTGAGTAATCCCCCGAACCGTCCAGTTTTAAACTCAGCATTATGGAATCCCCTGATTCCTCAGACTTTATCTTAACCTGAACAAAGGCATCCTCAATTCTCTGATAGCTTTCATCGTAAAGTTTAGCTTTGAATTCTATGGGCTCGCCTGATTTGTAAACCAGCTTGTCGGTTTTTATATCAAACCTCTCCAGATCCTCTGATGTGGTAAGCCACCTGATCGAGTTTTCCCATAAGTTCCTGTAAGCCTGGTTATCCTTGTTCACTCCCCACAGCCAGAAATCCCATCTCCAGAAAGGATAAACTAAAACAGCCATAATTTTGCTTTTGCCCCGGGACCTGACTACAATTCCAGGGATAGGTGGTTGCTCATTTCTGGTATACTCTGCCAATACTTTCGCTTCAGGCTTGAGATTACCCAGGCCAACGATTCCCAGAAATGGCGGAAGATCCGACCACAGGGAGGTATTTTCAAACGGATCCTGGCTCAGCCTGGTGACCGGATGAAATCTCCCCACCTCTGTAAGACTCAAATTGAAGTTCCAGTGGGAAATGGATATGGTTTTCAGATCAAAAGGTAAAAAATCAGCAAACGGGACAAGATTCCGCTGCTGGATCGTTTGTTCTCCGAATAAAAACAATCCTGATTTATCCTTAAAGAAATCACTTAACATTTCCTTTTGTAAATTAAAAAGGAAACCGGGAGTGTCCAAAAAGATTAAAAGATCAAACTCATTCAGTTTTTCTTGTGATGAGGGGAAACTGCCCAAAAGTGCTCTTCCCTTTTCCCCGTAAACTACGGTTTGTAACTGGATATTCTCATGATTGGACAGGTATCTTTTCAAAAATGTGTATTCCCAGCTCAAATTTCCTGATAGAAGCAATATGTTTATCTTGCTTTTTAAAACTTTAATCGAAAACGCTCTTTTGTTGTTCTCAGGTATTGACTCCCCCTCCTGGGGCGGGATGATTAAATCGTATCTGAAGATCCCTTCTTGATTGGCAACCAGCTCCAGATCGAGCTCCTGGGTTTGACCCGACCCTGCCAGAACCACGTTTTTCTGCTCCAGGATTTCGTCTTTCTGTTTTAAAACCAGAGGAACCCTTACTCCTTCAAATCCCTGATTGGACAAGAAAACCTTAATCTCATTTTTTTTGCCCAGGTAAGCTATATCCGGATAAACTATTTTTTCTATGGAAACATCTTTTATAGCTATCTTTTCGCCAATCCCGCAGGTAAAAACGGGAAAAGCCAGAGATTTTGCCACATCCTGGGGGGCTTCCCCAAAGTTGTTAGCACCATCGGAGAAAAGTAAAATCCCCTGCAGGTTTTTCCCTTTAAAATCTTTTTCAACAAACTTTAGAGCAGTTCCTATAGACGTGATCT
This sequence comes from uncultured Ignavibacteria bacterium, assembly GCA_964447175.1. GTDB lineage: Bacteria > Zixibacteria > MSB-5A5 > MSB-5A5 > SM23-73-2 > CAYURP01. Next base: position 29,564 of record CAYURP010000026.1, on the reverse strand, counting down.
CACCTGAGAAATTTAGGGGTTCTTTTTCATAATCCAATTGCCTTACTGTATCTGAAAAAGCATAAGCCCTGACCTCAGATTTGGCTTTTAGCTTTTTTAAAAAATCAGAGGAGAGGATATCCTCAACTATCCCCTTTCTGGTGGTCTCCCCGCTTTTCAGATTCATACTTTTGGAGCTATCCACTAATACCACCACAATAGGCTCTTCCACCAGTTCCCGAGCAAAAAAGAGTATGGCATTGGAAAAGGCTAAAAATAGAGAAAACAAAGCCAGAAAACGCAAAACCATAAGAAAGGTTTTCCTGCCTTTTTTTATGGGAGGGTAGGTTTTTCTGTATAAAAGATAAGCCAGGATAAAAGATAAGATAAAAATCCCTATTGTTAGCCACAGATTCTGAAATAAGAATTGAGGCCAAAACCTGGGAAACCCAAGAAAAAGCATATCCGTATGAACAAAAAACCACTGCTTATTAACAGTGGCTAGTTCCTCCTATTTTATCATTCTTTACAAAATCTATTTTTCCCTTTTCACCGCAAAGCTGACCAGATCAGCCAAAGACTTTTTATATTCCGAACCATCCAGATGGGAGAGATTGTTCAAGGCACCATCGCCGTATTCCTTAGCTCTGAAATCAGCGTATTCCATCCCCTTCTGCTCTTTAATAAAGCGCAAGACTTTTGTAAAACCCTTCCGGTCAAAACCATCGTCTAAAATCTTAAACACCTCTTTCTTTTTACGGGAGGTAGTACTTTTCAATGCATAGATCAGGGGTAAGGTGATTTTCCCCTCCTTTAAATCGTTTCCTGGCTCTTTTCCGGTTTTCTCTTTTTCCCCGATAAGGTCCAGAAGATCATCCCTTATTTGAAAGGCTATGCCGAAATTCTCCCCGTAGGTTCTGAATTTTTGGCGATGACCATCCTTAGTTGATGAGAGAATAGCTCCGGACTCGCATGCTACTGAGAATATCGATGCGGTTTTCTCCTGGATGATATTCAGGTAGGCTTTCTCATCTAAATCGTAGTTATAACATTCCTGAATTTGCTGAAGCTCGCCCACGCTCACCCTTTCGGTGGCTGCGGAGATGGCAGTGAGCAAAGGCTGAGATTTGGTCTCCATCATTATCCTGAAAGCCTTGGCAAAAAGGTAATCCCCCATCAGAACCGAAACCAGATTATTCCATTTATAATTAACCGTAGGTTGTCCCCTTCGGGTAGGGGACTCGTCAACTACGTCGTCGTGAAGAAGGGTGGCAGTATGAATCAGTTCAATGGCTGAGGCGGCTAAGGTTAGATTTTTGTTCCTTTTGCCGCAGGCACGGGCTGATAGATAGACCAGAGAGGGTCTGAGCTTTTTCCCTTTGCTTTTCAGGACGTGCTGGGTAATCTGATAGATCAGAGGGGAATCAGAACAAAGACATGCCTTGACTTTTGCGTCAAATTCCACCAGGTCTTTTTTTATGGGTGCAAGTATTTGATCTAATCTCATAGCAAAAACTGTTTATATCAAATCAAGATACGAAATATAATCCTTTTAGATGCAATGTCAAATGAAAACTATGCTTAATTTCACTCCTTTCCTGGTTTTCTTCTAGTTGACTATAACAAAATTTTTAAAGTCTAAGATCGTTCTAATCCACCTTGACAACATACTTTATTCTTTTATAATAAATTCCAATGCAGCATGAATTAGCAAAAAGATACTTCAAAAGAAACTTCTTTTTAGGGGTAATGAATGGGGTTCTATTTAATCTGGCTTTTGCCCTTACCTCCCCATCCACTGTTTTACCCCTTTTTATGAGCAAACTTACTGCATCCAGAGTTCTGATAGGATTAGCCTCCACCCTGGAATCTGTAGGATGGTTTTTGCCCCAGATTCTGATGGCAGTGGCTACCCTGCATCAACCTAAACAGATGCCCTTTTACAGAAAAACTGCCCTCCTGAGAGGCACCTCTTTTGCTCTTTTCACTCTTTGCATATTTATTTTCAGAGGGAAAAATCCTCTTTTTCTTCTATTGTCATTCTTTGTCTTTTTCACTATCTATGCTTTGAGCGGGGGGCTGGCTGGCGTTGCCTTTACCCATATTGTGGGCAAAACCATTCCCCAGCACAAAAGGGGAAGCTTCTTTGGAATAAGGATTTTTTTCGGGGGGAGCCTAGCTGTGTTAGGGGGAATAGTGGTGAGGAGACTTCTGAATCAGTACCAGTATCCAATCAATTTCGGAGTCATATTTCTTTTTGCCTGTGTTCTTATAATCATCGCCCTTTTATCCTTTTCTCTGATCAAAGAGCCCAAAACATCTGCTCAGCTTGAAAAAAGATCACCTAAGGATAATTTTCTCAAAGGCATAAGAATATTTAAGGAGGACAAAAGATTTAAACAACTTATAATCTCCCGGGTATTGATTGGCACCTATATGATGGGGCTGCCCTTTTATGTGATCTTTGCCCGGGAAGTGCTTAACATACACCAGGGAGCAGTGGGGATTTTCTTGAGTTTTGAAATGGCTGGTTATGTTCTGTCCAATCTTTTATGGGGATATCTAAGCAACAGGGTGAGTAATTCCCTGGTTCTTTTCTTGACTGCCTTATGCGCATCTTTTCCTCCAATTCTTTTGTTCTCAAGCTGGAAATTACACCTGCCTCAGGAGTTTTTCTTTTTCATCTTCTTTTTCCTGGGAGCCACCAACAGCGGGTCGATTATCGGAGGAACCAACTATCTTCTGGAGATCTCGCCGGAGAAGGATAGACCCATTTATATAGGATTTATGAACAGTCTGGTGGGACCCACCATCTTTTTATCCGCGGTGGGCGGACTGGTTATTCAGCTTACCTCTTTTACTGTTCTCTACTTAGTGGTTTTTGCAGTTGGAATTCTGGCTGTTATTCAATCTTTGAAGCTTATCCCTATTGGTCCTCAGAATAACCGAGATTAAATGTAATTGAGTACACTTTCCACACGGGAATGGGCTGGCCCTGGCTTGTTGCCGGTTGATATTCAATCTTCCAGGCGTTTTCCAGGGCCGCCTGGTCTAAGTCTTTTCTCACCGACTTCAACACTACGGCATCCACTACATCTCCTTTTTCGGAGACTAAAACCCTCAGCCAGACAGTGCCCTCAACTCCTTCTCTTTTTGCTGATTTAGGGTAGAGCGGGTAGATATCATTTAAAGGAACAGGTTTTGAATCCATTTTAACTGGTTTAGTAACCTCGGGAAGGTAAATCGACTCGGCAGCATCCAGGCTCGCTATAACCGAGGAATCTTTTTCCTCCTCCACTGAAGATGTGACCAGGACTGCTTTTTGGGTTCCTTCCATCATCCTTCCGATAATTACTGATTTGTCCATCGGGGCTGAGACATCAGTGGTGAAAAAGAGTTCGCCCCCCTTCTTCACAACCACCCTTAACTGGACAATCTCCTCTTCCAGTTGCCAGGGAGTTATATTCACCTGGTAACTATCTTCAGAGGTGGAGGAGATGGTCTTTACTGCTTCTATCTTTAAAGGTTTAGTTTTGGAAAGCTTCATCTTTTGGGTAAACGACTTCAGAAGCATTAAACGATTAAATGAGGAAATAGACTTTAGGCTCTCAAAATATTGTTCCGCTTCCTGAAAAACTTGGTCGATCACCCGGGTGGAGACAACCGTAGGGAATGGAGTGAACTCCAGTTTCTCCTTAGCTTGAGTGGCTTCAAAAACGAAGATATTAAAGCTCAGATAGACAAAATCGTCCCGGCTCCTCTGGATTTCCTTCCTGCCACAGGTAAGACCGGAAAAAGTAAGACTTAAAATCGCAATTCCAATTAAAAATCTACAAAATCTCATCTTAACCCCCCTGGTCGGGTTCTTCCAGCCAGATGAATACAACATTTTTATCCTTTGACTGAGAAATTGAAAACTCAGCTCTCTTTTGATCAGCGAAATAAGCCGAGTGTACTACTACCTTTGGGGTAACTTTTTTTCCACCTTTAGAAAAGATTCCAAACCACAAGGACAGGAATGCCACTATAACAATTGTGGCAACATAAGCCAATTTTCTGTGAGCAGCCACAAAGAAAAAGACTTTCTGCTTTACAGGTTTTTCTTTAATAATCTCTTTTTGTGCTTCTATTCTCCTTTTAACTTCCGCCACGAATTCCTGTTTAGAAAACGGAGGCTCTACCTCTTCACGTATAGCAGCTTTCCATATAAGGTGTGATCTTTTAGCCTCCTCTAATTCCAGCTGGCAATTCTGACAACTCTTCAAATGTTCTGAAAGATCTTGTTTTTCCTTTTGGTTCAGATCTCCCTCAAGCAAAAGATAGATCAACTTTTTTGCTTTAAAACATTTCATCTATTTTACCCTCCTTCTGTTTTTGATTTATAATTCTCTTTAAATTCTCCCTTGCTCTATGCAGATGAACCCGAACAGTTGACCTCTCGATTCCCAGAATCTGACCTATCTCCTCACAGGAGTAACCTTCGAAATCTCTCAGGATCAAACATGCTCGCTGCATATCGCTTAACTCCTGGAGGCATTCACGAATAAATCTCTCCCTTTCCCTTTTAATCAGGTTATCTTCAGGGTTCTCCGCTGGTCCACGAGATGAGTTCTGAAATTTCTCCCAAGATGTATCTCTTCCCCTTTTCCTGAGCTGGTCCAGGCACTGGTTATTTACTATCCGATATAACCAGCCGGAGAAGTTAGTTGATTTTTTAAATTTACCTATAGAGGTTAAAGCCTTTACAAACGCCTCCTGGGTAGCATCATTTGCTTCATCCCAATTACCCATCATTCTGTATGCAAAAACTAACATAGGTTTATAATATTTTTCTGCTAACAGCCCGAAACTTTCAGTATCACCTTCCTGGCAACGCTCGATTATGTCCTTCTCCGCCCCGTCGAAAACCGACTCTTCACCTCGCATCTTGTTAACCATATAAAAACGAATAGTTACATTTTTCTGTTTACATCATAAGAAATGTTTTTAAGCCCTCCATCTCAACCCTATTTCGTAAAAAAATCTAATAAGCTTTAACTTCCTATACAAAGGAGTAATACCTTTTACTTAAGATAGTATAAAATCTACCCTTTTTCCCCAATAGAGCCTATATCACCTCGATCAGGCTGTAGGCTTTTCTCCCTAATCCCTTTTTCTCAGCAGAATTAATCTGCACCAGTGCATTTTTTTTATGTATGGCAGTTAATATATCCTCTCCTTTTTTTAGACGGACACTCTCCGCTTTGGACTGGGGCAGGGGCGGGGCTTTCCGGATCAGATCCAGGCTGGCCTGTTCCACTGCCACTATATCCTCCCCTAAAACTATACCCTGATCCTGAACCACCGGATTATCCGACATCAGCATACAATCGCACTCCGGCTGAACATCCAGGATGAAATTGATGTAAAAGACCTTTTTGGGTTTAAAGGTGCTCAGAACTGCCTGGGTCGCTTCAGCCATGGAGATCTGAAAGTTATCATAGGAGGTGGGAACAGTTAATGCTCCCTCCGGGCAAACCCGGACGCACCTGCCGCATCTCCAGCATTTTTTCTGATCCACCCTAAAGAGATGTTTTTTGACCATTATGGCATCCTGGGGGCAGTTATGGGCACAGATGGCGCAAAAGGTGCACAGATCTTCATTCCAAGTCATAATCTCGTCCAGCTGAAAATGCATCTTTCCCCTTCCCCCGTGTTTCCAATCCAGGCCTCTGGGAAAAGGGCTCACACATCCCATGGCAATGTTCTTTATGGCACCAGCATAGGAGGAATCTATATGACCCTTGACATGAGTTAAGACCATCATCGCCTCTGCATCATAGATGGCTGAAGGTATCTGCAGCTCTTTTAAAAGCTTACCTGCCTTCACCTTAACCGAATCCAGGCCAAAGATTCCATCGGCTATTATTACCGGAATCCCTAAAGTGAGCTGATTATATCCGAAATCATTAGCCACCATTAGATACTCATAGGGCTTAAGCCGGGTCGAGTCAGTGACAAAGGGCTTGGCCCCTACCTTTTTTAGCTGATTGGCAACTATCTTAACAAAATTGGGCCTTATTACGCTATGTCCACCAGGATTTCCCATATGAATCTTCATCGGCACCAATTCATCCTTGGAAAAATATTGGGAAAGATCTATCTTCTCTAATATTTTTTCCAATCTACCGATCAAGCTGTATTTGTAATCGAATTTTTCCACCCGGGAGTTAATAAAATAGACTTTGCTTTTCATTACCAAATCCTTTCTTTTCTCTGAGATCATAAGATCACAGGGAATTCAATTCCGGTTTCTTCCTGAAATAAAGAAGATGGGTTTTACACTTGCAATCGCTTGATCCAAAACCATTTACTAATATCTTAGGCTTTTTAAACTTAAATAACCTGTTATTCCAATAACATTCGCTTTTCTGAATATGTATAATAACATCTTTTATTTTAGAGTATGGGAGAAGGTAATCAATATGCCAGAACTTCTTCTTACTTTTCCTCAAATGTCTTTGAATTCTCGATTTCAGCCCATTTTTAGCACTACCGGTATAAACATAGTAACCTTTGGGGAATTCAAAAGTTCCTTTTCTGCCAATCTTTATAGATTTTTTTTGAGGAATGTAGATTAAAAGTTGATAAATTCCGTTTTTCGTTTCTCGTTGATCGTGATTCGTATTATATTGCATTTTTTAGCTTAGTTAGCATTTGAGCTACTCTTCTATAATCATTCCTGAGATCATTGTAATCTTTTTCCTTTATATAATTAAGATCCTTACAAAGTTTTACAAGATATTCCATTTCTCCACACGAACCTCTGAAGATACTGATAAAATATCTGAATTCTTTTTTACTAATTCTTCTCGCACCTTCAGCTAAGTTGGCAGGAATGGAGATACTGGCTCTTCTTAATTGGCTTATCAATCCATATATTTCAACTTTAGGGAAGGATTCCGTAACTTTATAAACTCGTAAGACAAGGGAATGGGCTAACTTAAAAACATCTAATTCTGTTACGTCTTTCATACAAACTGTTTTACACTTTCGTGAATCACCTGAAGTAAAGATTCATACGATTAACGATTCACGACCAACGAACAACGTTTTTATTATATTTTATCTAAAGCCTGGTTCAGATCCTCAATTAAATCACTGCTGTCCTCTATGCCGCAGGAAAGACGCACCATCCCGGGTGTAACGCCTGCTCTTCTCAAATCCTCGGATTTGAAACCATAATGGGAGGTTAATACCGGTATGCTGGCTAAGGATTCCACCCCTCCCAGGCTGGTGGCATTCAAAAAGAGTTGGAGATTGTCCATAACCTTAGTGGCGGATTTCAAATTCCCTACGTCAAAACATACCATCCCCCCAAATCCTCTCATCTGGGATTTAGCCAGATTGTGCTGGGGATGAGAGGAAAGTCCGGGATAGTATACATTTTTCACTTTGGGATGACCTGATAGAAACCTTGCTACTTTCATCCCGTTCTCGTTCTGTTTCTCCACCCTTATGGCTAAAGTCTTCAAGCCCCTTAAAAGAAGAAAAGCTCCTAGTGGATCCAGACAGCCCCCCAGCATTTTCATAATCTCCACTGCATCTTTGATGAAAGCTTTCTTACCCACAATAACTCCTGCCACCAGATCGCTGTGTCCACCTAAATACTTGGTAGCAGAATGAACCACTATATCTGCACCCATTTTAATCGGATTCTGATTATACGGCGTGGCAAAGGTGTTGTCGATAACTGAGGACAACTTGTGCTTCCCGGCGATTTTTAAGAGTTTTTTGATGTCGACGATCTTTAAATTGGGATTGGTCGGCGTTTCCGCAAAGAAGATCTTTGTGTTTGTGTTTATCAGTTTTTCCGCTCCCTCTAATTTCAAAGGATCGATAAAATTTACCTTTATCCCTAAATCTAAAAAGAGCTTTTTAAAAAGGTGAAGAGTCCCGCCATAAATGGGTTCGGTTGAGATGACCTCATCTCCGGCTTTACATAATGTTGAAACAGTTGTGGCAACCGCAGCCATGCCGGAGGATACCACCAAACCTGCCTCAGCCCCTTCCAGAACCGCCATTTTATCCTCAGCCACTTTCAGTGTGGGATTGCCGTATCGGGTATACAGATATTTATCTGTTTTACCCTCCTGATACCTTTTCACCTCAGCAGAATCTTTAAAAACAAAAGTTGAGGTCTGAAATATAGGCTCAGCTGCAGCTCCTTCTGGAAAATGCTGGGCTTTTTCTCCATGCAAAACCAAGGTGGAAAAAGCATAGTTTTTCTTTTTCTTCATTTTTAAATCTCCTGTTATTTAAATGACGTCTAAATGAAACCAATTCAGAGGTAATTGGCAAGAAAAATTTAATCCACCCACCTCTGCTCATTTTGGGGGGTAATGAAGATAGCGGATTTGCCCTCCACCGGGCATTTGGTCTCGCAGATTCCACAGCCGATGCACAAATTTTCTTTCACATAAGGCCTTTTGACAATTCTTTCTGTTCCATCCCAGTGGATCACCCTTTCATCCCGAAGCTCAATGGCTTTATCCGGCACCGGACACTGCTCCTCGCAGACTATGCAGTTTTCGTTTTTGTACCAGGGGATGCACCTGTTTCTATCTATGAAAGCTATTCCTATAACGGTTTTCTTCTTGGTCTCCTCATCTAATTTATGAATGGCCTGTGTGGGACAGACCTGGGTACACATTATGCAGTTATATTCGCAATATCCATACCGCGCCACTCCAACTGGTGTCCATAAAGCTTCCAAACCACCTTCTAAAAACGCCGGCTGCAAAAACCTGCCTGAAGTGGAACAGACCCGCACGCACTCATGACATCGGATGCACCGATCCAGGAATTCAGGCTCGAGCCTGGCTCCTGGAGGCCGGATCAACTTGCCCTTGAGATTTTTGTCCGGAAAGGCAGTTTTAAGAATGCCCACGGAGATCAAACCTGAAAACAAAGATGCCAAAAATCCCCTGCGGGATAAATCCAATTCATAAGATGGGACTTTTGCATATTCCCTTGACTTGAAATCGATGGAGGTAACCGACTCCGGACAGTCTTTCACGCAGTCCCAGCAGAGAATACATTCCTGATCATTGGTCTTTTTAAAATCATCTGGAATGGCGTCCATCTTGCAGACACTCTGGCATTGGCCACACTGGGTGCAGTCTGAACTAACCCTTCTTTTTAAAATCTGAAACCTGGAGAACAAAGCATACAGAGCACCCAAAGGGCAGAGGTTCCGGCACCAGAACCTGCGGGATACAAAATCCAAAGCGACAATTCCTATAAAGATTAACAAAATCCAACCGGAAAACCTAAAAAAGGTTAATTGTTCAGGAAGAAGAGTTGAAAATAAAAGAACCTGTATCTTTAGTAGAAAATCTTGCAAAAAAGATAGATTAAAAAGTCCTGAAAAAATGGAGGAAAAGATCAGGGTAACTATGGGGAAAACAGAAAGTGTTAAGGATCTGGTGATTATGGCAATGGGGTCTAAAAACCAGATAAGCTGTGCTGAAAACAAAACCCCTACCAGAAGAAAAAACAGGATATAATATTTAGATGGCCTGAGTTTTTTTAAGCTTTTCCCAACTTTATTTTGAGTAACATAGCTTGTCAAATCCAGGGATGTTCCTAAGGGGCAGACCCAGCCGCAAAAAAATCTTCCCAGGGGAACGGTTGCCAGAACAAGCACAAATGCCCAGATAAAGGTGTTGATAAAAATTCTTGAGGAGATAATCGAGGATAATGCCAAAAGAGGATCCAATCTCAAGAAAAGGTCAACCGGAACAGTCGAGGTCAGAGGGTAGCTGGCAGCCAGAAATAGATACAAAAAAAGAAGAAAAAAGATGATTTGAGTAATGCGCCTTAAAGTTTTCAAATCTCTACCCCGAACGTAAAACTTTTAAATTTTTCTTTTTTGATTCAAGTCTCAGGATAAACTCAGCTTTTTTATTCTTATTTTATCCAGATCTATCTCGCCCAGGCCTAACTCATTTCCTGTTTTTATGAATTCCAGGTTTGATGGTACAATACCAAAAAGCGTAGCGCCATAAGCGTCAACCGTGGCGATATTTTCCCCGGCTATTATGGTATCTATTTTTTTAACGTCTTTTAAATCACCACCCTGTGGTCCGCTTCCAACCAGTATTCTAACGGCATCCAGTATGGTTAAATCAGGTTTTACATAATAAGCCAAGTCAGCCAGTTTAGCATCTATATTCCAGTGAACCTGGCCCCGGTTTCCGCCCATTATTCCCATCAGGTTTTTCATTCCTAAGGTTACCCTGGTTAAGCCATGATTTTTGGCAATGGGAACGTTGATCAAGACATCGGCATCCAGAGCCGGCTTATAAAGCCACCAGGACTTCAGCTCCACACTTTCAGGGAGTTCGACTTTCACAAAACCTGAATCCACCACATAGCTCACTTCAGCTCCTGCATCCGATGCTGCCTTTTGTATCCCGCTTCGGGCATAACACCGGGAGGCAGTATTACAGGGACGATCAAAGACCTTGACCTTTTTTGCTCCGGCATCCAAACACAATCTCACTATCTCAGCTACCACCTCGGGATTGGTGGTAGCAGCCTGTTCCGGGTTTCTATCCCAGCCAATGTTAGGTTTAACCACTACCACATCGCCTTTGTTTACAAATCTTTTCATCCCGCCAAGCAAATCCATTGCTTTTCTGGCAAGCTCTGCCGGTAAACCACCCTTCACTACTGCCAGTTCCGGAAATTCAGGAGCCTCCTGGGCTAATGCCGAAATAAAATCAAAGGAGTTAATGCCCAGGGTCAAACCTAAAGTGGTAAGGGTAGTCCCTTTGATAAAATCCCTGCGGCTGATTAAATCCCTTTTATCCTTTTCCTTCATCTTTCACCTTCCCTAATGAATTTTTAGTTGCCTTTAGGAGTTTATCAACGGAACTCTTTGTATTGCCCTCCAGAACTACTATCAGAAAATTATCCTTTAATTCCACGCCAGCGAACAAATCCTCCCCCACCTTCTGAAGATTTCTCAGAGAGGAAATGGTCACATTCAAATGTTTCTGGTTGAAGCTTTCAAAAGCTTTTCTCGATTCGAGGGTATCCGGATATTCGATCAGAAGAAGTTTTAAAGACTCGTTGTTAAATTTGTAACTGGTTAAGAGGGCATTGGTTTTTTCTGAAAGATTTAAGATATTTTCTTTTGATAGAAAGTAAAGGTTATTTAAGATTATATTCTTGTGAAAATAGAAAATGGATTGTTTTAGCAAGTTATCCTGAGGAATTCTGTCTAAAAGTTTGGGACTTTCGCCTTCTTTTTTGATTTTATTGGAAATTGATTTTCCCAGATTAAGTATCAGATCCTTTTTGGTATCTTCGCCTTCCATATCCATAATCCTCATAAAGTAATGATCTTTCCAAAAAGATAGTATCCCAGAACCATAACTTGCATCCTGTCCAATGGCTAAGCCTTCACCCTCCTGATTCAAGGAAAAAAGACCGAAAGCATCCTCAGATGAGCTCATCTGGTAAATTTCCACCAGGATGGATTTATCAGCCGAGAGATATTCCTGCACCAGAAGTTTCTGGAAATCATAAGAAAGATGTATTTCCGCCCCGCCATCCAGGTAATCGAATAGATCATCTCTGGTGAAAAATCTGGTTTCGTCTGTTTTCCATCCGTCAAAAATAGAAGGGAGAAGCTCTTTTAATTCTATTTGTTCAGAGCCATTATCTGGGTTATTCCCTGCCCCGGCATAGCTTGAAATCAGGATGAGAAAAAGGGAAACTGTGGCTAAATACCTCAAAACTCACCTCTCAGGTGCTCAGCTTTGGGGGAAGAGGCGGAGCAAAAGCTCTGAAATAAAGCTAATGGAGTTAAAGAATATCAGAAGCCCTACCGCGATCAAAAAGACTCCGCTTATGATCTCGATTGTTTTGTAATGTTTTCTTATGAAACCTGAAACACCTAAAAACCTGTTGAACCCGATCCCGGCTAAAAAGAACGGTATTCCCAGACCCAAAGAATAAAAGGAAAGGAGAGCAATCCCTTTTCCCACGGTATCCTGATTGGATGCCAAAGCCAGGATTCCAGCCAGGATGGGACCGATGCAGGGAGTCCATCCAAAAGCAAATGCCAGTCCCACCAGAAATGCTCCCAAAAAGCCCAAAGGTTTAGTTCTGGCATGAAACCTTTTCTCATAGTTAAGAAAGGGTATTCGGAAAACACCCAGAAGATGAAGCCCGAAAATTATAATTATCACACCGGCGATTTTATAAAGAATGGCTAACCTGGACAGAAGAAACTTACCCAGAAAAGTGGCCGATGCACCTAAAGTTATAAATACAACGGAGAAACCCAGGATGAAAAAGACCGAATTCAATCCCACTCTTTTTAAAACCCTGCTTTTCTCGTCTTTATCCTTCATCTCCTCCACCGAAACCCCGGAGATAAATGAAAGATATCCGGGAATAAGAGGCAAAACGCAGGGGGAAAAAAAGGATATGATCCCTGCTAAAAATGCGGCTAAAAGCGATACCTCACCTGTCATCTTGAGTCTCCATAATTAAAACAGGCTTTAAATCAGAAAATAAAGCCTGTTTTGTAATCATAATTATACTCACTTCCCTTCAAAAAATTTGAAGGGAGTGGATTATGATGTAATATCTCTATATTGCTTTAAATGCAAAAGCTTACGCTCCTTGTATTGAAGACCCTACATACAGAATTCTTCAATCTTCTTTCGGATCAGACTCTCCAGATATTGCTTATCCAGATTTTCCACTATTTCCTGAGCTACCTTTGATGCCACCTCGTGAATCAGCTCCTTAGTTACCCTTTGCGGATCTAAAGTTGATTTTTCATCCCGGGATTTAACTGCCGATTTCTCCTTTAAGGTTTTTATCTTGGTAGTTGGTTCTATTTCCCCATTCATCTTCAGTTCACCGTAAATCAACGATTCAGGCGATCCGGAAACCTTCACTTCCTCCTTGAACTGGGAGATGAAATTCTCGTAGCCATCCTGTTCAGAGCTTACCTCCTTGGTTTCATACTCCATCTCATTTTCGGAAGGTAAATTCTTTTCAGATGGAGTAGGCTTTTTAGGGGAGGAGGTCTCAGGAGATACGCTTTCCGCCTCTTTTTTCATCTCCGAGATAAACCATTCATAGTTATGTAGTTCCCTGGTTTGCGATTTACTTTCCTTTTGGTCGGAAGTCCCCGCTTTGACCTCTGATTTTCCCTTACCCGTTACCGATTCCAACTGGACAACTAAGTCCTTAGGAACAAAAGGCTTAATTACAAAACCATCCGCTCCCAGAGCCTTGAGTTCCTTTAGTCTTTTAATTTCGTTGGAATTCAAAAGGATGAAAATCAAAATCGTTTTAAGTTCACTATCCGTTTTAACCAACTCGCATACCTTACCTCCATCCAGATCGGGCAGGGATAGATCCAGAAGCACCACATCAGGTTGATTAGCCCTGATCCACTCTAAGGCATCAGCTCCATTGCCCGCAGTGAAGATATTGTATCCCGCCTGACGCAGAACCGATTCAGCAGAAGATCTTATTGCCGGACTATCTTCCACCACCAATACTTTTCTAAAGTCATTTTGAGCCCCGCTCATAAAACCTCCCTTAAAAGTTTATATTAATTATTATTTTTTTCCTGTGACAGGATATGACTTGCTTTTTCTAATATCTTTTTCTCCGCTTTGCTTAAATTCTCATATCCCACCTGGTTAATCTTATCCAGAATCTGATCCACCTGTTTCATTAATTTCTCTGTATCTTTTCTTTTCTTATCTACTGATTTTAATTTCTTCTTATATCTCATCTCCCTGAAAAATTTGAACAGAAAGACAGCTCTCCAGTCGGATTTGATATAAAGGTATCCCACCACCATCCCTCCCAGATGAGCAAAGTGACCTATTCCATCCGGGGTGTAATTTATGGAGGCGATAAGCTCCAGGATTCCAAAGAAGATAACCAGGTATTTGGCTTTTACGGGAAAAAGAAACCAGAGATAAATTATGCTGTCAGGAAAAAGAAGGGCATAAGCCACCAGAATTCCGAAAATGGCACCGGATGCTCCGATGGTGGGAATCGCCGAATTTATGGATAACACAAAGGTGAAAATCCCAGCTCCGATTCCGGTATAAAAATAGTATTTGACAAACTGCCTGGTTCCCCATTGCTGCTCAATGGGTGGCCCGAACATCCACAGGGCAAACATATTGAAGAACAGATGAAATAAACCCCCGTGCAGAAACATATAGGTGAAAAACTGCCAGATATAGCCTTTTTTCACCAGGGCCGGGGTAAGGCCAAAGGGCTCAACCAAACGGTATCCCACCAACATCAAGAGGAATACAATACAATTGCTGATGATCAGCCACTTAACCCCTTTGGTCCACCTTCTGGCTCCAAACTCGAAGGATCTGTATCCATATCTCATAAACATACCCATTTATTATTATCGGAAAAAAAGACCATCGCTGAAATATTTACGAGATAAACAATAGATTATTAAAATCTCAGGTCAGAAATTATAACCTTATAATATACTTAAGATGAGGATTTAATTTTAATTAAGAGGTTTTGTATAAAAGACCTATTCTTTCTTTTTTCTTTTGGTAAACAAATCCTCCCCCTCGATCTTGGTATCAAGATGCTTCAGTTCAGGGTATTCCTCCACAAGCCCTTGCCAGAAGGTAGCATTTATGGGCATTCCCAGCTTATATCTGGTCTCTATGGCATTAGCCGCCGATTTAGCTCTATAATGATTATTGAAGAAAACAAAGATGTCTTTCACCATTTTTCTCATGTCCGAAAGATTCTCAATAAAGGGCTTCAGTTCATCTGATGTGTAAAGGTAATTATACTTCTCCTCTGCTGATGCATGAGAAAACCATTTCTCTTTGTTCCTTCCATGCATTCTCAGATAAAAAATTGAACCTACAGGTTTAAACTCCTGCTTGATCGATGAGCTGAATTTCGGCTCGTCAATAAAGGCAAGGCTGGCATTGGATCTGGAGAGAATCTCCTCTGTGGTTTTCATATCCTCGCTCCAGCTCCGATGCCTGAGTTCAACCACCAGAGGATAATCCTTGAAGGAATCCAATACCCGGTCTAAGACCTCAGTAGTCGATGATCCTTTCTGAAAGCTGGCAGCGAATTGCACCAGGATACAGCCTAGCTTGTTGCTTTGGACCAGGGGCTCTATTCCCTTTTTGAAAGTATCGATATCGTTAGTGCTTACCTCAGCCTCCTGACCTGTGGCCTGCTGATACATCCCTGGATGGGTGAATTTTTGCCAGAGTTTTAAAGTAAACTTGAAGTCCATAGGTGTTTTCTTGACCCAGTTCCAAACATAACCCGATGTCGGAGGTCTGTAAAAGGTGGAGTTAATCTCCACCGTATTGAATCTCTGGCTGTAATATCTGAGTTCGTCTGTGGAGGACATACCAGGAGGATAGAAGACTCCATTCCAGCTTCCCTTACCTTTGGGGTAAGACCAGCCGGATGTCCCAATTCTAATCTTTTCATTCTCTGTGCTCATGCGATTTTTTTTAAGATAGCCTTCTACTTTATTATATCTAAATAAATTGATTTGTCAAGGTTAGGTCAAGACATAAAGCAATTCGTTAGTAACATTTCAGTTTCAGAATTTAAATAGAAATTTTTCAAATTTATTAAAAAAATACTTGACAAATTTTGATAGGTCTATAAACTTTTATGCAGAAATATAACGGGCGTTTAAAGAGGGTGTGCCCTGTAGCCCCGGGTAGTTCTTAGCCCCCCTCTACCCACTCAGGTAGCCACCCTCTTTTATTTTATTCATTTCAAAGACAAACCAATCCTCTGTCAATAATGCTGTGGGCAGCTTCGGGTCTCCTGACCCGAAATTCTTTTATTGGTGGTAGAATTGTCGTCAAGACCCGTTTCGAAGATTTCCATTTGTAGTTGCCCAATTCATTGGGCATGTTTTGGGCCGATAAATCGGCGAACTACAGAAAATGAAAAACAAACGTCCGGGATAAACCAAGACCCTACGAAATCACTGGTGCCCTGTAGGGGAGGGGCTTGTCCCCTCCCTAATTTGTTCTGTGGCTTTTATTTAAAAATGTAGAGGAAGACTTTAGTCTTCCATATTTTTTTCAAGCTGTAGAAAAGGACTTCAATCCTCCACCTCTGGAAATCTAAAGATTTCCGCTACATTTTATGGGAGCCCACTAGTGGCTCCCCTACAAAATCCCCTCGATTCATCGGGGACCTCTGCGTGTATCCAAAAAAAATTATAAAAATTTCATTTTTTTTCTTGACAAAATTATTTTTTAAACGTAGACTACTTTTGATTAGTCTCTGAGGAGGCGGGTACTGAGAAATGAAAAACTGGTTAAACATGACAGACTGTAATCTCCAAGTGGCCACTATATCTATTTTTGTGCCCACTTCATTCTCTGGAGGCTGATCTGAGATAAGCAAAAAGTGAAAAATCACACCGTGGCTTTCTCAGAGGAGCCACGGTTTTTTGTTTTAAAAAAGGATAAACTATGAATTACGCAGTTGAAACTTTCGATTTGAACCGGACCTTTAAGGTTAGAAAGAACAAAAAAAACGAGAAGAACAACCTAACAATAGCTTTAAAGGACGTTAATATCAAGATCAATCAGAGTGAGCTTTTCGGGGTTTTAGGTCCCAATGGTGCCGGCAAAACCACCTTGATTAAAATCCTGTCCACTTTGCTTTCACCTACCTCCGGTAATGCTCTGGTGGATGGGATCGATGTGGTAAAACATCCTGAGGAGGTCAGGAAAAGAATTAACATGGTTACCGGTGGCGAGCATTCCGGTTATGGAATCCTGACTGTCAGGGAGACTTTGTGGATGTTTTCCCAGTTTTATGGCATATCTAAGAAGGTTGCACTGGAGAGAATTGATGAAATGCTGGAACTTATGGATATGAAAGAGTTCACCAATACCAAAATCAACAAGCTCTCCTCTGGTATGCGTCAGAAGATGAACATCATCCGGGGCTTTGTCTGCGATCCCAAGATACTTTTTCTGGACGAGCCCACTTTAGGCCTGGACGTCCAGATTTCCAGGGACGTGAGAAAATATATTAAATCCTGGGTCAAAGAGAATGCTGAGAAGACCATTCTTCTGACCACTCACTATATGGCAGAGGCAGACGAGCTCTGCGACCGGCTGGCTATTATCGATCAGGGTCGGGTTTTAGCCTGTGATTCACCTTATAATTTAAAACGATCTTTGCAAAAGGAAGCCGTGTTTCACATTGAGACAAATCTTATGCTAAATGATCTGGACAAATTCAACCATATTCCAGGAGTTAAAAGCTTCGCCTTTGAACACAAATCCCATCTGGGCAGAACTCTTCTGAAATTCATACTGGATGATGACTCGATAATATCCGATGTTAGCCAGGCTTTAAGTCAAAATGGCTCAAAGATTATCTCCTTATCCAAGATGGAGCCTACTCTGGAGGACGTGTTCATATCCCTGGTGGGAAAAGGACTGGAAAATGAAGACTGATTTAAAAACAAATATTAAGACAATTCTGGCTCGGGCTTATGTCCGGGTAATTGCCGGCAATCGTGAGCCCAGCTGGCTGATCTCGGAAACCGTGTTGCCGCTAATCAGCACTGCTGCCTATGTCTACGTTTACAAGGCTCTGAAAGCGCCACCTGAATTCATCGGCTTTGTGATTCTGGGTGGCACTATGACCGCTTACTGGATGAACGTGCTCTGGGGAATGGCTGCCCAGTTCTACTGGGAAAAGGAGATCGGGAACTTGGAGCTCTATCTGATCGCACCTATCTCTCGAATGTCAATTCTTCTGGGCATGGCATCCGGGGGATTTGTCTACTCTACTGTCAGAGCTGCATCGGTATTTATCGCTGCCAGCCTTTTGTTTAAGGTCGATTTCTTCCTGATAAGTTTCCCCAAGCTAATTTTGCTTTTCATATTGACCTTAGTCGCCCTTTATGGCCTGGGAATGCTTTTCTCCTCGCTTTTTATGATTTATGGCAGGGAAGCCTGGCACGGTGTGAACCTGTTTCAGGAGCCGATCTATTTTCTCTCCGGCTTTTACTTCCCGGTGAGAAGCCTGGGATTTATCACAGCCCTGGCAGCATCCTTTATCCCCCTGACTCTGGGCTTAGACGGTATGAGACAGATGGCTTTTAAGGCTGGCATTAAATCGGGATTTCTGAATGTCAACTTAGAGATTGGCATACTTGTATTCTTATGTGTTTTCTTTTTATTTGCAGCTCATTTTGCCTTGAAATTTATGGAAACCCTGGGCAAAAAAGAGGGCAGGTTAACCCTGAGATGGCAGTGATCGGCTTACAGTTAACAGTAAACAGTACACGGAAAAAAGTGAAAAGAAAACAGTATTAGAATAAAAAAAAGTTGAGGAGTGGAAATGGAAAACATATATGACGTTTTTGCTGATTTCTATGATGAAGTGCATAAGGATTATGTTCAGGATATACCATTGTGGATTGAATATGCCCGAAAATGCGGCTCTCCGATTCTGGAACTGGCTTGCGGAACGGGAAGGATTCTCATCCCTCTGGCAAAAAAAGGATTTGAAGTCACCGGCATAGATTCCAATGAGAGTATGTTGAAAAAAGCAAAAGAAAAAATCAAAAAGGAACCTGAAGAAGTTCAAAACAGGATAGAATTGATTAAATCAGATATGACTGACTTTCAAATTAAAAAGAAGTTCAACCTGATTTTGATCGTATTCAACTCCTTTCAGCATCTATTGAACATTCAGGATCAGGACAATTGCTTGAAATCCATTAATCGTCATCTCAAGGATGAAGGCAGATTGATAATCACTGTCTTTTATCCGGACTTAACTCGTCCCGAGGGAGTCATCCGCAAGGAGAACTATAAGCTAATACAGGATTTTCCTGAAAAAGATGACAAAACCGAGCTTTTCTGTTACCAGTATTTTAACCACAAAAAGCAGGAAACAGACGTCAGTTATCTTCTGGATATCCAGAAACCCAGTGGCCAATTGCTGAGAAAAAAGATGGGCTTCACAATACACTACTTCTTCCCTACCGAATTTGAAAGAATGCTGATCTCTAACGGATTCGTGGTGGAGGAATTCTTCGGTAACTATGACAAATCGGAGTTCACCGGCAAATCGCCTTTCATGATCTTTGTCGCCAGAAAGGCCAACTAATTATGAGTATTATAAATTTCAGAGAAGATTATAGAACAGTCAAAGTATCCAGCCGGCTGGGATGGGCTATGGAGTCCAATTGGGCTGATCCTTTGCTTTTTGCAATTTACTCCATTATCCGTCCCATAGCCTCATCCTTGATTTTAGTTTTTATGTACCTGGTGGTAACCCGAGGCAAAACTGGCACCGATCTTTTCGCTTTTATCTATGTGGGCAATGCATTTTTTATGTATGTTTACAATGTCCTTTTTGGGATTTCCTGGGTGATACACGAGGATCGGGAGCACTACCAGATGATAAGATATATCTACATCTCCCCTATCCGGATGTATTATTACCTTTTCGGAAGAGGCACCGCTAAGATGATCATCACCACCGTGGCAGTGATAATCACTTTAGCTTTCGGTATGATAATACTGAAGGTTCCAGTGGATCTAGCCATGGTAAACTATCCCCTTTTAATTCTTAATGTTTTGATCGGGCTTTTCATCATCGCCTGTATGGGCATACTTCTGGCAGGAATAACCCTGCTCACTGCCCATCACAGCTGGTATTTAACCGAGGGGGCTGCTGGGATATTCTATTTGGCTTGCGGAGCCATCTACCCCATAGACGTCCTCCCCACCTGGCTGCAATACCTCTCCAAGATTTTACCTCTAACTTACTGGCTGGAACTATTACGACGGGCAGTTTTAGGGAAAAGCCTGAGTGCCACCTTAAGCCATTACACAAACTGGGAGCTAATGATAATAATGCTTCTAACCACTCTTGTTTTAGCCCTGTTTTCTCATTATATTTACAGGTCATTTGAGAAAGTCGCCAGAAAATACGGAAAGATCGATCAGCTGACAAATTATTAAAAGTATGGATATAGTAACCCACGGTTTAATCGGAGCCACCCTTTCGGGTCTTTTCCTGAAAAGGGTCGATCCTTCAATAGCTGCCGTAACTCTGATCGGCTCCTCTATGATACCGGATATCGACTACGTGGTCAGGTTCTGGGGGATGACCGATTATCTCAAACATCACCGGGGAATAACCCATTCCATCCTGGGAGTGATAGCTCTTTCCCTGATTCTGGCATCAATCGTCAAGATATTTTCCAGATCAACAAGCTACTGGACCATTCTTTCCTTATGTCTTTTAGGCTCTTTTATCCACATCCTTTTTGATCTAACTAACGCTTATGGCACACAGATCCTTTTGCCCTTCACCAAGCACAGATATCATCTGGACTGGCTTATGTTAATTGATTTACCCATATTTTTCATTCTCATATTAGGCTCAATTCTGGTATGGACAAAGAGAACTTATGCGTTTCAAGTTTCAACCATAGTGTTTATTATAATCGCTTTATACATCGGATTCAGAGCAGTGACACAGGCACAAGCTGAAAGCTGGGTCAAAAGCTATCCTCTGCAGAATGAGCAAAAGATAAAGTCCGGAGCCTATCCCGCCTTCTTTCCTCCCTCACCTTTCAAATGGTGGACAGTTATGGAGACCAAAGATGCTTTCTATACGGGCAATTTTAATCCCCTGAATAGTGATAAGAGCAATCCCACCCGTCTGGAAAAAGTACCTGAAAATGAATGGGTTCAAATAGCGAAACAGACAAAAACAGCCAAAGTCTTTTTAGACTTCGCCAAACATCCGCATTTAGAAGTATACCAGAAAGATAATAACTGGGTAGTGGAATGGGACGATCTCACCTTTGCTTTTTTCAACAGAAAAGGCTTTCTGGCACAGGTAGTAATATCACCAGATAAAAAAATCCTCTCCGAAAGCTTCAGATATTAAGAAATCCAAGGTAGTCCCACCTTACCCCAAATGTGGGGTTTCTCAATCCTTCCCTAGGGCAACACAGGATTACCGACTTATTGAATTGGAAAGCCTAACCAATAATCAACAACTCAAAAGGACTTGTGGTATGATTTTCAAGAAACAAAAGACAAAAAAACTTGCTTTTTCTAAGATTAGGATTAATTTAGGGGAAAAGTATTTTTAACTCTTAACCGAGGGAGAGACATATGACCCTGGAGATTAAAAGATTGGACGTCTGGTCCTGCGTTAAGGTGGGGTTTATTCTTTCTGGGATCCTGGGACTTATTATCGGGATTTTCTATGCCCTTTTAATTGGCTTTATCGGAAGCATAATGGGTCCTCTGGCTGGCACTGAGATCGAACCTTTAAGAGGCTTTTTCAGTGGCGCTCTGGGAATTTTTATTGCATTTTTTATGGCTATCTTTTACGCTGTGATGGGAGCTATTGCCACTGCTATTACGGTCTGGCTTTATAACATCTGCGCCAGATGGGTTGGAGGAATTATGGTTAACCTGGAGGGCGAGAAGGGCTTAACTTTCGGCCCTCCTGAGGAAAAACCACCGAGCCCTCAATATGAATGAAATCAGAGTTAGAATGGCGCCCAGCCCATCCGGTTTTCTGCACGTGGGCACTGCCAGAACTACTGTCTATAACTGGCTTTTTGCCAGACATAATAAGGGTAAATTTATCTTAAGAATCGAGGATACTGATCCCTCCCGCTCCAGCCAGGAGATGATCGATGCTATTCTGGATAGCATTAAATGGCTGGGCCTAAACTGGGACGAGGGTCCTTACTATCAATCTAAGAGAACCGAGTTATATCAGGAATATGCCCACCAGCTTCTGGAATCCAATAAAGGATACTACTGCTTCTGCTCACCTCAGGAACTGGAGGAAAAAAGAAAAAAAGCCCTTGCGGATAAACTTAACCCGAAATATGACCGCACGTGTTTAAAGCTTTCAGATACTGAAAAAGAGGAAAAGATAAAAAATAACATACCCAAGGCTATAAGGCTATTAGTGCCTGACGGTGCTACTGTCTTCTCTGATATCGTGTATGGTGCACTCAAAAAGGAAAACCAGGAACTGGATGATCTGATTATCCTCAGGTCAGATGGCACCCCTACTTATAATTTCGCCTGTGTGGTGGATGACGTTGATATGAAAATATCTCTTGTTATTCGGGGAAATGATCATTTAGCCAATACTTTCAAACAGGTCTTGATCTATCAGGCTTTAGGCTTGACTCCTCCCAGATTTGCTCACATTCCATTGATTTTGGGGAAAGATAAAGCCAAAATTTCAAAAAGACATGGTGCAGTTTCTGTGATGGAGTATAAGGAACAGGGATTTTTGCAGGAGGCTTTTGTGAATTACTTAGCGCTTTTAGGCTGGTCACCCAAGGACGACCGCGAGATCCTGTCTAAAGATCAGATGATTGAGCTTTTCACCCTCGAAGCAGTAAACCCTTCAAATCCCATTTTCGATCCTGAAAAACTTGAATGGATGAACGGCGAATATATCCGGGCATCTGATAATGAGAAGCTATTGGATTTGGTTATCCCCTTTCTTGTCAAAGAGAATTTGATTACAAAAGAATCAGCGAAAGAAAAAAGAGGTTGCCTTTTGAAATTTATCCCCCTGTTCAAGGAAAGATGCAAGACCTTAAAAGAATTTCCTGGAAAAGGAAAGTATTTCTTCAAGTTTGATTATCAATATGAGCCCAAAGCTGAAAAAAAACATTTCAACTCTGCTGAAGCAAAAGATAGACTAAATGCTTTTGTCGACCGCCTTTCAAAAATTGATAACTTCAAAAAAGAAACAATAGAGGAGACATTACGTAACCTGACAATAGAAATGCAGATAAAGCCAGCAGCATTGATACATACAGTACGTCTGGCAGTAACTGGAACCACAGCCGGGCCGCCACTTTTCGATTTATTGGAGGTTTTAGGAAAAGAGGAGGTGATAAAAAGAATCAAAAAAGCATCCAAGCATATTCAAGCAAAATTTAATTGAAACTGAACTCGTGATGCTTCGGGAATAGGAATTCCCGAAGCTAATCAGCATCGGCATTTACCCCGCCAAAGGCGGGATCTTGAGACTAATGCTGATGCATCAAAGGTAATTAGCATTGAATTATAATTTTTTTGCGAATGACACATTCAGGTTAACTCTTTTTAAAAAGGAGTAAGCAATGTCAAAGAAGAGTTTTATACTTCTTGTGCTTTGCATCTTAGTTTCCGTTTCGATCTCATCGACAGTCTGGGCACAGTCTCGTCCCATTCAGCTATCCCTGGTTACGCCCATTCAGATCTTCCCGGAAAGCGATACTATTGCCGGCCTTCGGTTAAATCTGCTTTATGGCCGAAACGTCTCGGTAACCGGCTTGGATATAGGATTGGTCAATCACGTTACCACTGGCTCATTTATTGGTCTACAGCATGGACTGGTCAACGTCGTTGATTCCGACTTCATGGGCTGGCAGCACGGTGGGGTAAACGTCACCCAGGGCAGATGCGAGGGACTCCAGTGGGGATTTGTCAATTACACTAATGAAATGAGTGGAGTCCAGTTCGGCTTTGTGAATTATGCGAAGACCATGAAGGGGTTGCAGATCGGGCTGGTAAACATCATAAAGCAGGGAGGACAATTCCCGGTCTTCCCCATTGTCAACTGGTCATTTTAAAGATTTACCCTCATCCTTTGGGAATAGTTGTGTAGGTCAGGAGCCCCGTGCTCCTGACTGATACTTCGGGAATAGGAATTCCCAAAGCAAGAGACATCGCTATTTTCTGAAATTTTTGTAGTAATTATTTTTGTCTTATGTCATCGCGAGCCCAAAGGGTGTGTTAATATCTTGGGATTGCTTCGTCACTTCGTTCCTCGCAATGACTAAATAAAGCTGTCATTGTGAGGAGTCCCCGCCTTAGGTGGGGGACGACGAAACAATCTCACACAGTGCTGTGTAATTAGGGACTGCTTCGTCCCGATGTCATCGGGACTCGCAATGACAATCTAAGGATAGATTGCTCTTATAATACTCTATTTATTCAGTCAGGTGCCTTAGTCACCTGACCTACTCAGTCCCATTTATTTCAGCAAGACCATTTTCCTGGTCTGTGTGAATTTGCCTGCCTGTATCTTATAGAAGTAAATTCCGCTGGAGACCTGCATTCCATTATCGGTTCTACCATCCCAGACCACGCTGTGATAACCAGCCGGCTTCTGCTCGTTAATCAGGGTGCGGACTAATTGACCCCTTACATTATATATGGTCAGGGTTACTTTACCAGCCTGAGGCAGTTGATAACCTATCTGGGTTTCCAGGTTATAAGGATTGGGGTAATTCTGTCCCAGTCCGTAAGAAGATGGAATCAGGTTTTCTTGGTCTCCTTCTTCAACATCTACCACGCAGCTGTTATCAATTGTGGCTCCTTGTGTCTGATGGATTATCTCGTGCCCCTCGGAATCAAGCAGTGTGCAACGTGCGATGCTGAATTGAGTCAAGACCTCCTGGCTGCCAGGGATTAAATATACGCCTAAGATATTACCTGGTCCATCGAAACTGCCGCTTTTAACTCCCAGGCAAATTATTATCGAATCCGAATAAATCGTCCGAGCCACCTCAAAGTTAGCTCCCGGAGAAAGCGCCGGTCCCATGGATACAGTATTTGCAGTTATGTATTTGCTCTCATAGGCAATCTTGAAGAAAGCCGAATCTAAGTCCACCACTTTTTCGTCGAAATGAATCCACAGGACATATTCATTATTACACAAGGTTAACAATATATCTGGGACAAAAGAAACCAAGGGAATCCGGAGGGTGAAGCTACAGAAATAGGAGCAGGTGTCGATGTTGACTAACCCTCCGTCATCGGTGACCTTGAAGTAAATTTTGTGTGTACCCTCCGACACGCTCGGCACAGTCCAATCGATGGTGGTATCCGAACTGTTAGAATTGTAAGACCAAAATTCTATCCAGTCCCCTGTGCAGGAGTCGATCTGATAAAAACCCCGGTTAAGTCCCACATCGTCATTAAAGTGAATGCTCAACGTGGGCAGGTAGGACAAGGTATCTCCGGAAGGAGGTGAGAGCACTTCCACAGTGGGAGGATCGTTAAAAACTGCGGTGGCGCAGAAAACAGCCGTATCGGCTTCCTCACAGGAATCCGTGGCAATTACAGTGCAGCAATAGGTCATCTGGCTTGTGAAATACAAGCAGATGGAAGTATCCTCCGAGTCAAAATACCAGGGTGAGTTTACCTCAACATCTACCAGGTTTTCAGGATCGAACACTTCGATTTCAAAACACAGAGTCTCAGGCTCAACCAGGGAAATTGTGGTGTCAGGTGGAACCGTGACTTCGGGGGGGGCATTCAAATCCACCACCGCATAGAAGGTATCCTGGTCAAATGCATCGCAGTGATTGGTCACCCGAAAGATGAACCTGTAAGTGGAATCTAGATCCTCCGGCAGAAAACAGAGTTGATCGGATAGAGGTGAAATTCCGGTATCTGGAACAAAATCACCCGGTCCCTCTATTTTTTCCAGGATTATGGTATCACCGGGATCAGGATCGGTGGCTTCAATCATAAAGCACAGGTTTTCCGCTTCACATAGAAAGGTATCCAAATCAGCAGGAAATGTAATCTCCGGTGGGCCATTGAGGTCCACTATGGCTTTTGTATAAGCTGTATCTTTGAGTCCCTGGGTATCGGTTACAATTATGATGAAGTCATAAGTTGTATCCCGATCCGCATAAAAACAGATAGAGGTATCCAGGGAATTATACACACCCGGAGAATTGACCTCAACATCGGTTACCAAACCATCAGCATCAAATATAGTTATATCAAAGCAGAAGGTGGCAGTATCACACAGGGTATATTTAACAGTGTCCGGAGCCGTGACCTCTGGAGGGCTATCTGAGGTAACTATTGCTACAGTATAAGCGGTATCTTTTTTCCCGCAGCTATCAGTGACAATTATCTCAAAGTCATAGGTTGTATCCCGATCCGCAAAGAAACAAATAGAAGAATCTAAGAGGTTGAACTGACCCGGAGGATTAACTCCCACATCCAGACTATCATTTGGATCATCTAAAGTGACATCAAAACAAACAGTTGCAGTGTCACCAATAGAAAACTTTACCGTGTCCGGAGCTGTGATCACCGGAGGATCGTTAATGTTGATTATGACCGTGGTATAGGCAGTATCCGAACTGCCACATTTATCAGTAAAGATTATGGTGAAGTTATAAGTCGTATCATTATGAGCGGGGAAACAGATGCCCGGCACATACTGGCAGCTGCTCACATAACCGGGAGGGGTAACGTAATACGTCAGATCGATTAACAAATCGTCAGGATCATTGACAATTATCCGAAAACACAAAGTGGTGGTATCACAGAGATTGAACTTCAATGTGTCCGGAGCTGTTACTACCGGTGGTTGGTTTATGTAAACGGTTAATGTCGTGGTATCCTCATCCCAGAGTCCTGCCTTATCGGTTACCTTGAATATAAATGTATACGGACCCGATACATCCGGGTAGAAACAATGGGTATCGGAAATGGGAGCAGTGTCACTCACTGGACTATAGGTTCCAGTCCCAGAGATCATCTCCACTGTAATGGAATCTCGGGGATCAGGATCAGAGGCGAAAATGTTAAAACAGACCGGATCTCCAGGGCAGATGAAAACTGAGGCATCTGGTGAAAGCTGGATACTGGGAGATCCATTGAGTAAAGAATCGCCCAAACTTGAGCCGGATAGTAATAGAACTAAACACAATCCGGCAATCAAAAACAATATTTTGTTTCTCATTGTGACTCCTACGAATAAAGTTTAAAGGTTATTTCCTCCTCATTATTTCATTAACTCCTCACAAAGCCCAATCCCTGGAGCAAGTCCTTTGCTGTAAATCCCTTACCCCCCTAACTTAATGATACCCAATTGGAAAAATTTGTCAATAGGTTTTTTTCACATTTCCACCTATTTTTAGACAAATAATTTTCTAATATAAATTTGCTCAACAATTGAACAGTTTGCGGGTGAAGTGAAAGTAAACCAACGGATTAGATAATAGTAGGCCAGGAGACACGTGCACCTGACACTTTTAAAGGTTTTGAACTCACCCTTATGCCCCTCTCTTGACAAGAGGGGGGGATTAAGGGGGTGAGTTTTGCGTCGCAGGTCAAAAGCCCCCTACTCCTGAATGTCAAGTGAAGGTTTAAATAAAAAGCACCACTTCATTTCTTTAAACACCTTAAGAATCCCATCCCCATTGCTATCTCAGATATTTAATTTTTTTCTTTTCTCCTCCGTAAATAAGGCAATCGTGAAAGCAAAACCATATGTCTGAGCTAACTTCTAAACAGATTAAGACGGGTTTAAAGATCTCCGTGTGGGAAGGAGCTTTCGCTACCGTGCACCTGACCCTGACCTCGGGTGCCTTTTTAATTGGATATGCTCTTCTTTTAGGAGTAAATGACTTCCAATTGGGGCTCTTAGCCGCTCTCCCTTTTCTGGCTCAGATGGTTCAGCCTGTGGGGGCTTTATTAGTTCAGGGTCTCAAGCGCAGAAAGATCTTCACTCTCAGCGGTGCAGTCTTTTTTCGGGGCATCTGGATTTTTTTAGTTTTCATACCCTTCCTGCCTTTCAGCAAAATTCATAAGATTTCTCTGTTCCTGTTAGTAATAGCTTCAAGCGCAGTCGTTAATAACCTGACCACCGTCTCCTGGCTTTCCTGGATGGCAGATCTGGTACCCCAAAAGATTCGCGGTCGGTATTTCGGGATCAGAAACAACATCCTGCAGATCGTTATTATGGGTGTCTATTTCGGTGGGGCAAAGCTTCTGGACTGGTGCAAAAATCTAAAGCCTGATCAAGTCAATTTGAGGTTCTTCGATTTTTCCGGTTTTTCAAATCTCTCCGTATTGGGTTTTATCTTGGTTTTCACCGTAGGCGTGATTGCAGCCTTTATTGCCGCCTTTTTACTTTCTTTCCAGCCGGAGCCATCGTTTCATCGGTACATAAGCCAGCGCGGATTCATCAAGGATATGCTGACGCCGTTCAGGCATAAAGATTACCAGAGATTGATCCTCTTTTTTGTCGTGTGGTCTTTTAGCATAGGAATCGCTTCCCCCTTTTGGATGCCGCACATGCTAAAAAATCTACATCTGGATTATTACGTAATCTCCCTTTTTTCGGTTCTGGCCGGTATCATCAGTCTGATTTCCCAGCCTTTGTGGGGCAAGATGATCGACCGATATGGCTGCAAACCGGTTTTGAGATTTAATATCGCCTTCATAATGTTCATCCCTTATTTATGGTTCTTCGTCACGCCCCGAAATTATTCCTTGCTCTGGCTGGATGCTATAATGGGAGGGCTTTTCTGGGTGGGATTTAATTTAGCCATATTCACCATAGTTCTTCAGATCTCTCCAGAGCAAGGAAAGCCCTATTTTCTGGCTTCCACCTCCTTTGTTAACGGGCTTTTCACTTTCTTAGCAGCGATCACCGGTGGAATAATTGCCAATCACCTCTCAGGTCTCAGATGGGAGCTTTTCGGACAGACCCTGGTGAATTTTCACATCCTGTTCCTTCTTTCTGCACTGGGAAGAATAGGAGGTTTGTTCCTCATAAGGAGGATAGTGGAGCCTAAAGCCAGGCCTGTGACTGAAATGGTCACCCAATTAGGCTATTATTTCAGCAAAAAGGTTCTGGGGGGAGAGAAGTTCGGAAAGAAATATTAATTTCTATGTGATTGCGAGGAACGAAGTGACGAAGTATTCTCACACAGTGATGTGTAATTAGGGACTGCTTCGCTATGCTCCCAGTGACAGTTGTGTAGTTGCGTAGGTCAGGAGCCCCGTGCTCCTGACATCCATTTTTATTCTCCAAATTCTCCTTGAATCTCAATGTCTTCCCTCGATCCCCAGTCCCGGGAATAGAATCCCTCCTCATAATATTTGTGGATGGACGAGTGTGGCCAGTCATACGGTGAATTGACGTATCCATGTTTGACCGGATTGAAATGAATATAATCAATATGGCGATTCAGGTCTTTTTGATCTCTGATAATATGATCCCAGAAGCGGTTTTGCCACACTCTTCCGCTGAACAGATCCATTCGCTTTCGCAACAGGGATCCAAAACTCATTTTGATTCGCTGAAGAATGTTTGAAATGTCCTGTCCTTTAGGATCGATGACCATATGAAAATGGTCAGGTAGAACAACCCATGCCATTAAATCATAGATAGATTTTTCTTTAACCGTATCAAATCCCTTCCAGAGCAAATCAATATTTTCTACCAAGATAGGATTCCGCTTATATGTCACGTTGGTGATGAAATAGCGATCACCATCACGCTGGTGACGACGTAAAATGGACATAGATCACTGCGAAAGTGAACGGTTGATGATGCAAAACAAACTCCCTTCAAAATCTTGATTGTCAGGTGCGCAAGGCACCTGACCTACTCAGCTATAATTTTATTCCTCCCTTTTCCTGAGCCTTCTCAATCTTGGCCCAGGTATCGTGCAAGGAGACTGTGCGGTT
>CAYURP010000025.1:31810-41510 GCA_964447175.1 uncultured Ignavibacteria bacterium | reverse complement strand
GCTTGGATCGCATCTTCAGACATTGGCGGTTCGAGATTCTCCAGAATCTGGCGAAGCTTAGTCCTGGCTAATGCAGTATCCTTCTCGGATTTCAATACAACGAAAATTCTTTTTTGCAGGGCAAGTATTGAATCGATTGTCTCCTCGCTTCGGCCCAATACCCGACTGACCGATTCCTCGAACTGGTAGTTGTACTCCTCACCAGGTAAGCCCGGACTTGCTGCCATTACGATAAAGGCAATATCTTTTGATTGCGCTGCAGCTAAGGAAGCTATGATGCTTCCCTCACTATGACCAATAAGTCCGATCCGTTTGGGATCTATATCAGGATGGCTTTTCAGAAACTCAACCCCGGCCAGCGCATCCTGGGCATAATCTTCACTTGTAGCCTGGGAACGATCACCTATGGAAACACCTACTCCCCGATCATCCACCCGAAGAACGGCTATCCTTTGTCGGGTGAGGTAGTCAGCTAAAACCAGAAATGGACGATGCCCCAGAATCAACCCATCCCGATTCTGTGCCCCGCCTCCTGAAACCAAAAGAACTGCAGGGCAGGGGCACCATTCGCGCGGCAAGGTCAGGGTACCAGCCAGCTTACACTGGGCTTCTGTATTTTCGTAAACCACCTCTTGCTCATCATAAGGATAGGGTGGAATCGGTTCCTGCGGCCTTTTGGGCTTGTATACCTCTTTTACTTTTTTCAAAGCCAGAGGCTGTGAAAACTCCCCTTCCATCCAATTGCCGATAATATCAGATTCATGCGATCTCAAAAAACCATCGAATAAAACCTGTCCCGGGGCGACCTCCAATTGCAGGCGATCGTCTTCTAAAATAACCCCGCTTAAGCTGACTTCCTGGTCTCCCAACTCTGGCCTGATCATAATGGCTGTGTATTTGCCATCCGGCATTCGGGAGATTTTGAAAACAACCCTCATTTCAATGCCCGGGAATTTCAGCGTCCCTTCCCAGATTCCCTGTATATCTTTTCCGGAATCTTTGGCACAACCTGCCAAAAGCAGAGCTATTAAAATTATAACCGCAATGGCTTTTGAACATTCCATTTTAGACTTCATCCTTTATATAAATCGGATATTTTATCGAGATAAATTAATTAGTTGGAAAAATTCTATCTAAGCATAATGCCGGTAGCTATTCTATCGGCCTCCTCCTCCGAAAAATTTCCTTCAATCATGGCTTTGCCTTCTAAAATATGGGCTTTTATCGTGGGAGCCATTACCAGTTTGCCATTAATCAAAATTCCTATTCTTTTACCCAGGTTCTCCTCAGTCAGCCTGGCAAATCTTACCTTACCAGCCTCTGTAAAAGTTAACTCCACCACGGACTTACCGTCCCATAAAATAGGTAAAGCCAATTGTATATCGTAGTTGTTCATAAGGACCTTATCGTGAATATAGAATTTCTCGCCGGAATCGGGAATTGTCATCTCGGTTAAACCTTCCGCAGGCTCGGTTTCGGCCAGGTGAAACTCAACTTTTACCATTCCCATTTCCTCTTTTTTCTCCGGGCTGCCGCACCCAAACAGGAATAAAATGATAATTAAACAAGCGAACTTTCTCATGATATTATTCTCCTTTCATTTAGATATTTTTATTAACTCATTATCTTCAATTAAATTATATACACTCATCTGTCAACCAATATTCAACAAAAAATTTTTATCAATTTATTATTCTCTCAAACCAGTTTTTCAATTATTACGTATTTTATATAAAGTTTATTTGTATGATACTTTAAATAATTTGAAACATACTAAATCAATCCATCGTATGATAATTTGAATTGATAAATGGTAACCATAGCTCAAATAAAGGAGAATGTCATGACACAACCTCTCAAGCTTAAAACCAGCAACTGGCAAATCATAGTTTTTATTTTAGGTCCTATTTTGTTTTTTGCCGGCTTATGGGCCATATTTGGCAAGGAGGCGTTTCGCACTATGTTCTGGATAGTCATGTTACTGGCGTCATTACTCCATCTTGTCTTTTTGATCAGAACAAAAAATCGGGTTTACCTGATTCCGATCCTCTTCTACGTATTTACTGCCCTGGCTTTTGTCGCTTTCTACCCTCCTCTGCAGCTCTTTTTCGGCGTTGGCGGGGGAATCCTGTTCATACTGCTGATGTATGTCCTAATCACCAACAGAATCAAGTGGCGTTATTCCGAGATTCTGGAGCTGGCTGCAAGGCCTGTCAATCAGTCTGACGACGGTTTTACTCCCCGTCCTTTTCCGGCCGGAGAAGCTACATACACCAAAGAGGAAGTCACCACATTCGCCAGATTCGTGCTTAAGCACGTTATAGCTTTTCCCTACTTTGAAGAGAACAGAGTCGTTTTCGTGGTGCCTGAACGAATGTACCGGGACTTCTTCTCTCTGAGGAGTAATTACTCAAACGATACTTATGTTTCATTTGGTCTTGATGGAAACGTTTCAGTCAACATCGCCAAAAAGGATTATCAAAAATACAAGGAAGAGTTGACCTTTGACCAGCTCTGTCAATCTTTGGGAAACGTGTTTAAAGAATTTCTTGAGTTATATCGGAAAGGTAAAGCTGACAAAATCATAGACCGGTTGAATGCTCTCAGAATCATTTCGTAGGTTTTTGAATCCAAAAACCACTGGGGAATAAAATGGATTTCAAAAAAGCATCTGAATTAGGTTCTCTTATATCAAAGGATTATGCCTGGGATTTTTTAAGGCTATTGGTAATGTATCAGGACATCTCAGCATCTGAGGCAGCCTCCCGGCTTAACCTGCACACCAAAACTGCGCAGGATTTCCTCGAGGGGCTCAGCGACCAGGGTATAGTCTTCAAAAAAGAGGTATTCGAGAAAAAACGCCCCTATTTCAGGTATTCCTTGAAAAAGAGAAAGCTAACAGTCGACATTGATTTCTCCACTCTTTATGATCCGCTTAAGCATCGGGATAAATTGAAGTGGAAAATAAGGGAGAAAAAGAATTCAAATGCTGTTTTCAAAACCTCCAGCAGAAGTGATCATATTTCTGCAATCCATTTTATCGTGGGCC
Organism: uncultured Ignavibacteria bacterium; assembly: GCA_964447175.1. GTDB lineage: Bacteria > Zixibacteria > MSB-5A5 > MSB-5A5 > SM23-73-2 > CAYURP01. The sequence goes on along the minus strand of CAYURP010000025.1, from coordinate 38,461 downwards.
AGGGTCGGTCAAGCCAGGAAAGAACTCTCAACCTGACCAAAAACCAGGGAAAATTCCTTTTTCATCTTCCCTTTCCCACTCAGCCATCTAAAAACGTTGCGGAGATCATTAGAAAATCTGAAATTGACTCATCCTTTATCCCCGAGATTCTGGATATAATTGAAGTTCTGGACCAGTATCAGATAATTGAAAAGGCTAAAAGTTGAGATGGTCAGATATGTTTTTGTAATGTAAACCTTTGCGTTGGCTCACTCGTTTCAAAATAAAGTAATTTCCAAGGGAAAGATTCAACTTTGGTTATCACAACTTATAAAGCTGTGGCAAAAGAATGAAGGTTAGCGTTACCTTTTAATGGAGATGCAAAAGGTAGGCTAAATTTGACGAGATTGAGGCGGGTTCTAATCATTGCTTTAATCTTCCTTTTATTAATCATTCTATTATCCGATCCGACTTTTGCACAATCCGTTTCAACAGAACTCTATGAGACCGAGGAAGATCTAAAAGCGGGGCTGGACCAAGGGGATTTGACCTATGATGAGTATCTGGAACTTCTGGATCTGATCCGTTTTAAGATCGGAGTTGATTCTGAGGATACAACCAGAATTCTTTTTATTCCTGATGTAATGTCAATTGAGCCGTTTCAGCCTTTAAAAGCCAAATCGAGAGTCCTTTCGCCATTAAACAAAACCATCCCATTCATCCAATCTGTTTCCAGGAAAAAACCAGGGTTAAAGGGTGAACTAACGTGGCAAACCTACCAGGAGATTGAGGAAAACGAAAAAGCTGAAAGTTTCGCAACTCTGAAGTTTGTGGACAAGAAAAGGTTCTCTTTTGATTTGAAAGTGGCACAGGATGAATCAAAAAGACTGGAAACTCAGAAAAGATCTCTGAGACTTTTTAAAATCTGGAAGTCAACGGATGTGATCCTGGGAAATTTCGAAAAAAGAGCTGGCCTGGGATTGAACCTGGGATATCATCCTCTTTTCAGATATGGATTAGACGATACTCTACATATTAACGATTCTTTCCTCTACCCTGTCCGGGGCAGATACAACGGCTTACTTCTGGAATCGAAATTCGATTTTTTCCATCCCGGTTTTGTTTTCTCAAGGAACAAATTTGGATATTTAGAAGATGAACTCTATGCTCTGGATCTAAATTTTGCCCATAAAAGATCAAGTGTCGGCATTCTTCTGACCAAAGCCAAACTTGATAACTTATCTTCTGAAAGCTTTTTTCGTGATGATTGTCAGAGTATTTATCTGAATCTCAACTTGAGGAATTTTAGACTAAGCTCAGAGTATGCACTGATGTGGAATAATGAAAAAGGATTTGCTTTGAATTTAAATACCCAAAAAACACCTTACCGCATATCCGCATATTTCTGGTGGTATTCCTCCCAATTCGTGCATCCTCACGGAGGTGGTGTTTCCAATGCGGATTATGAAACCATATCTCTTTTGGACGATCTGGATTTCTCATACCGCTCAAGGCAAAAAGGTGAACGGGGATTTCTTTTCAAATCCACCTACCCCCTTTCCCCAGATCTTTTTCTGGATTTCGCCTTCAACCAGTGGAGAAAAAACCCGGACTCAGATGAGAACTTAAGATTAAAATTAGGCGGGGGCTACCATCTGAGCGAAAATACCCTGACCCAGCTTCATTTTCTATGGAGTGATGATCTATATCTTTTTGGAACAGATTATTTCAACCTTACCTGGGACTGGGTCTACTCCTTTCAGGATGTGACTTATCTCAGATTAGAAGTTCATTACAAATCGAAAAAATTAACATCGGGGATAAAAGAGTATGGAGACATCCAGCTCAAGCTCGGAAAATTCAAGTTTTTCCCTTTTGATTTTAACATATGGTTGAAATACACCGACCCTGATTTCTCCTCTCCCCAGAATAGCTACTGGAACCTCTATTTTGAGGAGAGGCTTTTCTTTTTTGAAAGCAATGCTATTTCAGTTAAGTACCTGGCCCGGTTTTATCAAGACAAAGAAAAAGTGGACGTCCACGCTGTCAGGATAAGATGGGAGATAAAATGGTGAAATTTTGCTGCTTTGTTTTTTCTCTAATGCTGATTTTGAATTTTTATAGCGTTGTTTTTGCTAATCCAGGCGTGGTAATAAATGAGCTATTAGCTAATGAACCAAGTTGCGTAACCAAACTTGAATGGGTTGAGCTTTTCAATTCAGATTCAATGGGGGTAGATTTAGGTGGCTGGAGATTTGTGAGCAAATCCGACACTACCTTGTTGGAGAAAATTTCGATACCGGCAAAAGGCTATCTAATTCTTGCTCGCAAGTTAGTAAGTACACCTTTTGATTCGGTCAGCTTTGAAGCTCATTGGGGTGATGCCAGCAGTGTATGGGGCGATTCTGAAGAGGAGGATTTTGAAGCTGTGGAAGCTAAAATGTCTCTCACTAATTCAAATGGTGAAATCTTTTTAATAAATCCACAAGGTAATGTTTCAGGATTTGCCTGGAACAAGGATTGGGGAGATGGAATCTCCTGGGAGAAGATCGATCCAGGCCAGGACGATTCCCAGGAGAACTGGACCAGGTGTTTATATTTTATGGGCAGCACCCCTGGAAAAATAAACTCCGTAACCCCGGCTTCTAATGATCTCTGCATACTGTCTGAGGATATCACAGTTTTTCCTGAAACACCTGAAGAATTTGTAAATTTCGAGATCAAAGTCAGGGTTAGAAATCAAGGTACCCAGAGATCGCTTCCCAACCAGCTTATTTTATTCTGTGATTATGATTTCGACTCTCAATCCCAGCCAGATGAGATGCTGGATGAACCCTATACTATCGTTCCCATAGAGGTTGATGACTATTTAGATTTCACTTTTGAGCTAAGTTTTCCTAAGGGGAATTACAGAATTTACGCTGAAATAGAGAAAGACGACAAAGATTACAACAATAAAACTTTCATTGATTTGAAAATCGGGGATGAACTTCCGCATTTGATCATAAACGAGTTTATGTGCTCTCCGAATCCTTCAGGGGCTGAATGGATAGAACTTCTTAATCCAAAAGAATCCACCATCTCCCTTGATAATTGGTCTTTAGGAGATTCATTGGAACAGAACCCTATAACATCTGAGGATATTGAAATTTTACCTGGTGATTATCTGGTGGTGACTGAGAACCTGGCTTCATTTTACTCAACCTATCCTGAGGCTATTTGCCAGGTAATTGAGCAGGAAAAGTGGAGAACTCTAAACAATACAGGTGACAAAATAATTCTGAAAGATAGCCAAAAATTTGTAGTGGATCAGGTTGGTTACACAAAGGACTGGGGAAAAGGCATCTCCTGGGAAAGAATCGACCCGCAAAGAGTTTCCTCTGATTCTGACAACTGGTGGAGATCTGTGGATCCTGATGGGGCAACACCTTGTCAAAAAAACAGCCTAATGGGTGGATATTCAAGTGAACTTCGATTAGAAATCAAACCCAATCCCTTTTCCCCGGATGGAGATGGATTTGAGGATGAGGTCAGATTTACATATGAAATACCTTTGAAGGCTGAGCTGTCCTTGAAAATCTACGATGTTAAAGGGAGGCTGGTAAAAACGCTTTTGGATAAAGAGCCCCAGGTGAGCGGGGAGATAATATGGGATGGCAAAAGCGATAAAAACAGAATAATCAGAGCTGGTATTTATGTTGTTTTTATGGAAGCGGAAGTCGAGGGAAGGAAGCTCACCCAAAAGGCTTCTGTGGTAGTGGCAAAACGCTAAATATTAAAATGATTTCAATCAAGTGTAAAGTTTAAAGGTTAAAAGGTGAGTAAAGCTTGTAGTCTTACATTTTTTATTCTTTTATTATTTTTTTCAGAGAGTTTTGCTTTGTTTGAGTATGATGGATTGAGCGCCAGGTATTTAAGTCTGGGTGGAGGATGTACAGCTTTGTGCGATGAGCCATCGGTGGTGGCGTCAAATACAAGTGCATTGGGATTCTTCTCGAAAAAGTCAGTTGAATTTTCTTGGTCACAATTGTTCAATCTAAAGGAATTATCAGCAGGTGATTTCTACTTTGTCTTCCCTCTGGGGAAGTTTTTTTCGATAAATTCACTAACATCGGGTGTGGGATTCAACATTTTTGGAGAGACAGATTATTATCAGGAAAGCAAAATCTCCTTTGCTTTTGGTTACAAAATCCAGGATCATTTTTCCCTGGGCGCATCCATTAAGTATATGAGAGTTTCCTTTCCCTCTCCCTATTCTGATTTTTCCGCTTTAGGTTTTGACTCAGGTGTTTTAGTAAAAATTCAGGATAAGGTGCAGATTGGAGGGGCAGTAAAAAATCTAAACAAGCCCCGGGTAATTAAAGATTCAGACGATGTTGCCCGGGTCTGGAATATAGGGGTTGCGTTTTTTCCTTTTAAGGATATCATCCTGACAGTGGATTTTGCTAAAGAATCGGGTTTTAACCATCAGTTAAAATTTGGCCAGGAGATAATAATTTCAAAGAATTTATCCTTAAGATTCGGGATAAAGACCGAGCCGGTCAGATATGGTGTGGGAACTGGGTTTAATTGGGAAAAAATAAAAATTGATTATGCTTTTCTAAGCCACTCCACTTTAGGTCAAACCCATAAGGTGAGTTTATGTTTTGAGTGGTAAACCTCCAGTAATACCCTCCCCTGTCAAATTAAGCTCATTGAAAAAATTTTCTTTGGTCTAATTCATAGGCTGGATAAAAGTTATAAATAAAGCTGGTTGAGTTTGTAATCTTTTTTGTTACATTATTTTATTAATTTAATGTAAACGTTTACATATTCCGAATTGTTTAATAAAAGATAAGGAGGGATGGTTCATTCCTGTCCTGTGGGCTCTGCACAGGAATTTCACCTGAGCCCGATTATGCCTGTAGCAGCAACGGGAGGGGCCCCCACACTACCCGATGATAGGGTACTGCCACAATCTCCCCGTTCTGTATTTCAGAACCTCAGAGCCCACCGGACTCCTTTCTTTAGAAACTCTTAATACAAAGGGAGCATTTACACGGGGGTATTTTTCTGTTTCCTTAGGTCAAAACAAAAAAAAATTCCCCCTTGACAACCAATATTACTCTAATTGGTGAATACAACTAATTCCATAGTAACCATTGGATTAGCTTCTCTTAAAAAAACAAGGGGAAAAATCACATGAAACCCGCATCTGCTTGTTAAAAGCTTTCTTTCCTTACTCAAAATAGTTTATCTCAGGTAATATAAATCTTGTATTTTGCAAAGAGAAAAGCAATCTGCCAGAGAATTATAACTTAAATAATGGGAAGATGAGCAAACCCCATCGCCAAAACATATTGAAAATAAATGAATTAAACACAATATGGCAAATAATTCCATGGTGGAATCATTCTTGCTGACGATAAAACTAAGTGAAGTTTTATAGAAAGTTATTATACATTTATCAAGGTAGAAAGGAGGGAGGGAGGTGTTAAGCAAATTTCACAGGGATGCCCCGGGTTTTACCTTAATCGAGCTGATGATTGTGGTAGTGATAATTGGAATCCTGGCGGCTCTGGCTATACCTCGTTTTATGAGGATCACCACCAAATCCAAACAGACCGAAGCCAAGCTGATCCTGAAGCAGATATATGTCATGCAGAGAGCTTATAAAATGGAAAAGGATACCTACTGCTGCAACGGTCAGTCCATGTGTGCTGGTTGAGCCTTCCGGCCCATTGGCGTTGAGATTATGCCCAGTGCAAGATACACATACAGGATTGTTGCTGATTCCAACTCCTTTAGCTGCACCGCCACTGCCAACCTGGACGACGACGTTGCCGTGGACACCTGGACCATAGATCAGGATGGGGCATTAACCAACACCATTAATGACGCCGCCAGCTAAGTTTTAGCTGAAAGACAAAAGACTAAGAAACCAGAATCAGGGCAGAAGGATCTGTGCTGCCCTGCTAAAGATGTCACATTGACAGCTGCAGGAGGCACATCTCATACTGACTGAGTCATAGAGCATTGTGGAGATATACGACTTTTCTTTAGTCCGACCCCTCTTTGAAAATTTTCACCAATAAAAAAGCCCCCAAGGTATAAACTCGGGGGCTTTTCTGAAACAAAACACTAACTATTTCTTTTCAGTTTTCATTGAACCGCAGCATCCACTCATTTTTTTCCTTTCTTAGGTTTTGCGGCGGCTTTGGTGGTTTTACCCTTCTTCTTCAATTATCTCACCTCCTATCGAGGCAAAATTGTTAAAAGTATCCTCACCTGCAGAATATAAAAAACTGTAGGTGTTTAGCCTAAAAGGGTTGCATTATTACTCTTTGTCTTCGTTCTCGTCTTCATTCTCTTCTTCCTTTTCCTCATCCTCACCCTCATCCGTATCCATCTCTTCGCACTCTTCTGAGCAATAGGGTTTGTCTTTTTTCCATACAGGATCGTCTTCTATTTTCTCTCCACACCAGGTACACCTCATTCCTCTCACCTCCTGAGGTGATAAAAACTTTAGAACAAAGATGTAACATTTCGGGGTACTTCTCCTTAAAAGTTCAAGTCCCCGCCAAATTTAGGCGGCATAATTAAAGCTTTCGTAAAAAACTTGTCAAGAGAAATCTTCAACTCCAGCAAAAATTTTGCAGCTTAAAAATCTGGATTTTTCTGGTGAGCTTCAAA
>CAYURP010000025.1:0-31710 GCA_964447175.1 uncultured Ignavibacteria bacterium | reverse complement strand
CTGCTGTTACCCATGAATTTTATCAAAGGTTGGGGCGATTCTATTATTGTAGGATATTTTATATAAGGAATCGAATTCTTCAGGGGATAAAAGATTTCTCTTGTCTTGACCTTTTTCATCTTTTTATTATAATTAAACCCTGGAGTAAATTCGGGAGGTTTTATGGAGAGTTTAGGATATTCAAGAGAGCAGATGGAAAAGGAGGAGGAAGAGTATTTAGCTTCCTATGCCATGAAAAGTAAGGATACCCGGGGCAGAAAATATCAGGAGACCCCCCATCCTTACCGCACACATTTTCAGAGGGATCGGGACAGGATCATCCACTCCACCGCTTTCCGGCGGCTGGAATATAAAACCCAGGTCTTCGTAAATCACGAGGGCGATCATTACCGAACCAGACTAACCCATACTATCGAGGTAGCTCAGATCTCACGGTCTGTGGCTCGAGCCTTGAGACTAAACGAGGATTTAGCAGAGGCGGTGGCTTTAGCTCACGATCTGGGTCATACTCCATTTGGCCATTCAGGAGAGGACACTTTAAATGAAATAATGAAAGATCATGGCGGGTTTGAGCACAATAGCCAGACATTAAGAGTCGTCGATTTCCTGGAGGAGAAATATCCCGAGTTCCCGGGATTGAATCTCACCTACGAGGTGAGGGAATCCATAATCAAGCATCACACCATCTACGATAAACCCATCCCCCATGAGTTCGATCCCGAGAAGCATCCCACCCTTGAGTGTCAGGTGGTATGTCTGGCAGATGAGATCGCATTTAACTGCCACGATGTGGATGACGGATTGAGATCGGGTGTTTTAACAGAAGATGAGCTGGATGAGGTAGATTTATGGAAAGAGTGCACAGACGAGCTTTCAAAAAGATATCCTCAACTCAGCTCCTATCAACGTCAAAGCCAATGCATAAGGATGATGATTAACAGATTGGTGACCGACCTTATTTCCGCTACATCCACCAAGATTAAAATGAAAGGCATCCGGACGGTTGAGGATGTGAGAAATGCTGGTGAGGGTATGGTAACTTTCTCCTCCTCCACCAGCAAACTCAACACCCAACTGAAGCTGTTTCTGTTTAACAGGATGTATCGCCACTATAGAATGATCCGAATGGGGGATAAGGCTAAAAGGATAATAACTCGCCTCTTTCAGGCATATTTGGAGAATCCGGATCAGCTTCCACCCCATTTCCGGGAGAAGATAAAACCAGATGATAAAATGCAGGTTATCTGTGATTACATCGCAGGAATGACCGATAGATACGCTGTCCAGGAATACAAAAAGCTGTTTGATCCCCTGGAGAGAGTGTAGCTGGTTGCATTAAGTATGAATCCTCTTTCATAAAACTTCTCGACTTTTTAATTTCATTTCAGGGCAGGATTGAGTCCTCATTCTACGTTTTTCCCTTAAGCTCTACATTTCAATGATTCCCAATAGGTTACATTTTCGTAATTCTGGATGAGTTTCTCTTTTCCCACTTAGCCTGCTTGTTTTCTCATTAAATATAAGTGGCATAGGTTTTGCATTTTTCTTAATCAGAAAAGGAAAGGAGAGCTAAGATGGATTGCTACTTTTATGGAGTGACCAAAGCAGCAGACAAAGAAAAAGACTCAGACGGAGTGGTCAGTTTCTGCATTCCGGATTTAGGCATCACCTTTAGAGCCAAATTCACAGGCAACCAGTGGGAATGCGAGTATGCCAGTCTTTTAGCCCTTCTTGAATTCGCAGAGCTTAATCCTCATCTTTTTAAGAACAAGCACCTGGAGATCTTCGGAAACAGCTACCTGGTAGTTCACCAGGTTAACCAGAAACTGGACTGCACCAGAGAGCTCAAGCCCTATCGGGACATGGCTTTGATCTATAAAAACAAAATGCCCTACACCCTGTGCTGGATACCTAAATCGGACAATCCGGCGCAGGATCAAATTCCCTCTAAATAGAAAGCAGCCGATTAAGTGAATCACCGCCAAAACCAGAGCCTGACTTAAGTCAGGTTCTGGTTATTTAATATAATTTCCCAAATCTATCTCAATCTATTTTTATCAAAATATAACTGACTGAATGAATTGAGTAACCACACTTACATCATCATTTTATTTCTATTGACAAAGGGAAAACCTTTTATACCTTTTCAAAGAGATGAAGATAAGTTACCAGGAATTCCTGAAAAGAGCTGAGAAAAAAAAACTCTCCCCAGCCTATCTTTTCTCAGGAGAGGAGGAGTTTCAAAAAAGAGAAACTTTGGATAAGCTGATCCAGCTTTTGATACCTCCGACATATAAAAGCTTCGATCTGGACGTTTTGCATGCCTCCAGATCCAGCACTGTAGAGATCATAAATAAAGCTTCCACCTTCCCGGTGGGTGCGGAGAAAAGACTGGTCATAGTCTATGACGTGGATAAGCTAACTCCATCTGATAAAGATCTTCTTCTTTCCCATCTTAAGGGGATACCGGAATCATCCTGTTTAGTCCTGGTCGCTGCTCGCTTTGACAAAAGAAAAAAATTCTTTCTCGATTTGGAAAAGAAAACCACCGTGGTGGAGTTCCCCAAATTATACGAGAACCAGATTCCCTCCTGGATTTCAAACCGGGTGAAAGCTCATGGAAAGAGCATCAAAAAGGAAGCCATTCAAGTCTTGCAAAACTGGGCTGGTAACAGCTTGCCCGATTTAGCTAACGAGATCGAAAAATTACTGCTTTTTACAGGGGATAAAAGCATCATAAGCTCAGAGGATGTGGAAAAAGTTGCCGGATACACGGGAGCCAACGACATCTTTCAATTTCTGAATTCAGTGGGCCAAAAGAATACAAAACAGGCACTGGAGGTACTGAATAACCTTTTCTCCTTTGGAGAACCGCCGGGAACTATAATTCACTGGCTTACCGAACACCTGATAAGACTTTTAAAAGTTAAAGAATTTGACCATAAGAAATCAGAGATCTCACTATCCTCATATCTGAAAACTCACAGTTATTTTCTAAAGGATTATAAGGAACAGAGCAAAAATTTCAGCCAAAAGCAACTGCAAAGCGGCTTTCTTCTTCTTTATCAGGCAGATATGGATTTAAAGAGAAGCTTTCTTAACTCCGACCTAATATTAGAACTTTTAGTTTATAATCTGTGCCATTTGTAAAATATTCGGGAATATTCGGGGCATTGCTTTGTATTTCTAATTGATGGAAGGGTTGATGGTCAAGCCCAAAAAAGAGTTGAATTTTGCAGAAGAAGAGGGAGAATTCATCCGGAAAGCCAAACAGGGAAACTTATACTCTTTCGAAATATTAGTGAAAAGATACCAGAAAAATATCTACAGGCTGGCTTTTAGAATGACCAAAGACCACGATTCAGCAGACGATATAGCCCAGGAGACCTTTGTTAAGGCTTTTACTTCCATCAGTTCTTTTAAAGAGGAATACAAATTCTATCCCTGGATTTCCAGGATCTGTATGAACTTGAGCATCAACTATCTGAAAAGAAAAAGATTTTCGATCACAGAATCCGAGCTCTCCCCGCAAAAATTGGAGAATCAAAAAACCGTTTCAGACCCAATTAACCAGATGATAAAAGACGAGCTGATGGATAGAATCGACTCCTCTATTAACCAATTGCCTCCTCCTTTTAAAGCGGTTTTGATTTTGAAGGTCTATGAGGAGTTAAGTTATGAACAGATCGCAAAAACTTTAAAAATATCCGTGGGCACGGTTATGTCCAGGCTTTTCCGGGCAAGGGAAAGACTGCAAAAATCTCTAAAAGATTACCTCTAAGGAGGTGGTCAGGATGATATGTAAAGATTTCGAAAAATTAATTCATCTCTATCTGGACCAAAAATTAGACCAGCAAAAAAGAAAAGAACTGGAAAAACATCTATCTGAATGCCAGAAATGCAGAGAGAAATTCGAGACCCTGAAGCTTGTTGAAGAGAAAACTAAAGCAATAAAGATACCTGAACCAGGCGATACCTACTGGGAAAGCTTTTCTCAAAGGGTAAGAGAAAGGATAGTCTCAAAACAAAAACAGACTTTTGGCGCTAAAATAAAAGAATTTGCAAGCAATATCTTCGTTTTCACTCCTGCCAGATTGAGAGTGGCAGCAGCCGTAGTATCGATTGTACTGGTCTTCATTGTGGGAAAGCTATACATCGATTATCGGGGAACAATTCCCCAAAGAGTTAAACCTGCTAAAAAGGAGATATCAAAGGCAGAGAAACTTGAAACAACAGTCGAAACTCCTAAAATGGAAGGGGAAAAACCAATTCCCCCTCCAAAAAAAAGCGCTCCTCTAAGAGGGGAAAAAAAGATAACGGAAAGTAAAGAACCGGAAATAGAAAATAAAAAATTAGCAATTAGTGAGGAAGCAGAGTTAAAGACAATAGAGGCAGGCAAAGGTGCCGAGTTAACAACCAAAAAGCATACCGTAAGAGATATTGGGAAAGTAGCTTCTGTTCCGGAAATTGCAGAGCAGGAAGCTTTAAAGTCAGTTGAAAAGGAAACACCAAAAGCTGCGATGAGGACGCTGGCTGATGTTGAAGAGAAAAAAGCAAAGCCCAGGTCAAAGCTTATGTGTGTAGATATCATTGGTGAAGGTGACGCTGAAGGGCATACGGTAACGTGTTCCATGCCAGATGGTACAAAGATACCAAATATAGATTACAGTCATGGAGGACTCAGTACAGATTCCTTAAGAGTTATCAGAGATTTCTGGAAAAAATTCATTCGGGACAACCCAGACGATCCTGCTATCAAATATGCTTATCTCCAGATTGCTGGATCCTATTATTATCTATTTGATAAGACAAAAGATGAAGCTGTGAGGATAGAAGGTATTAAACAAATAGAAGAATTCCTGAAAATATCAACTGAAGAAGAAACAAGAGAGGCATTGAGACAAAGGCTCGAGAAATTGAAAAGTTTAAAAGCAAAACCTCCATCAAAAGTTCTTTGTGAAGCTATACTTTTTGAGGGACAAACTAAGATGACTACCACTCGTTACTCATTGCCAGATGGTACAAAGATTCCAGATGTAGATTACCGTCAAAAAGAATTGAGTGCGGATTTTTTAAGATTTATAATTGATTTCTGGAGTGAATTCATTAAGGACAATCCAGACGATACCTTTGTAGAGAGTGCTTATCTCCAGATAGCTGCAGCTTATTATCACTTATTTGAAAAAACAAAAGATGAAGCTGTAAGAGAAAAGGGTATTAAACAAATAGAAGAGTTTCAGAAAAGAGAAATAACAGAAGAGAAAAAAGAAAGCTTAAAGGAAAGACTCGAAGATTTAAAGGGTTTAAAAGAAAAATAATTTTTAAGGGAATATTCTTCTTCTCCGTTTGTATGAACCTATGAAAGACGACTTAAAAGAAAGGAGAAGAAAATGAAAAAGACAGTCTTCTTAATCGGCCTAGCAGTAGTTCTCTTAAGCTCTCCGGCTCTGGCTGATGGGTTTATCATACCCCGGCCCATTCCGCCATACGAGCCGATGCCACCCATGCTATCCATAAAATATCATCACGTGGATATAAAGATAAATGACCAGGTGGCAGAGACTTTTGTTGATCAGGTATTCAAGAACAATTATCATCGGGACCTGGAGGGAACATACATTTTCCCCATTCCTGAGGATGCCTCCATATCCAAATTTTCGATGTATGTGGGAAATGAGGAAATAAAAGGTAAAATTCTGGATAAGGATGAAGCCAGAAGGGTCTATGAGGACATAGTCAGGCAAAGAAAAGACCCGGCACTTTTGGAATATTACAATGATGGAATGTTCCAGGCCAGGGTCTACCCCATCCCGGCTAATGGCGAGACCAGAATTAAACTGGGCTACTCAGAAATCTTGAAGCTTTCTGGTGGCATTTGTGGATATAAATACACACTGGGAACGGAGAAATTTTCCAATGACCCCCTGGAATCAGTTAAGCTATCAATTGAACTGGAATCGAAAAAGCCGATTAAAAGTATCTTCTCACCTACCCATGACATCAGAATAGAGAAAATCTCAGACCATGAAGCAAAAATCACTTATGTTGAAGAAAACACCAGGCCCAACAAGGATTTTGTCCTCTATTACACCGTATCAGATGAGGACATCGGATTTAGCCTGTTGACATATTATGATGAAAAGGAGGGCGGCTTCTTTTTAGGAATGGTATCTCCTAAAGTGGAAGTCTCAACGGAGAAAAAGGTCAAAAAGAACGTGATCTTCATTCTGGATACCTCCGGCAGTATGAAAGGAAAAAAGATCGAACAGGCTCAGGGCGCACTCAAGTTCTGTTTGAACAGTTTAAATCAGGGAGACAGATTCAATATCATCGATTTTGACGATCGCATTGAAAGCTTCAAGCCGGAACTGGTCGATGTCAACTCAGCTAACACAGATGAGGCTTTAAGATTTGTGGAAAAAACCGAAGCTGATGGTGGTACTGACATAAATTCTGCCCTTTTAACAGGATTGGAACAGATAAGATCAGATGGTAAACCCAACTTCCTGATCTTTCTGACAGATGGTTTACCCACTGTGGGCGTAACCGAGCTTAAGGATATTCTCAAAGATGTGGATGACAAAAATATCTATAATACCCGGATATTCGTCTTTGGAGTGGGTTACGATGTCAACACTCACTTCTTAGATAAATTAGCCTCTGAAAATCATGCAACTCCGGATTATGTCAGCCCGGATGAGGATATCGAGATTAAAGTTTCCCATTTCTTCAAGAAGATATCCAATCCGATCTTGACCGATCTGGCATTGAGATTCAATGGAATCGAAACCTCGCAGCTATATCCTCAGGAGCTTCCTGATCTTTTCCAGGGATCACAGTTGATAATCTTAGGAAAATTCAAAGGACAGGGGAACTGCAATGTAATTTTGAGTGGCATAGCTGGGAATGACAAAAAAACCTATGAATATGCAGTGAATTTCGTTCGGGAAAAGGATAAAAATACATTTGTGCCCCTGCTCTGGGCCACGAGAAGGATCGGATATCTGATCGATCAGATAAGGCTTTATGGCAAAAATAAAGAATTGGTGGACGAGATCGTTATGCTTTCGAAAAAATATGGAATCATAACCGAGTACACCTCATTTTTGATCGATGTTGATTACCGGGTTCCAACTGAAGAGCTTACAGATAAAGCAGAGCACGAGATTTCGAAAAAGACCTCTCTGGATGTAGGAAAAGGAGCTGTGCAGCAGGCAAGAAATTTGAGTGGTATGAAAATAGCAGCAGCGCCTACGCAAGGTTATTTCGATGCTGAAGGTAAAATGAAAAAGGTAACTGAAGTCATGCAGGTGGGCAAGAAGTCCTTCTTCAAAAAGGGTGATGTTTGGGTAGACTCAGAGTTTGAGGGCAAAGGGGAAACCTTAAAAATAGAGAGATTCAGCCCGGCATATTTCAAGTTGATATCAATCAAACCTGAGATTGGCAAATATCTTGCCTTAGGAGAGAAAGTTATATTCACCTTGAATGGAACCACAGTGGAGATATCAGAAGAGGGAAAAACAGAGCTGAACCAGGAAGACCTGAACAGATTGTTCTAATCCATCATTAATATATAACTTCCATCAAAATGTAGGGCGGACCTCCGTGTCCGCCCTTTTCGTTCTGTCGTTGGTGGTGGAATTGTCGTCAAGACCCGTTCCGGGGATTTCCACCACCTTAAGCTATCACAGGTTGTCCCAACCTGTGATAGCACAAGTTGCGACAATTTGTGTTACTGAGAAATGGAACAACCTCTAAACTCCCCATACGAAAACACGTAGCGGCGGGCTTCATGCCCGCCGAAAAACCTCCGGGATGAACCTGGACGCTACAAACTTACCGTATCACAGATTATCCCCCTGGCCGTTCCGGCAACCTGCTGTAATCCCGTTCTGACAACGGTAGACCCATGTTGCCCTCAACATGGGTCATCCCACCTTGGGGGCAAGGTGGGACTACCGGATAGGGCATGGGTAGTTCTGGGTCTCCTGACCCAGAATCATACGAATAAGAACAAGAGACCTTGTTCTATCCACTTAAGAGGAGAAAACCTGGGTCAAAAATTTTTACTTGACAAATTTCTACAATCTCATTTCTTAAAGGTCTAAAAAACCAAAAACAGGAGGAATAATGCTAAGCTCAAAAGCAAGAATCAGTATTTTCATCTTGGTTGCTGTTCTCATAGCAAGCCTACACAGCAGTGTCGTCTTTTCAGATGAGATAACTTATCGTTTTGCAGTGATAGGGGATAGAACCGGCAGCCACCAACCTGGCATATTTCCGCAAGCGGTAGAAGGGGTGAACCGACTGGACCCGGATATAGTGCTCACTGTGGGTGACTACATCGAAGGCTATACAACTGATACCACAGCCCTAAACAAAGAATGGGATGAGTTTATGGAGATAATGAGCAAGCTCAAAGTCCCATACTATCTTGTTCCCGGCAATCATGACATTACCTATAATGAGGCAGAACCAATATACAGAAAAAGAGTGGGTGAACCTTACTACTCCTTTGATTTCAAAAATACTCATTTTGTTATGTTAGACGTCAGCCGCATAGAAAAAGCAGAAGATTTACCCCAGGACCAAATGGCCTGGCTCATAGATGATCTGAAGAAAAATCAAGGAAGAGAAAATATCTTTGTCTTTCTTCACAAGCCCCTATGGTTTAATGCCATAGAAGAGAAAAAAGTTGATCCGATGCACGAGGTTTTCAAAGAATATGGTGTAGATGCTGTTTTCTCGGGACATTACCATCATTACTTTACCGGAGAAATAGATGGCATAAGATACATCTGTGTGGGGAGCTCCGGTGGTGCCATGGATATGGAATCAGAAGATTTAGGATTCTTCTATCATTACCTCTGGTGCACAGTTAAAGGTAATAAGCTGGATGTAGCTTTGATCAAACTGGGAAGCGTTCTGGAAAGGGACTTAGTTACCCTGGAGGAGGAGATGGTTATATCTGAATTTTACTATGGCAAACTGGTCAACTCTACTCCTGTATACATAAAAGAAGGTGCTAAAGGATATTCGGGTCAGATTTCAGTTCATATCCATAGCTCGAAAGCCAAACCTTTAATCGATACCCTAACCTGGGCATTTGATGAGAATTGGGATGTAAAACCCAAAGAGCAGGCTATTAGAATTGCTCCCTCCTCTGACTGGAACCAGAGTTTTCAGGTCATGTTAAAAGGAGAGCTTTATCCCCTTCCCAGCTACTCAGTGGGCTATGACTTTGGCCGAGACAAGACCTATCCCTATGAAACTACCCTTAACTTGAAAAGGGAACTGGATTGCAAAAGACTTGAAAAGTCTCCTAAAATAGACGGGGTTATTGATGAGCAAGAATGGAAGGATGCTTCTTTTGCCGAGCAATTCGGCTCACCAGATGGCAAAAAGACAAAAGTGGAGTCAACAAAATTTTTCTGGGGATACGACAAGAAAAATCTATACATAGCTGCATCCTGTGTGGAGAGTAAAATGGATGAGCTAAAAGCTGAAGCAAAACAACAGGATGGAGCAGTCTATTTAGACGATTGCGTGGGATTCTTTTTCTGCCCGGATAGTGTCAAAAGGACCACCTACCAGATCTATTTCAATCCCTCGGGAATCGCATTCGATCAGGTCCTGAAATGGAAAGGTGAGGAGTATGAGGGTGAGGATAGAGCCTGGAACGGAGAGTATGAAACTGCTGCCAGGAAAGATGATGGAAAGTGGTCTGTTGAGATGAAAATTCCATTTAAAACGTTGAAATCCGAACCACAAAAAGGAGATTCCTGGTTAATCAATTTCAGAAGAAAACAGCAAAGGGTAAATTCAGCATCGGATTGGATGGTGCCCATCTCCTATGATCCCAGATACTATGGAATTTTAAGATTCGAATAAATTCTTAAATTATGGGAAAAACGATAAACTCTTCTAAGATCACAAAATTCTATTTCGATGCTAACATCTTTTCACATGTATTCATTGGTTACCAAGGTAAAAACTATTTAGCGTTAATTCAAAGGAAGCAAGAAACAGGTGAAATAATGGTAAATTTCACCATTGTTAACTTGTTTGAACTTCTGCAGGAATGGCGTGAGGACAAGTTCTTTGATGTCAAAGAAAAGTTACAGCAAGCTAGCAAAATAGTCGTGGGTGGAAACGTTCTTGAGGATCCTTCTTCTCATGTCCAAAGAAGGATAAGAAAACATTTCAGACTAACTAATCGACAGCCAAACACTGAATGGGTGAACTTGCCATGGCTTCTCTCACGAGCGAAGAGTTGGAGCGAAGCTGAGGATTTGGTAAAACCTATTAAGGATTATGCTTTTCGATACAAAAAGTACTGGCTAGATTCGGTGAATGAAATGATTAGGCGTGCTCATTTGCTTCATAACCGTATTATCGCAAAAGGGATCTACAAAAATGCAGAAGACATGTATGATTCACTTCAGTTTTTTGTATCATTTACACGGAGTATGTGGAAAGCATGCATCAAGCACTTTAATTTACCGTATAACAGTGGATCAATCTCAGCAGAATTTGCAAGGGAGCAATTTTATTCCTTTCGCTATTGGATGGACTTTCTTTATAATTATTATCGCAAAATAACAGTCAAAGGCACAAAACCGCGACAGAGTGATTACTTTGATATCGAGCAAAGCATCTATTTGAATATTATGGATTACTGGGTAAGCGATGACCCAAAGGCGAGGAGGTGTATGAAAAACTGTAGAGATAGTTCTGGTAATCCGAGATGTATCTCTTTAAGAACCTTTTACAATTATCTGACAAATAAAATACCGCACCCTTGTGCCCCAGAACAGGCAAGTATGATTCGATACAGAACACAAAATCAAATTTAGTGGTCAGAATTTTGAGTAGACAATGTTGACCTCAAAGCACGTTAAAATGAAGAGAGATTTTCTTAGGATGCTGCTTTGCCCTGCCATGTTTGCTCTCATTCTAATTTTATTCTTTTCCAGTGTAAAAGGACAAGAATCTAATGTTTGGTATGTAGATGATGTAGGTGACGGGAAAATCGGAACTGGGGTGAAAGAGGATCCCTTTCGCGATCTACAAAAAGCTATTGATTCTGCAAAGGATGGAGATCAGATAATAATTCTACCTGGAAATTATGAAGCCATACCCTCCCCTTATATCGAGGAGCTCTGCGGAAACTGCCAGGAACATAAAACTCAGGTTAACGCCACCAGAGGATTTCTTATTAAAAATAAATCATTACAGCTTATGGGATCAGGGCCAGAACAGACCATATTGATAACAAATGCTGGCTATGGAATACTTTTTGAAAGAAGTTTAGGTTCATCCATAACCGGAGTCACGATCACTGGCGGTAAAAGAGACCCGGATGGAAATGCAACCGATGCCGCAGTGGTGGCTAAGTTCAGCCAAGTAACCGTAAAGGGAAACTATATAGTCGATAACTCTCATCGCATTGATACTGTGGTGGTGGGAATAGGCGGGGTCTTTGGAAGGGAGAATTCAGAGCTTTTCATCCTGAACAACAAAATCGAAGGGAATGGCTGGGATGGAGTTGCTCTTTATCGGGGGTCTTCCGCTTTTATCGCTGATAACGTGATATCCGAAGGCAGGGGCGCCGGAGTGGGCATCACCTGGGATGCATCAGCCACGGTTTTGCGCAACAGAATCTCAGGCTTTTGGAAGGGGATTGGAACGTTCGGAAACTCCAAAGCAGTGGTGAGAAACAATGCCGTCTTTGACAATTTAGGCTGGGGAATTATTGCCACGGGAACCTCCTTTATGGAAGCATCCAACAATGTCATAGTCAGAAATGGCAACTGCGGCTTTGCCATCTGGAGTGAAGAAGCAAAAGGGGAGTGCACTAATAACATAATTGTCAAAAATGGCTGGAGAGAGGAGTGGGTCTGCCCTCAGGTGGGGATTTGGAATTACGGAAATTACGAAAACTTCTCCATCACACACAACAATATCTGGGGCAATGAAAAAGGAAATTATCAGGATTTACCCGATCTCACTGGCCAGGATGGAAATATCTCAGTTGACCCCCAATTCATCTCAGAAACAGATTTCCATCTGCCCCCGGATTCACCGCTTATAAACAAAGGCAATCCTCTTTTCACCGATCCAGACGGCACACCATCAGATATAGGCATGTACGGTGGCCCTCAGTCACCCATAGTTAAATAGATTGTCTGTTTCATGCTTACAAGATAAGATATAGAAACAACATCATAGTATCTAATGAAATAGTGTCCGTTATTCTCCAGAATGAGCTGTCTGTAAATTCATTGCAGGAGAAATTTTTTCAACCTTTTCTCATCAATTTCATCCTCTGATTGTGTAAATATCTCCAATGGAAGATCTCCATAATCCAACTTACCTTTAAGTCTCGGATCAATAAATCCTATCCTTATCTCTTTTTCTTTATCATCTACTTTTATGAACATTCGATATTTACTCGGTCCACCAATGTGTAACCTTCTAATCTTACCAGCAAGATCAGGAGGTAGGTAACGTAGTGGTGCCCCAGCCTGTTGGGGATTTCTCTGAATTACTTCAAGTTGCTTATCTACCTGCTTTTTTAGAAGAGAATTCCTTTCTAAGTGGTCGTATTGGTAGCTAAATACCTTGTGCCATATTATTTTATAATCCACCACTTCTTTTTTCTTTACAGATGTCTCATTGCAGTTATGAATTTAGGATCTAAGCTTAATTCCAAATCTTCACAGTCATCACCTGGTAAATCAACCGTGATCCTTTCAGGTAGATTCTCTTTCAGCAAAATACTCCCCTCCTCAGATTTCAAAAATAACTCATCAACATAAGCTTTTTTTCTCAAATCATATTCTGAAAGATAACCATCCTGTTCTACAATCTCGTCGATAGCTTTTCTTAATCCAGGCGAAACATATCCCAACACAACCCGATAAAATTCCATAATCTCCTTTCTTTCAAGCGTATATCGATTTCCTCGTCCGGCTTCCAGGGGCGCTACTGTCGTGTGGTTCATGTAGGAAAGTTGCTCATTAGTTTCATCTAATTCCTCACTATGTTGTCCATAGTGATCGTGTTTGAATTCGAATGGAATTAGATCAGAATATTCTCTAAGAATAAGATACACGATCTTGTTAAGCCTGAGCTTTCCATAAACTCCATCTTTAAATTGCCCGATAGTGTAAAGTAGGAATAGACGTTTAAAAGTCTCTTTTGATATACTACTCATTATTTAACCTCCAATCTTTAGCATCTTAGAAATTAGCCATTTAAATTTAGGCTCTTAGAGCCAAACATGCTATAAAACTTCT
The DNA here is from genome assembly GCA_964447175.1 of uncultured Ignavibacteria bacterium. GTDB lineage: Bacteria > Zixibacteria > MSB-5A5 > MSB-5A5 > SM23-73-2 > CAYURP01. Next base: position 18,409 of record CAYURP010000025.1, on the reverse strand, counting down.
TAAATTCTGGATTCTTCAATGCTTCACTAATTCGTTTGTGCATATACCAAGCAGTTTTATATGGTAAATCCAGTGCTGCATGTATTTGATTTACTTTAACATTTTGCTTCGATACACAGATAAGATATATAGCTAAAAACCACTTGGGTAAAGGTACATAAGTCTTGTGAAAAATCGTACCTGATGTTATGGAAAACTGATATCCACACTTAGAACACTCAAACTTTTTCACAGACTTTAACCAATAGGGGCTTCCGGAGCCACATTTAGGACAGGTTACACCATCTGGCCAACGGACCTTATGTATATATTCTTCACATTTCTCTTTGCTGTTAAATCTTTTTACGATTTCCAATAGACCCATGATTCTCCTTTTCAGGATCTATAATAATATACGACATATTTTGCCTTTTGTGAAGAAAATAAAATGAAAAATGTAAAATTTATAATTCTAAAATAGAAATATCATTGTCATTGTCACACAATGAATTACAAGATATCTCACCTGCAATGGAGTTATACGATAATATTTCTATAATGAAAAATATGTTTGTTTACCCATGATTTAAAGTTGTTTAGCTATCTCATGTAACAATCAGTTAAATCTTTCAAGATTAATATTTTACATAAGTTTTGATTTTTAGAAAAGACTTGACAAAATTCTGACTTAGTGATTAATTTGCATAATAATCTGAGGTTGTTGAATATTTGAGGTCAAAAAGGAGTTAACCTTTAAAAAGGAGGTTTAAGATGCTTCAGCGAATTGGATTTCTGATTTGCTTGGGTCTGGCTATTTTACTAGCAGGTTTATTTTTCATCTCCTGCGGGGAAAGAACGGAACACGAGCACGTTAGTGAGCAGGTTGTGCTCCCCTCTCAACCTAAACCCAATCCCGGTCCTGCCGAGGAGCTTCCCGCATCCATTAAGCGAGGTCAGGTTCTTTTTGGTGACACTACCCTGGGCACGTCCGGGACAAGCTGCAGCTCCTGTCACTTCGAGGGGGGAACCAAGGATAATCCCCAGGAGATGATGGGGATAAAAATTACAGCCTTCGATAATCTGGGTGCGCGCTACCCCCAGTATGTACCTATGGCTGGAAAAGTGATGACCTTATCCGGAATGATCAACTTCTGTATAGTTACTCCCCTAAAAGGAGAGGCGCTGGACTGGGATGATCAGAAACTTATTGACCTGACCGCCTATTGTGCCTCGGTCAAAAAAGCCGAATAGAATTTATAGGTTATTCTATTTGCAGAAAACTGAATTTTTAAACTCATAAGTTATTCTAACAAGAGGAAAGTAAAAATTATTCTGAGAAATTCTTATCGCTGAAGTAATAATAAAGATAAAAAATGAAAGTATTTAAAAGGTACGAGACAGCTTTAAGGGATAATCTTAAAAACTGGATTGAGGAGCTGAAAGAGGTAGACATCCTGGTGGGAATTCCCAGCTTTAACTGCGAGGACACCATCGGGCGCGTAGTCACAGCCTGTGGAGAGGGACTTCAAAAACATTTCAAGGATCTTAAATCTGCTATCCTTATCTCAGATGGTGGTTCCCTGGATGACTCCAGAGAAAAAGCCCTGGAGGCTGAGATCCCCAAGGATGTTAAACGCATGGTGGCCATTTATCGTGGAATGCCGGGCAAAGGCACCTCTGCCCGGGCAGTTTTTGAGGCAGCTAAATCGCTTAAAGCTACAGTCTGTGTGGGAGTAGATTCTGATTTGAGAAACATAACTCCGGAATGGATCAAACTTCTGGCTTCCCCCATCTTGGATAAAAAAGCTGATTTTGTCGTGCCCTATTATCTCAGACATAAATATGACGGGTCCATTACCAATCATATAGTCTATCCTTTAACCCGAGTCCTTTACGGCAAAAGAATTCGCCAGCCTATAGGAGGGGATTTTGGATTTTCCGGTGAACTGGCATCATACTTCTGTCAGCAGGACGTTTGGCTTACCGATGTGGCTCGCTTTGGCATCGATATCTGGATGACCACCTCTGCCATTAGTGAGGGCTATAAAATAGTCCAGGCAGATCTGGGAACTAAAATCCACGACGCTAAAGATCCTTCCCTGGATCTGGCACCTATGTTCCATCAGGTGGTATCCACGCTTTTTTATCTAATGGGAAAATATGAGAAGAAGTGGATGATTGTGGATAAAAGCGAGAAGGTCGAAATCATCGGAAACACCCCCCAACCACTGAAATTGGAAACCGTATCTGTAACCCAGAGCAAGCTACAGGATGAGTTTGTGGAAGGCTTCCATCACTTCGAGCCTCTATACCGGCAAGTGATTGCTCATGAAAACTTCGAGCAGCTGAAAAAGAGAGTCCAAAAACTGGAGAAGACCGGGGAGCTGGATTTCCCCAGTATGTTATGGGCTAAGATAATCTATGATTTCGGCTTCATCTATCAAACCTGGAGCAGAAACAGAAGAAGGCTGGTGGATATGATAACTCCGCTCTATTTCGGCAGGATAGGCGCTTACTCTCAGGAGGTAGCTGAGCTTGACTCTCAGGAGTCAGAAAAGGTCATTGAAAAACAAGCTGAGGAATTCGAAAAACTAAAACCCTATCTTAAGGAAAAATTCAAAAGATGGGAGGAATAGCTTATGTCAGACAAAGACGATCTTGAACGGATTTTAAAAGACGCCATCAAGGTGGAATCGGACGGTTATTATTTTTATAAAATGGCAGCTGAGCAAACCATTGATCCCCAGGGCAAGGAGATGCTTAAATCCTTGGCTTCCGATGAAATAAAACATATGAAAGCATTGAGGGAACAATATAAGCTCTACAAAGAGCAAGGCAAATTCGATTGGAATGAAGCAAAGCTCAAGATGAAGGTTCCCTTTGACCCCTCCTCTGCCAGCCCCATATTCTCAGAGGAATTTAAAAAGAGACTGGAAGAATCTCACTTTGAGATGGCAGCTTTATCCATTGGCATAATGCTGGAGCAAAACTCCATAGATTTCTATAAAAAATCTGCACAGGACACACAGGACCCTCAAGCAAAAGCACTGTTTTTGTATTTAGCTAACTGGGAGGGACAGCATCTAAGAGCCCTGATCTCACAGTACAACTATCTAAAGGAGGATTACTGGTCCGATGCCAGATTCTTTCCGTCCATATAACAGGATCTAACTTGAGGAAAGAGATTTTGAACGGGTACCTTTCCATAGTAGCAAGAAAAAAAACTTAAGGAAAGAATTAAAAAAGTAGGGGCGGAGCTCTGTCTCCGCCCGTAAACTTTAAGAAAGGAGTAAAAAATGCCAATAAAAGTTGGAGAAAAAGCACCGGATTTCACATTAAAAGGGCATGATGACAAAGATTATACACTCAACCATTACCGGGGCAAAACAGTACTTCTGGCATTTTATCCTGCTGATTTCAGCCCAACATGCAGCGAGGAACATACCTGCTTTGTAAACGACTTAAAGAGATTTGAGTCAGTTAACGCCCAGGTATTCGGCATATCAGTGGACAACATCTGGTCCCACAAAGCCTTTGCCCAGAAGCTCAATATAAGTTATCCTCTTTTATCCGATTTTCATCCCAAAGGAAGTGTAGCTTCCCAGTATGGACTTTATCTAAATGATTTGGGCATAACCAACCGGGCTACGGTGATTATCGATAAGGATGGAATAGTCAGGTATGTGAAAGTTTACGATATTCCTAAAGTGAGAGATAACGAGGAGATTTTGAAGGTTTTAGAGGAATTGAAATAGACTTACTTATACTATTGACTTTTACATCAATAAGAACGATTTTGCCCAAATGAAGTTGGAGAGAAAAAAACCATTGGAAATTACTTTCGAAAAAGGGAAAGAGTTAATCACAGCCTATAATGATACATTCAACTTATCTGGTATTGGTTCAACAATAGAGGAAGCCCTAAAAGACCTAATTGAGTTCTTTATTCACGATTATTTATCATACAAAAATACCCCACCTGAAAAGCTCTCTCCAGAAGCAAAACTGCTTCTTCAGCAGTACGAAAATGTGTTAGGCAAAAAACACGATTCAATTTTTACATCAAATGGAGGTTAAAATGAGTACTGCAAGGATATCATTTTATAAATGTATTCAGGATTCTCAGGATTATGGAAGCGATGACGAGCACATGATTTCAAGAGTATTTTTTATTCTTGATATTGGCACCAAGAAATTTGATCTGCATGCTGACATAAAGCAAGCAGTTGGAAGCAGTTACGAAACAGGCCCCATAGAAGTTGGGCTTCCAAAAGGATATAAGGGCTCGTTCAATTATGAGGCTTTTCGAGATGCTGCGGAAAAATATTATCGAAGTTTAGTTGGTTCTGCAGCCAAAGGAATTAATATACAAGGGGGCACTAATATTCGAATGAGAAATAACACATTTATCCAAAAGATGACTGTCGAATGCGAAGTAAACGAAAGTTCAGCAGGGTGGTGAATTGCCTAACAAATCATTCCAGCGGATGGCAAAATGCGCAGGCACTGAGTTCAAACGTAAAGTGTATAATTAATGATTTTGTAAGTAATTGCTATTTAGTAAATTAGGTTCGTAATGGAAAAGAAATATTTTGATACGAGTTGGGATTTTCGGAATGAGGATACGAAAATCTTCACGCATTGTTTCCACAGCTATCCCGCAATGATGATACCGCAAGTAGCTGGTAGATTAATTGACAAATACGGCACAAATTCAAAGCTACTTTTCGACCCTTACTGTGGTACAGGCACCTCTTTAGTCGAAGCCAATCTAAGAAACATTAACGCAATCGGTACAGATCTAAATCCTCTCGCACGACTAATTTCAAAGGCAAAAACGACACCGCTAAATACTAAAACACTCGACCTGTATTTAAAGGATTTCAACGATACCATTTTCGGTTTTAGATTCAGTATAAGACCAAATATAGCAAACAAGATACCAGACTTTCAAAATATTAACTATTGGTTTTCAAAAGATGTCCAACTGAAATTATCGATAATAAAAGATTACATTGAAAATATAGATGATGCATCGGTTCAAAATTTCTTTAAAGTAGCATTTAGCGAAACAGTTAGAGAGAGTTCATGGACATTGAACTCAGAGTTTAAGCTACTCAGAATGTCCACAAAACAAATCGAAAAATTTAATCCAGATGTTTTTGGGGTCATGGAGTTTAAACTTTCACGTAATCGAAACGGTCTTTTTCACTATCTAAAAGCCAGGAGCAATTTTAAAGCCGCTACTAAAGTATACTCATTCAACACTGTTAAATGTATTCCTCAAGAAATTCTTCAGGAGGATTCAATTGATTTAGTTGTAACTTCTCCACCTTATGGAGATTCAAGGACAACTGTTGCTTATGGTCAATTCTCTAGACTTGCAAATCAATGGTTGAATGTTACGGACGCTTCAAACGTTGACAAAGAGTTAATGGGCGGTAAGAGAGCACAGAACGGACATCATTTTGATATCGATATTTTAGACGAAACCATTGAAAAAATAGGGAACCATGATGAAAAAAGGAGTAAAGACGTAATTGCTTTTTTCATAGATTACGAACTCTCTATCAGAAATATAGCGAAGACAATCAGACGCAAAGGACACGTATGTTATGTTGTTGGTAATAGAAGTGTAAAAAGTGTCACAATACCAACAGACGAAATCACTAAAAACCTTTTTGAAAAATATGGATTTCGACATAAAATGCAATTAATGAGAAACTAATTTAAATATTATAAAATAACAGCTTAACAGTTTAAAGGACATACAGATGATAATAGAGATATGTAACGAATGCGGTCAAAGTGTTAAACTAGGTACAGGGTTATTTGTAAACCGAGTTCCTGACCTTAATGATAAGAACATAAGAATTCACATGGGGAAACCATTTCCAGAAGGTGATTTCGTTTGTATTATTTGCGATGAAAAATTATCACAAAGAAAACTTAAGCAAACATGATCTTAGAAATTAGAGAATCGCAGATTGAGGATATTTTTGCTACTCAGCTTGATGAAGTAAAGAGTACCTTACTCGTTACGGATAACATTTCATTAATTAGCCGTCAAAAAATACTCCCCTCTGGAAATAAACTTGATTTACTTTTTCTTTCATCAAGCGACTTGCTTTTAGTTGAATTGAAAGCGGTTAGTAGCGAGATCAAATTTTGTGAGCAGATTATAGGATACAGACAGGAATTAATTGAACTTCAGGGAAGAAGGGAAATTCCTAACTTACCAATTAAAGCTTATTTATTATGCCCATATTTTCTAGAAGGTCATAGAAAGTTTTGTAATGAAAATGATGTCATTCCTATTCAATTCTCCCCTTACGAGCTTTTAAAAAATTACTATTTTAAAGTCAAAGCAATAACAAAATTGATTAATTTAAAACCGTCAAATCACGGATTATGGAATTTGAATCTTTTGAATAGAATTCTTTACTCAATTAAAAATGAAAATACTATTGAAGAATTAGAAAAGAAAACTAGTTTATCCAAGAGTACCGTTGGTAGCTATTTAAGATTATCTACTGAACTTGGATTAACAATAAGAACCCCAAAAGTTAGTCTAACACATTTGGGATCAATTTATGTCAATAAGAGAGAGCAATCCGCCCCTATAGAATTTATTAGTGAGGAACAAACTGAAGTTTTGAAAGAATATATTACTCAAAATCCTTTATTTAGTCCAGCTATCTTTGGTATTTATTCAGTAGTAGAAACTATTTTCGCATTATCCAAAAACTTCTACCCTGTTCCGCTAAAGGATGCGGTAAAATATTTCAGATATTTATCAGGAAAGCAAAGTGAATGGGCAGCAAAGGCTGCTAATGATGCTTTTATAATGTATTCGAATTATGGAATTGATTTAGGTCTTTTGGCTAAAATTGGGAGAGATTTCTATATCACTCCAGGGGGAGTAAAATTCATATTACTATTAGAACTCAACAAATCAATTCTTTTTGTAAACTCTATTTGATGACAGACAAACGAGATAACTTCATTAAGAAGAGGGCCAACAGGAATCGGTTATACACTTGAAAGAGAATTGAATTTGAAAGAAAATAATTTAGCCATTCCAGATGTAGGAGGTAGAGTTGAACTCAAAGCTTCTCGGAGGAATGCCAGTTCGCTGATAACGTTATTCACGTTCAATAGAGGAGTATGGCAAATTCCTCAAAAAACGGTAATTGAAAATTATGGTTATCAAGACGAATCCGGAAGATTGGCATTATATAATTTGGTTCGAGTAGGAGAAATCAACACTCAAGGTTTAACTCTGAAGATTGATGAGAAAAGCAATGAAGTATATTTGATACACGAGTATTCCCGCACTTTAATTGCTGTATGGAGTGTGTATACAATCGTTGGAAAATTTCTTAATAAAACAGAAAGGTTATTACTTGTTTTAGCAGACTCAAGAACGAGTGAAGATAAGAAAGAAGAATTCCATTTTAATGAAGCATATCTGCTCACAGAGCCGAAACCACAGAACTTCATCGAAGCCTTTAAGAAGGGAAGCATTGTAATTGATGTTAGAATGCACCTCAAACACAATTCGACGGTTCGAAATCATGGAACGGGTTTTAGGATTCGGGAAATTGATATTCCCTTACTCTATGCAACAAGAAGAAATCTGATATAGTCATATATGAACGCCTAATGGCGCATCAACCTAACACGAGGGTGGCGTCTGAATGGTGTTGGTTTGGTGATCTCTCGCAACTTATTTTTTTGTCGAAAGTTCAGTGGCCTCAATCCCTCGCGCAGGTTATATTCTTCATAGAGAATTGTATGTGTTATGAAAGTCCCCAGGAATAAATCTTCTAAACATTATGAAAAGGGATTTGTTTTTAGAACTAAAAGACCTCGTAATCTGTCCTATGAATGAAGATCAATATGCTAGAATTCTCTTAAACAAGGGAAAGATCTCTTCATAGACCAACCCTTAACTCGTTTACCTTCAACCTCACACAATTTTGTTATCAGCGATTGTGATCTTTTTACACTGAAAAGTTGTAAGAATTTTGTCTGGTTTACCTATACTTGGGGAAAATTTGAGTGGCAAGAAAACTCTTTAGTTCAAAAATAAAAGAGGGTGCTACCTGAGTGGGTAGAGGGGGGCTATAAACTACCCGGGGCTACAGGGCACACCCTCTCAATTATCTTCTTTTCAATATTGCTACGATCTAAATTTACTTTTCTTTGACTTTCCTATTTTTTATTTTAAATTTTGTTTTTTCTATTTTCTTTCTGCTTCTCCGGTCATGGGGACAAATCTAACAGGTATCACCCCCTGTTTTTTTATTCCTTTCTCCGTTTTGGTTACTACTAAGAGTTCCTGGAAAAGATCACCAACCGGTATAACCAATCTTGCTCCCATCTTTAACTGATCCACCAGAGGCTGGGGAATGTGGTCCGGTGCAGCTGTGACTATAACTCCGTCAAAGGGGGCATGTTCCTCCCAACCCTGATACCCATCTCCGCAGCGAACCGTTATGTTCTTATAGCCCATAGAATTTAAGGTGCTCTCCGCCCGATCAGCCAAAGCCCTTATAATCTCAATAGTATAGACCTCAGATGCAATCTTAGCTAAAACTGCTGCCTGATAACCCGAGCCGGTTCCGATCTCCAGGACCTTTTCCCCGCCTTTTAACTCCAAAAGCTCAGTCATCAGAGCCACAATATAGGGTTGGGAAATGGTCTGACCCTCCCCAATGGGCAAAGGACCATCAGTATAGGCAACATTCCAGAGGCTTTCAAACACAAAAAGATGCCTGGGAACCTTACGCATAGCTTGTAAGACCAGAGAATCCTTTACCCCCCGGGATTCGATCTGGGTAATTACCATCTCCTCCCTTTGTTTTTTGAAGATTTCCTCCTCGGATTTTTCTCTCATTGAACTTTCCTTTTGTCCCGATTCCCTACAGGAGCCAAAGAACAAAACCAGAAAACAAAAACCCAGAAACCAGAATCTCAGCATAAGATAACCAGTGTTAGAAATTCCTTTTAAAATAATCCCAAAAATCTAATATTGTCAATAATTTATTTATTGATTTCTAGGTGTATGGTTTTACTTCGGGTTTCTTTATGAATCAAGGTATCTCAGGTTGGGACAACCTGCGATACTGAATTATTGTTTTGTCTAACTACTAATAACCAATTGACTAAAAACCTATTTAGAACTCGGCCCCTAAGGAGAAGTAGGAGATGGGGTGGGCGGAAACGGACTTAAAATCTGTGCCCCAGGCTAAATCGAACTTCAACACCAATATCGCCAGATTGGCTCTGGCGCCAAATCCAAAACCAGCTTTCAGATCCTTTAACCTGGAGCCTCCTTCGGTGGTTCCGCCTTTCCATTTCTCAGTGTCATACCAGGCAGAACCAATATCAAAGAATATGTTGCCGTTTACCCGGGTGAGAAGAATGGGCAGGGGGAATCTCATGGCTAACTGATCGATGAAAGGATATCTTAATTCCAGATTAGCCAGGGCATATCTTGTTCCGGTGACCTCATAATACCTATAGCCTCGCAGAGGAGTGACAATGGTGGCAAAATACAGGTCGTTTACTCCATAGATCTGTTCTGTTGCCAGCCGGGGACCGATCCAGTTGGATATACCTCCCATAAAGAACTGTTCCGGATCCTTGCCGTCGCTTCTTCCTCCGGTGAACCTGAAAACGAAGTCATATCCTTTTCTAAAGTGCCAGTATTTCCTGTAGTCCAGCCAAAAGGAACGATAGGAAACGCTTCTGGTAGAGATGTCAGGTGAATAATCAAAGCCCACCATCTTTCTGCTGCCGTTCACCGGGCCGGTTATACCCCACAGGGCCGTGTCATTTATCCAGGACAAGCTTAACACACCCACCTTGGCTGACCTGTCGTCAAAGGGCGGATCATAGTATCTTCTGTCAATCGAAAGATGGATCAAGCCCAGATCGAACCGGGTATATTTGCTCAGGGGAAAACTCAAAGCCCCTAATGCTCCGTATAACCTATCCGAGAACAACCGATCCCAGTAATCTATATAATAATATTTGGTATGAAAGATCCCAACTCCGAAATCCAGCCTGTTTGTTGAGTTCAGGTATATAACCTGGAAGTTGCTCTGATCGATGGTATTGATCAGATCCGTAGCTATATAGAAGGTGTGGTTTCCGAAGATATCTGAGATCATAATAAAGGACTGGCCGCTAAACCCATAGAAGGTATCATAGGAAAGTGCACCCGAAACCAGATCCGGGGTGAATCTCAATTTGTATTTACTCTTTTTGTATTCGCCATTGGGTAACTTATAAGCTAAGGTATCTTTTTCTATCTCTTTATCCGCGATGCTTTTTCTTACCAGAGAATCCAGCTCGCTTTCCCCGGCTTTAAATACATATGAACTCAAATCCAGCTCCGGTTTGGTAGGTTCCTTTTTCTCTTCTTTTAAAGTATCAACCTTTTGATTTAATAAAAATGGAGTCAGAGCCAATTCCTCTTTATTCACATTTATTGGTTTGATGTCCTTAATAACAAATATGTCCCATCCACCCATGTGAAATGCGGAGAAAGCAATATCCTCACCATCCGGAGACCAGGTAGGTGAAAAACAACCGGATAAAATATTAGTGATGGGATAGACCTCTTGGCTATCCAGCTCTCGGATATAGAGATTTCTTATTCCATTTCGATCGGATACAAAACAGATTTTTTTTCCATCCGGAGACCAGGTGGGGGAATGGTTATTCCCCTCATTAGTCGTTAATTCGGTTATTTTTCTTTTATCCAGATCCATAACAAACAGATTATAATGTCCATAAATAAATGAGGAATCTGAGATTGATTCTTTGGAAATGGGTCGATCCGAGGAAAAGGCAATAGCTTTTCCATCAGGTGAGAAAGCCGGCTCTCTATCATCATATTGATCGTCTGTAAGCTGAACCAGATTCGAACTTGCAAGATCGTAGTAATAGATGTCGGTCTGACCATTTTTCAAACCCACAAAGGCAATTTGATCACCTGCAGGATTCCAGGAGGGTGAGAAAATGGAATCGAATCTTAATTTGATTCTCTTGTAGATCTTTTTATCCTTTACCCGAACCAGGCTCAGAACGTTCTTTCCGTTTGATTTGGTAACAAAAGCCAGGCTTTTTCCATCCGGAGACCAGCTCAGCCCGCTCACATATGAATGTAAAGATTCCAGATCACCCGATCTTTCCCCTTTGATCACTCGATCAATCACTTTCCCATCTATTGCTGATATAACATAAATCTCGGTATAATCGCTCCTGTCCGAGAAAATGGCTAATCTGTCTCCCTGGGGCGAAAACTGGGGTTTCTCATTAACATAGGAGCCATCCTTGGGATGAAAGGTGAGCTGTTTGGCGAAATCCTTAGGCTCGTCCCGGGAAGCTATCTCCGGCCAGTACTCCTTACGCATGGCTTTCATCCATTCCTCTGATAGGGTTTGGGTATCCATACCGATAGCACTTTTCAGAGCTTTGTCCATGCTCAAATGCATTCTTCCTTTGTATAGGATCTCGGCGATTTTCTCCTCACCATATTTTTCTGCAATATAAAGCAAAACCGACTGCCCCTCTTTATAGACCAGATAACCTCCGACATAATCCAACGGTGCCAGGTATCCATTTATGGTAGCATCCCTTAGAACCATATCCGCTTCCAGATCCCAGCCGTGCCTGGAGGAGTATTCAGCATATCCCTCTGCAAACCATAAAGGTAAACGGAAAAGATATTGCCGGCTTAAAATCGAACCCAGAATGTTTCCGTAAAGCATATCGAAAGTTACCGCATGGGTTAACTCGTGATGCAAAACGTGCCTGAAATCCTCATAGGAACCGTTGAAGGGAACCACTATCCTGGTTTTAAAGGTTTCGGTGAAACCACCCACGCCCTCCTCAATCAACTCCGGAACCACATTGGTCTGTTGAAATTGATCCGGGGAGTTGTACAGGATTACCGGAATCCTTTTCCTGAGAGAATAATCAAGTTCCTCTTTAACCTCCAGATATGCGTCCTCTAAAACCTCTGCTGCGAAACTGGCTATGGTATAGCCATTCTGATAATAGTAAATATCGAAATGCCGGGTTTGGATAAAATACCAGTCGAAATCCTGATACTGGACTTTGTTTTTGCCGAAATACCGATCCTGGGCAAAGGTGTTTGAAATCAGAATAAAAAATAGAAAAACCAATGCCCCCATCAATCCCCGCAGAGGCTTTCGCAGAAAGTTTATTTTTGATATTAACATTTAATCTTTAATCCTTTCTATTCTGGCCCCCAGAGTTGCCAGTTTAGTTTCGAAGTCTTCATATCCCCTGTCGATATGATAAACCCTTAGAACCTCGGTTAATCCTTCAGCTGCCAAACCTGCCAGAACTAACCCGGCACCTGCCCGAATATCGGATGCCATAACAGTAGCCCCTCTGATTTTGGGAACACCAAAGATAATAGCTTTGTCTCCTTCAACCTTTATATCGGCTCCTAAGCGGTTTAATTCCATAACATGGGTGAATCTCTCCTCAAAAACAGTCTCCCGGATCTCCGATCCTCCTTCAGCCACAGATGCTAAAGCCATAATGGAAGCTTGAAGATCGGTGGGAAAACCAGGATGAGGGTAGGTTGTAACCGAGACCTCCTTCAATTTTTTAGGACCTTTGACCTTTGCCCTCCCCTTGTTTTCCTGTATATCCAGACCCATCTCCTTAAGTTTCTGGGTGACCATCCTCAGGTGATCTAATCCGGCATTCCTTATCTCTATATATCCTCCGGTTATTCCTGCTGCCATCATAAAAGTCCCTGTTTCCAGCCTATCGGAAATGGGAGTATATTCCACAGCTTTGAGCCTTTTCACTCCTTTGATGGTTATGGTGGAGGTTCCGGCTCCTTCCATTTTTGCTCCCATTAAGTTTAAAACACCCGCCAGATCAACTACCTCCGGATCACAGGCGGCATTTATCAAAGTTGTCCTGCCCTCTCCTAAGACTGCAGCCATCATCAGGTTCTCAGTTCCAGTATGGGTGGGACGATCAAAACAGATGGTTGCCCCTTTTAACCGGTCACAGGAGGCCACAATATAACCGTGCTCCTCCTTGAGTTTAGTACCCAGCCTCTGCAGACCAAGAAGGTGCAGGTTAACCGGTCTCTGTCCGATAACGCATCCCCCGGGCAAAGAGACTTTCGCCTTTCCCAGCCGGGCTAAAATAGGACCCAAAACCAAAAATGAAGCCCTCATCCTGCTCACCAGATCATAGGGAGCCTCAGAAGATCGAAGGTTATCCGCTTTAATAGATACCTTTTTATCTTTTAGGTCCCTTTTAACCTCAGCTCCCAGATATTTCAACACCTGAACCATTGTGTCGATATCAGCCAAGTTGGGCACCTGGTTAATAATGGTTTCGCCCTTCTCCGCTAAAAGAGAGGCAACCATAATGGGCAAAACCGCATTCTTTGCCCCTCCAATTTTTACCGTGCCGGAAAGCCTCTCTCCACCCTCAATTACGAACTTATCCATCTTCCTAAATAGATACGAAAATTTCTAATAAATTTAATAATTCATTTACACCTTAAGTAATCCTATTTATATAAAAAGTCAAGAAAACAAAGAACTGGACTTGAAGATATTTTCTTGAATTGTGAAACTCCCTAATTAAAAATCCACTTTCCTTTTTAGTTCTTCCATATGATTGGACACAATAATTCTAACCGGGTTTAAAAATAATTAAATAAAACCCGAATTAACTGCTATAGAATTTATTTGCCTTGGATTTGCATTTCTATTACCTTAGCTATATATGAGAGAAGTGGTATATTTTCTGTCGGACGCTCACCTGGGAGCGGATTCGGAGCAAATGGAAAAATTAAAAAAGAAGAGGCTATTAGATCTTCTGGATCAGATTAAAAAGGACGGCGAGTACCTATATGTTCTGGGCGATCTGTTCGAGTTCTGGTTTGAATATGAAAACGTTATGCCCAAAACGCATTTCGGTGTTTTGACCAAGCTCAAGGAACTTACCCGGGACGGTGTGAAGATAAAATATGTCCCCGGGAATCACGATTTCTGGCTGGGAGAATTTATCACCAAAGAGATAGGAATTGATATATGTAAAGAATCAATATCTACAGAACATCAGGGTAAAAGATTTTTTATCATTCACGGGGATGGTCTGGCAAAAAAAGACAGGGGCTATCGGATCCTGAAAAAAATTTTGAGAAACAGATTCAACATCTGGCTTTACCGTCAGCTGCCACCTGATCTGGGAATTCCCCTTGCAAAAAAAGTTGCCAGCTTAAGTCGATCCCATACTTCCAAAAAGGAACAATACCTCAAGGATTATTTAAACTTTGCCCGGGGGAAAATCGAGGAAGGTTATGATGCAGTAATAATGGGTCACACCCATAATCCCCTGCTCCAGGATTTAGGGAAGGGCATCTACTTAAACGTAGGGGACTGGTTCCATAACTTTACTTATGGAAAACTAAAACAGGGAAAGCTCTTTTTAGAAAAGTTTCAAGAAGGAAAATTGTAATAGGTTGGCAATGATTGGTTTAATTTACCAGGCAGGCAGAACACAATTCAGTTTGATTTTTTACATTAATGTTGGCTATCAGCTTTCGTATAATAATTGATATATTGTGAAATAATTCACTAACAAGAGGATAGTTTATGTGGCCTAAAAGTATTGGCGCAAGGTTAATTCTGGTGGTGGGACTAATATCAACGTTGACCTTAGGTATCTTTGCCTACGTTAACATTGCCTCTCAAAAAAGGCAACTCACGGCTGAGGTGATGCGAGGTGCTTTCAGGATAAGTGAGACCATAAGAAGAAGCACCCGGTATGATATGCTCAGAAACCTAAGGGAGGATTTGTATCAGATGATTGAAAACCTCGGGCAACAGGAGGGCTTGGAGAAGATCAGGGTTTTCAATAAAGAGGGGCAGATAATGTTCTCCTCTGAGAAGAATGATATGGGGCAGATGGTGGACAAGAAAGCCGAGGCTTGCTATGCCTGCCATTCAGCGGAGAAACCTCTGGAGAGGCTGGATACCCCAGAACGTTCCAGAGTTTTCACATCCAAAGCAGGTCATAGGGTTCTAGGAGTAATTTCTGCCATATATAATGAACCAGATTGTTATACCCCGGACTGTCATGCCCATCCTCCGGAACAGAAAGTGCTGGGGGTATTGGACATCGGAATGTCCTTGGCGGATGTGGATCAGGAGATTAAAGAAGCTCAAAATAAGATGATCATCTTTGCTTTGATAGCCTTCCTGGTGATCGCAGTGACTATAAGCATCTCCATCAATAGATATGTCACTCGACCGGTAAGAGAATTAGTTAAAGGAACCCAGAAAATCGCTGAAGGTAACCTGAGCTATTCCATTCCTCTTAAAGATGAAAGTGAAATCGGGCAACTGGCGTCCTCATTTAACCAAATGACCTCAGACCTGAAAAGAGCGGACGAGAAGTTAATCGATTGGGGGAAAACTTTAGAACAGAAGGTAGAACTGCGGACTGAAGAGTTAAGGAAGGCTGAGAACCA
This sequence comes from uncultured Ignavibacteria bacterium, assembly GCA_964447175.1. Lineage (GTDB taxonomy): Bacteria > Zixibacteria > MSB-5A5 > MSB-5A5 > SM23-73-2 > CAYURP01. Next base: position 2,877 of record CAYURP010000025.1, on the reverse strand, counting down.
GCTGTTTCAATCGGAGAAACTGGCTTCTTTAGGTAAACTGGCGGCTGGTGTGGCTCACGAGATCAACAGCCCGCTAACCGGAGTTCTGACCTACTCCTCTCTCCTGCTTCAAGAGAAAAAAGAGGGAGATCCGGAAAAGGAGGATCTGGAGGTTATAGTAAATGAGACCAACCGCTGTAAAAAAATCGTCAAAGGTCTTCTGGACTTTGCCCGGCAGACCGAGCCGGACAAAGCACTCACAGATTTAAATGAGGTAATAGAAAAATCCATTGATCTGATTTCCCACCAAGCCAGTATGCAGAGTATTAAAATTGAGAAGAAGATTAAACCAGACATTCCTAGGATAATGATAGATGTGGGGCAAATCCAGCAGGTATTTATAAATATTCTCCTGAATGCGATTGAAGCCATGCCCGGTGGAGGAACTCTAACCATAACCTCAGGGATCGAAGATCATATGGTAACCATTGGTTTTTCCGATACCGGCGCCGGCATACCGGAGGAGAACATGAGAAAAATCTTTGATCCTTTCTTTACAACCAAGAAACAGGGAAGAGGGACAGGCTTGGGTCTTTCTGTAAGCTACGGCATAATTGAAAAACATAGAGGCAGATTAGATGTTAAAAGTCAGGTGGGAAAGGGAAGTACTTTTAAAATAAAGTTACCAATAGAAGAGAAAACCTCTCAAACGGAAAAAAAGAGGAACCAGTAAATGTCAAAAGCCAAAATATTAGTGGTGGACGACGAGGAGATCGTCCTGAAAAGCTGTCGCAAGATACTGGAAAAAGGCGAACATCAGGTCTCCACCGCTCTTACTGGTCAAAAGGCTTTTGAGCTCCTGGAAAAAGAACCCTTTGACATCGTGATAACCGATATGAAAATGCCGGGGATCGATGGTATAGAAGTACTCAAAAAGGTCCGGGAAAAATATCCTGATATCGCGGTTATTATGATTACCGGTTATTCCACAGTTCAATCAGCAGTGGAAGCAATGAAACTGGGAGCTTTTGATTACATCCCCAAGCCTTTCACCCCGGATGAGGTTCTGATTGTGGTGGAAAGAGCTATGGAAAAAAAAAGCCTAATTCATGAGAATATCTACCTGCGAAAAGAGCTGGAGGCTAAATATGGATTCGACAACATTATTGGCAACAGCCCCAGGATGCAGGAGGTATACAGGTTAATTCGCAAAGTCGCTCCCACTGATAGCACGATTCTGATTCGGGGCGAATCTGGAACAGGCAAGGAGCTCATAGCCCGCGCCGTCCATTTCAACAGCCTTAGAAAACAAAAGCCGTTTGTACCGGTAGACTGTAGCGTCTTAGCCCAGGAGCTACTGGAGTCTGAGCTTTTCGGACACGTAAAAGGTTCCTTCACCGGGGCAATAGTTACCAAACCAGGACTGTTTGAGATAGCTGATGGCGGATCGATTTTTTTAGATGAGATTGGGGATATCAACCCGAATATTCAGTCCAAACTATTGAGAGTGATCCAGGAAAGAGAGTTCACACCGGTGGGAGGAGTCAAGCCTAAAAAAGTAGATTTAAGATTCATTGTAGCCACTAATAAGGACCTGGAGAAGCTGGTTGAAGACAAAAGATTCCGCGAGGACTTATTTTACCGGTTGAACGTGGTGAGCCTCACTATACCCACTTTAAGAGAAAGAAAAGACGACATTCCCCTTTTAGCTTATCACTTCTTAAAAAAATTCGCCAAGGAAATGAACAAGAACATTAAGAGCATATCCGTTGATGCCATGAATATGTTGAATGCCTATACCTGGCCCGGAAACGTAAGGCAGCTGGAGAATGTAATCGAAAGGGCAATTGTAATGGCTGAGGGGGAGGCTGTAACCACAGAGCATCTTCCCTTTGCAGTCAAAGACGAGATAGCTCACCCCGATACCCCCATCCCCAAGACCTCGGAGGAGTTAAAGGATTCAAAAAAGAAGCTCAGGGAATCTGCTGTGGAAAGCATTGAGAAATCTTTTATTCTGGACGCCTTAACCAGAAACGACTGGAACATAACTAAATCCGCTAAAGACGTGGGCATGCAGAGATCAAATTTTCAAGCTTTGATGAAAAAATATGATATCCGGCTCGAAAAATAAACCAAGACCTACTATTAAAGTAAGTGAATATCCTGTTAAAAGACTTCTGAAAAACCATTTTGTCATTGCGGGCCCGAAGGGCGTGGCAATCCAATGAGATTGCTTCACTTTGTTCGCAATGACAGATAATAGATAATATGAGTTTATCAAAGATCAATAAAAAACAACTTGACGAAAAGATAATTAATTGTAAATTTGTTTATTGACATAGTATTAAAAGAAAGTTCACTGAAATCGTACTTTTGAAATCACTGAAAGTTTATGTTAAAGAAAGTTGACATATCCTCAGATTTCGATCCTTTAGGAAATATTGTTGTATATCATGGCAATTGCTTAGATTTGTTACAAAAAATCCCCGATAAATCTATTCAGTTGATCGTTACTTCACCTCCTTACAATCTGGGGAAAGAATACGAGAAAAGAATAGTTTTAGATAAATATATCGAACAGCAAGCTGAGGTTATCAGAGAGTGTGTCCGTACATTATCAAGCAGAGGTAATATATGTTGGCAGGTTGGTAACTACGTTAACAACGGATCAATCATACCTTTAGATACTATTATATATCCGATCTTCAAAGATTTGGGTTTGAAAATGCGCAATCGTATTATATGGCATTTTGAACATGGTCTCCATTGCTATAAACGGTTCTCTGGTCGATATGAAACTATCATCTGGTTTACTAAAAGTGACGACTACTTTTTTAATTTAGATCCTGTAAGAGTACCTCAAAAATATCCTGGAAAGAAATATTTCAAAGGACCAAA
>CAYURP010000024.1:0-44044 GCA_964447175.1 uncultured Ignavibacteria bacterium | reverse complement strand
GCTGATATATAATCTCCGTTATTTGTCAGCAGACGCCAATCCACGCACCCGGTATAAGCCGGATTGAAACCTTTTTGATTAACTGCGGTTGCCATTATTCCAATATATGAGTTCTTCAGCACGTCCTGCATCACCCGAGCCACCAGGTAATTAGTTTCCGGCTCTATTACTTCCTTTTTGTCGTATCCCTCCACATGCCTGAATTTCGCCTTTTCCCTTTGGGTGACCGCCTCCAGAAGACCGATTGAGTTCCCACTACCTGTTTTTCCGCTGACCTTGCTGGCAAAAAGTATAGTGGAGGCAGCAGGCCTATTTATGTAGTAATCCACATTATCCGGGTATCCAGATGGACTTTTTCCAATCCTGCGGGAGTAGAAAAGATCATGAGGGGTCTCAAATATTTTGAATCCCTCCAGGAAAAACGGACGTTTCTCCGGATACCAGGTCTCAAATGTGGACAGGTTCAGAATAGTCTCGTCCTGTTCCACCTGACCGAAGTCCGGGTTAATGGTAGCGTCCAGAGTGATATTCGAAGTGATCCCGTATTTTAGATCCAGACCGAAATTCCCAAAGAAGTCCCTGCCATCCGGGTTGCCCAGGCTTTTAGGTTCAGTCTCCTCATATGATACCATATAGGGTAAAACCTCCAATCTCCTGGAAGGTTGAAGATTTTTCATACCTTTAAGGTGACCGAAAAAAGAGACAAAGCCATTAGCTTTCTCCGGGATAAATACCCACCTGTCCAGTTCACTCTTACGGGCAATGCTTCGACTGAAGTAGATTCCCCAGACCGGATTCTCCTCGCAGGCAAAGCGAAGACAGTGGAATGGAATCTTGATCTCTGCTGTCCAACCCCAGCTGGTTCTTCTGGTAGTTGCTTCCCACACTGCATCCCAGGATTCATCGCTCCAGTTGTCATTGTAGTAGTAGGTATCCCTTTGAGTGCCGGATACGGAGACGGTAAAAGCATATGCGGTCTGGTGATCGTGATGGCTGTCTATGATCACGTGACACAAATCATTGTCCACATACCTATCCCTTCGAGTCAATCGGCTGATGATCTTTTCCGGCTCAGAATCATACATCTCCATCGCCACGTAAAGAGCATGATCATCGTAAGCCACCCGAACAAAAGTCGATTCTGTAGCCGGCTCACCGAGATTCGGCTGGTATTGAATGAAATCTCCTGATCGGGGAGCCTTCTGCCAGAACTCCTCTTCAAATATCCCATCGATTTCTACACCCGGATTAGCTCTGACAGCGGTAATACTTTTAATAGTATCCTCTTCTGCTTCCTGACCCAACGCTGGGACAAAGCTCAGGAGCGGTAAAAATAGTGAAATCAAAAAATGGAGCAGTGCCCGTTTACAATTTTGCATTTAAACTCTCCTGGTTTTAAAGTTGGTTTTAAAGAAGCAGTTTTTTTAATTATCATCTCTAAACAAATCAGTTGATTTGATTCTTATTTAGTACACTTTTTTATACCCAAAATTCCAGAAAAAGGTTCATATTTTTTCAAAAAAAGTAAGGGCGGATCTTCGCGTCCGCCCTAAAAAAAGGAGTGCAGCAACTTGTTGCTGCAAATAATAGCAAAAACAAGTTTTTGCACTCCCTTCAGAAAACAAACACCCGGAATAAACCCGGATCCTACGAAAAACAAAATAAAAAATGTAGCGGAGGTCTTTAGACCTCCATTGGCAGAAGGAATTGCGGAAACAAAGTATGGAAAGCTAAAGCTTTCCGCTACATTAAATCCCACCTTGGGGCAAGGTAGTTCTACCTATTTGTTTTTTTCGCGTAGGGGCGAAGTTCATCTTCGCCCAGGAAATGTGTGAGCTAACCTCCGTGCCGACCCAAATAGATATTCATAAAATATAATTAATGGTAGCCGCAACCTTCAGGTTGCGAGTTATATATTTTTCTTTGCTCAGGCTAAAGCCTGAGGCTGCCGCTTGATCTGTCGTAGTTCATTAAATCCCACTTGGGGGCAAGGTAGTTCTACCTATTTGTTTTTTTCGCGTAGGGGCGAAGTTCATCCTCGCCCTGTTGGTTCATAGTGATTGGTTATTGGTTGTTAGTTATTAGTGCTCATTGGAGTGTGAAGCTTCAGCTTCACTCCGCCCCCCGTGAACATAAATTCGTAGATCCCCCGCCTCTGGCGGGGGGGTCCAAATTCCAATTCATCCAAATCCACCTTTTCAGAAACTAAATTTAAAAAATGCTTGACATTTGAAAGAAAACGAGAAATAATAAAAAAGATTGAATGATTAAAAAATAAGTTCCAAGGGATAAATATTATTTTGAGTCCAGTCAAGAGAATAAGTAACTTTTGGTTTGTAACAGATCAAGTGAGCATAATGATATCCTATTGAACTTAAAAAGGAGGCCGTTATGATTAGGAAAATCGTAATCATTTTGGGACTAATGCTTTTACCTACCATAAGTTTCGCCCAGCAAGGCTGGATCTGGCAAAATCCTAAACCTCAGGGAAATGATCTTTTAAGTGTGTATTTTATAAATGCCAATACTGGCTGGGCAGTAGGACCCTATGGCGTAATCATACATACTACAGATGGCGGAAACAACTGGAATATTCAGGTCTCTGGTACTTCAAATAGGTTTCATTGTATCTATTCCGCAAATGTCAATAGTGGCTGGGCAGTAGGAGCTGATGGCACAATCTTACACACCACCAATGGTGGGAACAACTGGAATTTTCAAAATTCCGGAACTACAGAATGTCTTTGTGGTGTCTCTTTCATAGATCTAAACGTCGGCTGGGCAGTGGGGTCGTATGGTACAATCTTACACACCACCAATGGTGGTAACAACTGGAATTCCCAAAATTCCGGAACTACCGAAGTTCTTTATCATGTCTCTTTCATAGATCTAAACGTCGGCTGGTCAGTAGGGATGGATGGCACAATCTTACACACCACCAATGGTGGAAACAACTGGAATTCCCAAAATTCCGGAACTACCGAAAATCTTTCTGGTGTCTCTTTCATAGATTCAAACGTCGGCTGGGCAGTGGGGGCGGATGGTACAATCTTACACACCACCAATGGTGGAAACAACTGGAATTCCCAAAATTCCGGAACTACAGAATTTCTTTGTGGTGTCTCTTTCATGGATTCAAACATCGGTTGGGCAGTGGGATCGTGGGGAACCCTTTTAAATACCACCGATGGTGGAAGTAACTGGAATACTCCTAGTTCCCCAACTCATAAGTCTCTATATGATGTGTATTTTACAAATGTGATCACTGGCTGGGTAGTAGGGATGGATGGCACAATACTGCACACCACCAATGGTGGGAATAACTGGACCATTCAGACATTGGGGACTTCCAGCATGCTCAAAAGCGTATACTTTGTTGACTCCAACGCTGGCTGGGTGGTAGGATTCAGTGGTAAGATTTTACACACCACTAATGGCGGAAATAATTGGGATCTTCAGACTTCTCCATCAATAAATCATCTAAGAAGTGTCTATTTTGCGGATGTAAATACTGGATGGACTGTAGATGAATGGGGTAGAATATTAAACACGACCGATGGTGGAAGCAACTGGAATATTCAAAGGCAAGGAGCTGCAGATTATCTTGGTGGTGTTTTCTTTATAGATGCCAATATTGGTTGGGCAGTTGGGGAGCACGGCACAATCCTTCACGCCACCGATGGGGGGAGCAACTGGAATATTCAGAATTCAGGAACTGCATCATGCCTCCACAGCGTTTATTTCACGGATCCCAATACTGGCTGGGTGGTGGGAGATTCAGGGAAAATCTTACACACCACTGACACTGGGAGCAACTGGAATACCCAGATCTCTGGAACCATGAATTGGCTTGGCAGCATATCTTTTGTAAACTCCGATACTGGCTGGGCCGTGGGCGCGTTAGGAACAATCTTAAATACTACCGATGGTGGAAACAGCTGGAGCGCTCAGAGTTCTCAAACCTCTTATTCTCTAGAAGGTGTCCATTTTACAGATGCTAATGTCGGCTGGATAGTGGGATTATCGGGAACCCTCTTACACACCACTGATGGTGGTAGTAACTGGAATGCTCAGAATCCTGGAACCGACCATTCACTTTTTGGATTGTATTTTGCGGATGAAAATATAGGCTGGATCGTAGGAGCAAATGGCACAATACTACACACCACTACAGGCGGGACTACCTGGATTAAGGAAGATAACGACGAAATTGTGAGCCTGCCAAGGAATTTCAACCTGGAACAGAATTATCCAAATCCATTCAATCTTTACACAACAATTCATTACTCTTTAACAGAAAAATGCCAGGTTACTATAAAGATCTATGATATATTGGGCCAAGAAATTCAGCTACTTATAGATGAGTCTCAGAATTCTGGTGCTCATAAAGTAATCTGGGATGGAAAGGGAAAATCTGGAGAGAACCTCTCAAGTGGAATCTATTTCTGTAGACTTACCGTAATGAAAAATAAACATAAGCTTTCCGAAGCGAAAAAGATGGTGCTTCTGAAATGATATGCAGATTACAGGTCAACTTTGAGGTTCATCAGACATGGTATGTTACTGTCTCTCTTCAGGAAAAAATCACGTGATTACATCGATATTGTTGAGCTGCTGTTTTGTAAATCGTCGACGTTTAGGTTCCTAAATTCCTTAATATTCTTCTCACCTTATCACAAACATAAATTACATCCTTCTGGCTCATCAAAGGATGCAGGGGCAGGGTCACCTCGCAGGCACCGATCTGTTCTGCTATGGGGAGGCGTAATTTTGAGGTTTTCAATATCCTCTTATAATATGTGAATTGATGAACTGGCGGGTAATGGATAGAGGTCTGGATTCCTTTTTGTCTTAAACCCTCTATGAATCTTTTTCGATTTATCCTCTTATCTAAAAGAATCGGGAAAATGTGATAAGATGAGTCTCTTAGGTAATTCTGAAAGGGGATATGCAAACCCTCTATACTGTTCAAATTCTGAACATATAAATCTGTGAGCTTTTTTCTCTTGAGATTATTCTTTTTAAGCTTTTTTAACTGCTCTATTCCTAAAGCAGCGCTCAGCTCGGTCATTCGATAGTTATAGCCTAAATCCAAAACATCATAGGAGATGGCTCTTTTTGTGTGGCGTTCCCAGGTTAAGGTGGTCATTCCGTGCGAACGGCATAATCTTATGTTCTGAGCCAGCTTCTTGTCATTGGTTGCAACCATTCCCCCTTCGCCAGTAGCTAAATTTTTATTTGAAAAGAAACTGAAACAGCCCAATGTTCCTAAATTGCCTGCCATCTTATTATGAAGCTTAGCTCCTACTGCGTGTGCTGCATCCTCTATTATAAAAAGATTTCTCTTTTTAGCAATTTTTCTGATCTCGTTCATATTAGCCAAATAGCCAGCATAATGAACAACTATTAATGCTTTTGATCTGCGGGTTATATTTTTTTCCAGATCTTCTACTGATATATTGAAATCATCTAAGTTTGTGGAATCGACAAAAACAGGCTTTGCGCCATTGTAAAGAACTGAATTGGCCGAGGCTACAAAGGTTAAAGCAGGAACTAATATCTCATCACCTGGCTTAAGACCTAATGATTTCAAAGCCAGATGCAGTGCTCCGGTGCCGCTGGATGTGGCTATGCAATATCTTACTCCCAGAAACTGGGCAAATCTCCTCTCGAATTCCTTTACCCTCTCCCCCATTGTCAGCCATTTGTTTTTAAAGACTTTGATTAACTGATTTAATTCCCTTTGATCAAAATCCAGATCAGCTAAGGCTACTCTCCACTTCATAAAAATAGGTCAACCTGAAGGTTAACACTCCATTCATTATTTTTTGAATAACTTATTTTTGATCTTTTCGAATTCTTCAATACCCTTTTTATAATCTTCTGGCCTTCCTAAATCCAGCCAGAAATCATTTGATTCATATATTGAGACTTTTTCTCCATTTTTGAGAAGAATTTGCATCAGTTCAGGAAAATCAAGCCTCTCCCCTTTTGGAATATATTTTAAAATCTCAGGCTCGAAAAGATATATGCCCATGCTCACTTTATAAGCCAGGTCAGGTTTTTCAACATATTTGGTTAGTTCATTTTGCTGATTAGATTCCAGCACACCATAGTCGACTGAAAGTTTTCTATTGGTCACCGCAATGGTGGCTATGTTTTTCTTTTCTTGATGGTATTTTATGAATTTTGAAAAATCAAAGGAGGTCAGAAGATCGCCGTTCATCACCAGAAAAGTCCTGTCCAGACCCTTTATGTAGCTTAAAGAGCCCACAGTACCTAAGGGCTTGTCCTCAAAGTTATAGTCGATTTTAACCCTCCATTTATCGCCATTGTTAAAGAAACTCTGGATGATATTCCCCAGATACCCCACGGCCAGGGTGATATCTTCAAAACCATAACTTTTCAGTTGTCTGATAATGATCTCAAGTATTGGATAATCACCCACGGGCATCAAGGGCTTGGGCAAAACCACAGTATAAGGCTCCAGCCTTCTCCCCTCCCCTCCAGCTAAGATAACCACTTTCATATTGTCAAATATTATAGATCTCTTTTTTATAGAAATCGATATTGTCCCTTATCCAGGAAATAGTCTTTTGGATCCCTTGCTCGATTCCTGTTTCGGTTTTCCACCCGAACAATATTTTCGCCTTATCCGATTTTGATACCAGCCTTTGCACTTCCGATTTTTCAGGTCTTTTTCTTTGGTCCTCCTGGATAATTTTCACTTTCTTATTGACGTTTTTTTCAACTATTTCAATCAGATTCTTAACGGAAATCTCGTTTTCCGAGCCTAAATTGACTACCTCTCCTGCAATCCTATCGCACTCGGCAAACTGGATAAATCCTTTGACTGAATCTGAAATGTAGGTCAAATCCCTGGATGTGGAAACCGATCCTATTTTGATTTCATTTTTTGTCAGGGCTTGCATTATAATGCTGGGTATTACCGAGCGGGCTGACTGCCTGGGACCGTAGATATTAAAAGGTCTGATTATGCCCACTGGCAGTTCATAGGTATGGTAAAAACTCAAAACTAACTGATCTGCGCTGGCTTTAGTGGCTGCATAGGGGGATTGGGGATTTATGGGGTGATTTTCGTCCATGGGCACGTATTGGGCAGTTCCGTAAACCTCGCTGGTGGAGGTATGGATGAATTTTTCGATCCCGAATTCTTTAGCTGCTAAAAGAAAATTCAAAGTCCCCTGAATGTTTGTTTCAGCTACATCTAAAGGATTTACATAGGAGTATGGAATTCCGATCAAGGCTGCCAGATGGATAACTATATCCTGTCCTTTTATTATTTTTCTGATACCATCTGAATCCCGGATATCGCCTGAAACAACTTTAACCTGATTTAAAATCCCTCTGTCCGCCCATTTAAGCATTCCCCAGTCATTTCTGGAGTTATAGTGTACGAAGGCTTTTACTTTAGCTCCTATTTGCACCAGAACTTCAACCAGATGGCTCCCCACAAAACCACCAGCACCAGTTACCAGTACACTTTTCCCGCTAAGTTTCAATGAATACTCCGCAAAATATCCTTAAATATAAAAAATCAAAAAAAAAACACAAGTACTATAATTATAAGATCAACTTTTTGAAAAATAAAGAGAGCTATTTAATTCTGAGAGGAATTAACCTTCAACGTCATTGGAAGTACACTGCAGATTACCACTCTGGTTGATACTCCAGGTATCTATAGTGACATCATCATCGATGTTACCCGAAGCGGTAGCTGTAAAGGAATTGGAATCAGCAGTTATGGAATATGTATATCGAGCGCTCTGCATAATCTCCACCCATATCTCGGAGAATGTCCCGCCTGCTGATTGATCGTTACCGGCATAGTCCACGTAGGTATCCTTCTCCTGGCGGTAGGTTCTCTGGTTAACATAAATCTGTTTTAGAATTGTTTTCGCCTCAGCTTGTTTGGTTTTAGCTGCAGCTGTCATGAACCGAGGAATGGCTAAAGAGGCCAGTATGCCGATTATCACCACCACTATCATTAACTCGATCAGCGTGAAGCCTTTGTTTGCTTTATGTAATCTGTTTAACATTTTTCCCTCTATTCCGAATTAAATCTCGGCATCGTTGATTATGCATTGCAGATTACCGGTCTGATCTATAGTCCAGGTATCGATAATCGCATCGTCATCCAGATTGACAAAAGCCATGGCTGTGAATTTGGTTGAATCCGCTATTATGAAATAGGTATATCTGGCTGAACTCATAATTACAATATCCAGACTATTGAAACTGCCGTTAGCTGAGGCGCTTTGTCCATTGCCAGCATAGGTATCATGTTCCTGATGATGTACCCTCTGCATTTTGTAAATCTGTTTCAGAATACCTTTTGCCTCTGCCTGTTTAGATTTAGCAGTGGTCATCATAAAGCGTGGAATTGCTATGCCAGCTAAAACACCTATTACGGCTACAACTACAAGTAATTCGATCAATGAAAATCCTCTTATTGGCTTTCGAAACTTCTTCAACATCTTCTCCTCTGATGGTTGAAAAAAAGGGGACAATCCCTTGTCCCCGATTTTAACTGATAACCAGTGAAATTAGGTTTCAGCATCATTACTGGTGCACGTCAGAGTACCACTCTCATTAATCGTCCAGGTATCCACAGCTACATCATCATCCAGATTTGCATTAGCTGTTGCTGTGAAACTGGTGGAGTCAGCGGTGATGGTGTAACTGTATCTGGCTGTACTCATGATATCCACGCCCAGGGTTGCAAAGCTACCACCAGCTGAGGCACTCAGTCCGTCGGCAGTATAGGTATCTTTCTCCTGCCGATAGGCTCTCTGCATAACGTAAATCTGCTTCAGGATCTGCTTAGCCTCTGACTGCTTGGACTTTGTAGTAGCTCTCATGAACCTTGGTATAGCCAGAGCTGCCAGGATACCAATGATGACTACCACGATCATCAACTCAATCAGGGTGAAACCTTTCTGAGATCTGTGAAATTTGCTCAGCATTGTCTTTTCACCCCCTTCCTTTCGTTAAAGGTTCTCATTTTTTTATCCTCTATTTTCATTTTCTCAAGATATCTATGCAAAGTTGATGCCCAATTATATCCCATTCCATATATTCTTCTAATCTATTGAGTCGCAACCAATTATTCCCGTGTTTTCTTTTGTTTGAATTTTTTATCCTTTATTTATTGATTGTATCTTGCTCTGATTATTGCAAAATGCAAATCTATTTTTCTTTCAGTCCATATTTCTCAATTTTCCTGTAGAGAGTGGAGCTATCAATTCCCAGAATCTGGGAGGCTTTGCTTTTGTGCCATCCTGAGTTCTTCAGGACCCAGTATATATATGCTTTTTCGATCTCCTCCAGAGTGGGATTTTCCAGTTTGGCTTCATCAACCAGATTGATCGGTTCGTTTTCGTTAATTTTCTTGGGCAGTTCGCTGATGCTGATCTCGTCGTCTTTGGATAAAAGAACAGCCCTCTCTATTGTATTCTCAAGTTCTCTCACATTACCCGGCCAGGGATAGGCAATCAGCTTTTTCAGTGTTTCATCTGATATCTTCTTCTCGCCGATCTTCAATTTCTCACAGTATTTTTTTATGAAATGATAAACCAGAATTTTTATATCGTCTTTTCTTTCCCTTAAAGGGGGAATGGTGATGGGAAAAACATTCAACCGGTAAAATAGATCCGGACGGAACCTCCCCAGTTTAACTTCCTGCTCCAGGTCCGCATTGGTTGCGGTAAGGAGTCTCACATCTACCTCCATGGGCTTGGTTCCACCCACGGGAGTTATCTCTTTTTCCTCCAGTACCCGCAATAGTTTTACCTGAATAGCCTGGGAGATGGTGGCTATCTCATCCAAGAAAAAAGTACCTCTATCAGCTACTTTTAAAAGCCCTTCCTTTTCCTTGACCGCGCCGGTGAATGCACCCCTCAGGTGTCCAAAAAGCTCCGATTCCAATAGGGTCTCCGGGATGGCTGCGCAGTTTATGGACACAAAAGGCTTATCCGATCTCTGGGAGTAGTAGTGGATCGCTTTAGCCACAAGTTCCTTGCCGGTTCCGGACTCCCCCTGGATCAAAACCGTAGAATCGGATTGAGCTACTTTCTCCGCCATCTTCCTCATTTCCAGTATCTGAGGAGATGAGCCGATGAAGTTATCAAAACTGAATTCTTTTTTAAGCTGCTTTTTAAGGGAGATGTTCTCACTTTTCATCCTTTTCTGTTCCAGAGCTTTCTTAATGGCGATTCGTATCTCATCCACTTTAAACGGCTTGGTCAGGTAATCGTATGCTCCTTTTTTCAATGCCTCTATGGCTGTGTCAACAGATGCATAGGCTGTCATCACGATGAAATTGGCTTCCGGGTCAAGATTCTTAACCCGGGCCAGCAATTCCAAACCGTTTAGTTCCGGCATCATCAGATCAGCTATTATCAGATCGTGATTTCTTTGCTTCAGGATATCCAGGGCCTCATGGCTGCTCTGAGTGGTGGTAACCTCATACCCCTCCTTTTTGAGCATGATCTGCATAAACTTACACATGCTCTCCTCATCGTCGATCACCATAATTCGAGCCTTATCCATCTTCCTCCCCTGAAAACTACATTTCCTCTATCTTTATCGTCAAAATCTGAGGTTTTAAAAGAAATTGTGCAAGATTTAAACTAAGCCACCCTGGAGAGTCTGAGCTTTGACAGGGCTATGGGAACCAGAAGCACTCCCAGAGTTATGAAGGAGTAGTACAAGAAGAGATCGTTTAACCTCCGCCCCACGGTCTCGTAATTGATCGCTGAGCTTAAAATAAAGGATGAAATCAGAAGCAAGTTGACTAATTTGTCTTGGAAGTTGGTCTTAAATGTGTAATATACCAGAACCATAAAAGCCAGAATCAAAGACGAGAAGTTTTGAATCCATCCTAAGGGCGAAAACAAAGACATAAAAATAAGCAGAAAAGAATATTCCACTGTCTCCCTGCAATGTAGTAAAGGACTTTCAATTCCCCTGGAGTAACGATTTAAAAGTAAAAGATAGACATAGGCTATCACCACAAATATATAAATCAGAGCGTTTACCAGATTCGGATTTAAATTCACAAAATTCACTCCATAGACCGAACTGGTCAAAAATCGGTAAAACATACCGAAAATGGACTGGTTCATATCATTAGCCAAAAGGGGCGGGGAGGATAAAGACATAAAGCCATACCATTCCTTTAAAAGGGCTATGTTTCCTTCAATTCCATAGATCAATGAAGGGGCAGAAAAAAACAAAAGGGCAAAAACAAAAGTCCAAAAGACCGATGAAAATTTTCTCCTGTAAAGCAGATAAGGTATGAAAATCAAAGGAGTTAATTTAATCATAATAGAGAGCGCCAAAAACAACCCGCCCAGGACCTCCTTTTCCTTTTCTAAGAATAAAATAAAAGAGAAAATTAGAAAAAGCTGAAGAAAATCGGTTTGTCCCAGCTCAATCTCCCTTAAGAAAAACCTGGCAATTAAAAGTAGAAATAGTATGTAAAAAAAAGGCGGAGGCGATCTGTGGTTCATAATTAAATATTTGCCAACTTTAATAACACCCCAGAAAGCAAAAACCATTAGAGCCATCCAGAAAATTTTAGCATAGGGAAATGGGGTCAAACCAAGAGGAGAAATAAAAACAGCAAAAAAAGGAGAATACTTGAATACATAATGTCCGTCACTCCAGTTATAAAGATTCTCACCGTCAAGCACCCGGGTAGCTGCCCTGTAGGTTACCTTAAAATCATTCATCTTATGCCAGGAATTTTTTAAAAACAAGGAGAGAAAAATTAATAGGATGATTAAGAGGATTATTTCAATATGTTTTCTTTTCATCTATGATTGCTGGTATCTGAATGTCCAGCGGTCATTTATGAAGTAGTTTAACAAGGTGCCCACAGTAATCCCCAAAAGATTGGATAAAAGATAATAGAAATGAAAGACCTCGGTCAAAAACCAGAGTAAAAATATGTTAGCAATAACAGCAGAGACGCTGACCGAGATATGATATTGCACCATCCTTTTAAAGTAATTCATCTTTCCCGGCTTTCCCCTATCCCTCCAGGTCCAAAAATCGTTCAGGATGAAATTATTCAGTATCGAAAGCTCAATGGCTAGGGGACTGGATAAAAGGTAAAACAACTTTAAAATTTCGGTGAAAAACCACAGAAAGAACATATTCACCACCACACCGGATAAACCCACCACACAAAACTTAACAAATCTTTTAATTCCCTTATCCGGTGTCAATGAGGTGATAATGGAATTAAGTCTTTTCACTTCAGTTTGACCACCTTAGGAATTTTACTTAAAAAAAATATATTAATAGAGGAAATCAAGTGAATTTTCAGGGTTACAGACGTAATATTTTAAATTTTCTATTTGGCTCTTTCCAGAACGTATTTGCCGCTGTTTTGTTCAACTTTGGTGGGATACTTGCCCGAGAAGCAAGCTACGCAAAAATCCTCTTGAGGCAGGGACTGCAGTGAAAGCATTCCCTCCAGGGAGAGATATTTCAGGGAATCCACGTCCAAATATCTTCTTATCTCCTCAACCGATTTGGAAGAGGCAATAAGCTCCTTTTTGGTGGGCATATCTATGCCATAAAAACAGGGATTGATTATGGGAGGCGAGCTTACCCGGAAGTGAACCTCCTTGACCCCTGCTGATCTGATCATCTTGATCAGCTTTCTGCTGGTCGTTCCCCGAACAATGGAATCGTCCACTATTACCACCCTTTTCCCCTTAAGAACTCCCCTTACCGGGTTATATTTTATCCTGGCATCTAAGTCTCTTATCTTCTGGTCCGGATGGATAAAAGTTCTTCCGATATAATGATTTCGGATTAATCCCATATCATACTTTATTCCCGATTCCTCAGAATAACCCAGGGTAGCGGTGTTACTCGAATCAGGCACTGAAATTGCCAGATCAGCATCCACGGGACTCTCCTTGGCCAGCTGCCATCCCAGCCTTCTTCTTATCTTGTCCACATTTTCCTCATAAATCATACTATCCGGACGGGCAAAATAGATAAACTCGAAAATGCAAAAAGCATGCTTGACTTTTTTAAACGGGGAAAATGAGCTTATTCCCTTCTGGTTAATGACCACGATCTCGCCAGGCTCAACATCCCTTAAGTATCTGGCTCCGATCATATCAAAGGCACAAGTCTCGGAAGCCACCACCCAGGAATTATTTACCTTTCCTAATGCTAAAGGCCTGAAACCATAAGGATCCCTTGCTGCTATCAGGGAATCCTTGGTTAAAAAAACCAAGGAATATGCTCCTTTGACATAGGACAATGCCTCTGCGATCTCGTCTTTTACATTTATTTTCTTGGAACGGGCAATCAGATGGAGAATTATCTCGCTGTCACTTGTGGTCTGAAAAATTGAACCGTCATTTTCTAAGTTATTTCTCAAAGTATATGAGTTGGTCAGGTTTCCGTTATGGGCAATAGCTAAATCTTTTCCCTTATAGGTGATCAGTATGGGTTGAATATTGACCAAAGAAGACGAGCCAGTGGTGGAATAGCGATTGTGTCCGATAGCGATTTTCCCCTTTAATTTAGCTAAAACCTCCTTGCTTTCGAATACGTCATTTACCAGTCCCGGTCCTTTGTGTTGATGTATTTCTTCTCCGTCAGAGGAGACAATTCCAGCCCCCTCCTGGCCCCTATGCTGCAGAGCATAAAGACCCAGATAGGTCAGTTCAGCCGCCCGTCTGGCGCCGTAGATTCCGAAGACGCCACATTCATCATGAATCGATTTCTCAAACATCTATGTCACCAGAATTATACGTTTTGAAAGACTCTATTTTAGTTTTTTTACCCTCATATGTCAAGTCTTTTCTTAGAGAGCTCTGAAAAAGAAAAAATCCCTCTGGCAGAGGCCAGCCTACAGGGTCTTCAGATCCGCAGGATCTTGAGAAGGGCTAACCAAGCGTTTGCAGTCATTACGAGCCCGAAGGGCGTGGTAATCTCTTGAGATTGCTTCGTTGTCTCCCGCCAAAGGCGCGTGACTCCTCGCAATGACCGAGGGTAGACCAGTGGCATCTGCCACTAGTATAATATACTTTTCCATAGATCAAACGAAAAATCAATGACCTAATTCCCGTAGCTATAGCTTGCAAAAGGAATTCTTCAGAGATCTCTTTTAGAAATTGTTGCAAGATTTCTCCCGGATAAATCTGACCTGAAAGGCAAAATAGGCCGGATTGTTAAATCCGACCTATTCCTTACTTTATCCGGTTAATTATGTTTATCTATTCACTACCGCGTCCACGATCTTCTGATCCACACTGAATTTTTTAAGGAAAGTCTCACGCTCCGCTTTTATGTTTTTAACCCAGTTTTCATATTCTCCAGTACGTCCGGCTTTATCATAAAACACTTTAGGATTTAATATCTCCTTGGGAACTTTGTTTAACAGCTTGGCATTTTCAGGAGCGTCCACATCCACTATCTCATAGCCAAAATCCGGATCCCTTTTCCACTTTATCTCTCCCTTGAGCATAGCTTCAAGCATGGCTGAGGAGTGAGGAATTTTCACCTTAAGGGCTGCGCCCTTGGCTTCATCCCTTTGATCTCCTCCAATATATCCGGTGTTCATCAGCCACATCTGCAAGTTTCCAAGCTTGGCAGCTAACTCGCTGAACCTTCTGGCTTGAAGTCCGTAGGGGCTGGTGAAGAAAGGCTGGGTAAAGGGAGAACGGGTTTTACCTCTTTCCTTTCCAGCAGCAGAGGTTTTGGAGGTTTCTCCCAGCATGAAATATCCTGCAGCCAACTCAGGTGTGGGAAATCTCACTATCCCTGGTACAGCTGCGTCATGCCCCTCGTCCCGATTCAAAATCCCCAATGACCTCACCTGTGGGATGTCATCAAAGCTGGCTGCACCTTTGATGGCTTTCATGGGTATAATTGAGCGTCCGTTTTGAGTCCAGACAGTGAAATCCCAGCCATCCTTAGGAATATCGTATTCATCCACCACATCGTCTATCTTCACCTTTCCGGAGATAAAAGCCTTTACGTTCTCAGGCGGAGCTCCTGTCTCGATCAGCATATCTTTGAGTCGAGCCACATCCTCTGGAGTGAGGCGTTGTTTGCTGAAGTCAAAAGTCCCATCGGCATTGGGATAGACGTTTTCCACCCAGGCATCCGGGTGAACGGTTCCGTCATAGATTACCGGTTCGGATTCCCGGGTTAATCCAAAGGTTTTGGCAAAACAACCGTTTTCGGTAATAGTGCATTTGCAATCGGGCCAGAGAACGATCATGTCGTCCTGGATAGGCTGAGCCACCTCACCCTGCTTGCTAAAGGTAGTAGTGGTTTTGCCCGTTCCTGAAAGACCCATAATCCCCATGGTTAGTATCTTATCTCCCACCTTAACCTTCTTGGCACCAGCATGAAGAACCAAGCCTCCTAAGCGATATACATATTCATTGAGCATTCTTAAAGCACCTTTTTTGCTTTCGCCGAAATAATCCGGCCAGATAACGTAGGTGGTCCACTTCTCCAGGTCAACTATGATCGCTTGGTTGCCCGGCATCCCTTCAGCTTCCACGCCTGAGGTCATAACCAGGCGAAACCCGGGCTCAAAAGGTCTTTTCAGCTTTTCCGGGGGTTCCACATAGGAGCGGGGAAAAGACAGAATCTGCTGCATTGCCCCTACATTGGTGCATTCCTTGTCATAGAGCCATTGAATAGGCCGGCCTACGTCCCCGATTCCATAATAACCGTTAATCTCAATAAGTTCACCCTGCTTCTCAATATATCTTTTCTGAATCTCTATAAGTTTTTTAGCCTTATCCGGATCTATCACGTTTCCGGAATAGTTGTTCTTCTCCGACTCGGGAGCTATGATGTAGGTATATTTAGCCATTCGGGCTTTGTTTTTTGTCAGCTTGTTGACGCTGCCATAGGCTGTTTTCATAATAGCCGGGGTAAATTTCATGGCTATTTCACGAAGTTGATCCTGAGTCGGATCAGTTATGTATTTTACATTATAGGGCTTAGGACCAGGGGTTCCTTTGACATCGCTCATAACTTTATCTCCTTTGTTTATCTACAAAATTACCTTTTCAAAACTAAACTTTGTGAAATTTTTAACAAACTAAGATAAACAAAACAATCGAAAAGTCAACTGTTTTCAAAGAATTTTGAGCTAAAATTTCCACAAAATCTATGTTTCAGCCAGAAAATCAAAATGTTCCTTGATTGCTAAGACCTTAACAGACAAATACTTATTGTCTTGAGTTTTTAAAATGATTATTCAAAAAAGTTCTAAAATAAGAGATGAAGGTAATCAGTATCATAACCACACCCACCCAGAGCAAAAGCTCCTTCCAGAAGGATAGTTCTATCAGGTAAAGAAATAGAATCACCCCCCATAAACCCACTGTATATTTTCCCCATTTATTGGGCTGAGGCACAATTTCTCTTTTTCTCAAAAGATACCATCCACCTGAGATGATAAGAATATCTTTAGTCAAGATTAAAACCAATGCCCACAAAGGAAAACCTTTATAGATCACAGTATATATAGCAACTGTGCCTATAGCCAGCTTATCCACCAGGGGATCTAAAATCTTGCCCAGATCAGATTCTTGATTTAATTTTCTAGCAATCCAGCCATCGATCATATCCGAGAAGTAGGCTATAACTATTAAAATTAAAGCTACTATGAAATCGGAGGCGGTATTTTTCAGAAGAAAGTAAAATATGAAGGGTAAAAGAAAAAGACGGAGAAGGGTTATAAGATTAGGTACAAGAAGTAAATCTTTTGTTCTTATATCCATATGTTTCTCATTAAAGCAGAACTCTATTCCAAGATAAGTCAGTTTTTTCTATCAAATTGATTAAAATTGATAATCTTATCTATATGCTTAGCACAAAGTACAAATTGGTTAGACGCATCCCTTACAATTTTTATATCTTTGTAAATGTCCTTTGGCAGTTCTATCCTTAAATCTATTCTCACCGATCTCCTTCCACCGTTTTTATCTTTTTTCAATTTTATCTTATCAGAGGGCTTTATTCCCGCATAGAACCTCGCTGATCTATGCTTCAAAGAATTAGCAATTCCCCTTGTGTTTTTCACTTCTTCGTTATTCCAAAAAGCCCAGATTACCACAAAAATTCTCTTCCAAATTTCTGTAGTGGTTCTCTTGCAGGAAAGGTGTTGTATTAATTTTGATAAAGTTGTTGATTTTCTTGTGGCCTTTCTCTTTTTGTGATTTTTTCCTATAAACTCTTGGATATCAAGAAACTCTCTAAGAAGATGAGCTAACTTGTCACCACAGGCCTGGAGTAATATGGTTGCATAGTTCAAATGGAATTCTTTCAGCCACAGCCGAGACATCTTATCATGAACATTAGTGTGTTTGTTTGTGTATGCCATTGATAAAGCGTAGTATAAATCTCGCTGGGTGTAGTAAATCTCAGGACGCCACTTTCCTGCTTCTGCATAGTTAATATTGCCTTTCAGAGCTAATGAAATGTGAGTTTCTAGCCAGGAATCGCTTAACTTTAAAATTGAAGCTTGAAATTCTTGATCCCTCTTGGTAGGAATTCGAAACTTCATTAACTATAGACTTAGGTTATTCCCCTTTGGGTCTGGCGCCCCAGTGTAGTTTTTGGCGGAGAATGTCATAGAAAGAGCTCCCGGGGAATTTTATTAAATTGATGGTGTGTTCTGCTTTTTCCAGTATCACCGATTTTCCGGATTTCACCGGTCGAGCCACCTGCCCATCTGCTGTCAAAACCGCATCCCTTTCCCCGGTTGATTCTACCTTCACCTTCAACCGGTCGTTTTCCAGAAAGATTATGGGACGGGAAGCCAGTGTGTGGGGGCAGATTGGGGTTACTATAATGGCATTCAACCTGGGATTGATTATCGGTCCTCCTGAAGCTAAGGAATAAGCAGTTGACCCTGTGGGAGTGGAAACTATCAATCCATCGGCAGAATAGGAACAGATAAACTCCTCGTTATCAAAAAGATGCATCTGAATCAAACGGGCTACCCCTCCCTTGTCAATAACAACATCATTTAAAGCATAAAGATCGGACTCATCTTCATCTACGATCTGAGCCTTAAGCACCATCCTTTGTTCCACCCGATAATCCTTTTTCAATATCCGGTTCAGTGTATTTTCCAGATCGTCTGCTGCTATCTCGGTTAGAAAGCCGAAACTTTTCAAGTTTATCCCCAGGATAGGATTGCCTCTTTTACCCACTGCCCGGGCCGAAGCCAGCATAGTGCCATCCCCGCCCAGGGATATGATAACCTCAGCTTTCCGGGGGAGCTCATCTCTGGGAAAAGCCTTTTCCTTATGTTCAATAAGCGGGGTTAGTTCCTGACCCAGATAGAATTCCACCTTATTTTTTTCAGCCCAGTTAATAATCCTCTGAACGGTTTCTTTGACCTCGGGCTTTCTGGGGTTGGCAATTATACCAATGCTTTTCATCTTATTTTTTACTTTTAGTTACAAAAAGGTCAGCACGTAAAGATATTTTTTTAACCCCGAGCATCTCCCTGATAGTTTCGGAAATCCCTTTTTTATCCAATCCCAGCTCAGAAAGCAAAGTGTTTCTTGCTCCGTGTTCGATAAAACGATCGGGAATGCCCATTCTTTTTATTGAAATATTATTGAATTTACACTCCTGAGCAAATTCCAGAACAGCTGAACCAAATCCACCCTGTAGCGAGTTCTCCTCGAGGGTGATGACTTTATCGAATTTTTCCAAAAGGGAAAAGAGCATTTCTTTGTCCAGCGGTTTGATGAACCTGCAGTTAACTACTTGAAAGCTAATTCCCTCTCTTTGTAATTCGGTTGCTGTCTCCAATGCTGGATAAACCATAGAGCCGCAGGTTAAAATCAAAAGGTCGCTGCCTTCCTTGAGAATCTCCCATTTCCCGATTTTCAAAAGGTTAAAACCTTTTTTGAGTTTATCGGGTATGGATCCTCTGGGATAGCGGATAGCTACAGGCGATTTGTTCCACTCAACTGCGGTGAAAAGCATATCCTTTAATTCGTTTCCGTCCTTGGGAACCATAATCACCAGGTTGGGAATTTGACGCAAATAGGAGAGATCAAAACAGCCGTGATGAGTAGGCCCATCCTCCCCCACCAGACCTGCCCGGTCAATGGAGAGAATAACCGGCAGATTCTGCAGGGCAATGTCGTGGATCATCTGGTCAAAAGCTCTTTGCAGGAAAGTGGAGTATACCGCAAACACGGGCTTTAAGCCCAGAGCTGCCAATCCAGCGGAAAAGGTGGTGCCATGCTGTTCAGCTATGCCTACGTCAAAAAATCTTTTAGGGTATTTATTAGCGAATTCCATCAGACCCGTTCCCAAAGACATGGCAGCAGTTATGGCAATAATCCTTTCATCCATTTCAGCCAGTTTCACCATGGTTTCACCGAAGACCTCAGTATATTTCTTTTTGCCCTTATCCGAGTTGGAGTTGCCCGTAACTTTATCAAAAGTCCCTATTCCGTGAAAACGGGGAGCATCCTCCTCAGCATATTTGTAACCTTTGCCCTTCTTAGTCAAAACATGCAGAAGTATGGGACCACTTAAGGTCTTGAGATGATTCAGGGTTTTAATCAGCTGGGGCAGATCGTGCCCGTTTAATGGACCAAAATACCTGAAGCCCAGTTTCTCAAATATTATTCCCGGAACCAAAAATCCCTTGACGCTCTCCTCCACCTGAGCCACCATGGCTCTTATTTTATCCCGGCGTTTAAATTTCCCCAATAGGTCCCAGACCTCGGCTTTAAGCTTGTTATACTTCTCATCTGTCAAAAGACCAGTTAAGTATTTGGAAATGGCGCCCACGTTTTTGGAGATGGACATACTGTTGTCATTTAAAATCACCATCAGGTTTCGTTTCTGAGCTCCAGCATTGTTCAAACCCTCAAAAGACAATCCTCCGGTCAAAGCTCCATCCCCCACCACAGCTATCACGTTGAAATCCTCGCCTTTCTGATCCCGGGCACAAGCCAATCCTAAGGCTGAGGATATAGCAGTGCAGGCGTGCCCCACTATGAAGTGATCGTGCTCGGACTCATCTTTTCTGGGAAAACCGGAAATGCCCTGATACTGGCGCAAGGTTTCAAATCCCTCTTTTCTTCCAGTCAAAAGCTTGTGGGTATAGGACTGATGTCCCACATCCCAGACAATCTTATCCACAGGCGAGTTTAAAACATAATGCAAGGCTAAGGTCAGCTCCACTGCTCCTAAATTGGAGGCTAAGTGTCCCCCAACTTTAGAAACCACAGCGATTATCTTTTCCCTTATCTCCTGAGCTAACTGCGGTAGCTCATCAATAGGAAGATTCTTGAGATCCTCAGGTGAATTTATTTTATCCAATATGCTCATTTAGTTAACCCGTGAAACTATGTAATCTGCTAATTCTTCAAAAATCGTTCTTTTCTTGCCAAAACCTCTCAGATCATTTTTTGCTGATTTAATTAATTCCTTTGCTATCCTTTTTGACCTTTCCAGGCCTACAGTTTTAGGATACGTGGCTTTTCTCTCATCAGCGTGAGTTTTTTTGCCTATTACCTTTTCCTCGCCTTCCACATCTAAAATATCATCTGTTATCTGAAAAGCCAAACCGATTTTCTCACCAAACCTGGACAGGGCATTGAGTTTTTTCCCATTCGCACCACCCAAAATCGCTCCCACTCTAATTGACGCTCTTATCAAAGCTCCTGTTTTATGGGAATGGATATATGCAACCTTAGAGGGAGTAACCCTTTTCCCTTCTGCCTCCAGATCAGCCACCTGCCCTCCGATCATGCCTTTGGTTCCGATGGATTTGGCCACTTCCTCAATTACCTGGGAATTTTTCGCCTTTAAAAGAATCTCAAAAGCCAGAGCATGCAAGGCATCGCCAGCCAGAACCGCCATCCCCTCACCAAAGATTTTGTGCAGGGTGGGCTTGCCCCGACGTAGATCATCATTATCCATACAGGGAAGATCATCGTGAATCAGAGAATAAGTATGAAGAAATTCCAGGGCACAGGCTGCCGGTAAAATGGACTTACCCTTGCCATTAACCAGCTCAAACGAGGCCATGGATAAGATGGGACGAAGCCTTTTACCCCCTGCAAAAACGCTGTATCTCATGGCCTTATGAATAGTTCTGGGCTCGGTTTTCTCCGAGGGAAGATATCTGTCCATTGCATTTTCCACTATCTTTCTTTTTACATCCAAATAGCGTTTTAGATCCAATTTATTCTTCCTCTTCGGTTTCGAACTTTTCGGTTTTAAACTGCTGCCCTATCTTTATCAGTTTTTCAACCTTCTTCTCGGCATCCGAGAGTTTTTTGGTGCAAGCACGGGAGATCTCTATACCCTCTTCAAAAAGCTTTAATGACTCATCCAAAGATAGCTCACCCTCCTCCAGTTTCTGGACTATCTCCTCCAGCCTTTTCAATGAATCTTCAAAACTAACCTTTCCACCGGAAGTGGACGATTTGGATTTAGTCATAATTATCTTTCTTTAATTTTCCTCTATTTTCTTAACCTTTGATTCTATTTTTCCTTTCAGGAATTTCACTTCAACCAGGTCATCGACTTCAAGCATGCTGGCGTCTTTTATCACCATAAGTTCGGGCAGTTTTCTGGTCAGGCTGAATCCTCGCTCGAAAACCGCAAGCGGTGATAATGCATTCAATTTGCCCAAAACTAAAGATAAAGATTTTTTCCTGAATTCAAAAGAGTTTTTTATTGATTTTATCAAAGTTTTCAGAAGTTCATCGGTTCTCTGCGATCTCTGAATAACAAAATCCATAGGTCGTCTTAGACCGTAAGACTCCACCAGTGCATTTACTCTCTGTTTAGAATATTTAATTAAATTTGATTGAATGGTTAATAGTTTTCTCGAGTATGAGCTTATCTCCTTAAGCAGTACAGTTCGATCTTTAACTGCCAGCTCAGCAGCAGAAGAAGGAGTGGGGGCACGCAAATCAGCAACAAAATCAGCAATAGTGAAATCGATCTCATGCCCCACGGCCGATATTATTGGTATTTTCGAGTTATAGATCGCTCTGGCAACAATCTCCTCATTAAAAGCCCACAGGTCTTCTAAAGACCCTCCACCCCTTCCTACAATCAAAAGGTCAACCTCTTTGTATTGATTGAATTCTTCAATAGCCTGGGCGATCTCCTCAGCCGCACCCTTACCCTGCACCTTGACCGGATTAAGAATAATCCTAACAGAAGGAAATCTTCGGTGAATTATTTTGATAATATCTCTGATAGCAGCACCAGTCGGAGAGGTAACCACACCGATTGTTTCAGGAAATTCAGGCAAAGGGAGTTTGTGTTCCTCATCAAAAAGACCTTCTTGGGTAAGTTTCTCTTTCAATCTTTGGAATTCAAGTTCCAGTTTACCTATGCCCGCAGGGTGAAGCAGAATCACGTCCAGTTGATATTGCCCGCCTCTCTGGTAAACCGTGATATTGCCCAAGGCAATCACCTTCATCCCATCTTCAGGCTCAAACCTCAGGGAGTTGCTCCTAAACCTCCAGAAAACGCATCTTATCTGAGAGTTTTCATCTTTCAGGGAAAAATACCTGTGCCCGGAGGAGTGAAGAGTATAATTAGAGATCTCCCCTTCCACCCATATTTTGGGAATACTTCCCTCTAAGATATCTTTAATCTTTTTAGTAATTTCAGAAACAGTGTAGATTTCCGCTTCCATAATCCTCTATTTACGTCTTGCGTTTATCTCGCATACGTTTCGCGTAGGGGCGAAGTTTATCTTCGCCCGCTTTTTCCCGGTATCACAGGTTGTCCTCAACCTGTGATATTCTCCCTCTTATCGGGAAGACAACTTGTGTTACCAAGATAAAATGTTCTCAATCTTCTGACCTTTCAATAGGCACGATCTTGTGTTTAAAAAGATACCTCTTTATCTTTCTGGTGGAGGTTTTCTCGAATTCCTCCTCCCTGATCTCAAAACCCTTGATTCTTTTGTAATCTGCAATATTAGAACAACACTTAGCAATCTCTTCTTTTATGATCTGTTCGATTTTTTTCTCATCGAATTCTGTTTTTTCTTGTTCAGCCATATAATCAAAATACTCATAGTCCGGCACGATTATAGCATAAGGCTCCTCACCTTTTCCCTTGCCCACAGGTCTTCCCAGGACCAAAGATTCCAATATAAAAGCGCTTTTGTTTAATTGATACTCCAGCTCCTCAGGATATATGTTTTTACCCGCACGAGTAACGACCATATCCTTTTTCCTGCCGGTCACATATACATACCCATCCTTATCTATCCAGCCCGAATCGCCGGTTAATAACCAGCCATCTTTAAAAACTTCAGCTGTTGCCTCTTCATTTTTGTAATATCCTTTCATTATCATATCACCCCGGGCAGCTATCTCGCCAATTCCATTCTCATCCGGATCGATTATCTTAAGCTCAGCGCCTGGAACAGGCGGACCTACTGATGCATATTTGGGCTTTTTAAAAGGATTAACACACAATACAGGAGAGGTTTCGGTTAATCCATATCCCTGCAGGAACTTTATTCCTAAAAGATCGAAGGTTTTCGGTATCTCAGGCGAGATGGGCGCACCTCCGCAAACCATTAGCCTTAAAGTCGAAAGCCCGGCTTTCTCCCTTAAGCCTTTGAAAAGGAATTTACCTGGACTAATGCTAAAGAGCTTTTTGGCAGTGCCGCATAAGCTTAAATTAGTATTAAATAAAAATTGTGTTAGCGGAGATTTTTTCTTGATCCCCTTTCTTAGACTATTCAGCATTTTCTCGAATAAAAGGGGCACGCCGATCACCAGGGTTGTTTTCGTATTCCTCATATCTTCCAAAAGCTGCTTTGATTTCAGACTGCGGGCATAGTAGATGCTTGCGCCTTTGCCCAAAGGAATCAGAAAGCCGCAAGTACACTCGAAAGTATGATGGATGGGAAGCACCGAAAGGAAATGGTCATCATAGTAGATGTCCAGAGCCTGATATATTCCCCATATATCCGTTATTATGTTCCTGTGAGTTAACATCACCCCTTTGGATGAACCAGTAGTACCAGAGGTGAAAATCAGAGAAGCCAAATCTTCTTGTTTGGGGTAAGAGAGTTCTATAGAACTCTCTTTTCCCTTCTCCAGCATCTTTTGAAAGGGAACTACGTTTTCTTCCTGCTCATTATCCATAGATATTATTTTTTTAAGCGAATCCAATTCGTTTAAAACTTCCTCCATATCCGGGATATATTTTGATGAAGCCACTACCATTTTGGTTTGAGACTCCCTTAGAATATGCTTGAGCTCAGAGGTTTTCAATGCTGGATCCAGAGGGACAGCTACCCCATTAGCTGAAAGTATTCCCAGATAGGCAATTACCCATTCAGGACGATTCTCTGAGATCAAACTTACTTTATCTCCTTTTTTCAATCCCATCTCCAAAAGATTCAGAGCGAACCGCTTAACTCTTTTCCCCAGTTCAGAATAGGTTATGCCCTGGAATTCCTGACCAGTGTGAGCGTAAAGCGTCATCTTATCCCCGAATAATCCTACAGACCTATCCAGAAATTCAGGGATGGAAAGACCCTTTAATTCGTCAAGATTCATCTTCTCAGGCATATCTCAAACCCAGTTTGAATATATAATACCCAATCCTGAAAAGATTGTCAATTTGAATATGTAAACCTTAAAAGAAATCATTTGCCAGGGCTGGGAGCCATGGCTACGTTAAAAAGGTAATTTACTTTTTATAGATCGTAGGCCAGGCACCCTTGCCTGGCTACACATCCAGTAGGGCTGATCATGCCATAGGCAGATCCCGTCACAGGCGGGAGAGCCTTGCCTACGACGGTGAAGGGAAAAATTTTTCGTAGGTCGGGCACCCTTGCCCGACCAATTTTTTATACTTTTTAGGGATAAAAAATGAAAAGAATTTTCTTAAAGCCCTTTTTGCATTTTGGCAGCTTTAAGGGTGTTTTTCAAAAGCATGGCAACGGTCATGGGACCCACACCACCGGGGACAGGGGTGATGGCTCCAGCGACCTGCGAAACTTCCTGGAAATCGACATCCCCAACAATTCTGTAACCTTTCTTGGCTGTTTTATCCTCCACCCTGTTGGTGCCTACATCGATAACCACAGCCCCCTGTTTGACCATGTCCTTTTTTACAAATCTGGCTTTGCCCATGGCAGCCACCAGTATGTCAGCCTCTCTGGTAAAATGGGGAAGGTCTTTTGTGCCGGTATGGCACAGGGTGACCGTGGCATTGGCTCCTTTTTGTTTTTGTGAAAGCATTATCGATAGAGGCTTTCCCACCAGGCTTCCCCGGCCCAGTATCACTACGTGTTTGCCTGACGGATCATTTCCCGATCGGATTAAAAGCTCCTGAATCCCATATGGAGTGCAGGGTAAAAAAGTGGGTTTACCAGCCAGCATCATTCCCACATTATAGGGATGAAATCCATCCACGTCTTTTTGGGGATCGATTCTGAGAATGACCTTCTCCTCGGAGATCTGGGGAGACAAAGGCAGCTGTACCAGTATTCCGCTCACATCCTCCCTCTGGTTTAAATCATCGATTAAAGACAGAAGTTCTTCCTCTTTCAATTCTTTGGGATATTTTTTAACCTCCGATTGGATCCCGACCTCCTCACACCCCTTGGCTTTATATTTGACATAGATAGCGGAAGCTGGATTATCGCCCACCAAAACTGCAGCCAAACCCACGTTTTGACCCATTTTCTTTAGGTCTTCCACCTCTTGCTTTACCTCTTCTCTTATATCCTGCGAGATCTTCTTTCCATCGATTATCTGGGCAGTCATTTTCCTCCTCAACTCTCCTCTTCAGGAACATCTATCTTTAATCTCTCAATACTTTTAGCCTTGCCCGAATCGGAATCAACATCTATCAGGACTGCGCTGAATTTTACATCCTCTATGCCCAGCCTGAACCTGTGAGGAATCTGGGTTAAGAACCGGGCTAAGGCATCCTCTTTTCTTATGCCAATGATGGAGTTGTGGGGACCGGTCATTCCCGCATCAGTTATATAAGCGGTCCCCTTGGGTAAAATAATTTCGTCCGCTGTCTGCACATGGGTATGGGTCCCTATTAAGGCTGAGATCTTGCCATCCAGATAAAATCCTAAAGACATTTTCTCAGAAGTTGCCTCAGCATGCATATCCACCACTATCACTTTGGCATCTTTTTTCAGCTTTTCGACCTCCTCTAATGATCTTCTGAAGGGGCAGTCGATCTCTTTTATAAATACCCTTCCCTGTATATTAATCACACCCACCTTTTCAAATTTCCTGGTTTCAAAAATACCCGAGCCCCTGCCCGGGACATCCGGAGGATAGTTGGCAGGACGCAGTACCCGATATTCCTCATCCAGATAGGGAAAGATGTCCTTTCTGTCCCAGATGTGATTCCCGCTGGTAAGACAATCCACACCGTAGGTAATGATCTTTTGACCAATCTCTTTAGTTAAACCGAATCCACCAGCTGCGTTTTCTACATTAGCAATAACAAAATCAATGTCCAGGTTTCTCCTCAGATCCGGCAAGAGCTGGGAGGTGGCCCATCTTCCGGGCCTTCCCACTATATCTGCTATGAACAATATCTTCAAGTTTACTCCTGTAGGTTTTATTTAGCATACTCCACAGCTCTGGTTTCTCGGATGACAGTAACCTTGATTTGACCCGGGTATTCCAGTTCCGCCTCGATCTTTTTGGCGATCTGGGATGCCAGCTCAGCGGATTTGGCATCATCCATCTGCTCGTGTTCCACGATGATCCGGATCTCCCTTCCCGCCTGGATAGCATACGCCTTAGCCACACCCTTGAAGGAATCAGCCAGCTCCTCCAGTTTTTCCAGCCTCTTAATATATGCTTCCAGGGTTTCCCTGCGGGCTCCGGGTCTGGCACCTGAGACCGCATCCGCAGCCTGAACCAAAACAGAAAAGGGAGACTCATGAGGAACATCCTCATGGTGGGCAGCTATGGCATTCAGTACAAAAGGATGCTCTCCGTATTTTAAGGCAATATTATAGCCTATCTGGGAATGGGTTCCCTCGCTCTCCTTATCTACTGCTTTCCCTATATCATGTAAAAGACCAGCCCTTTTAGCCAAGTTGGAATCCAGATCCAGCTCCGCTGCCATAATCCCGCTGATATAAGCCACTTCAGTGGAGTGATGTAACACGTTCTGTCCATAGCTGGTACGGTACCTGAGCTTGCCCAGGAGTTTAACCAGCTCCGGATGTAATCCGTGGATTCCCAGATCAAAACAGGCTTGCTCTCCGGTTTCTCTGATGATGACCTCCATTTCCTTTTTAGCTTTAGTGACGACCTCCTCGATGCGGGCAGGATGAATTCTGCCGTCCACTACCAGCTTCTCCAGAGCCATCCTGGCGATTTCGCGTCTTATGGGATCATAGCCCGACAGAATAACAGCTTCTGGGGTATCGTCCACTATCACGTCGATTCCGGTTTCGATCTCAAAGGACCTGATATTTCTTCCTTCCCTTCCAATTATCCTTCCTTTCATCTCATCAGTGGGCAAATTCACCACAGAAACTGTGGATTCGACCGTATGATCGGCAGCGCATCTCTGAATGGCCTGAATTATTATGTTTTTTGCTTCCTTCTCAGCTGTCTCCTCAGCTTTTTCCTTGATTTCCTTGATAAGCTGGGCTGCTTCCTGCCGGGCTTCGCCTTCCAGATTCTGCATAAGAATCTTTTTAGCTTCCTCTGAGGACATCTGAGCAATCCTTTCCAGCTGTTTGTTCTGGGTAGCGATTAACCTGTTCAACTCCTCCTCCCGCAATCGGTTACCCTTCTCCCGGGCATAGATGATCTTTTCCTTGTTCTGTATCTCCCTTTCCTTCCGGTTGAGAATGTCCACTTTTCTGTCCAGGCTTGATTCCTTATCCTGGAGTTTTTTCTCTAATTGGACCACCTCTCCCTTTTTATCCTGGATTTCGCGTTCCACCTTAATTTTGATTTTATACCATTCATCCTTTGCCTCCAGGATGGCTTCCTTTTTCTTTATCTGCGCCTCTTTTTCCGCATCGGAGATTATCTTCTTTGCCGTCTCCTCTATTTTAGCTAATTTCCTTTCACCTGTTCTGCGGCTGATCCACCACCCAATTATAAAAGCAATCGCTCCAGTCCCGATTGCAACTACAACTGTTATTATATTTTCCATTTCTACACCTCCAAATAAAAACCCCACTTTCTTCAGCTCAGTTTAAGGCCAATCTCTTTGATTAACCTTAAGCTGAGCTCAATAAAAGTGGGGTTAAAAAGCAAAAACTATGACTTACAGTTCCTGTTCAATTAACTCATTGTCCAGACGTTCAATTATGGATTGAGCTCTTTCTTCTATATCCGACATTCTTTTTTCTTTTTCAGCTCTTTCCTTAAAAAGCTCATCAGCGATGTTCAAGGCAGCAAGCACTGCCACCTTGACTGGCACCTTTGCAGAGACTTTCTCCTGAACCTCTCTCATTTTAGTGTCCACGTATTTAGCTACCTGAACTATATAAGCTCTATCTGCCTCTGCTTTAATGGGGTATTCCTCCCCCATAATGTTTACTAAAACGGTCTGTTTTTTATCATTCATTCTTTACTTGTCAATTTTTGCTTCCAACCCCACCTACCTAACTATACTCAAAATAATAAATCCATATTTGTTCTGTCAAGAGTTAATTCAATCCATATTTTCCAATATTTCAATTTTCTCAATTAAGTTTTTTACCTTTTTTTTGACCTTTTCCTTCTCTGAATTATATCGGCCTCCTACGGTTTTAAGCTCAGATTTGAGCTGATTATTTTGAGCCAAAAGCTCCTTATTTTTTTCCTCATATTCAAAAACTTTATTACTTAAACCATCAGATGAAGCTGATATTTGATGATTTTCCTGTTTTAATTTCTCCATTGCCTCCAGTATACTGGTAATTTTAGACTCCAGCTTCTCAAAATTTTCCATCTTCATAAAACTCCCTTCCTTTAATAAGCTTTGTCCGATCAGCTTCTCAGCTGGGCACCGAAACCGCTCTTTAGCTGGGAAATTATGTTCTGATGAATCCTTTCAACCTCATCGTCAGTCAAGGTTTTATCTTTTCGACGATATCTTATGGAGTAAGCCAGACTTTTCATGCCCGTTGGTATCTGCCCTCCCCGATATAGGTCGAAAAGTACTACCCTCTCTATTAATTCCCCCCCTGTTTCTTTTATCTTCTCCTCCAGCTCTTGTATAAGAACCCCCTCCCCAACCACAATAGCTATATCTCGTTCCACTGGAGGAAATTTGGGAAGAGCCGAGAACCATTTCCTCTGGGGGATAAGCCTAAAAACTCCTTCAAAATCAAGTTCACATAAAAAGACCTTATCTTTGATGTCAAAATCCTCAAGGACTTCAGATGAGATCTCCCCCAAAACCCCTAAATTTAAATTTCCTATATCAAGCTTAAAGCTGCTATTCTCTAAAAAAATCGAACCCTCATATGGAATCAATTTCAATCCGGATATGGATAGCCCTTCCAGAAGAGACTCAACTGCTCCCTTCAGATCGAAAAAATCGACCTCTTCTTTTTCCTCATCCCATCTCAGGGGCTGGCGAATTCCGGACAGGGCTAAACAGAGTTTGCATTTTTCCAGGGGAAGATCTTGATTTTTGGGCTCAAAAACTTGCCCCAGCTCAAAGATCCTGATTTGAGATTCTTTTCTTTTCTTGTTCCATTCGATCACTTTGATGATGTTATATATCAGAGAGGTGCGTAAAACGGATATCTCCTCTGAAAGAGGATTACGCAATCTCAGGAAACCCGATTGAGAGTTAAGTTTCTCCATCTTTTTAGGATCCACCAGGTTATTAGTTACCACTTCGAAGAAACCATTCCCCACCAAAATCTCCTTTATCCTGTTCATAACCTGATCCTCAGGGGCTAAATTGGTGATTAAAAGTCCACCTGCTCTCAAAGACGTATCTATCCGGTCATAGCCATAGATTCTGGCTATCTCCTCTATTAAATCTATCTCCCGAGTTATATCCGGCCTGAAGCTGGGCACCTCCACTTTCAGATCTCCATTTTCCTTGACATTCATATCCAGGCTTTTCAAAATACCGGTGATCCGGGATTTCTTAAGCTGAGTGCCCAGAATCTGGTTAACTCTTTTCTTCTTCAATCTTATTCTTTTTTTCCCGATTTTTTTGGGATAACAATCGATAACCCCTTTTAAAATTTCACCTTGAGCTAACTCCCCAATTAACTGAGCTGCCCGATTAGCAGAATTTATCAAATTCTCTGGATCTGCACCTCTTTCAAAACGATAGGAGGCATCTGAATTTATCCCTAAAAACATCCTTCCCCTTCTTATTACCTTGGGATTAAAATAAGCTGATTCCAAAAGAACGTTTTTAGTCTTTTCTGTCACCTCGGATTCCAGTCCCCCCATTATCCCGGCAATGGCTACAGCTTTTTCACCATCCGTGATTAAAAGTACATCTCGGTTCAACTTCCTTTCCACCTGATCCAGGGTGGTAAATTTCTCGCCAGGTTTTGCCCTGCGGATCAGGACTTGGGAACGGGTGAAAAGATCATAATCAAAAGCATGCAAAGGCTGTCCCTGTTCCATCATCACCAGATTGGTTATGTCCACCACATTATTGATTGCCCGGAGTCCCACGGAATGAAGTCTTCTTCTTAACCAGAAGGGTGATCTATCCACCTTGACATTTTTTATCACCCGAGCAGTATACCGGGGACAAGCATCGGGATCGGCGATTTTAATTTTAACTTTTTCTTTCGCCTCTTCTTTTACTTGGCTGACTCTTATCTGAGGTTTTTGTAATTTCCCACCGAAAAGCGCAGCCACCTCCCGAGCTACACCAATCATGGAGAGACAATCAGGTCTATTAGGGGTGAGATCTATGTTCAAAATATAATCCTCAAGATTCAGGGCATTGGAGAGGGATTCACCAGCTTTATAATCATCTTCCAGGATCATTATTCCCTCTGACTCCTCCCCTATTCCCAACTCCATCTCTGAGCAGACCATCCCTAAAGAATCTATCCCTTTAAGATGGGCTTTAGATATCTCAGTCTGTGAAGGGAGCAAAGCCCCAATGAGAGCGACCGGAACTTTTGCTCCCGGTCTTACGTTCTGGGCTCCACAAATAATTTGAAGAATCTCATTTCCCACATCCACCTGACAAACCCAGAGCTTATTAGCCTGAGGATGCTGGTCTAATTTTTTTATCTCACCTATTACCACCTTATCCGGACCTTTTCCCAGATAATCAATGGTTTCCACCTCCAGCCCGGCTAAGGTGAGAACCTCAGCTAATTTCTCAGGAGTGGCATCGAACTTCACCAGCTCCTTTAACCATTTATAACTTACCTTCATTCTAAAATTGTCTCAAGAATCTTAAATCGTTTTCGTAAAACAATCTTATATCATCTATCCTGTATTTCAAAAGGGCAATCCTTTCCACACCCATGCCGAAAGCATACCCGGAACAAATCTCCGGGTCATAGCCTACTGCTTTGAAGACCTCCGGATCGATCATTCCCGCACCCAGAATCTCCAGCCATCCCCTGTGTTTGCATACGCTACATCCCTGACCCCCGCATATCACACAGGATATGTCCACCTCGGCTGAAGGTTCGGTAAAAGGGAAGTAACTTGCCCTGAATCTCAATTTTACATCTTTGCCAAAGAATTCCCAGACAAATGCAGTTAAAACTCCTTTCAGATCCGCAAAAGTAACATCATCATCCACGTAAAATCCTTCCACCTGATGAAAAACACAATAGGAGCGAGAATTAATGGCTTCATGCCGATAAGTCCTTCCCGGAGCGATAATCTTTACCGGGGGTTTTCTTTTCTCGAATTCCCTTATCTGAACCGGGCTGGTATGGGTACGCAAAAGAATGTGCTCAGAAATATAGAAGGTATCCTGCATATCCATGGCCGGGTGATCCTCAGGAAAATTCAAAGCTTTGAAATTATAGTAATCTGTTTCAACATCCGGACCCTTTGCCACCTCAAAGCCCATTCCGTAAAAAATCTCCACAATTTGATTGAGTGTCTGGGTAATGGGATGTAATTTACCCAACCAGGGTTTTCGTCCGGGCAGGGTATAATCCAAAATCTTTTTGCTGGCATCCCCCTTTCTTTTCCCTAACTTAATTTCGTTTAATTTATGAGCTAAAAGATCGCTTATCTTATCTTTTATCTGATTAGCTAATTTACCCGCAGCTGGTCTTTCTTCCGGTGAAAGGTCCTTTAAACTCTTAACCAGACTGGTTACAGACCCCTTCCTCCCTAAAAAGCTTACCCTGATTCTTTCCAGTTGGTTTAAATCTTCTGTCTGGCTGATTTCTTTAACAGCTTTTTGTTCCTCTTGTTTCAGATCATCTAACAGACTCATCTTCTTAGGCTCATTTGCTTTTAGCCAATTCGGCAAGTTGGGTAAACGTCTGGGAATCTTTAACAGCTATCTCAGCCAGAGATTTGCGGTCCAGATTAATTCCTTTTCTCTTCAAACCTTTAAGGAAAAGGGAATAGCTCAACCCGCAGAGACGGGCAGCTGCATTGATTCGAACAATCCATAGTCTTCTAAAATTCCTTTTTTTCTGTCTTCTATCCCGATAAGCGTATACTAAGGCTCGATTGACCGTCTCTTTGGCAGTTCGATAGAGTCTGCTTCTTGCTCCATAATATCCTTTTGCTTTTTTCAGGATTTTTTTTCGTCTTCTTCTTGAAGCTACCTTATTAGTTGCTCTGGGCATCAGAATCACCTCGGTTCTTATCTTGGTATCAGGGCTCTAATCTTTTTTTCATCCACCTTGTTTACCAAAGTAGATCTTCTCAGTTTTCTTTTTCTTTTACGTTTCTTTTTGCTCAAAAGATGACCGGCATAAGCTCTACTTCTCTTAAACTTTCCTTTAGCCGTTCTTCTAAATCTTTTGGCTGCTCCCCGGGAGGTCTTGATCTTGGGCATTTTTTACTCCTTTTTCCTCTGGGATTTAGGGACAATGGTCATGGTTAGGTTTCGCCCCTCCATCTTCGGCTGTTGAATCACAGTTCCCACGTCCTGTAAATCAGCTCGCAATCTTTCCATAAGTATTTGACCGAATTCCGTATGGGTCCTTTCCCGCCCCCTGAATTCCACAAAGACTTTGACCTTGTTACCCTGAATTAAAAATTCCCTTACGTGTTTACATTTAAAATCGTAATCGTGCTCCTCGATTTTTGGTCTCATTCTCATTTCCTTGAGTTGAAAAGAATGAATCTTTTTCTTGGTATTTTTGGCTTTTTTGCTCTGCTCATATTTGTACTTGCCATAATCCATTATCTTGCAAACCGGAGGAGCAGTATCTGGAGAAACCTCAACCAGATCGTAACCTTTTGATTCAGCCAACTTCAGGGCATCCCTGGTGGACAGTACTCCGATTTGTGCTCCGTCCAGATCTATCACTCTTACCTGGGGAACACGAATCCTTCGATTTACCCGGGGTTCTCTTTTTCTCACCTTCTTAATTTTTCCACTCCTCTTTTTTATGTTTTAGTTTCAATCTGCTTATTAAGCTTTTCTAATAGAGTCTGCATGTCAAAAGAGCCGATATCCCCCTCCTTATGCTTTCTTAAGGATACGGTTTTACTCTTTTCCTCCCTTTGGCCCAGGATTAACATATAGGGAATTTTCTGGGTTTCAGCCTCTCTGATTTTATACGTTATCTTCTCATTCCTCTCGTCTATAGCAACCCTTAATCCCTCTTCCTGAAGTTCTGTTTTAATCCTATGAGCATAATCCTTCTGCTCCTCAGTTATCGGCAGTATCACAACCTGAACCGGCGAAAGCCATAATGGGAAAGCTCCGGCATAGTGCTCGATCAATATACCGAAAAATCTCTCAAGGGAACCCAGAAGGGCACGATGTATCATTATGGGTTTATAGAACTTCCCGTCCTGCCCCACAAAACTTAAATCGAATCTGGTAGGAAGATTAAAATCAAACTGGATTGTGGTACACTGCCAGGCTCTTCCCAAGAGATCCTTGATTTTCAGATCGATCTTAGGGCCGTAGAAAGCTCCGCCACCAGTATCAACCTGATAGCTCATCTCATGTTTTTCCAAAGCACCTCTTAAAGCGTCTGTAGCTTTATCCCAATTGCCTGATTCCCCGATAAAATTCTCCGGTCGGGTGGCAAGATAGATCTCATACTGATCAAAGCCGAAATCCTTTAAAAGGCGGAATGTGAAATTCAGAAGTCTTATTACCTCATCCTCCAACTGGTCCCGGCTGCAGAAAATATGAGCATCGTCCATGGTCAACCCCCGTACCCGCAAAAGCCCGTGTAGAGTGCCGGATCTCTCATAGCGGTAATCCGTTCCGATTTCAGCTAACTTAAAGGGTAAATCCCGGTATGATCTTATCTTTGACTTATATATTAATATATGAAAAGGACAATTCATCGGCCGAAGCTGGTATTCCTCCTCTTCAGTTTTCATTGGAGGATACATATACTCGGTGTAAAAACCGGTGTGCCCGCTTTTTTCCCAGAGCGCACGTTTGGCAATGTGGGGCGTGTATATCAACTGGTATCCTTCTTTGTAATGTTCGCTCACCCAGAAATCCTCGATAATCTTTCGGATCAAAGCTCCTTTGGGTAACCAGAAAGGAAGCCCCGGTCCTGCTTCCTCGTAAAAAGAGATTAAATCTAACTCCTTAGCTAACCTCCGGTGATCCCTTCTTTTTATCTCCTCAAGTTTTATCAGGTATTCATCCAGCTCTTTTTTAGTGGGAAATGATATTCCGTAGATCCTTTGCAGCATGGGATTTTTCTCAGATCCCCTCCAGTAAGCTCCAGCAAGGCTGGTAAGCTTGAAAGCTTTGATTTTCCCGGTGGAAGGGATATGGGGACCCCTGCACAAATCTATAAAATCGTTATTCTGATAAAGGGTAACCTGATCCTCCTCAATCTCGTTTATCAACTCCACTTTGTAATTCTCTCTTTTGCTTTTGAAAAGATCAACCGCCTCTGTTTTGGAAAGTTCCTTTCTCTGGAATGGATAATCCCTTTTTATAATATCCCTCATTTTCTCTTCAATTTTTACCAGATCATCCGGGGTAAAAGGGGTCTCTTTCTCAAAATCATAATAAAATCCCTCCTCTATTGAGGGTCCTATGCCCAATTTCACCTCCGGGAAAAGCTCTTTAACTGCCTGAGCTAAGATATGAGAAGTACTGTGCCAATAGATTTTCTCACCATCTGGTGAATCGAAAGTCAGAATTTCAACCTCAGAATCCTCCTCTATTTTTGCTGAAAGATCCAATTCCTTTCTATTTATTTTAACAGCTAAGGCTCTATGTGCTACTTCAGACTTAAGATCCATAAGCAAATCTTTTACTGAAATTCCCTTTTCGTATTCCTTCTCCTCTCCTGTGGTTAAGTTCAGCTTTATTTTATCCAAATCTTCTCCTTAATACTAAAATAAAAATTAACCTAAAATCTCCGGGGATCGAATTCTGAAAGACTTAAAATTTTGATATCCTGAATATTTTTATAAATTTTTATCCTCTCTTTTAATGGTGGGCGATACTGGGATCGAACCAGTGACCTCTTGCATGTCAAGCAAGCACTCTAACCAACTGAGCTAATCGCCCGTCTGGTTGATGGTTATTGGTTAATGGTTCATAGTGTTTTGTTTTACTAATAACCATGTTCTATCTACTAACTACTTCCTTTCCTGACCTTCCCCCCCTCTGGCGGGGGACACTCTAACCAACTGAGCTAATCGCCCGTCTGGTTTATAGTTATTGGTTAATAGTTCATAGCTTCTTGCTCTCACCAACAACTATGGACTAATAACTAACTACTTAACTCTATCCATTTTCTACAATAATTAAATCCAGTTTTAACTACTTATCTATAAAGTAGCTCAGTCAAAAATATATACTTATACGAATTCCCTGTCAAGCAAAATAATATTTCTTCTTTTTTCCACATTATCGGAGGATTATTTCAATATTTAAATAATTACGTCTTAAAAAAACACAAAGATTAGTAAAAGTCTGACATGATAAATAGGAAGTTTTGAACTTCTAAGTGATAGATATAAAACTGAAGGGATGTAATTTAAAGAGCAATGAGTTTGTTTTAAAGGTTTATAGGGGTAAGTGCATAGGGAAATACTCACCCAAGCCATTATGGTTTTCCCTCTGGAAATTATTTTAATAGAAAATGCCTGGTGCTATAAGGGGATTTGAACAATACTATTTGCTTGCCCAGATTTTTTTTAAAATTGAAAATCAATGGTGCTATCAGGTTAGCTGAGGTTTGAGATGGATCAGAGGATAATGTCACTATAACATAAATTTTCAACTCCTTCAGGTCGTTTTCCTCAAGCTCAGTTAAATCCTCTGAGCCTGGCTTTATCTGGTAGCCAGTAAAGAAAACAAGAGGATCTATCAGAACAAAAGCTAAATTGGCATCATCAATACTATGTAACCACTTGAAAGGTTTAGATTCCTCTGGCTCCAACAATATGTAATTTTTCTTGTCTGAGAAACCAATTATTCCTTTAGGGAATTTGATAATCTCTTTTTCCTGGAAATTTATCTTCCCGAATCGAGAAGATGCTACTTCCCTCATCTTGCAGCCCCCCTAAGTGAAGATTTCGGGCTGGTTATCTATTCATCATCATAGTAGACAAAACCGGTGTCTACAGGATATTTAGGCAATTTTTCTGATGGTCTTTTTTTCTTTGGGGAACCTTTTGGTGAGTCCTCCTTACTCAAAAACCACCTTCCTCCATACCCTGGAACATCTGAGCTTGGCTTGCCTTTAACTTTGTTTTTCTTGAAAAACATCATCTTATGGCTCATCCTCTCTATTTTTTTCAGTCAATTTCCTGCTTATCTTTGTCAAATTCTCCTTTTTAGCTTGAACCGCCTTTTTATTCTCCTCCTGAATTTTCACATAAATCTCCTCCCGATGAACCACCACTTTCTGAGGAGCTATTATCCCCAACCTTACCTGTCTACCGTGGATTCCTAAAACAGTTATCTTAACCTCGTCTCCGATAGTGATGCTTTCTCCCGTCTTTCTTGTCAAAATTAACATGAAACCCCCTGTGATTAATTAGCTGTGGCTTTCCTGTTTATAGAGTCGAAATTACCTTTTCTCTTATCAGAACTTCCCTTTACCGCATACTCGGTTGGAAACACCTTTTGAGAATTCGTCTCCTTTCTTGACACCAAAAAGCCACTGGATTTTCTGATTAATTGCTGGTTCTTTTTACGCTGAAGCTCCACCTTTTTACACAGATCCAGCAAAATCCTTTGCAGTTCCTCCAGCTTGGTACAGGAGGATTCTTCCAGGAGTTCGGAGAGAAGAGAGAAGTTGAATTTATTTTTATCTATCTTAAATCTTTTGGAAAGTTTTTGGGTGATATCTAATCTTTTCCTTTCCAGCCTTTTAGCTAAAGACAAAGACTCCCTTTC
This sequence comes from uncultured Ignavibacteria bacterium, assembly GCA_964447175.1. Classification (GTDB taxonomy): domain Bacteria; phylum Zixibacteria; class MSB-5A5; order MSB-5A5; family SM23-73-2; genus CAYURP01. The sequence continues at coordinate 6,529 of CAYURP010000024.1, read as the reverse complement.
CTTTTCCCAGGATTGGGTAAGAGATGAGATTTTGTAGTTACGCAGTAGTTTTTCCTGATCCACAAGAGCTGCCAGGAAGTTTTCCAATAATTTTGTCTCCTGGGCAATAACCTCCAGAAGTTCTTTAACCAGTGGTTCCAATTTAAATCTCCTTAGACAAATTCCCTACTAAGGTCATCGGAATCAAGGGAATTTACCTTTAGTTCGTCCCTGTCTGGATTTGACTCCAGACTCTCAACGGATTTCACTTTAAAAGGTTTTTGTTCTTCTGGTCTGGACTTGACTCCAAAAGGTAACAACAGAAGGGTCAGAAGAATCAGAACTATAAAGAGAAATTTAGATTTCATAATTTGTTATCAATGGATATGGATTTCAATTTCTTCATCACCAGAAGCAACCTCTGGCTCTCGTTTAAAATACTTTGAAGATAATTTTCGATTTTCTCTTTCAGAACTTGTTCCTTTTCGAATCTGAGTTCTCCGGAGCGATCCAGGGTGTAAAGTCCTCCCACCTCCATCCGAACAATTTTTACCATTTTAGCGATTTCCTCAGAAGCCTTAATAGTCTCGGTGACCAGGTCCAGAATATCGTCACCGATTCTTAAAGGCAGAGAATTTCTGGATCTGCTGGCAGCAGAAGCTAAATTAAAAGCTATCTGTTTTGCCTTTTGAGTGAACTCGTTGACGGAATCTAACAGATCCTCGATTTTTTCAATTTTTTGATCCTTTATCATATTTTAAAAGATGGTTAATCCTTCCTTTTAATTCCTCCAGATTGGAAGATTTAACTACATAACAGTCAGCTAACCAGGATTGAAAATCACTTTTGAAAACCGGATAAGCTGAATTGAGAACTACGGGCAGATCCTTCTTTATCCTTTTAAGCTGAGTTAGTGTGGCTAAACCATCCTTCCTTTGCATCTTAATGTCCAAAATCACAAGATCCACGTTCTCGGAGTTTACTATTCTTTCAGCTTCCTCTCCATCCGAAGCCAATCTTACATGATAGCCTTCGTCCTCCAGTTCTGAGGAGTAAAGCCTTAAAATATCGGGCTCATCATCAACCACTAAAATTTTTTTCATTGATTATCACCTCTTTTTAATGGTAGAGTTATAAAAATGGACGTTCCCTCCTCTTTCTGGCTTTTAGCCCCTATCTGCCCATTGTGATTTTTAATTATCTCTGAAGCCATGGTTAAACCCAATCCCTCAGAATTTTCTCTGGTGGTGTAGAAGGGATCGAAAACACGTTTCAAATCGTTTTCAGACATACCTACGCCAGTGTCTTTTATTTCAATTTTTACCCGATCATCTTCTACCCAGGTGGTTATGCTAAGCTGTCCCCCTGAAGGCATAGCCTGGATGCTGTTCCGTAAAATGTTAACCAGGGCCACCTGAAGCTGCTCTGCATCGATCTCAAACAGAGGCAGTTCTCCATGGAGATATTTTATCAAGTTTATCCCTGATTGGGTAATTTCTCTATCAACCATTTTCAGGCTGTGCTCAATGGTCAAATTAAGATCTGTCTTTTTCAATTGTATTCTCGGGTGGGGAGTGTAATCTAAGAGTTGATTGAGTATTTTTTCCATCCTGTCAATTTGTCCGGCTATTATTTTCAATGAGTTGTATCCGGGATCGTTTTCTTGTGTTTTTTTAAGCAGGGATCTGGCAAATCCACCGATTATGGTCATGGGATTGCGGAGCTGATGTGCCACCCGGGCGGTTAGCTGCCCTATTATGGAGAATTTCTCAACCATGATCATTCTTTCGGTATTTTCAGCTAAAGCCCGGTTAGCTTCCTCTAATTTTCTCACCTGATAAGTCAACTGGTTATAGAGTTTTGAATTCTCAATAGCGGTGGATGCCTGATTGGCAAATATCTGAAGAAGTTTTATATCCTCATCCTTTATGGGTTTTGAAGTTATCAAATTGTCAGCGATGATCACTCCCAGCACTTTATCCTTGCTTACCAGAGGAGTTACCACAAACTCCTGTGTTCCTAAAAGATCGATCAATAACTCGTTGGATGGATGATTTGAGTTTTGAACGGAGCGAAAGTGAACCGGACCTTTATCTTCAACTGCTTTAACCAGTATGTTCTCACTGTCCTTCATAGATATTTTAAGATTCCCTATTATTCTTTTGACCTCCTGGTCTCTTTGTGAAGCTGATTTTCCTGAAAACTCTAAAACCTCCTTGAAGGTTAATTTCTTTTTGGAAAGCTCGTCCCATATCCGGGCTGCTTCCTCCGGGTCTGAGGCACCTATAGCCATTTTACCCACCAGGTAGTTTTCCTCATCATCCAGAAGCAAAAGATAAGCTCGGTTGAATCCCAAACCCTGACCAGCGGTCACACCGATTAATATCATCTCCAGGATCTGGTCTGTATTCAAGGTGGTGGACAGAGCCAGGCTCACCTCATTTATTATGGTAAACTCATGTGATTTACCCACCAGATTTCTCTGGAGCTTTTCTTTTTCGGAGACATCTTCCATAAAGCAGACGTAAGCTTCCGTCCCTCCCTTTTCATTTTTAAGGGATGTCGCTTCAATTCTAATGTTTAATTCTTTCTTATCTAAGTTTCTTATTCTGATTGGTTCTTTTAGAAAAGGTTGCCCATTCTGCACCAAGTTTAGGAACGTATTTTCAAGCCCGGTATTTTTAACCCACTCCAGCTGGTAAAGCTTATTACCTATTACTTCTTGAGTGAACTGTTCACCAAAGATTTGATTATAAAAAGTATTGGCATACCAGATCTTCCCATCTTCATTTGAAAGAAGAACTCCCAGAGGTAAATTATCCAACAAAGCTTGAAAAAAACCTATGTCACAATCTGTAAATTCCGAACTTTTTGTTAAAGTGTTCATCTTAAGCTTTGATCTGATCTTTTCTTTTTTCTAAAATGCTTTCAGTGATTGCCTGCTTTATTTTTTTATCGAAGCTTTGGATGTTTTTTTGAGCCAGGGTCTTTTGATACAACTGGGGGAAAGATTCAATGGAGCAAAATTCCACTCCCATGAGAAAGTCACCTTCTTCTGATTCCTCCACCCTTTTTACCTTCCCTAAAATACCCTGGACCTCTTTTAGCCCTTTCAGATTCAATTTCAGGGATATGAAATTACCCTCTACGGCTGGTTTTTTTGTAACCAATAAAGCCCCGCCGGCACTTATGTCCAAAAGCTCACCTGAACGTTCCAAATTCCCTTTGACTTCTGGCTTCCCTTTTTCCATGGATATAAGTCGAAACAATACCGGGGATGTAAATTCAAATCTCAGAAATTTTCTACTATTTTTTCTTCCGGGCTCAGAGGAATAAGTGTTCTCTTTTATTTCTTTCATTATATTCTCTCCTTTCCTCTTGAAATCATCTCCTTTTGCTGGTAAGCCATTTCTATTATTTTATAAGCCAATGCAGTTTTAAGCTGATCCTCTGCATTTCTCTGTATAAAATCCTGACCCACATCTATTGTCAAATCCAGGTATTCCTTTGCAGCACCTAAATCTCCGGTCCTGCGCGACAGCTCACCAATCAAATAGGAAATCTGAATTCTCTGATTTTCCTTCAAATCCTTAGTCAGGCTTTTTTTATAATTATCCAGGGAAAGTTTTAAAGCCTCCATTTCATTTATGGGAATCTCAGGCCATTGTATTTTCAAGCTGAAGAGAAAATCCTCGAGTTTGAGAAGATTATTTCCAGAGAGCAGAGCAGGTTTATGTTGACTTTTCCTGTAGAGGGATTGAAGCTGGTCCACGGAATTACTCAGGCTGGTTAGCTCCTGCATTACCTGATCTATAAGGGAGCGGTAGCGATTCCGGGGATCTGCTTTTTTAGTTTCGGACTTGCCCTCTGCGAATTCGAACTCCACCAGATCTTTTAATTTCTGGATCTTCTGTAGATAATCTGAATGCTGAGCCTGTATCGATTTCAGAATTAGATCCAAAGATGGGGAAGCTAAATTTTCCTTGATCCAAGCTAATTTCTCTTTTTCTTTCTCCTCTCTGAAAACCCACCCCATCCTGAGATAGTATCTACCCAGGTTATAACTGGAAGGAATCGGTTTTAAATACTCATCATAAATCCCCAGAAGGAACTTGATCACGGCAGAAGAGTAAGGATCTTTGGAGGGCTTCAGAGCTTTGCTCATCTTCCTTATGACTCCATCTTTTTTGTCTAATTCCTGAAGATGTCTTTTCTTTAAGCTGAGAAAAGCAGGTGATTTAAACTCCGGGCTATTTTTCCAATCAACTAATTCCCTGTTCAGCTCATGGGTGAAAAAGCACCTCTTACAGGTAGCCATGAAATAAAGCAAAGGATTTTTTACCTGATGTTTGGAATCCTGCCAGTCCCTTCCCACGGGGCAGAAATCTGTGTCCCGGCCAGTTTCCACAAAAGCTTTTGGATCGATGCCCCTGAACTGGTTTGAAATCCCACAAGTAGGACATTTGATCCTGTAGATGTTAAAAGAGGATACCTTTTTCATTTTATGACCGGCAATTTTAATCTGAAAATGTTTCCTTTATCCTTATTGCTTAAAACTTCCATCTTTCCTTTGTGATCTCGAACTATCTGATGGGAAAGTAAAAACCCGGAGGGCAGTCTTTTCTTTAAATCAGGGTTAAGGTATAAGGGATCGAAAACTTTAGGCAATAGCTCCTCTGAGATTTTTTCTCCGGTATCAGCAAAATCGAGTTTTAAAAAATCCTTTTCCTTTTTCAGGTTCACAGTCAGAGTTCCTCCCTGGGGCATAGATCTCTGGGCATTAAGAAAAAGGTCTAACAAGACCTGCTCCAGCTGAGAGGGGTTGCCCTTAACCGAAGGTAGCTTCTCCTGGGATTTAATCTGAAAATCGATACCTTTGGATTTGAATCTGTTTTTCACCAGAAGGAAGGTGCGCTCCAGCAGGTGATTCAAGTTCACATCCGAAGAGGAGACTAAATCATCCTCACTCCTCTTGGCAAAATCTGAAAGCTTTTTTATGAGACAGGAGATTCTTTGAGCATTTCTCTCTATCGATTCCATTTCCTCTATATACTTCTTATTTATTCCTTCTTTTTTCATGCGCATAGCCAGAATTTGAGCTTTGCCCAGAACGATCTGAAGAGGATTGTTGATGTCGTGTGCGAAATCCCTGGTCAATTCACCAACCGATGCCATCTTCTTCATGGGAAGCAGCTCCTTATGCCAGGTTTCCTGTGTTTTCTCTTTAGATTTTATCCATTCATTAAGTCTTATGTTTTCCAGATAAGCTTCGATCTGTTGAGACAACAAAAATAGTTTTTTTTGATTTGTATCATCAGGCGGTTTTGCAGTGTAATAGGATGCAAAAAATCCAGAGAGTTCATCCCCCATATAGAGAGGTGCCACGAAAATCGTCTCGTCCTTTCCCATCACAACAGGTTTTTTATTTTTTAATTTCTCAGCCAGAGCTCCTTTCTCCCAAAGGGATTTTATACTCTGGGAAAAGGGGTTCGTGGTTTTCTGGACAAGAAGGGGTTGGAACGAATTTTTTTCCTGGTCCAGGAGGAAAACCCCACAATTATCGCATTTTGTAATTTCCCCGCATACCTCTAACAAAAAGGAAAGGTTATGATCCTTTGTTTTATCGATGTTTTTTTGATTGCTTTTTGTCATAGCGCAAATTTCTCCTTTACCATGGTTCTCAATTTCAAAACTGACTTAGTGTGGATCTGGGATACCCTTGATTCTGAAATCTGCATTACCTCCCCGATCTCTTTTAAAGTCATCTCCTCATAATAATACAGGCCTATCACCATCTTCTCCTGTTCCGTGAGGTTATTCAGGGAGGAGAGGATAAAGGCTTTAAGCTCCTTTTTCTCTAAATCCTGGAGGATATTGTGGGGTTTGGAACATTCCACCGTTTCCACCCGGGGTACCTGGCGATTGTCATCCTCACCGTAAATAAGCTCATCTAATGAGAGTACGGAGGAACAGGAAACATCATCCTTGGTGGCTAACAGCTCCCTGGTAGACACCTTCAGGCATTTAGATAATTCCATTTCAGTGGGTTTTCGGCCCAGCTTGTTTTCCAGCTTGACAGTAGCTCTTTCTATTTCTCGGGACTTGGCTCGTGTGGAACGGGGAACCCAATCCAAAGATCGGAGCTCATCCAAGATCGCACCTCTGATACGGGGAACAGCATAAGTCTCGAATTTGACCCCCCGGGAAGGATCGTAGTTGGACAAAGCCTCAATCAATCCTATGACGCCTGTGCTTATTAGATCGTCTACCTCCACCGATCTGGGAAAACCCAGAGCCATCCTTCCTGCCACTGATTTAACCAAGGGGATATATTCCTCCAGAAGTTTCTCCCTCAACTCCTCTGAGTTGGTTTCCTTAAAGACGACCCAGTCTTTTTCAGCAGCCATTCTCTCCCTCGCTTTCTGGTTTGGTATTCCTTAATTGATGAGTATGTGTGGTTGGAAAACATCTAACTATTTTTATCGTCGAAATTGTTCTGATTCCTAACTTTAGCCTTATTATTCGGGTGTAGAAACTTTGCACATTCATC